>JAISYJ010000137.1:0-118245 GCA_031270005.1 Hungatella sp. | reverse complement strand
CAAAGGAGTTAAAAAGTACTGTAAGGCTGTTGGAACAATCCTTTTTACATATTTTGTTACATATCCCATAAACCAAACAGCTAATAAAATAGGTATAAAGCTATTGGAATAGGTAATTTGAGGCAATGGAATGGTAAATAAGGTCAGACCTTCTGCTCCGTTAATTGACCCGGATAAAATGGTTGCCGCTAAAGCCACTGCCAGGTAAGGACTTACCCCTAATCGTTTGGCACAGCTCATTGCCATAAAAATAGGCAGGAAATAGAAAACAGCATTTCTTAAAGCATCAAATATTTGGTATGTGGGGCTCTCAGGAGAAATAAGCCCTGTAAGGGAAACAATGGATAAAAACGCTGCAAGCAATCCTGCACAAATAATTGGTTCCAATATAGGGTTCATAGATTCAGACACAACGTCTAAAGCAGCCTTTACAAAATTCTTATTCTTGCGTTTCTGTGAACCATCTTCTCCGGCACTAATGCCAAGCATATCGATTAATTCTTTATATACGTCATTTACGTGAGTTCCCACAATAATCTGATAAGCCACATTGTTATCGACCACATCGATAACGCCTTTTAAATTTTTAATTTCCTCTGTCTTAGCTTTCCTTTTATCTTTTAAAGTAAAACGTAAACGTGTCATACAGTGAACAACTGCCTGTACGTTGTTTTTACCGCCGATTAAGTCAATAATCTGCTGATTAAATTGTTGGTATTTCATGATTCGTTTTCCTTTCTTTCCAAAATGCGGTTAATGTGTATCATTAAATACGCATATTCATCTTGCGATAAATACTGATTAAACTTTTTCTTCACATAAATATCAATTTTTTCTGCTGCTGTATAAGCATAGGGGTAGATCTCCTTTACCTGCTGAAACAAAATGGAATCACTTTGTCCATGATGCTTATCTTTTCTTAAGCGTTCAATAAAATATTGAAGATGCGTTACTAACCGCATATAGTTCATTGAAGATTCATCAAAGGAGAGATTAAAATGATATTTGATAATGTTCAGCATATCCTGCAGCGTTTCCATATCTTTAATTTTTTCATCCAGAAAAGATTTTTCTTCCTGGATATTTACAAAGTGTAAGGCGATTGAAACAGCTTCGTCATCAGGAAAATCAATTTGATAGCATTCCCTCATCATCTGTAACGCATGGAGGCCGATTTTATAATATACCGGATAAAACTTTTGAACCTCCCAGGATAAAGGGCTGCGGATAAACTGATTTTTTTTCCCTCGTTTCCAGGCAAAAGTAATATGGTCAAGTAAGGCCAGATATAAATAATCATTTGCTTTTTGTTCTAATATTTTTTCACCATAATCAACTAAATCATTAATCAGACCAATGGTTTTATCATCGGTATTGGTGAGCAAATAGCTTAAATGCTCAAGGCGGTCTTTTGAATCTAATACATACGTCTTTTCAATTTCAGAGTCTGTAATTTGTTGGCCAACTTTTTTTCTGAAAGAAATCCCTGATGAAAAGACGATGGATTCATGGCCTCCTTTTTCAACAATTGCAATGTTATTATTCAGTATCTTTTTTACCCGCACCGTGTACTCCTTTCCAGAAAAAAAACTCAGATTACATACCAACTAACCCAGGAAAAAAATGGGCTGATTAATATGCAATCTGAGTTCTGCCTGCTTATCAGTAACATAACTCAAGAAATAACTGCTTTGTTATTTCTGATTTTTTCTTTCTTACACATAGGTATAATATCACTAATTTATTCCTGTGTCAACGCCTAACTTTTGTATAAATAGGGCAATTTACAGCTTTTATTCCCTATGATCATGGATCTCCACTACTTCAGTTGCCACCTTCCCGGTAAATGCATCATCATGCTCCACAAGCACCATGGTCGGCTGGAATTTAAGGATCAGATTCTCGATCTGAATCCTGGAATATACGTCAATGAAATTAAGAGGTTCATCCCAGATATACAGATGGGCCTGCTCACAGAGGCTGCGGGCGATAAGAACCTTTTTCTTCTGCCCTTCGCTATAGGATTCCATGGGTTTCTCCAATTGCTCCCTGGAAAAATCCAGCTTGCGCAGAAGCGCTTTAAACAGGGGATCTTCGATACCGATTTCCCGGGAGTATTCTGTCAGGCTTCCTTTTAAAAATGAAGTATCCTGAGATACATAGGAAATTTTAAGGCCGCTGGCTGTCTCCTTATCCCCCTCATAGGAAATACTTTCACCTGTAACGTCTTCGCCCAGGATCAGCTTCAGTATGCTGGATTTTCCACAGCCGTTTTTCCCCTGCAAGGATATGCGCTGTCCCTGTTCCAGGGTAAAGCTGACCGGCTCACAGACAGGCATATCATAGCATGGAACAACCTCCTTTAAGGATAGAATTCTGGAAGAGTGGTATTTCAAAGGATAAAGCTTAAGATCCTCCGCCTCTTCTATATTTTTTAACAGGCCCTTTTTATCCTCAATGGCACGGTCCTGCCTGTGTTCCAGATTCTTCCTGCGCATCTGCATGCGCCTGGATTTTTCACCAACATAGGCCCGTGTATCAATGGATTTTTCGCGGACCATGGACTTTTTTCCGATCTTTGTTGATTCCACCTGGTCTGCCCAGTCCCCTGATTGCCTTGCGGCCGCCTCTAAATGACGGATGTCCTTTTTTAACCGCTGGTTTTCAGACCGTTCAAACTGGTCCTGCATTTGCTTGTTCTCATACCAGGATGTGAAATTGCCTTTTTGAACTTCAATGTTGGTTTTGTTTATGGACAGGATATGGTCCACGGATGCATCAAGGAATTTCCGGTCATGGGATACCAGGATAAATCCCTTTTTGCTGTTTAAATACTGGCTCACCAGTTCTCTGGCTTCCCGGTCCAGATGATTGGTCGGCTCATCGATCAGCAGAAAATGGCCTTCCCTTAAGAACAGGGCTGCTAAGAGGGTCTTGGTCCTTTCCCCGTTTGAAAGCGTGTAAAACGGGCGGTATAGCACATCCTCGGAAACTTTCAGCCTGGATAATTCTCTTTTAAGCTCCCAAAAAGCATAATCCCCAAGGAGAGAATCCAGAATTTCCAAAGTGTTCAGTTCCTCATCCGGTACAGGAAATGGGAAGTAATCAAACAGGACATTGGAAACAATGGTCCCCGTATATTGATACCGGTTCATCAGAAGATTTAAAAATGTGGTCTTTCCTCTTCCGTTTCTTCCTGTAAAGCCCAGCTTCCAATCTGTATCAATTTGAAAGGAAACGTGCTCAAAGACTGGGTTTGGGCTTCCTTCATAGGTGAATGACAAATCAGTGACTTGTATTAATGACATAGATATTCCTCCATTCGGGCAGGAAAATAAAATTTCCGCACAAAAAACGACTGCAAGAATCCTTTTTCTCACAGCCGTTCGCATCAAAACAAGCCCGACGGGCAAAATTTCTGCTTTATCCATGTCTTATTATGACATAAAAAGGGTATGAGAATGAAATAATATTCTTGCAAAACAGGCATGACAAAAAAAGGCAATGTCCTTTCCTTCTTAATCATGCAGTTACTTCAGCAAGAATTATTAAATCATCCTTTCACCTCATTTCGCTTTATATGCCCGTAGTCTATCATAAATATATAAAATTGTCAAACAATAATCAGCGCAATCCAGGAGATTATTCATAGTATGTACGAAATCCCCTTAATTAGCCCGTCCTGTAATGGTAATTTCTACCCGGCGGTTTTTCGTTCTCCCCTCTTCTGTATCATTGGAGGCAATGGGATTGTAATGGGAATTTCCCTCAATGGACATTTTGGCCGGCTCAAGTCCCATAGCAGTCATCTGGTTTAAGACTGCCACTGCCCTGTTTACGGACAGCTGCCAGGAATCCGCTTCATTAGCAGCATCATGATGGCCTAAATCGGCTGTATTACCAGTAATCGTAATGTGGTTGATGTCACCGTAAATGGCTTCAAGGCTGCTGCTGATTTCCTGAATGACCGGCTTGCTGTCAGGGAGCAGAATAGCTGTATCCGGTTGGAACAGCATGGCATCTTTTAAATGTATGCTTACAGCTGATCCGTTGGAAGATACGTTGATCATGTTCCCCAGATCGCGGTCTGCGATATAAGCTTTCAAGGCCTGGTAGACATTGTCCAGATTATCTGCAGAAACAGAAATGTTGCCTCCTGCAGCAGAACCGTTCACCTGATCTGTATGGTTTAAAACCTGTTCAAGTCCATGGGACATTTCTTTTAGCTTCATCGTATCAACCGAACTCATGCCGTACATGATAATAAACAAAGCCAAAAGCAATGTGATCATATCAGAATATGTAAGAAGCCACCGCTCCGAATTATCTTTTTCTACTTCTGATTCCACGACTCTTCTGCGCATCCTTTATCCCTCCCAATGTTAGTTTTCAATTCCCTGTTTGTACCGTTTGGCTCCATCTGAAAAAGCCTGGAAATAAAGGGCCAGCTCATTTTCAATATTTCGGGAGGTATTACCGTTGGCAATCATGCATACGCCATCCACGATCATTTCTTTTTGAATATGCTTTCTCTTAAGCTGTGTTTTTAATTTGTTGGCAATTGGCATGTAAATCAGGTTGGCGAAACACACACCATAGAGGGTTGCAACAAACGCAGTACCGATGGAACCTGCAAGCTCTGATGGGTCCTCAAAGCCGGAAGCAAGTACCATGATCAGTCCCATAACGGTACCTATAACTCCCATAGTAGGAGAAAATCCAGCGGCAGCCTCAAATACACTTGCTTCAATGCTTTTTTGCTGGACATAAGCTCTGATATCAGATTCCAGAGTGTACTGGATGGATTCCGGCGACTTTAATTCCTGTATAAGAACCAGGCCTTCTTTAAGAAGCAGATATTCCTCCTGATTCAGTTCCGGATCCCTGCTTATATCTTCCATGCAAGTGACTCCCTCCGCCCGGTAGCGGGTCGCAATCATTGATATTTTAGCAATCATTTTTTCCAGGCTGGCTGAATGGGGATGCTTAAAACTTCTAAACATGGCCCGCATAGCCATAGCTATGTCGTTGAGAGAATAGGAAGCAATGACAGCACCGATTGTTCCTCCTACCACTATAATAAAAGGGCTTAATAGGAATAAAGAATATATGGCGCCTTTTTCCATAACAAAACCTGTCAAAAGGGCACCTATTCCGATAATGATACCAATAAGCAGTGAAAAATCCATGACTTTTCTCCTTTGTAACTAGTATTTGTAACATCATAATTCTCACATAAAATGAAGAATTTCTGACGCTAAGATGTTGCTAGGATTTAAAAGCTGACCTTTCATTTTCCAACAAAGGGCTATTTAACAAACGTATTACTTTTTCCAATAAAAATGGCTGTAAGAAAGAAATTTCCTTCTCACAGCCATTTTTATTGGAGACAGCAGTCTCTAAGAAATGCTTTGCAAAATTATGGACGTACCTGGCCGTCACCATATATGATATATTTGGTGGTCGTCAGCTCCTTAAGCCCCATAGGGCCTCTTGCATGGAGCTTCTGGGTGCTGATTCCAATCTCAGCGCCAAAACCGAATTCATATCCGTCAGTAAACCGGGTGGATGCGTTGACATAAACAGCTGCAGCATCGGTTTCATTTAAAAACTTCTGGGCATTGTTATAATCTGATGTAATAATGGATTCGGAATGCTTGGTGTTATAACGGTTAATGTGAGAAATAGCTTCCTCCACAGAACCAACAAGCTTTAAGGACAAAATATAGTCCAGGTATTCACGGCCCCAATCTTCCTCGGCGGCAGGGACAAATCCTTCTGCCATGGTACAGGCTTCCTCATCCGCCCGGATCTCAACAGATTTCTGAGATAGGCGCTCTTTTAATAAGGGCAGGAACTGAGGGGCAATTGCCCTGTGAATGACCAAAGATTCGCAGGCGTTGCACACTCCGATCCTCTGGGTCTTTGCGTTGAATATGATATCTAAGGCCATATCAAAATCAGCGGATTCATCGACAAAAATATGGCAGTTTCCAGTTCCGGTTTCAATGACCGGAATGGTGCTGTTATCCACAACGGTTTTTATTAATCCTGCGCCTCCCCTTGGGATCAATACATCCACATATTCCCTAAGACGCATGAATTCCTTTATCACTTCCCGGTCAGTATCAGTGATGAGTTGTATGGCATCCTCCGGCAGGCCGGCATTCCCAAGGCCAATACGGAGCCATTTTACAATAGCAATATTGGATTCCAAGGCATCGCTTCCGCCCTTTAAGATCACGGCATTTCCTGATTTGAAACAAAGCCCAAAGGCATCGGCGGTCACATTGGGCCTGGCTTCGTATATAATACCTACAACGCCTAAGGGAACGCGCTTCTGGCCAATGGTAAGGCCATTGGGACGGATCTTCATGGAAAGCACTTCTCCCACAGGGTCCTCCAGCGCAGACACGGACAAAAGTCCTTCAGCCATTGCTTCGATTCTCCCAGGAGTCAGTTCCAGGCGGTCAATCAGCCCGGCGCTCATTCCCGAGGCCACCGCTTTTATTACATCCTCCTGGTTTGCAGCAAGGATTTCCGCTTCTCCTTCCAGCAGGGCTGCCGCCGCTGCCTTTAAGCCTTCATTCTTTTTTGCTGAATCCAGTATTCCGATAATTCCGGCTGTTTCTTTTGCTTTTTTTCCGATCTCAGTAATCGTCATAAAAGAGTCCTCCGATCTTTTCTTTAAGGAGTGATAATCCGGTCAACACGCTTGTCATGAGGTTCCGTTGGAATATGGTCAAATATCTGAAATCCGTAGGCTATTGCAATGCGGGGATGGTCTGGTTCCTGTTCAAAAAGACGGTCATAATATCCGCCGCCGTAGCCCAGCCGGTTTCCCGATTTGTCAAAAGCAAGTCCCGGAACAATCACAGGGGCTTCCGGGTCATGGATTTTTAAGCAGGATGGCTTTGGCTCCATAATACTCATGATGCCTTCCTCTAAATCTGCTTTCCCGGATATGGCATAAAACTCCAGTTCTTTTCCAACGACCTTTGGTACAGCCACGCATTTCCCCTGCATTAATAATGCTTCCATAAATCTCCAGGTACCTGCCTCCCGGTGAAAGGATACATAGCAGTAAACACAAAAAGCTCTATGAATGTCATCAAGGTTCAAAAGCTTCTCACAGATAGCATCATTCCATGCGTTCTCAGTGGCAGCATCCAGGGCCTTTCGCTGTTCCTTTATAATCAGCCTGATATCATTCTTCTCCGACTTTTCCATATTTTTTACCTAAATCCGTTACAGTACCGTCTTTCTCCTGAATGGAAATGTTGTTTAGATTTCCTCGTAAACTGTTGCGGATGGTTTCGATATACTCTTTCCGCAAAGCAGCTTGCTCCGCCTGCTCTTCTGCCGATAATCCTGTTGCTTTTGATTTATGATAAAGTGTATTGATTCTGTCGATTTTATCCTGATTCATAGGGTTCTCCTTAATACTCGTGATTGATATAGTCCATTAAGTCAAAATCATGGTTTGGATGGGCCAGGAACAGGGTTCCTTTTTCTTCGCCCAATACGATCTGTTCGATCACCTCCACCTGGTCTCCGTTGGCAATGACCATATCGGAACCGCTGTCCGTAGCAATACGTGCGGCAGCAAGCTTTGCAGCCATGCCTCCGGTGCCCACATCGCTTCCGGAGGTGGATTTTCCCATTTCCATAAGCTTTGGGGTGATTTCCTTTACCAAACCGATAAATTCTGCTTTTGGGTTTTGTCTGGGATCATCGGAATACAGGCCGTCAATATCCGATAATAAGATTAATAGGTCTGCTCCGATCAATGCGGCAACAATGGCGGAAAGACGGTCATTATCACCGAAATTATCCACCAGAGGAATTTCGGAGGTGGATACGGTATCATTTTCATTGACAATCGGAATGGTCCCAAGCTTTAAAAGCTCATCAAAGGTGTTCTGTGCATTATAACGGTTGCTGTCATTAACCATAGTATTTTTGGTCAAAAGAACCTGTGCAGCTATTTGATTATATTCTGCAAAAAGCTTCTGGTACACCATCATAAGCCTGGCCTGGCCTACGGCAGCGAATGCCTGTTTTTCCGATATGGTAACAGGTCTGGTATGGTGTCCCAGGGCCTGACGCCCTGCAGCGATCGCACCGGAGGAAACTAAGACTACCTGCTTTCCCTGTCCCTTTAAATCGCTGATTACCCGAACCAGTTTTTCAATTTTCATCAGATTCAAATCCCCGGTATATGCATGGGTTAAGGAAGAGGATCCGATTTTTATTACAATCCTTTTTTTATCCTTTAGTTTTTCTCGTGACCTGTCGTTCATCTTCATTATCATCTGCTTTCTGGAAATCTTTTTGTTTCATATCTTACATCATTTTTACTGTTTCGTCAATTTATAAAGAAAACCTTTCAAACCTGGAGGCAATGGCTTCCGCCACTTTTAAGCCATCCATTGCCGCAGAGGTAATCCCTCCTGCATATCCGGCGCCCTCTCCGCAGGGATAGATTCCTTTTATACTGCATTCAAAGGCTTCGCCTCTGGGAATGCGTACCGGTGAAGAGGTTCTGCTTTCCACGCCTGCAAAAATAGCATCCGGCCTGGAAAAGCCATGAATCCGGCGGTTAAAGGCTTCTACCCCCTGGATCAGGGATTCTGATAAGTATTCAGGAAGAAATTCTCTTATATTGGCAAAACCATATAAGCCCTTAAAGGCCGGCTCTACATCGCCAAATGCCTTTGATGGCTGATTCTTTTTAAAATCTCCATAAAGCTGGACCGGAATTTTCCCGCTGCCGCTTAAGAAGGCAGCTTCCTCCAGCCGTCTTTGATAAGCGATTCCGGCAAGAGGAGCCGTGCCGCCAAAATCCTCCGGTGTCACGGTAACAATCAGGGCGCTGTTTGCATTTACGCCATCTCTCTTGTGATAGCTCATTCCGTTTACTGCAAGCCTTTTTTCTTCGGAGGAGGCATTGACAACATATCCTCCGGGACACATACAGAAAGTATAAACTCCTCTTCCGTTTGTGCACTGATGGGTCAGCTTATAATCTGCCGGACCCAGAATCGGATGGTTTCCGGTACCATACTGAGAACGGTTTATGCTTTCCTGCGGATGCTGGATTCTTAAGCCCACCGCAAAGGCCTTTGCTTCCATTGGAACTCCTCTTTTGTAAAGGATGTCAAAGGTGTCCCTGGCGCTGTGGCCGATGGCCAGCACAAGAATATCTGCCGGAATCTCTTCTTTTTCATCGACTGTCACTCCCTGTACCATGCCGCCTTTTACTATAAAATCAGTCACGCGGCTGTTAAAACGGACCTCTCCTCCAAGGTTTATGATCTCATCCCTCATCCCTTTCACAATGCCGCTTAACACATCGGTGCCGATATGAGGCTTATTTACATAGAGAATAGAGGGATCGGCTCCAAATTCCACGAAAAGCTCCAATACTTTCCTGTTCCTCATAAGAGGATCTTTAAGAAGGGTATTCAGCTTTCCGTCGGAAAAGGTACCTGCTCCTCCCTCTCCAAACTGTACATTACAATCCGTCCTTAATATTCCGCCATTCCAGAATGAATCCACGGCCTCCCTGCGCTTTTCCACTGACGCTCCCCGCTCCAGAAGAAGGGGACGGTATCCATGCCTTGCCAGCATGAGTCCGCAGAAAAGCCCGGCAGGTCCGGCGCCGATGATTACCGGCCGGCCGGCCATCTTTTCAGTTCCTGGTTTTGGAAAGAAATACTCTTTTTTCTCTGATAATCCAAGTTTTTCGTTTCTGGCTTTATGTATCACAGACTCTTCTTTTGCAGTCTCCACATCGATGCAGTAAGTAAAATGGATTTCCTCTTTTTTTCTGGCATCAATCGATTGTTTAATTATTTCCAGGGAACGTATTTCCTTTACCGGTATTTTTAATGTTTTCGCTGCCTTTGCCCATAAGGCCTCTTCTGTATGATCCACCGGCATCTTTAACTGATTAATTCTTATCATCGTTTTCCTCATTCCTGCCCATGCTTTTTGGGCATAAAGGTATGCCCGCAGGGCGTTTCCTTCCTGCATAAGTACCTGCCAGTATGCCACTAGACCACGCCCACTGCAGGTTATAGCCTCCGCAGATACCGTCCACGTCAAGAATTTCTCCGGCCAGGTAAAGCCCTTTCATAAGCTTTGACTCCATGGTATTGGGATCTACGTCCCTGGTATCAATTCCTCCGCTGCACACCTGAGCCTGATCAAAGGAATTGGCTGCGAGGATTTCCGTTTTCAGCCCTTTTAAGGCAGAGGTCAGTTTTTTTATCTGGGGAGCCGTGATATTTTTAACAATGCCTTCATTTGGGATACCGGCTTCCTTTAAAAGAATCCGGGCCAGCTTATGATTTAATACGCCGTTTAAGAATTCTTCTGCCGGCCGGTAGCCAAAGCGTTTTACTCTTTCCAAAAGAAGCTGCCTGGTACTTTCAAAATCCATGGAAGGGAATAAATCCAGCTCTGCTGACACCTTTTGGCCTGTATCCAGCTCTCTGGCTGCAAAACGGCTGACCTGGAAGACTGGAATGCCGGAGATTCCATAATCCGTGAACTGAAGCTCCCCGTGGTCGGCTTCTGCGGTTTTTCCGTCTATTTTAAGAGTTACATTGGCTTCTGTCCTGACCCCGGCCGCCTGTTTGTACCATTTTTCCCTGCATCTAAGCTGAACCAGAGCAGGCAGCGGCTTAAGGATACGGTGCCCGAAAGCTCTTGCAAGCTGATAACCGCTTCCATCGGAGCCTGTTTTTGGTGCTGCCATGGAACCTGTTGCCAAAATGACGGCATCCGCCTTTTTCTTCCCTATGGAAGTCATTAAAGTCAGATCCTTCTTTATCTCCTCTACCTGACAGTCGGTAACAATGGAAACGCCCAGATGGTCCAGCTCAAAAAGAAGGGCCTCCAGTACAGAGGCAGCCTGTCCTGTACCTGGATAGACATATCCGTTCCTGTCCGTAAGCACAAGTCCAAGGTCCCGGAAAAATTCCAGAGTCTGTTCTACCGTAACGCGGTCCAGCACCTTTTTTATAAACTCTGGCTGACCTCCCCGGTATGCTCCATCAGGGGTCATTAAATTGGTTAAATTGCATTTTCCGTTTCCAGTGGAAAGAAGTTTTTTTCCCGGTCTGGCTGTATGTTCTAAAACGGTAACAGAAGCGCCCTGCCTGGCTGCCTGGATGGCTGCTGCCAGACCGGAAGCTCCTGCCCCTACGATGATTACCTGTTGTTTCATAAAATCCTCCTGTATCCTCAGACAGACCTATTGTATCCAGTTTGCCCCTTCATTTCAAGTGCTTCTTTAGCTTGTATAGGATTCCAGGTAATTAAATACCTCGATCATGGAAGAAAACCATATGCCCTCCATTAATTTTCCACGCTCTTCCTCGGGAAAATCAGTGACCGGCATATGGGTATAAAGGCAGATGGTGGTTTTATCCTGATAGAGGACGAGAAGATATCCGTCCTCTGAGACAAGATAATATTTTTCTTTGCCCTTTGCATTTACGGGTTCAACCTCTTCCTGGTTTATTACAATCTGCGCTTCCGTCACAGTTTCTGTTTCTATGGTTGCCCCCGGCAGGGCCTCTTCAGGCCTTACGCTGTCCTTTGTAATGGCAAACCCAATTCCTAAGCAAATGGCGGATGCCGCTACGAACAAAAGAAAGCAGAACATATACTTCTTCATGAGATGATACCTCCTTCATGTAAGTATAGTATCTGCCTTCTTCCCTGGTTTTAATCACATAAGATGGAATTTTCTTGCAATGCGTATCAGCTTCTTTCCTCCTGGAACGTTTAAAAGCTCCGATTCATCCACGCAGCGCAGTTTTAAAAGGAGAATTCCATAAACCACCACAGCCACAGCTATGGCGGCAAGAACACCAAATACATTGCGTTTTAAGGTTAAATGCACCAGGAAATAGGTGCCGTACGCAGCCACTCCCATGACTCCCGATGCCAGGATGGGAAGGATAAAGGTCTTTTTATATTCCTGCCTGTAATTTAAAAACCGACCGATTGCGGCCCCGTTTAACATGCACATCGTAAAAGCAAACAGGATATTGGAGTATACCACGCTGTAGATTCCCAGCCGGAATCCAAAAAGCATGACACACAGGATGATAACGTGGAGTATTAAAGAAATGATAGCATTCTTTAAGGGGGTCTGCATCCGGTTGATGCCCTGTAATACTCCGTTAGTCACTGTGGAAAGGGAGAAAAACACAACGGCCACAGATCCGTACATCATCATCTTAATAAGGGCCGAATTGTCATTCCTGCTAAATAGCATATTGCAGATGGGTCCTGCCAGTACGGTAAGGCCCACCGTGGCCGGTATGGCAATGAGCATTGAAAAACGGATCACCATGGAAACCTTGCTTTTTAACTGTCCTCTCTGACCTTCCGCCATTGCCCTTGACAGGGAGGGGATGAGGGCAGAGGCAAGGGAATTGGCAATTGCCACCGGAATGTTAAAAAGAAGCTGATATTTCCCGATTACGCCCCAGTTGGAAGCAATCTCCGATGCTCCCATGCCCATAGCCGCCATGCCGTTTCCGTAGATGCTGTTGTCTATCACTGTACTGATGTTATAAGCCACACTGCTTAATACAATGGGAAAGACTGTCATGAAAAGAACGCCGGAAAGCTCTCCATAGGACTCCCGCCGCCTTGTCCTGTCCCTTTTCGCCTGTTTTCTCATGATTGGCCTGTAGCTGAATAAAATAAACAGAAGAAACAGCAGGGCAGCCACAGCCCCTGCTCCTGTTCCAATGGTTCCTCCCGCCGCTCCAAAGGCAAAGGAGTATGACCTTGATCCGTGAACCAGATTGGACCGAAGCCCTGCCTGAAACAGCCTGGAAGCCGCGTATACGCTGATGACTGCATTGACGATCTGTTCAAGCACCTGGGATATGGCTGTTGGAAGCATAGTCCCAATGCCCTGGAAATAGCCCCGGAACACGCCGAGATAGGCAATCACCCAAATGGTGGGGGCCAGTGTCTTTAAGGCATAGAAGGTGTATGGCATCTTTAAAAAACGGCTGGCAAACAGATCCGCTCCAAACCAAAGCACAGCAGCTCCCAGCCCTCCTACAACTGTACCGTAAAACAGGGAAACCTTTAATACCCTTATGGAGTTGCAGTACTCCTTTCTTGCCAGCCTGGTGGCAATCATCTTGGATACTGCCGTGGGCAGGCTGTAAGATGATACAATCAAAAGGAGGGAATAAATGGAATAGGCAGAGCTATAATAGCCATTTCCTTCATTCCCTAAAATATCCGCCAAAGGGATGCGGTAAAACATTCCAATGACCCGGACGATAATACCTGCCGCCGCAAGGATGGCTCCCTGGATCAGGAAATTAGAAGATCCCCTTTTTACCTGTTTTCTGCTTGTCTTATTCTTTTCCATATAACTTTACATTGGGAGAATCCTGTGCGGAAATAATGCATACCCAGGTTTTTCCCTGGTTCAGGATAATCTCGTTATTCTCCATGTCGTAATAATGTGTTGGGCCGAATTCTCCATCCTTGGTCCATTTTATGGGAATGGAACGGCCCTCCGTCACGTAACAGCCATAAGAGTCATCCTGTACGTTGATGTTTAAATAATCTGTCGTTGCATAATGAGCAGAAGGACAGTACTGAAGAATGATATTCTTGACCTTGATCTGGCCTTCATTTCCCTTGTGGGGAGCTCCATACTGGTAACGGTAATAAAGCCCGTCCTCCTCATGGTATTCAAACCACGGTTTGTTGAGCACATAGCCTGGATAGACCTTATAGGCATCACTGACTCCATTTACTCCTTCAAGGGTCACCTTACGGCCATCTTTTGCAAAGCGGTAGTGGCCGCGGTAGGACGGATCGTAGCTTTCCGAATATCCCAGCTGAAGGATGGATTTATTTAACCGCTCCCCGCTGGTATATGCGTTGTGGGGAGATTTCCGGTCTTTGGAACGAAAATATGCCACAGTGCCGATGCCATCCAGCCCGTTGATATTATCCACATTGGCAAGATAAGGCTTTGCAAAGGTGCTCTGTCCGTAATGGGCGTAAATGGCATCAAATTCACGGGCAAAATATGTATAATAGGTGCGGCAGCTCCTGACAGAGCCTATCCGGTCCAGATCATCATAATTTTCCAGAATGGCCATGTAACGGTTCATCCCCCCTTCTGCCAGCGCCTCATAAACCACTCCGGCACGGTTGATTCCATATTGGGGAAGCGCTTCTTTGTCATTGCTCATCATCACTGCCACCGGCCTCCGGTTCCCGATGGCAGAATCTACCATCTCCCCGGTAAGATAGCTTCGTATCTTTCCATCTTTTTCGGTACGTTCTTCAAAGGTATAGTATTCGCCGGAATTCGCCTCTGCTCCATCGTCTGCTGACTCACTGCTGCTGATCTTGATCTCTTTTGTTTCCGGAGCCTGGGAGGTTTCCAGTGTTTGATCCGGAATCCATACCTTTTCATATTTTCTGCTGCATCCGGATAAAAAGGCGGCAGACAGAACGACGCCAGCGAATCCAAACCATACCTTTTTCATCATCTTGTAAATCCTCCCCGGCTTAAGATTTCCTCCTGCTTCTTTTCCATGATCTCCCGCTCTTCCTCTTCCATGTGATCATAGCCGCATAGATGAAGCATGCTGTGGGCAACTAAAAAAGCAAGCTCCCTTGTCCTGGAATGGCCGTATTTTTCGGCCTGTTCTTCTACCTTATCAACAGATATCACAATATCTCCCAGCAAAAGTTCTCCCGTTTCCGGATGAAAGCAGTCATCTGCCGTGTCTTCCAGACGTTTAAAATCCGAAGGTTTCTCATATTCGATCATGGGAAAGGAAAGAACATCCGTAGGGTTGTCTATATTCCGGTATTCCTTATTGATCTGGCGGATATCTTCATTGCCGGTAATGAGGACGTTCACCTCTGCCTCATAAGGGCAGCCTTCATAATCCAGTGATTCTTCCACTACCTTTGTAATAATATCTTCATATGGGAGGTCCAGTTTTTTTTCAGCCTCATATTCAATATTAATCGTCATAACGTGCCTTTCTGCCGCTAATGGCTTTTGTCTTTCGCTCAGCCGGCTTTTTCTTTGACTCATAATCGTCGTAAGCCTGTACAATCTTCTGCACCAGAGGATGACGAACCACGTCACTGCTGGTCAAGTGGCAGAAGCCGATGTCGTCAATTCTCTTTAATATTTTCATGGCTGTATCAAGTCCTGATGTACTTCCGGAAGGCAGATCTTTTTGTGTTAAGTCACCGGTAACAATCACCTTTGATCCAAAGCCGATTCTTGTCAGGAACATCTTCATCTGGGCCGGAGTGGTATTCTGTGCTTCATCAAGAATAATATAGGCATTATCCAGGGTACGGCCTCTCATATAAGCCAGAGGAGCCACTTCAATTAAGCCTTTCTCCGCATTATGAAGATAGCTCTCTGCTCCCATGATCTGATAGAGTGCATCATATAAGGGCCTTAAGTAAGGATCTATTTTACTTTGCAGATCTCCCGGGAGAAAGCCCAGCTTTTCTCCTGCCTCAATAGCTGGCCTGGTCAGGATGATCCGGCTCACTTCTCCGTTTTTAAATGCCTGGATTGCCATTGCCATGGCAAGATAGGTTTTTCCGGTTCCTGCAGGTCCGATGCCGAATACGATCATCTTCTTTCTGATCTGGTCCACATACTGCTTTTGTCCAAGGGTCTTGGGCTTTACCGGCCTTCCTGCAATGGTCCTGCAGATAATGTCCTTATCGATTTCTAAAATCTGACTGTCGCTTTCAGAAAATGACAGAGAGAGGGCATAATCTACATTTTGCTCTGTTATGGCATTTCCCCGTTTGGAAAGCTCAATCAGGTTATTAAATACACTTTTTGCTTTCTGTACCATCTGCTCCGATCCTATGATCTTAAGGGCGCCATCCCGTCCAATCATGGTAACATGCAGGGTACGTTCTATTTTCTTTAGATAGCTGTCAAACTGTCCGCATACATTTTTTTCGTGTTCAGCTGGGATGTCTATGATTGTCTCAATTACGCTCATTTGAATGATTTGTCTCCTCCGGTTCCTCTGTTCTTTGTATCTCAAACGCCTCCTGCCTGCCTACAGGCTCCTCTGCCACGAAATCTATGGCAATCTGGCATAAAGATTCATTATCTAGTATTTTAACATGATTTTCCAGAATTTGTACCCCTTTTTCTATTAAATTTTTTTTGTACCTCTCGTTTACATCCTCGGACAGCTGTTTTTTCTCTTCTTCTGTATAGGGACGCTCATAGGATATATATTCTTTCCCTGTTATTTTTCCAATGTAAATGGGAAGATAGAAATTCTGGAATAAATGAAGCTGCTCTTCTTCCATGGTCCGTTTCCATGAGGTTCCTTCCGGCCGCGGCCGGATAAGCAGAAAGGAAAAGCGGAATGCTTTCATATAATATCCCTTCCTGGCTTTTCCTGTTTCTACGTCGATTTTCCGGAAAAGGGGAATCTGCCTGGTAAAATGATATTCCGTTCTGGCCGTTATATCCGCATCAGAGCGTACATAGTGGGTGTTAATCACTTCTTCGCTGTCCCCGATGATGGGAAGGGTGCCGCTGATCAGTGTCTGGCCCTTTTCTATGGTATCACCTATGGCTACCATTGGAACACCGCTTCGAACGATCATGGAGGTGATCACACCGTCTTTTTCCGCTATGATATCACAGGGCGTATCATCCTTTACAGGAATCTCAGACAGCACTTCATTCTCTTTTATCTTAACCAAAAGACGTGTTCCTGATACCCTTGCCGATACCCAGGTTATTTCAGGAAACTTTGAGCGAAAGGCTTCTTCCAGGACATCGCAGTCAATTTTTGATTTTTTCATGCCATACCGGATTTCTTCTGATTCACAGAATTTTAAAAGTGTGTCGTATGTATACATCCGGTTCCCGTCGAATTCAATATCCCAGATAAACAGGGAAAGGGAATAAAGGATCAAAAAAAAGCTTATACACCCGGCAGCATATAGTTTTCTTTTTTTGTTCCTGTGTAAAAAAAAAGGAAGTCCAAACTTTTTTAAAATCCTAAGTCTGACCTTCGATTTACGGACAAGGGGCTTTACCTTGCGGAACCCTTGTACAGTCATAAAAAGCTGATAGGAATGCCCGTAATTTACGACTTTCCATAATTCAATTTCATGAACGCTGCACATATTAAGAAAACGTTCCGGAGAAAAACCAGTCATTTCTATGGAAAGATAACCGAATAAGTAATGCTTCAGCCATGCAAGCATTTTGCAACACCTCCAGTTTCCCTTTTTATTCAAATTCCAGGGATTTTATATAACCGTTGATCTTCATTTCCTCATTGGTGTAATATTCAATCATCAGCCTGCTTCCTCCGATGATCACACGACAGTTTTTTGCCTGAAGTTTGATGGAAGAGTCAGTGTACAGGATAATGCTTCGGTAATTTTCTATCACAACGCTATGACGACCAAGAAAAGATACAAGCACCTCTCCAAGAACCACGTCTCTGGGGAGTTTTAAGGCGGAAGCTGCTTTTTCCTTTGATTCCTCAAACATAATCCCTTTTCTGCCCCTTTCTTTTTATTTCTGCAAGCAATGAACTTGCTTTGGGGATTTCGGCCCCTTTATACTATATGCAAACAGGAAGCTGGAAATTCGTCACAGTGCAGCCACATGCCATTCTTAATTTGGCGTGCAGAACTTGTTTTTGAAACTTATTTGTGGCTTAAAAAGTCGAAAAAGCCCCTGGTCACATGGAAATGGGACCAGGGGCTCATCTTTTAACTATTAGTTATATTTACGTTTTCTTGCAGCTTCAGACTTTTTCTTACGTCTTACGCTTGGTTTTTCGTAATGTTCTCTCTTACGAATTTCCTGCTGGATACCTGCTTTTGCACAGTTTCTTTTGAATCTGCGTAAAGCACTATCTAAGGTCTCGTTGTCTTTAACGATAACATTTGACATAGCTCACACCTAACCTCCCTCCAGTTGTGTACTTGTGCATAATACAACTGTTTGGGTATTTTATAGCACTGATATGATTATAGCATAATTTTGCCATTCGTCAAGAAAAACTTTTATGTTTTTCTTAATTGTTTACTTATTATTTCAGCTGTTCTGCAACAACTTCTATGACTTTTTTAAGGCATGCATCCACTCCTGCCGGATTCTTTCCGCCTGCCTGAGCCATATTCGGACGTCCGCCGCCGCCGCCGCCGACTAAGGAAGCAATGGCTTTAATTAAGTTACCCGCATGGGCTCCCTTTTTCTGCGCTTCCTCCGTTACAGTAGCCATCAGATTTACTTTGCCATCCTGAACAGAGGCGATTACAATAACCCCATCGCCTAATTTATCTTTCATCTGGTCGCCCAGATTACGGAGTCCGTTCATATCCACATCAACTACCTTTGTGGCAAGAACCTTTACTCCCTTTACTTCCTTCACCTGATCCATTACATTTCCAAGAGAGTCCTTTGCAAGCCTGCTCTTTAATTTCTCATTTTCTGAATGCAGAGCTTTTATTTCTTCTAAAAGGGACTCAATCTTTGCTGTCAGGGTTGAAGAAGTTGTCTTGGCAGCCTTTGCCGCTTCATGAAGCTCTTTTTCTGTTTCCTGATAATAATTCATCAGGCCGTCTCCGGTCAGAGCCTCGATTCTCCGTACTCCGGCTGCGATGCCGGTTTCTGACAGGATCTTAAAGGAGCCGATGACTCCTGTATTATTAATATGGGTACCGCCGCAAAGCTCCGTGGAAAAGTCTGCCATTTTCACTACGCGGACCGAATCTCCGTATTTTTCCCCAAACAGTGCCATTGCACCGGATTTCTTGGCTTCCTCTAAAGACATGATTTCCGTTTTTACAGGAAGAGATTCCTTGATTTTCTCATTTACAAGAGTTTCCACCTGTTGGATTTCCTCAGGCGTCATGGCTGAGAAATGGGTAAAGTCGAAACGCAGCCTGCCTCCGTCAACGAAGGAGCCGGCCTGCTCCACATGCTCGCCCAGAACCGCTCTTAAGGCTTTCTGGAGAAGATGGGTTGCACTGTGGTTCTTACCCGTATTCTGACGGTTGTTCTCACAAACCTTTAAGGTGACCACATCTCCGGTCTGCAGCATTCCCTTTATCATCCTGCCCACATGGCCCACTTTTCCACCCTGTAAATGGATGGTATCTTCCACCTTGAATTCGCCCATATCACTTACGATTCTGCCCACATCGCCCTGCTGGCCGCCCATGGTACCGTAAAATACGGTCTGTTCCGTAACAATGGTTCCGGTTTCTCCGTCGGTAAGCGCCTCTGCTAAGTCTGTTTCTGTGGTGAGAACAAGAATTTTGGAGTCACAAACCAGTTTATCATAGCCGATGAACTCTGTTGTAATAGCAGGATCAATGGATTGATAAACGGTAACGTCAGCACCCATGTAATTGGTGGTTTTTCTTGCATTTCTGGCAGTTTCCCGCTGCTTCTGCATGGCAGCTTTAAAGCCTTCTTCGTCTACTCCGAAATTCTTTTCTTCCAGAATCTCCAGAGTCAGATCCAAGGGGAATCCGTAGGTATCATATAATTTGAAAGCATTTTCACCGGAAAGGCTGGTCTCGCCTTTTTTCACCATCTCCTCTTCCAGCTCCCCAAGGATGGCAAGGCCCTGGTCAATGGTCTTGTTGAACTTGTCCTCCTCCTGGGCCAGAACTTTCAGGATCATGGCTTTCTTTTCTTCCAGCTCCGGATATCCATCCTTTGATAAGTCAATCACGGTGGTGGATAAGTCTGCAAGGAACTTTTCTCCGATGCCAAGAAGTCTTCCATGACGTGCAGCTCTTCTTAAGAGGCGGCGGAGAACGTAGCCCCTTCCTTCGTTGGATGGCATGATGCCATCGGATATCATAAAGGTACAGGAACGGATGTGGTCCGTGATCAGACGAAGGGATACATCCACATCGGGATCCTTCTTGTATTCTGTCCGGGCCAGTTCAGCTACACGGTTTAAAAGGGCTTTTATGGTATCTATATCAAAAATGGAATCCACATCCTGAACAACTACGGCCAGACGCTCAAGTCCCATACCGGTATCAATGTTCTTTTGCTTTAATTCCTCATAGTTTCCATGGCCGTCATTCTCAAACTGTGTGAATACATTATTCCACACTTCCATATAGCGGTCGCATTCGCAGCCAACGGTACAACCCGGCTTGCCGCAGCCATACTTCTCTCCCCTGTCATAGTAAATCTCTGAACAGGGTCCGCAGGGGCCTGCGCCGTGCTCCCAGAAATTATCCTCCTTGCCAAAGCGGAAAATACGTTCCGGAACAATGCCGATTTTCTTATTCCAGATTTCGAAGGCTTCATCATCTTCCAGATATATGGAGGGATACAGCCTGTCCGGGTCAAGTCCGACTACCTGGGTCAAAAATTCCCATGACCAGTGAATCGCCTCATCCTTAAAATAGTCCCCAAAGGAAAAGTTTCCCAGCATCTCAAAGAAGGTGCCGTGGCGGGCTGTCTTGCCAACGTTCTCAATATCTCCTGTCCGGATACACTTCTGACAGGTAGTCACCCTTTTTCTTGGCGGGATTTCCTGGCCTGTAAAATATGGCTTAAGGGGAGCCATCCCCGAGTTGATCAACAACAAGCTGTTATCATTATGCGGAACCAGGGAGAAGCTTTTCATAGCCAGATGTCCCTTGCTTTCAAAAAAATCAAGGAACATTCTCCTCAGTTCATTCACACCGTAGTTCTTCACGTTACTGTCCTCCGTTTGCTATTTTGTCTCTTTCGTCGCATTTCCGCTATTCACGGCATCCTTATGATCTCTGTATTTCTTGCCGCACATGATTCCGCCCCATGCAAGAAACAAGAAAAACAGGAATTTGATTGCGGCCTCCAGTAAACTTGCAAATATTGCTGTCATATTTTTTTCCTCCCGAAAATTCATATAGTATCACTCATTTTACTATCCTATCATATGGAATTTCATTTATCAAGATGTTGCAACGGAATTTTTTTCATTCATGTACCAAAATGCAGTAATTCCTGGCCTGTCTCTTTGCTTGCAGAAATAAAAAAGTACGGCAGATACCGTACTTTTTACTGGTCCTCTCTTAAAGAGAGAACATCTATATATTCTGCTACCAGATCATAGGCCCTTGCCCTCGTGGATTCTGCCAGGGAGGCGGTGTATTCAACCTCTTCTAAGCTTCCGCCGCTGTATTTTTTTGCGGCCTCCTCTGCCTTTGAATCCCTGCTTTTGATCCATGCCTGCTGTGAGGTCTCAAGGGACTTTATATCTTCATCGTTCAACTCCTCTAAAATGACAGAATAAATTGCATTCTGCTCCCTGTTCCACAGCTTTAGCTCTTTATCTGCCAGGGCCTTCATGGAATAGGTATTGGAATCTCCCGACTCCTCCCGCATCTTTTTAATCTGGGTATCCAGATCAAGCAAATGTCTTTGATAATAGGCGGCTCCTTCTGTAGAAGCGGCAGAATTAACCGGCCTGCTTTTAGAATCCGGACTGATGGGAGAGATCACGGTTTCCGCAGTGGAAGCCTCGTTAGAACTTTCCGCTGCCTGGGGAGCCGGCTCCGCCTGATCGGAAACTATGGCAATTTTCATCCGAAGCCCGGCTTCTGCCGGCTGTACACTACTCTCCGGGACAGTTTCGGTCTTTGGAGCAGCAACCGGTCCGGCGTTCCTCTGCTTTGGTTCCTCTGCGGAAGCAGGCGCTTCTTTAGGTGCAGGCGCATCCGCTGAAAACAGTTCCGGCGTTCCTCCATAGCCTTTTGCGTCCGCATAGGCTTCAGGAACTTCGGAGTTTGAAAGCCCGGTAATACCCATAGGATCCGAAACGTTTTCCTTGCTTTTCACAAAACTGGATGTGGCAAGGGTTATAAGGATACCAATGACCAAAATGCTTCCGATCACAATCCAGATTCCTCTATTTTTATTCATGAGATATCATCCTAACCTGCTTTGATGGAATTAACATATCACAAATAAAAAAGAAAGAAAATAGGAATCCGCAATTAGTAAGACATTGTAAGAGATATGTAAGTTTTTGGCATTTTCCAATGGCTGCCATGTCATATCCCTTCGTCGTTCAGCAGATTGTCTCCGTCCGCAGCGCTTGTGGCCAGCACGTCGCACCGTTCGTTCTGGGGGTGGCCGGCATGTCCCTT
Source organism: Hungatella sp. (assembly GCA_031270005.1). Lineage (GTDB taxonomy): Bacteria > Bacillota > Clostridia > Lachnospirales > Lachnospiraceae > Lacrimispora. The sequence goes on along the minus strand of JAISYJ010000137.1, from coordinate 96,042 downwards.
TACCCAGTGAAAAGTCACCTGATGAGGTTCCATGGCTTTTAACAGCCTTTCCCATAGATCAATGTTCTTTACAGGGCCGCTTTTGCCTCTCTTCCAGTTGTTTTTTATCCAGTTGTCAATCCAATGCTGATTAAATGCATCTGTCACATATTTGGAATCAGAGTATAGTTCCACCTGGCAGGGCCTGGTAAGGGCTTCCAGACCTGCAATGGCCGCCATCAGTTCCATGCGGTTGTTGGTGGTCTTTACATATCCTGCTGCCATGGTTTTCTCGTGGAGCTGCCCTTTGGAATCCATAAACTGTAAAACCGCGCCATAGCCTCCCGGCCCGTCGGGGTTTCCTCTGGCAGCTCCGTCGGTAAATAATTGTACTTTCGTCACTTTCTGTTGTTCTCCTTATCTATCCCATTTATCACATAAAGAATTAATCTGATCCGCAAATTTGGCAAGATCTTTATTGGCTCCGCCTTCGTTATGACGGATAACCTGCAAAAGCCTTTCGCCTGCAGCAAAAAGCCTTCCGTAAACTCCAGCTGGTTTTTTTGAAATTTCAGGTGATTTGACTACTGCAATGCCCTCTGTTTCATTCAGCCATCTTCCCAGGGAAAGATCATAAACAGAACCGGAGTGAGGGGCATTTACCCTGTATCCGTAATCCTTCCCAAGAAGCTGTTCAAAGGAGCTGCAGACCAGATCATCACCGTGTACCAGAAATACTTGTCGTGGTTTTTCTTCAAATGCGTTCAACCAGGCAATCAATCCTTCCATATCTGCGTGGGAACTCATCCCATCCATCTGTTCTATATGGGCTTCCACCTGAATGGTTTCGCCAAATAGCCTAACCTCGCTGCACCCTTCGATCAGGCTTCTCCCCAAGGTTCCTATGGACTGGTATCCGGTAAAAACAATGGTGCATGACCGTCTCCATAAATTATGCTTTAAGTGATGGCGGATACGGCCTGCATCGCACATGCCTGCCGCTGATATGATCACTTTTGGTTTTGAATTAAAATTAATGTTCTTGGATTCCTCGCTGGTAACTGACAGCTTAAGGCCTGGAAAGGATATGGGATTAATGCCTTTCATTACCAGTTCCTTCGTTTCCTCGTCGTAGCAGTCAACCAGATTATCTTTAAAGATCTGGGTCGCTTCCACTGCAAGAGGGCTGTCGACATAAACCTCAAATCCGTCGTGTCCGGTGACCAGCTTTTCTGCCTTGATACGGCGGAACATATAAAGGAGCTCCTGGGTCCTTCCCACTGCAAAAGCGGGTATCACCACGTTTCCTTTTCTGTCCAGGGTCTTCTGGACAATGCCTGCAAGAACGGAAACATGATCCGGTATCACACCGTGAAGCCGGTCTCCGTAGGTACATTCCATGACCACATAATCCGCCTCTTTTATGTAGTGAGGATCAAGGATTAAGGGCTTGTTCTTGTTGCCGATATCACCGGAGAATACGATTTTTCTGGATGTTCCACCTTCTGTGATCCAGATTTCAATAGAGGCGGAACCAAGAAGATGGCCTACATCTATAAAGCGTATTGTAAAGCCATCCTCCAGTTCCACCTTTTCATTGTAATTGTAGGAATGAAACAGCTCCATAACGCCCATGGCATCATTGACTCCGTACAGGGGTTCTTCTTCCGGAAGCCCTGCCCGCCTGGCCTTTCTGTTCTTCCATTCTGTTTCGGACTCCTGAATATGGGCACTGTCCTTCAGCATAATGCCGCAAAGGTCAGCAGTTGCCACAGTGGAGATCACCTGTCCCCGGAAGCCCCTGGCATAGATGAAAGGAAGCATCCCTGCGTGATCGATATGGGCATGGGTCAAAAGAACATAATCAATTTCAGCGTAGCTGACCGGCAGATCCACATTTTCAAATTTATCAATCCCCTGCTCCATACCGCAGTCCACAAGGATTTTAAAACCGGCAGCCTCCAAATAATGACAGCTCCCGGTTACCTCGCGGGCTGCGCCGATGAACATTAATTTCATATAAGCCCTCCTTTTGTACCTGTTTTTTGTATTATACCATTAATTTAGATAATAATGCAAATCATACCGCCATTACTATCATTAATTATTTTTTGGAGGGTGTCCTGAAGTTTTATTTGACAGTCTTCCGTAAGCTGGGATACCTTTTGCTGAATGCCGTCTTCCACGATCTGTTCAATGGATTTTCCAAAAATATTAGTATTCCATATTCCTTCTTCGCTTTCTCTTGCATTTTCTTTGATATAGGCGATCAAGTCCTCTGCCTGCTGTTCGCTTCCCACAATAGGAGCGATCTCCGTCTGGATATGAGCCTTGATGAGATTGATGGAAGGAGCCTCTGCACGCATTTTTACGCCGTATTTATTTCCGTGCTTGATCACTTCCGGTTCATCCAGGATGATCTCGGACCGTTCCGGAGTCACAATTCCATACCCTTTAAAGCGTACCTGACTCATGGCCTGATTGACCTTTTCATATTCTGCCTTCATTTTTGCAAGCTCGCTTAAGGTCTGCATTAACTGATATTCTCCCTCAATGGGAAGCCCTACGTAATCGCTTAAAATCTGATAATAATAACTGTCATCCACATCCATTGCAACGGAAACGCTTCCATCCGCCATATTCATGTTCTGAACCTTGATGGACCGGACACTGTCCGCTGATCCGTCAAATAACTCGGAGGATACGTCCTTCATATGGGAGACTTTTTTAACCATATCCTTTGCGGCCTGGATGACCTGGGCTTTCAGCCAATGGGTTGCAGGGAGGATTTCAAGCCATTTTGGAATGAAGAAATCCATCTCTGTCACGGGAAATTCCTTTAACACCCGTTCCAGGATGTTGTTCACGTCATCTTTTTTCAGCTGTTCACAGTTAATGGGCATGACCGTCACCCCATATTTCTGACTGATATCCTTTGAGAGGGCTGTGGTTTCATCAGAATATGGCTTGGAAGAATTAAGCAGGATGATAAACGGTTTTCCCAGATTTTTCAGTTCCTGAACGGTGCGTTCTTCCGCTGCTATGTAGTTGGGACGCTTCAATTCCCCGATGGAACCGTCTGTAGTGATGACCACACCAATGGTGGAATGATCATTGATGACCTTTCTGGTTCCGATTTCCGCTGCTTTTGTAAAAGGAATCTCATAATCAAACCAGGGAGTTTTTACAAGCCGCTCTTCGTCGTTTTCAATGTGGCCGGCAGCACCCTCTACCATAAAGCCGACGCAGTCGATTAAGCGGACTTTTGTTTCGATCTCATCTCCCAGGCGGATAACGGCAGCTTCCTTTGGGATGAATTTTGGTTCCGTGGTCATGATGGTTTTTCCTGCCGCGCTCTGGGGCAGTTCGTCCCTTGTCTGAGTTTTCTGGTGTTCATCCTCCATGCCCGGCAGAACCATTAATTCCATAAAACGCTTGATAAAAGTCGATTTTCCTGTTCTTACCGGCCCCACAACTCCAATGTAGATTTCTCCGTTGGTTCGGGCTTTGATATCATTGTATACGTTATAATTGTCCATAAAGATTCCCCCTTCTGTGCTGTTATACTATATGCATGGGAGAAAGGATTATTCCCTTTTCTTTTTCACCCAGCTTCCTGGATAGATCCATATGATTCCTGCTCCCTCCTGGGATTCTGTTTAAACCGGCAATAATAGAAAAAAGTAAGGATGGCAAAGCCGTTTTTACACTTCTTTTGCCATCCTTTATAATCTTGTTGTGCTGATTTTTATGGTTCTCTTTTCATGCTTTTTGCATTTAAAATAGAACTTACCTGATTCGGTTAAACTCATTGGAATAAGGCTTCATCACTTCTACAGCTGCCCGTTCTATGGCCAATCCTCCGGTATAACGCTCCATAAATATCTCAAATCCGGCTGTATCCTCAGGATCCGGCATTACCTGGTTTCCGCTCTCACCGGAAAATACCCGGTTTTCAAGATAATGCTCCAATGTTTCTCCTTTTTCCCTGTGAATCATATAGGAAGCCAGCAGTGCAATCCCCCAGGCTCCCCCTTCCCCGGCTGTGTCCATTACGGAAACCGGCACATTCATCGCCGCCGCCATTACGCTTTGCCCCACGCCTTTTGTCTTAAACAGGCCTCCGTGACCAAACAGCAGGTCCAGTTTTACCCCCTCCTTCTTAAAGAGGATATCCATCCCTGTTTTTAATGCACCTAAAGAGGTAAACAGGTGGACCCTGATAAAATTAGCCAGGTTAAACCGGCTGTCAGGCATGCGTACAAACAAGGACCTTCCTTCGTCAAATCCGGTGATATGCTCTCCCGCTAAATAACCGTAGGATAAAAGCCCTCCGCAGTCCTTATCTCCTGTCAATGCCAGATTATATAACACGGAAAACACCTGTCCGGCCTCCGCCTTATAACCCATTTCATCCAGAAATTCTCCAAATAAAGATACCCATGCGTTTAAATCTGAAGTACAGTTGTTGCAATGTACCATTGCCACCAGATCACCGGCAGGGGTGGTGACTAAGTCAATTTCCTCATAAACATGGGCCAGCTCCTTTTCCAGTACGATCATGGAAAATACACTGGTGCCTGCGGACACATTGCCGGTCCTTGGTCTTACACTGTTGGTAGCCGCCATTCCTGTTCCCGCATCACCTTCCGGAGGGCAAAGGGGAACGCCGTACTTTAGCTGACCGGAAGGATCCAGAAGTCCGGCGCCTTCCGGAGTCAGGACACCGGCATTTTCCCCTGCTGATAATACCTTTGGAAGTATATCATGAAGCTTCCAGGAATATCCCGTGTCTGCGGCCAACCGGTCAAACTGATCCAGCATCCGGCTGTTAAAATCCCTGGTTCGGATATCTATGGGAAACATCCCGGAGGCATCTCCTACTCCCAATACTTTTTGCCCCGTAAGAAGCCAGTGAACATAACCGGATAAAGTCGTCATAAAACCCATATCCTTCACATGGTCCTCCTGGTTCAGCATGGACTGGTATAAATGGGCAATGCTCCATCTCTGGGGAATGGGATAAGCAAAAATTTCCGTCAGCCTGGCAGAGGCCTCTCCGGTTATGGTATTGCGCCAGGTCCGGAAGGGAGCAAGCTGCCTGTCATACTTGTCAAACACCAGATACCCATGCATCATGCCGCTGATTCCAAGAGAACCTAATACCTTCAGCTCCACACCGTATGTTTTCTTTACATCCTCTGCCAGATTCCTGTAGCAGCCGGTAAGGCCCCTTTTCACTTCCTCCAGGCTGTACGTCCAGACCCGGTCCTCAAACCGGTTTTCCCAGTCATAGCCTCCGCAAGCAAGAGGAATATGATTTTCCCCGATGAGCACAGCCTTGATTCTGGTAGAACCAAGTTCGATTCCCAGAGAAGCTCTTCCGTTTTCAATGGCTTCTCTGATTGCAGAAATATTCAAATCCATAAGCCGTCCTCCCCCTTACACGGTAAACAACGGCCAGGCCATGTCAAGAGCTTCTTTGACCGCCGTATACTTTTTAAATTTCTTCATATAAATTTTATGTTTTTCCATATCCGGCATTACCTTTTTCTCCACATGAACCATATTCCGGGCCGCCTCTTCATAATCTGCGAAGCTTCCGGCAGCCACAGTGGCAGCCATGGCGCAGCCCAATGCTCCCAGTTCCTTTGCTTTGATGGTTTCAATGGGGATCCCCAGAACATCCGCAAACATCTGGACCCATACCGGGGAATTCACGACTCCGCCTGCCATTCGGATGGCTTCCGGTTTTTCCCTTACTTTAAGAAGATTATCGATGTGGGTTTTATGGGAATAGACGACCCCTTCATAAACAGCCCTGATGATATGGGCATTTTTATGATATGTAGTCAGCCCCACCAGACTTCCCTTGCCCAAGGGATGGGCATTGGAGCTGTATAGGAAGGGCAGGAAATATACGTCGCACTCTTCCGGCAGAACCGACTGAACCTGGCGGCTTAAAAAATCATATTTGCTTTCCCCATCCTGCCTCCCGCTGAAATCAATCAGGTTATCCATACACCATTCTAAGTTTCCCGCCGAGGTGGCACTGCATTCTTCCAGGAGATAATACCCTGGCATGGCAAAAAGGGAATTCATGGCAACCGGCCCATGGAGCACCGGTTCTTCCGCAATAAATTCATTGATGCTCCAGGTACCTGCGATGGTGCAAAGCCGTTCCGGCTTTGTAATATCCATTGCAATGGCACAGGCATCAATATCAAACATCCCGCCGGCTACAGGTGTTCCTTCCAAAAGGCCGGTTCTTTCGGCAGCTTCACAAGTCAGCTTCCCGCACAGATCATAGGAATATTTAAGGGGTGCCAGCTTTTCATACACTTCTCCGATCCCATAGCTTTCCAATAGTTCTCTGTCAAATACCTTATCCCGCACATTGAGAAGACCGGAGCCGGATATATCGGTGGCTTCACAATAAGCTTCCCCTGTGAGCCGGAAACGGATATAGTCTTTCACCGAAAACACCCACTGGATCTTGTCATAAACGTCTCTGTTATGATCCTTCATCCATGCAAGCAGGGCTGCCTGCTGACAAGGCATCAGCTGCTGGCATATCCGCTCATATATATGGTCAAAAACTCCGTTCTTATACCATTTTTCCGTATATTCCCAGGCCCTTGTATCAGTGGATACGATTCCCCTGTAGGCCGGGCGTCCATCCCTGCCCCAGGCGTAAAGGCCTTTGCCGTGCCCGCATACGGATACTCCAATGATATCAGCAGGATTAATACCGGCATGTTCCACTGCCCCCTTCATGCAGAGAAGGTTATTCTCCCACAATAGATCCATATCCCGCTCCGTATAACCGGATTTAGGAGTTTCTATCGGCGTGCTGGCCGAAAAAGCACTGATCTGATTCCCCTTAAGGTCAAATAAAGCGGCCTTTGTCATAGTACCTCCGTTATCCAGACCCATTACATATTGTTTCATCTCACACCTCCCCTGCGTAAGCAGCATCCAGATGCCCTTTTAAAAACCGGTTGTTTTTTATAAGGGTATCATGGTAATCCCCTTCACCTGTATACCAGAATTCCGCTACGTACCGGTGGATCCCTAACTGTCTGGTCTTTCGAATGACTTTTTCAAAATCCACCTGACCCTCCCCATAGGGAATCTCCCGGAACTTTCCTGGCAGAGTTTCCTTTAGATGAACCGAACAGATATGGCTGCGCCCGCATTCTAAATCCCGGTATATATCATCGGTCCCATTCCATATATTTCCCACATCAGGGTATACGGAAAGATAGGGCATTTTTGTCTGATCCACGTAATACATGGCTTTTTCAACCGTATTCATAAACTCGTTTTCCATGGTTTCAAATCCAACGGTGACTCCATGGGCAGAGGCATATTCCATGCACAGCATTAAATTACTCAGAAATTTCCCCCTGGTTTCTGCTGAGGATGTCTCCCCATAATAACAATCATACCCCTGTGCCTGTATGATGCGTATTCCCATTTTTACAGCAAAATCCACACACTTTTTAAAAAGCTCCACAGCTGCTTCTGCCGCCCCCTCAAGAAGGCTGCCCAGCGGGAACTTTCGCTGGGCACTAAAGCAGATGGATTCAAACCGGATGCCAGTATCCAGCGAAAGGGATTGAAGCATCAGAATCTTTGCATCACCAAAATCAAGCCGATTGATTTTTTCTTCGGTTTCATCGATGCTCATTTCAATAAAGTCATACCCTGTATCTTTTGCTGCTTTCAGCTTTTCCTCAAAGGATAAATCTCCCGGCATGCTTTTTTCATACAAGCCTAACCGATAAACTCCATGACTAGTCATAATCCTTCCCTTACCTTAGTCAAGCGGATAATCACGATCCGCTTTGCTGCCTGGTTAAAATTTAATAGCTACCTTAAAGTCGCCGTACTTGCCTCCGGCATATTCAAACGCCTTTTCCCATTCTTCAATGGGGAATGTATTTCTGATAACACCGTCTGTCTTTAAATTACCGTTTGTTATGTTTTCAATGACAAAGGGATAGCAATAAGGACTTAAGTGGGCACCTGCAATATCCAATTCCTTCCGGTCACCGATGATGGACCAGTCCACAGTGGCAGGTTCTGAAAATACGCTGAATTCTACGAAACGTCCCAGCTTTCTGATCATGGAAAGTCCCTGCACCACACTGGAAGGATGGCCGGTGGCCTCAATATAGATATCGCATCCATAACCTTCTGTTAAATCCATGACCGTTTTCACTGCATCCGTTTTCCCAGGATTCAGCACCAGATCGGCACCAAATTCTTTCGCCTTCTGCAGCCTGTCATCCATCATATCAAGGACGATCAGTTTGGATGGGTTTTTCATGCGGGCATAAGTGACCATCCCAAGTCCCAGAGTTCCGGCCCCTGAGATCACCACAACATCCTCACAGCCGATTTCTCCCCGGTCTACACAATGCTTTGAGCAGGCATAAGGCTCAATTAAAAGCGCATCCTCAAAGGGCATATCTTTTGGGACTTTATGTATTACAGAACCTTTTGGATATCTCACATACTCTGCCATGCCGCCGTTATTGGTGTGCTGGAAACCGAAAATATCATGAGGCTGGCACATCCAGTAGCGGCCGGATTTACAAAACTTACATTCCCCGCAGGGCTTGATCTGGTCGGCAGTCACACGGTCACCGATCTGAAATTCTTTCACATTCTCTCCCAGTTCAACAATTTCGCCTAAAAACTCGTGTCCTGGAATAAAGGGCGGTTTTACCCATGAAGGCTGGACCTCATCTCCCCAGAACATGGCTGCTCCGTGGCTGCATTTTAAATCTCCTGCACAGATTCCGCAGCCTTCGGTCTTGATGACAATGTCATCCGGACCGCATTCCGGTGTTGGATAAGCCGGCTCAAAACGGTAGTCATCCTTGGAATACGCAACAAGTGCCTTCATTGTTTTCGGAATACTCATCTTAAAAATCCTCCATTCTTTTTTATACCCGGATTCGGTCCCCGGTGTCTACATCAAACAGATGGGTCTTTTCTGAATTGAATTTTAAATAGACCTCATCGCCTTTCTCGTAATACACATCATCTGTTGTGGTAATGCTTAACAGGTTGTCACCCACCCGAAGGCTGATCCTTCGCTCATCACCCATATTTTCATATACGGCAACAGGTACCGGTGTGCTGGTGGCCGGATCATGGGAAATCAGAACATCCACAGGACGGACACCCAGAGTCACCTTCAGACCTTCCCTGACCACAGGCTTATAACGGTCAGGCACCAGAACCTTTAATCCGCTGTTTTCAAATGCAAAATTATACCGTTCCCCTTCCTTTTTGATAACCGACGGAATTAAATTCATGGGCGGCTCTCCGATAAATCCAGCTACAAATTCATTGGCCGGATCATCGTATACTTCCAGGGGAGTCCCCATTTGCTGGAGTTTCCCCTCCTTCATAATAACAATCTTATCTGCCATGGACATGGCTTCGATCTGATCATGGGTCACGATAATGGTCGTGCATTTGATCTCATGATGCATCCTCTTTATTTCCTGCCTGAGCATCTGCCTCATTTTCCCATCCAGATGGCTTAAAGGCTCATCAAGAAGCAAGAGCCCCGGCCGCCGGATAATAGCCCTGGCAATATTGACCCGTTGCTTTTGTCCGCCTGACAAAGCAGCAGGTTTCATCTGCAATAAATCTTCTACCTTAAGCAGAGGGGCGACCCTGCCGATCTCTTTTCTGATTTCCTCTTCCGTCTTTTTCTTTGCCCGCATATTAAAAGCAAGATTCTCATAAACGGTCAAAGGCGGATACAGGGCATAATCCTCAAAAGCCAGACCGATTCCACGGTCCTTAGGAAGCAGATGATTGATCCGTGTTTTCCCGATGTATACATCTCCGGATGTGATCACCTCCAGACCTGCCAGCATCCTTAAGGTAGTGGATTTTCCGCATCCCGAAGGTCCCAGGATCCCAATGAATTCCCCGTCCTCACATCGAAACGAAAGATCATTGACAGCATACCCGTTTGCCGCTTTTTTTTTCTCTTTATTGTCATACTGCTTATAGATATTTTTAAGTACCAGCTCTGCCATATCATTGACCTCCGTTTAGACTCTTTGCTTCATATTTCTGTCTTCCGGCTCTTGTAATCAATTCCTTTGAGGAATGGTCGAAATAGAGAGCATTTGCCATATTGAATTTTAAATAAACCTCCTGGTCAATAGAAGCCCTGGTATCATTGGGGGCAACCACCTCCAATTTATTTTCACCGGCAAGAACCGTCATGATGACCTTATTTCCAATGGGTTCATTGGCATAAACCGAGGCTCTGATCCAGGTACTGTCCTGTTTTTCAAAGCGAAAGGCGATGTCACTGCCCCGGATACCCACATCAATCTGCTCCCCATCCAGGGAGGCTATACGGTCAATCACATCTGGTGTCACCTCCAGGACAGAGTCTTGTTCAAAGGCAGCAATCAGCCCCTGATTTCCACTGAGCTTAAAAGCGCCTGAAAAAATGTTGATCTCAGGTTCACCGAACAGTCTTGCGACAAACTCGTTGCGGGGAAGATAATACATTTCAACGGCACTTCCTATCTGCACGATCCTCCCCTCATGAACCACGGCGATCCGGTCTGCCAAGGACATGGCTTCCATGTAATCGTGGGTCACATAGATGGTTGTGGTATTAAAATTGCTTTGCATTTCTTTTAACTCCCTCCGCATAAAATGACGGAGCTTTGCATCCAAATGGGCTAAGGGTTCATCCATAAGGAATACATTGGGCTTTCTCACCAGTCCCCGTCCGATGGCCACACGCTGCCGCTGCCCATTGGAAAGCTGGCTGGGCTTTCGCTCCAGTAAATGGTTGATCCTCATCATCACAGTGACCCGGTCCACCTCAGATCGGATAAAATCCTCGCTTTGCTTATAAAGCCTGCTTCTCATGGGGGAAGCGATATTATCATAAACACTTAAATGGGGATAAAGGGCATAATTCTCAAATACCATGGAAACGTTCCGGTTCATGGGTTCCACGTGGTTTACGATCTTTCCATCTATCTTCACCAGCCCCTCCTGGGGGAATTCAATTCCTGCGATCACCTTGAGCAAGGAAGTTTTACCTGCTCCGGCCGGACCAAACAGTACAAAGAATTCATTGTCTTTCACAGTCAGGCTGACCCCGTCCACCGCTGTCTTAGATCCGTATTTTTTTGTAACATTAATCAGTTCTATTTCTGCCAATCCCCTGTCCTCCTTATCCTTTAACAGCGCCGAAGCTGAGTCCTCTTACCAAATGCTTCTGAATGAACAGACAGGCGATGATCTCCGGCAGAACGGCTACGGTGGCCGCCACTGCCACCTGCCCGTAATGTACGGTTTCAGATGAAATATACCGAAGGGATGTAATGGTAAGGGTTTGGATCTTAAACCCGCTGAGAATCAGCGGAAATGTAAAACTGTTCCATGCAAAGATAAATGCCAGAAGCCCTGAGGCAACCAGTCCCGGTTTGATCAGAGGCAGAAGAGTCTTTAAAAACACTTCATACCAGCAGTACCCGTCTAAGGAAGCGGCCTGCTCTACCTCCACGCTGATATCCTCAAAATACCCCCGTACCACCCAGATGAGAAGGGGCATGGTGATCAGCTGGTAAACCCAAATCAAACCAAAATATGTATCATACAGCCCGATCTTTTGAAAGATCAGGAAAATCGGCAGAATCACCATGATCTCCGGCGCAAACTTAAACGATAAAATCTGAAATGCAATATCATCCTTTTTCCGGAAGTCATACCGGGCCAGTGCATATGCCGCAGGCACACCTGCCACTACTGTAAGCAGCACTGCCCCTCCGGAAACAATAATATTTTGAAAAAAAGCCCGGACATAATCCGTTCCCAGCAGAACCGCCTGGTAATTGGCAAGTGTCGGCCGGAAGATAAAGACCGTATTATACATTTCCGTATCGCTCTTAAACGTACAGATCAGCATCCAGATAAGAGGGAACAGGGCATACAGGGCGTACAGGGCAAGTCCCAGATTGCGTCCGGTTTCCCTGGCCCCTTCTTTCAGCCTGTTTCTTTGTTTCGCGGTTTCAATGGAATGCTCCATAACTGTCCTCCTTCTGAATCAATATCCCTGGGCCTGCTTTGCCATTTTACGCTGCCTGTTTACAAGAAAACTGGCTGTAACATTGACAATCACCCAAAGGGTCAGCAAATAGGGAAGTGCATACCCTAACTTCTGGAATTGAAATCCTGTAATATAGCCTGTCAGTGAAATGTTCATAAGCGTATTTCCCGGCCCGCCCTTAGTCAGGGCAAATATAATGCCGAATTCCTGCAGTGCCGCCATCAATCGGAATAAAAGAGCGATGTACATAAACGGCTTAAGCATGGGAAAGGTCAGTGTTTTAAAGATGAACCACGAACTGGCCCCATCCACTTCGGCTGCTTCAAAGGGGGATTTTGGCAGAGACTGAAGCCCTGCCAAAACCAGTAACAGCACAAAGGGGGTATTTACCCAGGTATCTATCAGCACCGCAGTGAACATGGCCGTTTCCTGGGATGCTGCCCACTTAAATCCATACACACCAAACAGGTTTAAAAACTTTTCCAGCACGCCCACCGAATTGGAAGTCATCAGCTGCCAGATGAGCACTGCAATGGCCGGAGCCACCATCAGAGGAAAGGTGAATACCACCTTTAAAACCCTTGTAAATCCGGTATCCTTCCGAAGCAGGATGGCGATCACGGACCCCAGGATCATCTGAGTTCCCGTTGCAAAGAATCCATACTTGATGGTAACCCAAAGGGAATGGTAAAAATCAGGGTCCTGATACACCCGAATCCAGTTGCGTAAAAAGATGAACTTAAAATTTGGATTTTTAAATGAGTAATTTGTCAGCGATAAAAATATCGCTATGGCAAATGGAATCATAATCCCGATCAGGATCAGGAGTCCGGGAGCGATGATATAGTACGGCCGTCTGCGTATATGGGCCGGAATTTCATTATAATTGATTTCCTTCGGTGTTTTTTGTGCCAAGCCTGCCCCTCCTTTATATTAATTCACTCAGCTTATTCATAGTCAGAGATGACAATGTCTTCTACTACCTTATCCTGCTTCTCCTTTAAACTGTCCATGCCTTCCTGAACAGTGGCATAATTCCCCGCTACCAGTTCCTGCAGTGTGGTTGCCCATAAAGTGGTCGTCTCAAAGAAATAAGGCTGAGGGGTAAAACGGATGGTAGTTGATCCGATGGTCTTTTCAAACGTATCAATATACCCGTCGTGACTCTCCATCTTTTTTAAGAATTCCGGAGAATTGATTACGGAAGTACGCGCCGGGTCAAGAGCATTTTTCTCAGTCACCGCATAAAGAGCAAAATCCTTGCTGGTAAAATACATCATAAAATACCATGCTGCATCCGCATTCTTTGTATCTGCATTCATTGCCATGGACCATGTCCAGAAGTTTGAATTGGGGGTGTTTCCTTCCTTTGCTAAAGGCATCACTGTCCATGCCAGATTGCCGGCCTCTGCAGAAGCCCCTTCCCAGTCCTGATGAATCCCTGTGTTATCCGCTTCAAACATCATAGCAGCCTTGCCTGCTCCTAAGTCTGCGCCGCACTCATACCACGTATATCTGGACCATGACGGCGATCCGCCTCTCTTGATCATGTCCACCCAGAATTCGGTCATTGCCACTGCCTCCGGTGAATTCACCTTAGACACCAGGCGGTCATCCTCAATGGCAAAATCCTGGGCTCCAAAATTTGCAAATGTGCTCATGTACCCTGGATGAATGGTTCCCCAGTCTCTTGCCCCACGGACGGTCATTGCATAAGAATCCGGTCCGTTCCAGCCCTGAAGCTTGTCACAGGCAACCAGCAGCTCGTCATAGGTCTTAGGAACCTCTATTCCCGCCTGCTGAAAGGCTCTCTTGTTATATGCAAGGCTGTAAATTTCAATGGCCAGCGGAAGACCCAGCTGGGCACCGGAACCTACTGCATGTCCCGGGACTCCGTCCCATTGAAGAGCGGATACTGCACTGGGATATAAATCTGCAAAATCATATCCAGGAGCCACCTTATCCGGCGCGTTTAAAAACTCATTCAAATCATATACATAACCTGCCGCCGAATAATCCCATAGCTGATAAGCACCTGACATGAATAAATCCGGCTCACCGGTCCTGCTTGCAAGGGCTGTGGATACCTTATCAAAATAATTGGCCTCCGGCGTAATAGAGTGTTCTACCTTGATACCGGTCAATTCCTCAAATTCAGGAATCTTGGTTACAATGGCCTCAGCCACACTGTGCTGTACCATATTTACCTTCAGCGTGGTACCGGCATACTTCTTCCAGTCAAAATCCCCTTCTCCTGTCTGGGACTGGGCTTCCGATCCTGCTGCTGAAGTTTCCTGTGCCGTTTCCGCCCCCTGAGTTGTAGCCGATACCTTAGCCGTACCCGATCCGGAGCTGCTGCACCCCATCAGGGCCCCTGCCGTCATAATGCCTGCCATACCAAAAGATATCCACCTTTTTATGTTGCTTTTTTTCACGTTTGTCAAACCTCCTCTTTTTTTATATGTAAATATTACACGAATATGGTTTTTAATGAAATGAATAATTATACTATAATTGACAATTTATTTTGTGGTTTAATTAACAATCTTTCTGACGAGGGCGGTTATGATTTTTTTTAGAAGAATCTTACGAAAATATAAAAAATGTTATTATCACCGGAACACACAAAAAAGGGCGCCTGTTCTTAAAACGGCGTCCTTCCCATTCTATACACGGTTCTTAAACTCTTTGCAAGTCATCCCTACGATCTCTTTAAACACTTTGCTGAAATAATAGGGGCTTCCAAAGCCAACCTGCTCTGCAATTTCATATATTTTCAGATTGGATTTAAGAATCAGCCTTTTTGACATTTCAATCCGGTAATTTGTCAGATACACGCTGAAATTGATTCCGGTTTCCTGCTTAAAAATAAACGACAAGTAGCTGCTGCTGATATTCACCGCTGCCGCCGCATTGTCCAAAGTAATATTCTGAGAATAGTTCTCTTCAATAAAACCAATGCACTCCCTGATCAGCCCGCTGTAAGGGCTCTTCCTGTTATGTAAAAAGTCCCAGATTGCCATGTACACATCCATCACATACATCTGAACATGATTCATATGGGAGATTGCATAAAGATTGTGATACTCAAACTTTACCGGGTTCAGTCCGGGAATATCCCTGGTATCGTAATTTTCGATCAGGGATTTGGAGATTGAGAGCAGGTCAATAAATACCTCAGTTACCATTCGGTAATCCCCGCCTTCTTTCAGCTTACGGAAAATGGAATTCATATACTCGGCCAACGGATCCTTGTCCTCCTTTTCCATCAGCTCTTTTACTTTCCTGGCACTGACCCGTATATACTCTCCTCTGGACGGATTCAACGGCTCATCGTATGTCCAAACACTGCCGTTATGAAAAAAGCCCTTCAGCCGTGCGCTTTCCGCCTCCTGAAACATCTGAGGGAAACGTTCTTTTGTTCCGGCTCTGCTGATTCCAAGGTTGATGTCCGCATTAAAATACTGAACCGTATTCTTAATAATCGATGCTCCCCTGTCCTCCATCAGCTCTTTTGGATATTCATTCCGTTCATCATGATATATGACCCCAAAACAAAGAAGATCCTTTAAAATCACATACCTGGCAATGCTGTGGCAAAAAAATTTGGAAACCAGATTCATGACCGTTTCAATCAGCATGCTGACTGACCCGTCCGGCAGGGAATTAATGCTGCAGTGGCCTATCATAATCATATAAGATGCTTCACAAAACATACGGTCTGAATATGGATAATCAGAAACAGTCTCCTGTACACCGGAGAGATTCAGCTTTAGCAGCTGCTCATCCAAATATTTTTCTTCCATCTTCTTTACAGAATGTCCCTTGCGGTATGATGCTTCCGATTCGCCTGATAAATTGACCAGAGATGACAACAGGCTGTCCGGTGAAATCTCTGACTTTAAAATATACTTTTCCGCCCCCATTTCCATGGCCCGCCGTGCAAAATTAAAATCATCATGATTCGTAAATATAACGGACTGGATGTCCGAATATTTTGTTTTTGCCCTCTCAATTAAATCCAGACCGTTCATCCCCTGCATTTTGATATCAGTCATCAGAATGTCAATCGGTTCACGCTCCATGATCTCCAGAGCTTCTTCTGCACTGCTGGCCTCTGCCGCGATCTCATACCCGTAGGATTTCCAGTCCAGGGTCATCTTAAGTCCCATACGGACCAAAAATTCATCATCCACAATCAATACCCGTTTCATATTATTTTCCCGCTTCCCTAAAGATAAACAAACATGGTACAATAAGTTGATTTAGTGACTAGTATACCATAAAATCCGGAGGTATGTGATGCATATCAAGAAAATTTCAACAAAAATTTTTATAGGAGTATTCGTTCTCTCTACATTTTTCCTAGTTTTATCTTTGACCTTTGTCAATTATACTTTTTATAGGGAACTGAAAAAAAACGAGATACAGAACAACCTGCTTGCAAGCAACAAAATCCGTTCACAATTTGATTTAATCATCAATCTGATCCAGGCCACCTCCACCTACCTGTATGAAAATGAAGAAATCCAGGAATACTTATCCGGCCAGAATCCCCAATCAGCCGGCAAAATAAGTGAAAACTTAAATAACATTCTGGAGATGCAGCCTTTTATTTCTCATATCTCCCTGATGAGACCCGATGCAGCCATATTAAGTACAGACTCCGGAACAGAATCAGCTTTGCTGTCAGCGTATTATGGAGATTATATGGAAAAAAAGCAGGTTATCAGCGCGGAAGGACAATGGTTCACCACGCATTTTCAGAATCCTGCCAGGGATTCTGCCGATAAAAAGGTCATCTCCTTTATCAGGCCCCTCATGAACCGGGAACAACAATTTCTTGGGCTCCTGATCATGGATTTAAATTACAATTACATACAGGAAATGTTCATGCTCAGCACCATTTTATCCGATGAAAAGACGCTTGTCATCAATTCCGACGGCGAGATCCTGTTTAATTTCCCCTATTACACTTCCTACGAACCGGTTCTCAAACAGTATCCTCAGCTGTTGGATACCTCGACCAGCTATAGTCTGGAGGGAAAGGTCTTTAATCTGGACAGTACCATTGTATCCAATCCCATCAAGATTGCGGACTGGAGTATTATACGCATCATTCAGACCCAGCATTTGATCAGCAATACGAAAAAAATAACCTATTATGCCGTTATCATCATAATCATTTCCTGTATTACCAGTCTTATTTACGGCCTTTGGCTCACAGGCAAGATCACCCGCCCGATCAAGGTCCTCAGTGATGCCTGCAATAAGATAAAGGGCGGTGATTTTTCTCTCCGTGTGCAAATGGATTCAAGGGATGAGGTGGGAAATCTGGGGGTCACTTTTAATATGATGCTGGACAAGCTGAACAGTTATTTTATTAATGAACTTCAGGAGCAGAAACGCAAATCATCCCTTGAATTTAAAATCCTACAGTCCCAGATCAACCCCCACTTTTTATATAATACCCTGGATTCCATTCGATGGCTGGCCACCATGCAGAATATCACAAATGTGGCTGAAATGACCAGCGACCTTACCAACCTTTTAAAATACAATTTAAAGCAGGATACAACCTCTGCCCTGCTAAAGGATGAAATCGAAAGCATCCGACGCTATATCGGCATACAGAAATACCGTTATGGAAACTACTTTGAAGTAGAATACCAGATTGCCGAAGACACGCTGGAATGTATTATCATTCCATTTTGCATCCAGCCTCTGATTGAAAACTCTATTATACATGGTTTTGATGATATGGATAAGAACTATAGAATACGGATCGAAAGCTATGAGGAAAGGGATAAATTATATGTGAAAATCACAGACAACGGAGCCGGCATGGAAGACTCTGTCCTGGAAGAAATCAATTCCTCTAAGGTTAAAAGCAACAAATTCAATCAGATTGGCATTAAAAATATTAAGGAAAGAATCCAGATGCAGTATGGCAAGGAATATGGATTGCTTTATGTAAGTGAACCTGACGCAGGGACAGTGGTAACGATCATCTTTCCCAATAATAAACGGGATACCATACCGGATTATGAAAGTCAAAATAAATAAAAAGAAAAAAATCCCCTCAACTTGCCGTATGCTTTATACGTGAAATTGAGGGGATTTAAAATCCGGCACAAAAATACTGTATGATTATTCGCTTAGATATGCTTTCTTTACGGAGTCATTGTTCATTAATTCTTTGGCATCGCCGCTTAAAACAATGGCGCCCGTTTCCAGAACATAAGCGCGGTTTGCAATGGATAAAGCCTTTTTGGCGTTCTGCTCCACCAATAAAACCGTGGTTCCTGATTTGTTGATTTCCTGTATAATATCGAAAATCTCATTCACATAAATCGGAGAAAGCCCCATTGACGGCTCATCCAGGACGATCACCTTTGGATGGCTCATCAGTGCCCGGCCCATGGCCAGCATCTGCTGCTCACCTCCGCTTAAGGTTCCTGCAGGCTGGTTCTTTCTCTCCAAAAGTCTGGGGAAACGCTTGTAGATCATTTGTAAGGTTTCCTCTATCTCGTCTTTATCCCGCCTTGTGTAAGCGCCAAGCTTTAAATTTTCATAAACGGTCAGGGCGGCAAAAACACGCCGTCCTTCCGGAACATGAGCCATTCCCATGCCTACAATTTTGTCGCCCCGTATTTTTGTAATATCGTGGCCGTCAAACTGTATTCTGCCGGAGGCTGCCTTTATAAGACCTGTTATGGTATGAAGAGTCGTAGTCTTTCCTGCGCCGTTAGCGCCGATTAAGGCTACGATCTCCCCTTCCTTTACTTCAAAGGAAATATCCTTAAGCGCCTTGATGACGCCATAATATACTTCTAAGTTGTTTACTTCAAGTATTGCCATGCATTAAGCCTCCTTATTCTCCCAGATATGCCTTGATGACTTCCGGATCATTGAGCACATCCGCCGTTTTTCCCTGGGTGAGGACCTGGCCGAAATTTAATACGGTCAGCCTTTCACAAATGCCGGAGACAAGCTTCATATCGTGTTCAATCAACAGGATGGTCATATCAAAATTGTCCCGTACAAAGCGAATGGTGTCCATAAGCTCTGAGGTTTCGTTGGGATTCATGCCGGCTGCCGGCTCGTCAAGAAGCAAAAGCTTGGGGCCTGTTGCAAGGGCGCGGGCGATCTCCAGCTTCCTCTGCTTTCCGTACGGAAGGTTGGAAGCAAGGATATCCTTTTCTCCATCAAGACCAAATACCTTTAAAAGTTCTATGGCCCGCTCATCCATCTCTTTTTCCACTTTAAAGTACTTTGGAAGGCGGAGGATCCCTGTGACCGTGCCATAGGGATAACTGTTGTGAAGGCCGGTCTTAACGTTATCAAGAACGGTCAATTCCTTAAACAGACGGATATTCTGAAAGGTCCTTGCAATTCCTGCCCTGTTGATATCCACTGTTTTTTTTCCTGTAATATTCTCATCACCTAAAAAGATGGTGCCTGCATTCGGTTTATATACACCGGTTAAAAGGTTAAAGATTGTGGTTTTACCGGCTCCGTTAGGGCCAATGAGGCCATAAAGCTGCCCTTTTTCAATGGTGATGCTGAAATTATCTACGGCACGCAGGCCGCCAAATGAAATTCCAAGATTCTTGATTTCCAGTAAAGCCATGGTTATACCCTCTCCTTTTCTGCCCTGTTCTTATGGAAATACCGCTTCCTGAAATCGATCAGCTTCGGACTCCAGTTAAAGATCATCATAACGATCAGGATAATGGCGTAAATCAGCATCCGGTAAGTATTTAAACCTCTCAAAAGCTCCGGAAGCAAAGTCAGGATGACCGCAGAGATCATGGAACCGCGGATATTTCCGATCCCGCCGAGAACTACGAATACAAGGATCATGATGGACTGGTTATAACCAAAGTTCTTCTGCGTTGCAGTAAGAGCAGATAGGTTATGGGAATACAGGACACCGGCCACGCCTGCCAGAGAAGCGGAAATGGTAAAAGCCATTAGTTTGTATTTCGTGATATTGATGCCAATGGATTCTGCCGCAATGCGGTTATCGCGCACAGACATGATAGCACGTCCCGATCTGGAATGAATCAAATTAAGAACAATCACAAGGGTGATCAGAATAAGGATCACACCAACGATAAAGGTAGAGTTTTTAGGCGTTCCGGTAATTCCCTGAGCACCGTTTAAGATTACCTTACCATCTTTTGCCATATTAAGAGCCATTGCATTTTTCATGGAAAAATGAAGTCCTGCCCCATCTTTTCCAATATAAATCACGTTTACCACGTTTTTTATAATTTCCCCAAATGCCAGGGTTACAATGGCTAAATAATCGCCGCGAAGCCTTAAAACCGGAATTCCGACCACAATACCTGCCAGTGCAGCCACAGCTGCTCCGATCAAAATGGCAAAAAAGAAACGGATTCCTGTGTTTGGAATGACTTCCAGCATTGCAATGGAAAACAGGGAACTGGAAAATGCGCCCACACACATGAAGCCTGCATGTCCCAGACTCAGTTCTCCAAGGATGCCTACGGTCAAGTTTAAGGATATTGCCATGATGGTATATATGCAGAGAGGCACCAAAAGGCCTTTCATCAGGCTGCTTACCTGGCCGGCATTCACCAAAAGCTGTACAATTATAAATGCAGCGATCACAATGCCGTAAGTTATCAGATTGCTTCTTAAGGTCTTACTCAGACGAAATTTCATCTTCACACTTTTTTCCATATCATCCACCTATACTTTCTCGTTGATCTTCTTACCCAGGATTCCAGTAGGCTTTACAAGAAGAACAACAATAAGAACTGCAAATACGATGGCATCGGAAAGCTGGGAAGAAATATAAGCCTTGCTTAAGTTTTCAATGACGCCCAGTAAAAGTCCGCCGATAAACGCTCCGGGAATAGACCCGATCCCGCCAAATACGGCAGCTACGAATGCCTTAATTCCTGGCATGGAGCCGGTATAGGGAGTAAGAGTGGGATAAGCAGAACAAAGAAGCGCACCTGCCACAGCCGCCAAAGAGGAGCCAATTGCAAACGTAAGGGCAATGGTTCCATCCACATTGATTCCCATGAGCTGTGCAGCACCCTTATCTTCCGATACAGCAAGCATGGCCTGTCCTGCTCTTGTCCTTTTGATGAATGCAGTCAGACCGATCATAATGATAACACAGCTGATAATTGTGACAATGGTCTCACCGGAAATGGTGAGCTTTCCCTGAGAAAGCTTAAGTGCCGGAACTGTCACGACAGAAGTAAAGGATTTTGGATTGGAACCAAAAACGAGCAGTGCGATGTTTTGGAGCAGGTAGCTCACACCGATTGCCGTGATCAGAACTGCAAGAGGACTTGCCATGCGCAGAGGACGGTAAGCAACACCCTCAATGACGACGCCAAGTACTGTGCATAAGATCACTGCAAGGAGTATGCCGGCAACCGGGCCAAGGCCCATTGTGCTGACAACTGTGAACACCACGTATCCTCCGATCATAATTACATCGCCATGAGCAAAGTTAAGCATCTTGGCAATGCCATATACCATGGTATACCCCAGGGCAATGATCGCATAAACGCTGCCCAGGCTTAGACCATTAATAAAATAGGATATGAAACTCATCATATCATCGCACCTCATTCGTTGTTTATTTTAAAAGAAGAGGGTCGTCCTCTGGACGACCCTCCATTGGGTCATTTACCAAATGAATGAAATTCAGTAATTACATTGCAGTGTAAACACCGTTTACGATCTTAACAGCCTTAGGAGCCTTATCCGGTTCTCCATCTTTAGACCACTTCATGTTCTCGCCTGTTAAGCCGTTCATGGAAATTTCTGTCATAGATATCTTTAAAGCGTCACAGATTGCTGAAGCATCCATGTCTGCTGTGATCCCTGCCTTTTCAGCAGCAGCTTTGATGGCGTAAACCGCATCATAACCGTCGGCAGCAAACTGGTTCGGTATCTCACCATATTTCTCTTTGAATGTTGCAACAAACTTCTGTGTCAGCTCATCCTGTGCATCAGCGGCAAACGGTGTCAGAAGCATTACATTTTCAGCCAGTGCAGTGTCAAAGTTTTCTACGGTCAAAATTCCGTCAAGTCCGTCACAGCCAAAAAACTGAGGCTCATATCCCATCTGCTTTGCCTGAGCAAGGATCAGGGCAGCCTGGGAATAGTAAATTGGAAGGAATACAAGCTCAGCGCCTGAATCCTGAGCCTTCTGAAGCTGTACGGAGAAGTTGGTATTGTTATCTGCGGTAAATGCCTCATCAGACACAATTTCAATTCCCTGATTAGCTGCTTCGGAAAGGAATTTATCATGGATACCGGATGAATAAACATCGGAGCTGTCATAAATAACGGCAACCTTGGTAGCCAGCTTGTTCTCGCCGATGTACTGTGCGGAAGCTGCTCCCTGGTTTGGATCAGAGAAGCATACACGGAACTGGTTGTCGAATTTTGCACAGTCCACTGCAGAACCGGAAGGAGTGAGCTGGAACATGTTGTCGTTACTGGACTCCGCACCTACTGCAATACAGGGAGCGGAGGTAACGGTGCCGACTAACATCTGCATACCCCAGTCCTTTAAGGTATTGTAAGCATTAACTGCCTTTTCCGTATCGTGTTCATCATCCTGGAAGTTGTACTCGATCTGAGCGCCGCCTATTCCGCCGCCTGCGTTGATCTCGTCAATGGCCAGTTCTGCACCGCGCATAACAGCCTGTCCATAGATGGCTGCTCCGCCGGTAATCGGTCCGATACCTCCGATTTTAAAGGAGCCTTCTCCAGAGGCCTTTGCTGCTTCTGTAGTCTCTCCTGATGCCGCGTTTGACTCTGCGGCAGTGGTGGTTTCTGAAGTTTTGCCGCCCCCGCATGCAGTTAAAGACGCTGCCAAAGCGACTGCCATGGTAAGGCTCAGTAACTTCTTCATAGATTTTTTCATAATCCGTTCCTCCTCATAAAACGTTCTATATATACAGTAATTTGGGCATAGGGATCAAGCGCCGCTTACGTATACATAGTCTTTATAATAAAATGGCTTTTAAAAAATGTCAACTGATTTTAGGTTAATTATAAAAAAATCGACATGTTTCTTTTTTCCAGCCGATCCTTAAAGGGAGGGCATTATTTATCCCAGGGCAGATCAGAACTTTCAATGGTCTTATCCCGAAGCATCAGTTCCTTGACAGCCTCTGAGGCTGGTTTATTATCAAATAAAACTGCATTTACCTGCTCCACAATAGGCATGGAAACATCGTATTTTTCCGACAGGGCCAGAGCGGCTTTGGCAGAATAAATGCCTTCCACCACCATCTTCACTTCCTTTGTGGCTTCCTCCATGGTCCTTCCCTGGCCGATCAGGATTCCGGCTCTTCTGTTCCGGCTGTGCATACTTGCACAGGTCACGATCAGATCACCGATTCCGGACAAGCCGCAAAAGGTCTGGAATTTACCGCCCATTTCCGTTCCCAGCCTGGATATCTCAGCGATACCTCTTGTAATAAGGGCCGCTTTTGTGTTATCTCCATAGCCCAGCCCATCTGCAATTCCGGCTGCAAGGGCAATGACGTTTTTAAGGGAGGCTCCAAGCTCGATTCCCTGGATGTCGGGGCTTGTGTAAACCCGGAAAACCTCACTCATGAAAATCCCCTGAACGTATTCAGCTGTCTTTCTGGTACGGGCACCTGCAACGCAGGTGGTGGGAAGGTTTTTGCTCACCTCTTCCGCATGGCTGGGACCGGAAAGGACTGCCACATCTGCCATGGGAAGTTCTTCTTCCAATATTTGGGAAAGGGTCATAAGAGAGGCTTCTTCTATCCCTTTTGCAACGTTGACAATCACCTGGCCGTATCTGCAAAACGGATTCATCTTTCTTGCAGTGGAACGGACATATACGGAAGGAACTGCCGTTACCAAAAGATCCTGTCCTGTCATGGTTTTCTCCAGATTCTCCGTAAAGACCATATCCTCTGGAAGCACCAGATCCGGAAGGGTATGATGTCTGTGGGTCGATTTCATCTCCGAAATTTCCTCGGGAAGAGCTGACCAGACGGTCACCTCATGTCCATTATTATATAGAAGAGCTGCAAGGGCAATTCCCCAGCTCCCCGATCCGATCACTCCGATTTTAGCCATTTTCTTCACCTCATTTTATTTTTTTCCTGAACCAAAGGAAATTTTATTCTCTCTGCCGCGGACAAGGCGTCCGATATTTGCCCGGTGGCGCCAAAATGCCTGACCGCTTATGAGCGCCGCCACTATGTAGAATTCCGGCAGCAATTTTTGATCAATACCATAGGCTCCCATCCATCCAAAGAGGAACATCCATACAATAAAAATCGTTGCAACCACCAGGGAGCCCAGAGAAACATATCTTGTAATGGCAACGATCAAAATAAATGCCACCAGACATAAAAGCGTCATTCTTAAATCGGCAGCTACGATCAGCCCGGCAGTGGCCGCTATGCCCTTGCCGCCCTTGAAATTAAGATAGAACGGGTAATTATGGCCCAGAATAACACCAAAGCCCGTATACAATAACAGAAGATAAATCATCTCCGGCTGGGACCGGAACAGGACCCGGATCATAAGGCAAGGCAGCAATGACTTTAAAAAATCCCCGAAAAAGACCACTGCTCCGGCCTTTGCCCCCATGACCCTTAAGGCATTGGTTGTACCGGAATTACCGCTTCCGTAATTCCGGATATCGATTTTATGGGCCTTTCCGTAAAAATAACCAGACTGTATGAGTCCAAATAAATAACCTGCAAAAAGACAGATGATTCGTTCCATACTACTGTTCCTTTCCGCTTCTTTCTCTATATATAAACTTAAGGGAGGTTCCCCGGAAACCGAATGCTTCCCGGATCCTGTTTTCTAAGTATCTGGTATAAGAAAAGTGGGTCAGTTCTTTGTCATTTACAAAGATTACAAAAGTAGGCGGCTTTACGGCAACCTGGGTGATATAATAGAGCCTTAACCGCTTGCCCTTGTCAGACGGCGGCTGCTGAAGGGCCACGGCTTCTGTCATGATTTCGTTTAGAACTCCGGTAGCTACCCGAAGGGTCTGGTTCTCCCGAACCATATCAATCACCTCGAACAGCTTATTCATCCTCTGTCCGGTTTTTGCTGAGATAAACAGGTACTCTGCATAAGGCATAAAGGACAGGGTGTTTTTGATCTTATTTGTATATTCATAGATGGTCTTATCATTCTTTTCAATGGCATCCCATTTGTTGACTGCAACAATGATGCCCTTACCGCGCTCATGGGCAATACCCGCAATTTTTGCGTCCTGCTCGGTTACGCCTTCCTCAGCATCAATAACCACTACCACCACATCGGCCCGTTCAACTGCTGTAACGGTGCGGATGATGCTGTAGCGCTCCAGTTCCTCTTTGATCTTACTTTTCCGTCTCAGCCCTGCCGTATCAATGAACACATATTCAGTGCCATTATGGACGATCTCTGTATCCACCGCATCCCTGGTAGTGCCTGCAATGTTGGAGACAATGACCCGGTTTTCTCCCAAAAGCTGATTTATAATAGAAGATTTTCCTACGTTTGGTTTTCCCACAACTGCAATTCTCGGCCTGTCATCCTCTTCTTCATCTGTATCAAAAGCACCAAAATGTTTTGCTACTTCATCAAGAAGCTCTCCAAGGCCCAGTCTGGAAGCTGCGGAAACAGGAACAGGATCACCGATTCCCAGGTTATAGAACTCATATACATCATTACCAAACTTCTGGAAGCTATCCACCTTATTGACCGCAAGGACGATAGGCTTTTTTGATTTCCGAAGTATGTCAGCGACCTTGGAATCCGCATCCACCAGTCCCTGACGGACATCCACGATAAAGATGATAACATCTGCAGTGGCAATGGCTATTTCCGCCTGCTCCCGCATCTGGGACAGGATGATATCACTGCTGTCCGGCTCAATGCCTCCCGTATCAATCAGGGTGAAATTCATATCCAGCCAGGTACAGTCTGCATAGATCCGATCCCTGGTAACGCCCGGTGTGTCTTTTACAATAGAAATAGTATCACCGGCCAAAACATTAAATAAAGTAGACTTTCCCACATTGGGGCGGCCTACGATGGCAACCACTGGTTTACTCATATAATATTTCCTTTCTCCTCTTTGCCCATGCTTTTTTGGCATAAAGATATACCCGAAGGGTATTTCTCTCCCTCGCCCATGTTTTCCGGGCATAAAGGTATACCCGCAAGGGTGTTTAACTCATATGCTTCATAAGAAGCTTCACTCTCTTCTACCGGCTCAAGAACTGCCTGTACAAAATCCTGACCGCTTGATTTTACAATATCTACCTGTACTTGTAAAGCATTTTGTACATCCTGGCGGGTCAGGTCATCAAGAAATACCTCTTCTCCGCTTCGGAACATACATTCCGGAAGCAATAACCGTCTGCCCAGTGCCTGTCCCTTAAGCTGTCCGATTAAATCCTGGCCGGTGATTAAGCCTGCCACTGTGATTTGCTCCCCGAAAAAGACATTGGTAATAGCATAAACGTGAATGACCCGCCCTGGAAATTTTTCCTGTACCATTTTTGCATGTCTTTCAATATAAGGAGCAGCAAGCCTGCCTGTTGCGATTGAGATTTCTTCAGACTTATGGTCGTCTTCCATGGTTTCCAGAGCGGCCTTAATCTCCTCATCCAAAAGCCGCAGCATGCCTACGCCGTTTTCCAGCTGAATATATCCGTCGTAACGGCTCTCTTCCGGAAAAGGCAGCCCCGCCAGGATATAAAGCTCGTCACTGGCATGAATGAAATGGGTTCCATGGGTTTTAAAAAGCTTTTTCTGCCATCGTCCGATGATCTCCACGATCTCTTTTGCATCTTCAGCTGTAAAGGGCTGTAAAGGATACAGGCCATCCCGGTATTTTGACATTCCAACAGGGACGGCGGATACACTCTCCATATACGGAAGGTATTCTGATAAATCCTTTATGGTCCTCTCCAGCTCCTTTCCGTCATTCACGCCCTTGCAAAGCACAATCTGTCCGTTCATCGGGATCCCTGCCTCATACAGCCTCTTGATCTTATCCAGGGCTTGGCCTGCAAACCGGTTGTGAAGCATCTCACACCTTAAAGCAGGATTGGTCGTATGAACGGAAATGTTGATCGGTGCCAGCTTAAACTTTATGATGCGGTCAATGTCATGATCGCTCATGTTAGTCAGCGTCACGTAGTTCCCCTGCAAAAAGGAAAGCCTGGAATCGTCATCCTTAAAATACAGGGTTTCTCTCATTCCAGGGGGCATCTGGTCTATAAAGCAGAAAATGCATTTATTCCGGCAGGATCTGTATTCACTCATGAGTCCGTTTTCAAAGGTAATACCCAGATCCTCGTATTGGTTTTCTATTTCCAGCTCCCATTCTTCCCCGTCTTTTTTTTTCACGGTCATGAGAATGGACTCGCTGTTAATGTAATACTCATAATCAAAAATGTCTTCCAGTTCATGACCATCTATGGACAGGACCGTATCCCCTGGCTCCAGTTCCAGCTGATCTGCTATGGAGCCGGAATCAACTTCTTTTATGATATGTCCTCTTTTGCTCATCTTAATTTTACCTTTCTGTAGCTGTCCCATATATCATAACAAGATTGTTACTCTTTGTAAAGGAAGCCTTTTTTGTTTTTTTCCTGGAAATACGACCGAAGCTATTGACGCATTCTGTCATTCAATGGTATAAAAGGGTGTAAGATTAAAAGCAGGCAGTCTTACGACTGGCTGTTGATTTATTATGGAGGAATCTTTGTCATGGCAAATGATTATGTATTTAACGACCAGCTACCTGTTGCTCCCTTAAAGATTGCAGCGCTGGAAAGCTGCCGGGAATTGGCCGGGAAAGTAAACGACCACATCGTAGGTTTCCGCAGAAATGATATCCAGGAGCTTATACGCCGAAAAGCTGATCTTCACTATCGCGGATACGATGTGGACTCCTATCTTCTCAAATGCGAATGCCCGCGTTTTGGAAGCGGAGAAGCGAAAGGCATCATCAGGGAATCTGTCCGTGGCACGGACGTATTTGTGATGGCAGACGTCACCAATAACAGCATAACCTATACCGTCAATGGTTATACCAACCACATGTCTCCTGATGACCATTTTCAGGATTTAAAAAGAATCATTGGCGCCTGCAGCGCAACGGCCCACAGGGTATGTGTTATTATGCCGTTTTTATATGAGAGCCGCCAGCATAAGAGAACCAAAAGGGAATCTTTAGACTGCGCCATGGCTTTGGAAGAACTGGTACATATGGGAGTCAGCAACATCATTACCTTTGACGCCCACGATCCCAGGGTCCAAAATGCCATCCCGTTAAATGGATTTGACAATTTCATGCCCACTTACCAGTTTGTCAAGGCAGTATTGAGGAAGTGTCCGGATTTAAAGATTGATAAAGAGCATTTAATGGTGATCAGCCCGGATGAGGGTGCCATGGACCGTGCCGTATACCTGGCAAACAACTTAAGCGTGGACATGGGTATGTTTTATAAAAGACGAGATTACTCCAAAGTGATAGACGGGCGGAACCCTATCGTTGCCCATGAGTTCTTAGGCGCTTCCGTAGAGGGCAAAACGGTGCTGATCGTAGATGATATGATCTCCTCCGGAGAAAGCATGCTGGATACGGCTAAGGAATTAAAGGAGCGGAAAGCGGACAAGGTAATTGTTTGCTGTACCTTTGGCCTGTTTACCAACGGACTGGCTAAATTTGACGAGTATTACAGCCGGGGCTACATAGACTGTGTCGTTACAACAAATTTAAATTACCGTCCCATGGAATTGCTTGACAGAGAATGGTATGTGGAAGCAGACATCAGCAAATACATTGCGGCAATTGTTAATTCTTTAAATCATGATGTGCCCATAAGTACTGCCCTTTCTTCTACAGAAAAGATACAGAATTTGTTAAAAAAATATCGGGCATAAGAATCTGCTTCGCTTTCGTAAAAGCGGAAAGGAGTATTGCACCAGGGCATGAAATTATCATAATTCATGCCGGGGCAATGCTCCTTTTTATTTTAACAAAAGGGAGATGCTGTAAGCGAACTTAAGTCAGCTTAACAGCATCTCTCCATCTGTATCATTAAAGGTTATCTTTTTTCATCGAGTCCTAAAAACGCAGCCAGATTCCCTCTCTCATTTCCGGTCGTCCGATGGGAAAATAAAAGATCTGAATTACAATGAGTACAGATATCCGTAACCTGGATATTTTCCTGCTTTACCCCTGCCTCCAGCAGCACAATTTCATTTGCCCGCCAAAGGTCCAGTAAATATTTCCCATCTTCCTTTTCCGATAATATTTCGCTCCAATGCTTCCTGTCAAACCCTTTCATAAACTCCTGGGCGACTTCACTTCCCACCTCATAGCATTCCATGCAAATGCTGGGGCCGATGCAGGCGATCACATCCTCCGCCTTTGTCCCAAAGGCTTCCTCCATTTTTTTAACAGTAACTTCCCCCATGCGTTTCACGGTTCCCCTCCAGCCGGAATGGCTGAGCCCAACGGCTCTGTGGATTGGATCCAGAAAATAAAGGGGAACGCAATCTGCATAAAAAGTGACCAGGGTAATTCCAGGAACATTAGTGATCAATCCATCCACATCTTCATAATCCCGTTCCTTTACAATTCCTTTCCCTGCGTCCTCTTCCGCCACCAGCCGGACATTGGTGGTATGGGTCTGATAGGACAAAACCATCCGTTCCACATCAACTCCCAGGGCCTTTGCCATCCGACTGTAGTTTTCCAGGACATGTGACCGGTTATCTCCCCGGGTAAATGTAAAATTCATAGTAGCAAACTTTCCCTGGCTGACGCCGCCCAGCTTCGTTGAAAATCCTTGTTTCACCAGCCCGGTTCTTTCTAAAATCGGAAAAGACAAATAAGGCACCTTTTCCACTGTTTTATAATCCAATCTCATATCACTTGCTTTTCGCTTCCACATATTTTCCATCACACCTTTGTTTAAAATGCGTCTTTAATCAGCCGGATTTCCTGGCCCAGGATTGCCACCACATCAAACCGGCAGGGAATGTCCTCTCCCAGATGGTGCCGGTACAGATATCTCCTGGCAGCATCCCTGATTTTTCTCTGTTTCAAAAAATGGACTGCTTCCGCAGGATCCCCTTTTTCCAGATTCCGCCGGTACTTTACCTCGATAAAGACGAGTTCCTTTCCATCCTTTGCGATGATATCAATTTCTCCCTTACGGTCCCCATAATTTCGCTCTAATATTACATATCCTTTACTTTCCAGATATGCGGCGGCCGCATCCTCAAACTGGCGTCCAACCTCCCGATGGTTTTTCAAAGAGAGCCTCCCACAAAATTTTTAATAAAACTGCGCCTGTGAATGGGGCAGGGGCCAAACTCCTTTAAGGCATTAATATGAAAGGCCGTCCCATACCCTTTATGCTTTGCAAAACCATATTCCGGAAATATTTTATCATATTCTTCCATCATATGATCCCTGGTCACTTTGGCCATGATGCTTGCGGCGGCAATTGACACACTTTTTGAATCTCCCTTGACAATGGGAACCTGGGAAACGGCAATGCCAGGGATCGTGACCGCATCATTTAAAAGAACCTCCGGCTCCACTCCCAATTTACTTATGGCAAGCCTCATCGCTTCATAGGTAGCCTGAAGGATATTTATTTCATCGACCCTGTCTGCTCCCACTACTCCCACCGCATAAGCGGAAGCTTTTTCCTGGATCTCTTCAAACAGGGCTTCCCGCCGTTTCTCTGACAGCTTTTTTGAATCATTTAAAAAAAGAATCTCGCAGGCCCTGGGAAGGATCACTGCGCCGGCCACCACCGGTCCTGCCAGAGGCCCCCGTCCTGCTTCATCGATACCGCAGACCAGTATATGATCCTCATACCGGTATTCAAACTCTTTCATGTTTTCCAGTCGCTCTCGTTCCGCCTGAAGTTTTTCTTCTGTTAATTTTCTCATTTCTTTAAGCTCCCATTTTATGATTGAAAAACAGGGTCTTGCTCTTCTTCCAAAAAGCAAAACCCTATCATTTAATTCCGGCTACTGCACAGGTGATTCCAGAGTCATCCGTCCCAGCTTTCCGCTTCTGAAATCGTCGATCAAAAGATTTGAAGCCTTCACCAGATCCAGTTCCCCGCCCTTTGCAAGACAGGCCCTTGCCTTTGCCACCTGCCTTAATACCTCAAAAGCATCTTCTGTCTCTATTCCATATCTTTCAGAAAGAACTTTCGGATATTCTTTTGTCACGAAACGGATGAGTTCCATGGCCAGTTCATCCTTATTTAAGATCTCATCATTGACGGAGCCAATGAGAGCGAGTTTGATTCCCACCTGCTGATCCTCGAATTTCGGCCACAAAATACCTGGCGTATCAAGAAGCTCCAGGCTCTTATTGAGCCTGATCCATTGATTCCCTTTTGTCACACCTGGCCTGTTTCCTGTCTTTGCGCATGCTTTTCCTGCAAAGGAATTGATGAAAGTAGACTTTCCCACATTGGGAATCCCAACCACCATAGCTCTCACCGGGCGGTTTAAAATTCCTTTTCTGCGGTCACGTTCTATTTTCTCCTTGCATGCCTCCTGGACAACGCCGTTAATCTGCTTTAATCCTGCCCCGCTTCTGGAATTTACCTTGACAACGTGGCAGCCCTTGGCAACAAAATAAGACTCCCAGGCGCTGTTGCAGCGTTCATCTGCAAGATCAGATTTATTAAGCAGAACGATTCGCGCCTTTCCGGCCCCTAATTCATCAATATCAGGGTTCCGGCTGCTTAAGGGGACTCTTGCGTCCACCAGTTCTATTATCAAATCAATTAATTTGATATCTTCTTTCATAGCCCTTTTGGCTTTGGTCATATGACCGGGATACCATTGTATATTCATAACATTCCTCTACTTTGAACGAATTAGTTCCATTTTTATAAAAGGCAGTATGCGGAACCATACCTTTCCCTGGATCTGGTCTCTGCTTACATTTCCGATATTGGCAAAACGGCTGTCCTCGCTGCTGTCTCTGTTATCACCCAGCAGGAAATATTCATCTTCTCCAAGCTTAACCGGCTTTTCCGCAAGCCCGGCCAGAGAAATCCTGCCAGAACCGGAGGGGTCTTTTAGTTTTTCGCCGTCAATAAAGATTTCATCAGTTTTTATCTGCACGGTTTCACCTGGCAGGCCGATGACCCTCTTTACATTCATTTTCTGGTCTTCTCTTTGAAATACTACCACGTCAAACCGGTCCGGGTTTCCAAAATCATAAGCCAGCCGGTCCATCAATACCACATCATCCGAGGCGAGAAGAGGAAGCATGGAATGCCCTGCAATCGCGATCTGTGTTCCATAAGCATAGACCAGAAACCATGCCAATGCAATCACTACTACAATGTCAACCACCCAGTTGACTATTTGCCGGAGCTTACTATTATCTTCACTGTGATAAAAATCCATGTATGAAACACCCCATCTATTATAAGAAAGTTCGATTCCCTTGGCATAATTGGTCATTTGGTGAGCATGGTGAACTGAACTTTCTTAAGTAACTATGCCAAGAAAGGGACAATTTGCATTGTCCCCCTCACCTTGATCCGGAATTATTTAACTGATTCTTTAACCTTAGCAGCCTTACCAACTCTGTCTCTTAAGTAATACAGTTTTGCTCTTCTTACTTTACCCTTTCTTACAACTTCAATGTTGTCTACGGAAGGGGAATGTAATGGCCAGGTCTTCTCAACACCGATGCCGTTAGAATTCTTTCTTACGGTAAATGTCTCTCTGGCGCCGCCGTTCTGTCTTTTGATAACAGTTCCTTCAAAAATCTGGATTCTCTCGCGGGCTCCCTCTTTGATCTTGTTGTATACCTTAACGGTATCGCCAACGTTGAACTGAGGAACTTCCTGCTTTAACTGTGCTGCTTCAATATTCTTAATAATTTCGTTCATTGTGTGAACCTCCTTGATATTATTTGATGTTCTTAATACTTCATTTTAAAATCCGTAACAGAGGACCATCGCCTTTTCACCACAACGTTTTACATTTTATCATAAAGAAACTTGGATTGCAAGTCCTTTTTTGTCAAGCGGATATTTGCAATCCGCCACCCTACTTGCTCACAGCCTGCCCCGCTCCACCGGGCATAACCGAATAGCTGCTATTGCTTATTCCTGTTTTTCCTGCTCATTTTCAAGCTTTTTTAAATATTCCGCTTCTTTTTTCGACAGGTTGGCATCTGCCAGAAGATCCGGCCTGCGTTCCAGGGTCCGCTTAATGGATTGTTCCCTTCTCCAGGCATCGATATTTTTATGATGACCGGATAAAAGGATATCAGGAACCTTAAGCCCCCTGTACTCTTCCGGCCTGGTATACTGGGGATATTCCAGTAGGTTATCGTGAAAGGATTCAAATTCTGCAGAGGTATCGTTGTTTAAGACCCCTGGAATCAGACGGGAAATGCAGTCAATCATTACCATGGCCGGAAGCTCGCCACCTGTCAGCACATAGTCGCCAATGGAAAGATAATCCGTGGCAACAAGCTCCAAAGCTCTCTCATCAATTCCTTCATAATGACCGCATAGAAAAACAAGGTCTTCTTCCTTTGCCAGATCCTCTGCAATTCTCTGGTTAAAAACCCTTCCCTGAGGAGTCATGTAAATAACCCGGGGCTTTTTCCCGATTTTCTCACACAAGTCATCATAGGCTTCACAGATCGGCATGGGCTGCATGACCATTCCGGCTCCGCCTCCATAAGGATAATCATCCACATGGCGGTGTTTGTCTGTTGAATATTCCCGGATATCAATGGCTTCAATGGAAAGCAGGCCCTTTTCTGCCGCTCTTCCGATAATGCTGGTGTGGAGGCCGTTTAGGACCATCTCAGGAAACAGGGTTAATATGTGATAATTCATTATCTATTTCCACTCCTCTATTTTAATCCAGAAGCCCGTCCATGATGTGAACCGTAACAATTCCTGACCCTAAATCCACATTTAGCACGCATTCCTTGATTGCAGGAAGCAGGACTTCCTTCCCTTCGGCCGTTTTTACTTCATAGACATCATTGGCTCCGGTCTTGATCACATCGGTCAATGTTCCAAATTCTTTTCCGTCTTCGGTGACTACACGAAGTCCGATTAAGTCAACAATGAAATTTTCATCCGGTCCCAGTTCTACAGCCTGGTCTCTGGTTATGAGTAAATCTTTTCCTTTGTATTTTTCAATATCATCAATGGAATCATATCCTTTAAACTTAAGGATTACCATATTCTTAAAAAACTTTACTCCCTGGATTTCAAGATCCATATGCTCTTTTCCAGTATCCAGGATTACATTTTTCAAACTTTTAAAACGATTTACGTCATCTGTGGTTGGATAAACCTTTACTTCTCCCTTCACCCCGTGGGTGGAGGAAATAACGCCAACTCTTAACAAATTTTCCATCTGTCTCTCCATATCATGCAAAGGAAATCCGATTCGCTTTACCTGCCTTCTTTCAGAACTCATGTCAAAGAAACCGGATATCACTATCCGGCTTATTTCTGAGTATTTGCACAAAGAAGTTCAATTCATACCAAAAGGACCGTCGTCCCGACAGGCCGGCGGTCTTTTCTGGTTACTGGATCTCTACAGTAACCTTTTTGTCTTCTTTGGAAGCTGCTGCTTTTACAACAGAGCGGATAGCTTTTGCAATCCTGCCCTGTTTGCCAATTACCTTACCCATGTCGGAAGGTGCAACCGTAAGTTCAAGGATTATCTCATCGTCTTTTACGGTTTCAGTAACAACAACCTGATCCGGATTATCAACCAGTGCTCTTGCAATTACTTCTACTAATTCCTTCATATGCTTCACCTCTCACTACTGGATACCGGCGATCTTTAAAAGCTTGCTTACAACTTCAGTTGGCTGAGCACCTGCTGTTAACCACTTCTTAGCATTCTCTTCATTAAACTTGATTACGCTTGGTTCTGTGGTAGGATCATAGTAACCAACCTCTTCGATGAATCTGCCATCTCTTGGAGATCTGGAATCTGCAACTACAATTCTATAGAAAGGAGCCTTTTTCTGACCCATTCTTTTTAATCTCATTTTTACTGCCATTGTGAAATTCACCTCCTTAAATCTTGGATTCTAAAACTAATTTATAGCGAACGCAGAAAAATCTGCTTTGCTAACGTAAAAGAGTAATTAAAACGGTAATTTCAGTTTGCCTAACAAACCGCCGTGACGCTTACCGCCGCCCATCATGCCGGGAAGCTGTTTCATCATCTTTTTCATCTGGTCAAACTGCTTTACAATGCGGTTTACCTCGGTGATATCCACGCCTGCGCCCTTAGCCACACGCTGTTTTCTGGAAGCATTTTTCATAAGCTCCGGGTTCAACCGTTCTTTGCTGGTCATGGAAAGGATGATCGCCTCCACCCGGTCCATGGCTTTTTCATCAAAATCCATATCCTTCATCTGTCCCATGCCTGGCATCATGCTTAAAATGCTTGCCATTCCGCCCATTTTCTTTACCTGATTCATCTGGTCCAGAAAATCGTTGTAATCAAATTCCGCCTTGCGGAGTTTTTGGGACAGCTCTTTTGCTTTTTCTTCGTCAACCTGGGTCTCAGCCTTTTCAATAAGGGAAAGGATATCGCCCATACCAAGTATTCTGGAAGCCATACGGTCCGGATAAAACTGTTCCAGATCGGAAAGCTTTTCTCCCATACCTACGTAAAGAACCGGTTTTCCCGTTACTGCACGGATTGAAAGAGCAGCACCGCCCCGGGTATCACCGTCCAGCTTGGTAATGATGACGCCGTCAATGCCAATTTTGTCGTTGAACATTCCTGCTACATTTACTGCATCCTGTCCTGTCATGGCATCTACTACCAGTATTGTCTGATGAACATCTATTGTATCTTTAATTTCGATCAGCTCATTCATCATGTCTTCATCAATGTGAAGGCGGCCCGCTGTGTCCAGAATGATTACATTCTGGTCATTCTTTTCCGCATAGGCAACCGCAGCCTTTGCAATATCTGCCGGCTTATGGTTTTCTCCCATGGAGAACACTGGAACGCCCTGCTTTTCTCCATTGATCTGCAGCTGCTTGATAGCAGCCGGACGGTAAACGTCACAGGCAACGAGAAGCGGTTTCCTGCCCTTTGCCTTGAGCTTTCCGGCAATCTTGGCTGTGGTGGTGGTTTTACCGGCACCCTGAAGACCGGCCATCATGATAATGGTCATATCACTGGCAGGTTTTAACTGAATTTCAGTTGTTTCAGAACCCATCAGCTTTACCAGCTCTTCATTTACAATCTTTATAACCATCTGTCCGGGAGTCAGGCTGTTCTGGACATCCTGTCCAATCGCCCGCTCCTGTACGGCACTAATAAACTGTTTAACAACCTTAAAGCTTACATCGGCTTCCAGCAAAGCCATCTTCACTTCTTTAAGGGCTGTTTTCACATCGGCTTCGGACAAGCGTCCTTTGCCTCTTAAACTTTTAAATACATTCTGTAATTTATCGGATAAGCTCTCAAAAGCCATCTAACGCCCTCCTAATGAGCTTCCAGCTCGATGATTTCGCCCGATATCTCCTCAATGCGATGGATCAGATTCATGTCTGCCCTATCGGCAAACTCTTTCGTCAAACTCTGGATCTCTCTGGCCAGTTTTTTTGTCTGCTCAAACTTTTGTACCAGATGAAGCTTCTCTTCATAACCTTCCAGGATCTTGTCGCACCGTTTGATGAGGTCATGGACCCCCTGGCGGCTGATTCCCTGTTCTTCTGCAATCTCACTTAAAGAAAGGTCATAAAAAACAACATCTTCATAGATATGTCTCTGATGCTCTGTTAAAAGAGCGCCGTAGAAATCATATAATAAGCCCTGTCTTGCAATCCTTTCCATATCATCACCTGGGATATCATACAATACTTTTTATAAGGTGTCAAGTGTTTTTTCTTTACACCCATGTTTTATTTTAACCGAATCAAGCAGCATAGCGGATTGGGAATATCCGCGTAACATTTGTTTTTCTCATGGAAGCGGTCTTTTAAGAAACTTTTTCATGAAATAATAAAGTTTCCTGCTGTGGACGATGTAGCTGCCATGCCCTTCTCCGGGAAGAATCCTAAGACGGCTGCCTTTTATCTTTGAAGCAAGATAGCGGGTATGGGATTCACGAATCATATCCTGTTCTCCTGCCAAAAGAAGCACTGGAACAGAAATGCTTTCCAGCTCTTTGACCGTAATCCGTGGTTCTCTAAGCATCATCAGAAGCTTTGGGTCATGGTTTAAGGCTTCGATCATAGCGAAAAATTTGAGCCAGTACCATTTTAAGCCCTGGGGATAAGCATTGGCCCCACAAAGCACCAGCTTTGAAAAAAGCTCAGGATGCCGGACAGAGGTAAGTATCCCTATGATCCCACCGTCGCTGAATCCGCAGCAGAAGGCTTTTCAAGCTTCAGCATTCTGACAAATTCTGCTACATCTTCCGCCATTTCCTCGTAGCTCAGTGTCTGCACTCTGGAGCTTTTTCCATGATCCCTGGAATCCAGGGCATAAACAGTATAATCTTTTCTTAAAAGCTCCGCCGTTTCATTAAAAATGCTGTGGTCCTCCCCATTTCCATGGAGAAGAAGGATAGCCGGGCCGGTTCCGGACACCTCATAATATAATGTGATTCCGTTTAACTCAATATACACGGTCTCTCCTTATCTGGCGGGAACAATCTCGATCCAATAGCCGTCCGGATCACTGATGAAGTAAATGCCCATGGCAGGATTTTCAAAACAGATCACTCCCATTTCCTTATGCTTTTTATAGAAGTTCTCGTATTCATCCGTTTGGAATGCCAGATGAAATTCACATTCGCCCAGGTTGTAAGGCTCTTTCCGCTCTGTTAAATAAGTCAGTTCCAGGGTGAAATCACTTTTCCCATCACCTAAATATATCAGTTTAAAGGAACCATCCGCTGCTGTTTTTTCTCGCACAGGGGTAAGTCCCAGTGCATCTTTATAAAATTTTAAGCTCTTTTCCAGATCAAGTACATTAAAATTAAAATGGTTAAATGCAATCATGCCGCTGTCACTCCTTTTCTTTTTTCGCCAGATGAGTTTTCCTTTTACCGGTTACACATCTATCTTTTGCCGTATCCATCATACCATACTTATTATCCCACTTGTCAACTGCAACCGTATATCTTCTGCAGAAAATATCAAAAGGCTTTCATTCCTCCTGCATTCAGGTGTTGTGTCCATTCCTCTTTTTAACCGGATCAAGCAGGCAGAGCCGCGGATTGGGAATATCCATTTGACAAGAAAGGCCCGGCCTTTCGGAAAGAGCCGGACCTATTTAAATTATTATTTTTTCGGCATAAGTGCTTTTGTGCCCCCCATATAAGGCTGTAAAGCTTCCGGAATCTTCACGGTTCCGTCTGCCTGTAAGTTGTTTTCCAGGAAAGCGATCAGCATTCTTGGAGGAGCCGCTACGGTGTTGTTTAAGGTATGGGCAAAATACTTTCTTCCATCTTCACCTGCAACACGGATTTTCAGTCTTCTTGCCTGGGCATCGCCTAAATTAGAGCAGCTGCCCACCTCAAAATATTTTTTCTGTCTTGGAGACCATGCTTCCACATCCACTGATTTCACCTTTAAATCTGCCAGATCTCCGGAACAGCATTCCAGGGTTCTTACCGGAATATCCATGGAACGGAATAAGTCAACTGTATTCTGCCATAATTTATCATACCAATCCATGCTTTCTTCCGGTTTGCAGACAACGATCATTTCCTGTTTCTCAAACTGATGGATCCGGTATACTCCACGTTCCTCTAAGCCGTGAGCGCCTTTCTCCTTACGGAAGCAGGGAGAATAACTGGTTAGAGTCTCTGGAAGCTTTTCTTCCGGAAGAATGGTATCAATGAACTTACCGATCATGGAATGCTCACTGGTACCGATCAGATATAAATCTTCTCCTTCGATCTTATACATCATGGCATCCATTTCTGCAAAGCTCATAACGCCGGTCACTACTTCGCTGCGGATCATGAAAGGCGGAATGCAGTAGGTGAAGCCACGGTTTATCATGAAGTCTCTTGCATAGGAAAGTACGGAAGAATGAAGCCTTGCAATATCACCCATCAGGTAATAAAAACCATTGCCGGCCACCTTTCTTGCGCTGTCAAGGTCAATGCCGTCAAAGCTTTCCATAATGTCCGTATGATAAGGAATTTCAAACTCAGGAACAACCGGCTCGCCGTAACGCTCCACTTCTACGTTCTCGCTGTCATCCTTACCGATTGGGACGCTGGGATCAATGATATTCGGAATGGTCATCATGATTTTTTTGATTCTTTCTTCCAGGTCACGTTCCTTATCTTCCAACTGGGCAAGATGTTCGGAAGCATCGGTCACTTTTTTCTTCATTTCCTCTGCTTCTTCCTTTTTTCCCTGTCCCATTAAGGCGCCGATCTGTTTGGAAAGTTTGTTGCGTTCAGCTCTTAAGGCATCCCCTTCCTGCTTTGCCGCACGGTTCTGCTCATCAAGTTCAATAACTTCATCAACTAAAGGCAGCTTGCTGTCCTGAAATTTATTCTTAATATTTTCCTTTACGATTTCAGGATTTTCTCTTACAAACTTTAAATCTAACATGGTATTCCTCCTGGTTTTTCCTCAATATTCTCTGCGAAAGTTGTCCCGCATGATAGTCTGCCGTTGATTATACTACAAAAAAAGGGCAAAGAAAAGCCCCTTTCCTAAAATTCCCCATCCATTGCTTCATTCTTATCCTCGAATGAGCAAAGAAAGGATTTCTTCAAAGCAAACTCCGTTTTTCACCGGAACATGAAGCTCATCGGATTTTATAATACAGTTCTTTACAAAACCGGCCGCTTTTTTCACTGCCTCTGTCAAGGGAATTCCCTTCACGGTCTGGGCTGCAAGGATGCTGGAAAACACATCTCCGGTTCCCGGCCGTTCACATCCAACATGAAGAGAACGTAAAAAGCGGGGTTCCCGGTCCTTCTCCGCTACTACATTGGTCACATAGCCGCCTTCCCTTATACCTGTGATCACCACGGAATCAGGTCCCATTTCCCATATTTCAGCCGCCATTGAAAGAAGCTCTGCACGTTTCCAGCCTTCTGGCCGGTATTCCCTTCCGGTCAGGATACAGGCTTCTGTCAGATTGGGGGTCACAATGTCTCCAAATCCCACCAGTTCCTTCATACGGCTGCACATCCTTTCCGTATAGGTCTGATAGGCCTTTCCGTGATCTCCCATAATGGGATCCACCAAAACCTTTGTATCTGGTGTTCTAAAATCCTTAATCATGTCAATGACAATCCCAATCTGTTCCTCGGAGCCTAAAAATCCGCTGTAAATCCCGTCAAAGGACAGATCCAGTTTTTTCCACTGTTCAATGTATGAAGGCATTTTCTCCGTATAATCATCAAAAAAATAGGTTGGAAATCCGGTATGATTAGATAGTATGGAGGTTGGAACCGGACAGCACTGGACCTTTAAGGCTGAAAGAATGGGAAGGGCCACTGTTAAGGAACAGCGGCCATATCCTGACAGATCATGAATGACAGCAATTTTCTTCTGATGTATTTCTGATGTCATAAAAATTTCCTCTTTCCTGCTCACGCTTTTTGGCAGGGTGCTTCCTAACAAATTTTCGTAAATAAACCGGATCTGATCAGGGCATTCCGAAGGGGCATATAAATGATGACGGAAACAATGGCAGAGGTTATTGCATTAATGGAAGTAGAAGCAACATTCCATGCCAGCGCCAGTTCTGCCGCCGGTTTTCCCAGGATCAGAAGCTTGTAAAAATAACCCACCAGGGGATCAAAAATCACATTGAACAAAAGTCCTCCTGCCACGGCCGCAATGGTCCAGGAAAGTATATGCTTTTTATCAGAGGATTCATTGATCCTGCCGATCTTATGAGCCAAAAATCCGGTGATAAGGCCGATGCACAGCTTTAGTACAAAAGTCTTTGGTGCATAGACCACATAAACCGGGTCAAAAAGATCTCCTATGGTCATGCCGATGGCACCGCCTAATCCGCCGTACAGCCCACCTAATAAAAGCGCTCCCAAAACACAGACCGCATTTCCCAGATGAATGGATGTGGCATCTCCTCCCGGAAGTGTGATCTTAAATTGCAGGAACGTAAATACTACATAGGACATGGCTGCAAATAGTCCTGTCAGTGCGGTTTTATAAATCCTGTTGTCTGTTTTACTCATTGGTAATTCCTCCCTTGCTGCTTATGTTGTTCTTTATCTTAGCATGCAAGTGGAGTGATATAAATATCCAGTTTCCATATATTAAACCATGCCAGTTTAATCATGGGACTGGATACAAATCAGGGTTCCGGACGCGAATTCAATCATGCCCTCCTCACCGGTCAGCTCATTGCTGATACACAGGCTTGTTCCTAAGTCAATATCCTTTTCATAAAGAGGATATTTGAATCCGGTCAATGTGATTTTCTTCACTTCTCCGCACAGGGGAAGGAAGGAAATGTACTTCCCCCATAATGTTTCTGCATGAAACGTTCTTCCCTTATCGATCACCGTAATCCAGTTTTTTTCGTCAACGATAGAGGCTTTTACGCCTTTTTTCAGACATGCATAGAGAAGATGGAGATTACCGATAAAATGATCCAGCCTTCCTCCCGTTGCACCAAGCAGGACTAGCTCCGAGCAGCCAAGTCCTATGGCGGTATTTATGGCAAGCTCTGTATCGGTCTCATCCTTTTCCGGTTTATGGATTTCCCAAGTAATCTTGTCCTGGCTGTTTTTATATTCTGCCAGGACATCTTCTGCCACCGTATCAAAATCTCCCACAATGGCATCAGGCTTTAACTGAAGCCTGGAAAGAGCCGCCAGTCCGCCATCTACTGCGATGACTTTATCAAACTCTCTGTTTTCTAAAAATCTGCCGGCAAATCCATAATCCATGGTACCTCCGGTAACGATCAAACCTCTGATTTCTTCTTTCACCCTTCATATTCCTCAAATATTTTTAAGAATGCCTTTGTATTGGCGGCAGCATCTCCTTTAAACACGGCTGAACCGGCCACAAATACATTAGCGCCTGCTTCAATCAGTTCTCTCACATTATCACAAGTCACGCCTCCGTCAACCTGGATATCCGTCTGAAGATTCCGTTCCCTGCAGATTCGCCTCAAAGCCCTCACTTTATCCAGGGTATAAGGAATGAATTTTTGTCCGCCAAAACCTGGATTTACCGTCATAATTAAAACCATATCCACTTCCGGGAGAATTAAGTCAAGAACAGATAAGGGAGTCGCAGGATTAAGGGCCACTCCTGCCTTTAACCCTGCTTCCTTGATCTGATTGATGGTGCGGTCCAGATGGGTGCAGGCTTCCGCATGGACACAGATGAGATCAGCTCCCGCTTCTTTGATATCATTTACATATCTTCCGGGTTCCTCTACCATCATGTGAACATCGAAAAACCGGTCCGTGCAGCCCCGAAGGCTTCCAATAACCGGCATTCCAAATGAAATGCTGGGCACAAATGCACCATCCATCACATCCAGATGAATGTACTGGGCACCTGCCTCTGCTACCTCCGCTACCTGCTGTCCAAGAATTTTAAAGTCTGCCGCTAATATGGAAGGGGCAAGTTTAAGCATATTAATATCTCCTTTTCTCTTTTAGATCCTGATATAAAAGCCGGTAGTTTTCATATCGGCCCCGGTTTATTTTTCCTTCTTCTACCGCATCCTTTACGCCGCAGGTTTTTTCCCCTATGTGCACACAGCCCAGAAACCGGCATCCGTCCTCATAGGGCTCAAACTCCGGAAAATAATCTTTCAGCCGGCCACACTCCATGTCATCTAAGTACATGGAACTAAATCCCGGCGTATCCATCAGGTACGTATCCCGGCCGATGCCAAAAATCTCCGAATGCCTGGTGGTATGCTTTCCTCTCTGGATCTTCTCGCTGATACCTGCAGTCTCCATCTCAGCCTGGGGATAGAGAAGGTTGGTTAAGGAGGACTTTCCTACTCCGGAAGGTCCTGCCAAAACCGTGGTTTTTCCCCGCACCAGTTCCCTGATTTCCTCAATTCCCTGATCGTCATAGGTACTGGTAAAAAATACGGGATAGCCTGCCGCCTCATAGATTTCTCCAAGAGCCTGCATTTCCTCGTTTCCAACCAAATCAATTTTATTAAAACAGATTTTTACGGGAACCTCCTGAACTTCCATCATAACCAGAAAACGGTCCAGCAGATTTAAGTTGGGTTCCGGCTGGGTGATGGCAAACAGCACCATGGCCTGATCCACATTAGCTACGGCCGGACGTACCAGGACATTTTTCCTTGGAAGGATCTGTTCGATGTTTCCTTTCTTTTCCAAACTGTCCAGAATAGAAAATGCCACATCATCCCCAACCAAAGGTTTTACGTTTTTATTGCGGAATATACCCTTTGCCTTACATTCATAGATGGTTTCGTCCGTGCCGTGGACATAGTAAAAGCCTGCGATTCCTTTCAAAATTTTTCCTGTCATATACTTTCCTTTTTCCTGCCCATGCTTTCTGGGCAAAACTCGCCCCGCTTTATCGGGCGTAAAGGTATGCCCGCAGGGTGTTTTCTTACGATTGTGGCACCGGAATAAATGTGATGACATAAGAATTAATCACATCGCCAGTCTCCACATTTACAATCTCTACGGTACCGCTTGAAATGCCATAAGCGCCTTCAATATTTTTAAATGATACAGGAAGCACCTGGTCGCCTGCCATGGTAACAGGTCCCATAAGCTCTCTGATTTCGTCTTTTCCATTTACCGATTGCTTCAGTTGTATCTTTAAGGTAAGCTGGGTGCTGCCGGAGCCTGGTCCGATAATGTTTTGCAAGGGATAAGACTTTTCAATAGAAGCCAGATACTTGACTTTGGACTGTTGGGCAGTTCCGCTGCTGATAACATAATTCACGGCAGTTCCTGACTCTACCTGGCTGTTAGCGGTTAAGGACTGGCTGATAACACTGCCCCTTAATACTGTCTCAGAGGCTGCTTCTGTAACCGTTCCCTGTACCAGTCCCACGTCAGCCAGCATCTCCACAG
This sequence comes from Hungatella sp., assembly GCA_031270005.1. GTDB lineage: Bacteria > Bacillota > Clostridia > Lachnospirales > Lachnospiraceae > Lacrimispora. The sequence continues at coordinate 51,841 of JAISYJ010000137.1, read as the reverse complement.
CAATCTCCTGAGTCTGGCCGGTAATATCCGGAACCGTGACCGGATTGACAAGAGCCGGACCACTGCTTAAAACCAGAGTTACGGTTTCACCTTCTTTTGCCGCATCGGGGGTATAGCTGATTACATATCCTGACACAACGGTTTCGCTGTTCTTCTGCTCCACATTGACTGTCAGGCCATTGCCCTCCAGTACTGCTTTGGCAGAAGTGCCATCCATCTTTTCAAGTCCAAGCTTTGTTAAGTCAATGGTTGCGTGCTCCGGTCCCTTGCTGACCACTACGTAGACCGCAGAATACTTATCAATCACAGTCCCTTCAGCCGGGTCCTGGGACACGATATCGCCCTTGTCTATGGTATCATGAAATACGTAATCGCTTACCTTCATATACAGGCCGCCATTGTCCTTTAACTTCTGCTCTGCAATATCCGTTGCCAATCCCACAACGCTTGTCATTTTCACCTTTTTGTCACTTAAGGTTTCTTCGGTGGAAATCTCCGCAGTTGATTCGGTTTCCTTTGGGGAACCAGAACGGAATAACCCTCCCACCTTTGAGAAAACAATGACCAGTACGACCACAATGAGGACAGCAACCATAACACCTGCCGCGGTCAAAAGCCGTTCGATTTTGGGATTGATGTCATCCTCAGAATCCTGTTTTCTGGTTCTGCTGCTGCCCGGCTGCGCACCTGCATTTTTTCCTTGGCGGCGCTCCGGACGCTGTTCCTGATTTCTGTTTCCATTCCGGTTTACAACAGGATCTGCCTGTACCTTACGGCCGGAACGGATCTGTTCCAGCTCCGGCTTTCCTATGATGACCGTCTGGGAATCATCCACCTGGGAATTGTACTGGACAAAATCTCCGTCAGGATTGACAAGCGCCTTCCGTAAGTCGGATATGACCTCCTGCATACTTCCATAACGGTATTCCGGCTTTTTCTCGGTACATTTTAAAATAATATTCTCAAGTCCTACCGGAATGTTCTCATTATAAAAGCTGGGCGGCGTTATGGGGTCTTCCAAGTGGGCCAGGGCAACGGTTACTGTATTATCTCCCTGAAACGGGACCCGGCCAGCCACCATTTCGTACATGGTGATTCCCAGAGAATAGACATCGCTTCGTACATCGCTGTAACCGCCTCTTGCCTGTTCGGGAGATATGTAATGGACAGAGCCAACTGCGGTAGCGCTTAAGGTCTGGGAGGAAGCTGCCCGGGCGATTCCAAAATCAGCCACCTTCACCTTTCCATCCCTGGCAATGATGATGTTCTGAGGCTTAATATCCCGGTGTATGATTCCCTGTTCATGAGCTGCCGCGATTCCCTGTGCAACGGAAATTGCAACCCCGATTGCTTCTTTTACATCAAGACAGCCTTTTTTTGTAATATAATTTTTTAACGTAATTCCTTCAATCAGTTCCATAACAATGTAATGAAGATTCCCTTCATCCACTACATCATAGATATTTACGATGTTGGGATGGGAAAGGCGGGCGGCCGCCTGGGCCTCCATTTTAAACTTGCTGACAAAACCGCTGTCTGAACTGAATTCTTCCTTCAAGACCTTTATGGCAACAGGGCGGTTTAATTTATGGCACAGGGCCTTATATACATCTGACATCCCGCCGGAACCGATCTGGTCCAGTATTTCATATCTGTCCTGTAAAAATGTCCCCGGTCTTAAGATCATAAGCTTACCTCCCTGCCAATTTGCGGATCAATTAAAACAACAGCTATATTGTCTTTTCCGCCATTATCATTGGCTATTGTAATCAACTTTTCTGCCTTTTCCGGCAGCTCCAGTTCTGAGCATATAATTTCTTCTATCTCAGCGTCCTCAAGCATATTGCTGAGTCCATCGGAACACATGAGCACATAATCCCCCGGTTCCAGACTGACTTCAAAAAAATCAATCTCCAGCTTATCCTCTGTACCAACCGCTCTTGTTATAATATTCTTTTTTTCCCGGTAATCCCGGCTTCCCCGCTCCAGCTGGCCTAAAGACACCAGTTCTTCCACGTAGGAATGATCCTTTGTGATCTGCTGCAGCCGATTCCTTACCAGATACAAACGGCTGTCTCCCACATTGGCCACGTACATGGTAGAATCTTCGATCACTGCTGCCACCAGGGTTGTTCCCATGCCGTTTAATTCTGTACTTTTTAAGGATTCCTGGTAAAGCATTCCGTTGACCTTTAAGATTCCCTCCCGGAGAAGTGGAACAATCCCCGGCGAATCTGCCTGTTTTAAGTGAGCCACCAGATTTTCAGCAATATATCTGGAGGCGTAATCCCCGGCCTGATGACCGCCCATGCCGTCTGCAACTAAAAAAAGGTTGGGCAGTGTGCCCAAAGGCTCTGCCTGGGCATAGACATAATCCTGATTGGCCGTACGGACTCTTCCTGTGTCCGTCATAGCGCAAGCTTTCATCGTTTCATTCTCACTTCCTCTTCACTTCTGATATCAAGCGGATATTAGTAATCCGCGACCCTACTTGCTCACAGCGTGCCCCCGCTCCACCGGGCATAACCAAATAGCAGCGATTGCTGCTTATCAGGTGGAGTACAAGTTCCACCTGATACAGGCAAGTCCCCTACCCACTAATTAATGCTCCGCGCATTTGAAGCGGGGGACTTCCCTGAGTCGGTTAAAAAGCTTTTTCTCAGCTGCCCGCAGGCGCCGTTAATATCCCGTCCCATTTCTCTTCTTATAGTAACATTTATTCCATTTTTTTCAAGAAGATTTTTAAAGGCTTCTATGGCCTTCCGGTCTGACTGCACGTAATTGCGCTCCTTAATAGGATTTACCGGAATCAGATTCACATGCCCGTGCTGGCCTTTTATAAGAGCAGTCAGGGCGGCTGCCTCTTTTAAATTATCATTGACACCGCTTACAAGGCTGTATTCAAAGGTAAGCCTTCGCCCTGTCTTTTCAAAATACGTCTGGCAGGCATCCAACACCTCTTTTAGGGGGTAACGGTTGGCAACAGGCATCAGGGTTTTTCTGACTTCGTCATTTGGTGCATGAAGAGACAAAGCCAGAGTGATCTGTAAATCTTCTTCAGCCAGTCGAAGAATTCCCGGAACAATGCCGCAGGTGGACACCGTTATGTTACGCTGGCTGATATTCAGGCCGTTTTCATCAGTAAGTAAACGAATGAACTGAACCAGATGATCATAATTATCCATAGGTTCTCCGGATCCCATGACCACCACATTGGAAACCCGCTCCCCGGTGATCTTTTGGATCCGGTATATCTGGTCAAGCATTTCAGAAGGAGTTAAATTCCTTTCCAGTCCGTCAAGTGTGGAAGCACAGAACCGGCAGCCCATGCGGCAGCCTACCTGGGATGAAATGCAGACAGAATTTCCATGTTTGTATTTCATCAAAACGCTTTCAATCACATTTCCATCGGAAAGGGCAAATAAGTATTTTCTTGTTCCATCTATTTTTGAAATCTTTTCCTCTACGACTGTAAGGCAGGTAAATTCTGTAAGCTGCAAAAGCTTTTCTTTCAGCGATTTAGGAAGATTGGTCATCTCATCAAAATCAGAAGCCAGCTTCTGGTGCATCCATTCATAAAGCTGCTTTGCACGGAAGGGCTTTTCTCCTATGGACACCATATAGGATATCAGGTGTTCCATATCCAGAGATTTTATATCTATCTTATCCATTCTATATTTCCTCTATTCTGCCCACGTTTTTTGGGCATAAAGGTATGCCTTGAAGGCCCTACCTTTTTTGAAATGCCGCAATAAAAAATCCGTCACAGGGATGGATTCCCGGCAAAAGCTGTAAAAATTCCTGGTTCGCAGCGGCTGAATCCATCTTTTCTCCAAACTTTCCCTTTAGTCTTATGCAGTCAAAAGGAAAATGCTCAAGGAACCACTGGGCATTTTCTTCATTTTCTTTTCTGTTTATGGTACATGTACTGAAAATCAGACGCCCGCCCGGTTTTACATATGCCTGGATAACTGCCAGAATCTCCCGTTGGAGCGCTGCCAGGGATTCCAAGTCTTCCGGCGTCATACGGTATTTGATATCCGGCTTTCGTCCGATGATCCCAAGCCCGGAGCAAGGCAGGTCAGCAATAACAATGTCCGCTTTTTCCACTGAATCCGGATCTGCAGCAAGAGCGTCCTGGACCTTTGTACGGATATTTGAAAATCCGCACCGTTTAATATTTTCCTCAACCATGCTTATCTTTTGGAAGCTTAAGTCACGGACCTCCACCATGCCTGTTCCGTCAAGCTTATCTGCTATATGAATGCTCTTTCCTCCAGGAGCGCCGCATACGTCAATGACGTAATCTCCCTTTTTCGGATCTGCGATCTCACCTACAAAGCTGGAGCTTAGATCCTGAACCTGGATATACCCCTTTTGGAATGCTTCCAGTCCTTCCAGGTAATCATATTTTTCAATGCAAAGCACTGCTTCCGAAATTCCGGACTCACTCACTTCTGCCCCCTGCTTTTTAAGGCTTTTAAGGATTTCTTCCTTGGAAGCCTTTGCAAAATTGCAGCGGACCGTAGTTTTTTTATCCTTTAAAAAGGACTCCATCATGGTGACTGCCGTTTCCCGGCCAAAACTTTCCTCCCACATGGATACGATCCATGCCGGCATGGAATAACGGACAGAATCATCCGGCCAGCTTAAGCCCTCTTTATTTCTGGAAATATTCCTCAGTACCCCATTGACAAAGCCCTTTAATCCTGTAAATTTCCGTTTCACGGCAAGCTTCACCGCTTCGTTGCATACGGCGGAATCCGGAACACGGTCCATATAAAGAAGCTGATAAACCGACATGCGCAGAATCGTGCGTATTACCGGCTTCATCTTTTTAACCTTTGTGTTGGAAAAGGAATCAATGATATAATCGATCTGAAGCAGGTATTCCACAGTTCCTTCTGCTATCCTGGAAATAAAGGCCCGTTCCGATTTATCCAGATACTGATATTTATTTAAAGCCTGGCGCAGGATGATATGGCTGTAGCCTCCTCGCTCCAGGATCTCTAACAGGATATCCAGGGCAATTTCCCTGCTGTCGGTCTCCTTAGTCATCATTCCTTCTTCCTCCGAACAAGATAACCAGCCTTAAAAGCTGAAGTACGGTCGCAGCAAGCGCCGCTACATAGGTAAGGGCTGCAGCCCCCAGAACTTTTCTGGTATAACCTAACTCCTGATCGCCTAAGATTCCCACCTGGCCCAAAAGAGTGACCGCCCGGCTGGACGCATTAAATTCCACAGGCAGGGTGACCAGCTGGAAAATAACCGCCACAGAAAAAAGGATCAGGCCGATATTAACTAAGGGAGAACCGATTCCCCCTATAATGACGCCGAGAATAATGAGAGGCAGTGCTGCCTTGGAGCCAATATTGGCCGCAGGAACAATGGCTGCCCGGAGTTTTAAGGGAATATAGCCTGTGCTGTCCTGCATAACATGACCGCATTCATGAGCCGCAACACCGATTGCCGCCACTGATGTGGAGCCGTAAACAGAATCCGACAGATTAACGGTTTTGGTTCTTGGATCATAATGATCCGTAAGCTGCCCGCCTACAGACCTTACCTGAACATCATAAATGCCCTGGGAATTTAAAAGGCGTTTTGCCGCTTCTGCTCCTGTCATCCCGGACATACTTCTCACTTTTGAATATTTATTAAATGTACTATTCACCCTTGCAGATGCCACCATGGAAAGAACTGCTCCAATGATGACAAGGATCCAGGTCGGATCCCAATAATATCCCATCATGCCGCCATAATACATAATCAGATTCTCCTTTCCACTTTCTTGCCCACGCTTTCTGGGCATAAAGGTATGCCCGCAGGGCGTTCCACTTTCTTGCCCACGCTGCATGAAGATGTGCCTGCGAGGCGCTCCAAAACGGTACCTTCCGCAATCTGGTATCCGCGGAGAAATGCATCAATTTCCATGCATTTTTTTCCCTGCAGCTGAAGTTTTCGTATGGACAGGCTGCCTTTCCCGGTCTTTATGACCAGAGAGTCCCGGCCAGCCTCTACTACCTGGCCGTAAGCCCCCTCATACTCTTTATCCACTACCTCTGCTTCCCACAGTTTCATCACTTTTCCATTCCAGACAGTATAAGCACTGGGCCATGGATTTAAGCCGCGGATCAGGCGTTCAATGGATACTGCATCCATGGACCAGTCAATATCTCCCATGGACTTTTTTATCATGCCTACGTAGCAGGTCTTTAAATCATCCTGAGGCGTACGTACGGCAGTCCCTTCTTCCAGCTTTATTATGGTTTTCAAAATAAGCCTGCTTCCCAGACTGCTCAGCTTATCATGAAGGCTTCCGAAGGTTTCTTTTTTATCTAAAGCAATGGCTTCCTGATCCAGCATATCTCCGGTATCCAGGGTTTCCGCCATCATCATGATCGTGACCCCGCTTTCCTTTTCCCCGTTAATGACCGCATACTGTATGGGAGATGCGCCACGGTATTTAGGGAGCAGAGATGCATGGATATTCACACATCCATATTTTGGAATATCCAGAATCGCCTTTGGCAGAATCTGTCCAAAAGCAATTACTACGATCAGTTCCGGTTCCAGATCTGATAGAATTTTAACAAATTCCGGATCCCTGGCCTTGACTGGCTGATAAACAGGGATGTGGTATTCCATTGCTTTCTCCTTTACCGGAGTCATCTGGATTTCCTTCCCTCTTCCTTTGGGTTTGTCCGGCTGGGTAACTACCGCAAGAATTTCATGCCCGGCCTCTTTTAAAGCCTCAAGAGCGGGAACAGAAAAATCAGGTGTTCCCATAAATATGATACGCATAATTATTCTTCAACCTCTCCTTCTTCCTCATCTAAGGAGACATCCTCCAGCTCGCCTTCCACGATATCCACATAGAGATCACCGTTTAAATGATCACATTCATGACAGATTGCCCTGGCCAAAAATCCTTCCCCTTCCAACTCAAACGGCTCCATGGCAGCATCATAAGCCTTTACTTTTACGTAATCAGGCCTTGTGACCGTACCGGATTTTCCAGGCACACTAAGGCAGCCTTCCGGCCCGGTCTGGCTTCCCCTTGTCTCCATGATTTCCGGATTAATAAGTACATATTGGTTGCCATCATCTACATCTATGACTACGATCTGTTTTAAAATCCCCACCTGGGAAGCTGCAAGGCCAACTCCGCACGAGTCATACATGGTCTCAAACATATCCACGATCAGCTCGCTGATCCTTGGTGTGATTTCCTTTACAGGCTTGCAGTGTTTTCTTAAAATTTCATCTCCAATGGTTCTGATCTTTCTAATTGCCATTTTCTTTTATCCTCTTTCCTACCTATGCTTTCCGGGCATAAAGGTATACCCGAAGGGTGTATCTTCTCATTTATGAAAAATCGTATTGGATCATTACCTGATCAAACAGGTGCCCATAGTTTTCTGAAAAACCGTCGATCTGATCCCTGATTTTTATTAGTATATCATAGTTTTCCTGTTTCAAGTATAAAATTTTTCTATAGATATCATTAATTTTGTAAACAGTAGCCTCTACCGGGCCGATGATCTGCACCGCTTCCTGTTCCGCAAAGGGGCCGATAAACCCGGCAGCCGCATCTGCTGTTTCTTTCAAACAGTCTTCCAGTCTGGAAGAAAACTGTACTGTTAACAGGCCGCTTGCCGGAGGATATTTCATCAGACGGCGATATGCCATTTCCTGCCGGTAAAATGCCTCATAATCCTGATTGGCAGCGGTCACAATGCTGTAGTGTTCCGGACTATAGGTCTGAATGACCACGTCACCGCTTCGAAAATCCCGGCCAGCCCTTCCTGCCGCCTGGGTCAAAAGCTGAAAGGTCCGTTCTCCAGACCGGTAGTCCGGAGTATTCAAAGACAGGTCTGCAGCCAGCACTCCTACCAGGGTCACATTTGGAAAATCATGCCCTTTTACGATCATCTGGGTGCCGATAAGGATGTCGGCCTCTCCTTCTGAAAAAGCAGTGAGTATCTCTTCATGTCCTCCCTTTTTTGAGGTGGTGTCCAGATCCATTCGCAGGACTCTGGCAGCCGGAAACATTTTTCTGGTCATTTGTTCAATCTTCTGGGTTCCCACTCCAAAATTGGCAATGTAGGGAGAGCCGCAGGCCGGACAGCGGTCAGGCATGGATATGGAATATCCGCAATAATGGCAGACAAGTCGGCTGTTATTATGAAGTGTCAGAGTCACATCACAGTGAGGGCAGCGAATGGCTTCTCCGCAGGAACGGCAGGACACAAAATTCGCATAGCCGCGCCTGTTGATAAATAACATGGCCTGTTCCCGCTTCTCCAGCCGGTCCTCGATCAGCGCCTGTAAGCTTCTGCTGAAAATGGACTTATTGCCTTCCTTAAGCTCCTGCCTTAAATCCACCACGGATACTGCCGCCAGACGGCTGTTTTTTTTGGCCCTTTCCGTCAGGCGAAAAAGCTGGTATTCTCCCTGAAGGGCTTTTGTATAAGCTTCCAGAGAGGGAGTCGCCGAGCCTAAAACCAAAGATGCCCCCTGCATGGAGGCTCTTTTCACAGCCACCTCCCTGGCATGGTATCTTGGAGATACCTCGCTTTTGTAAGCTCCTTCATGCTCTTCGTCTATGAGTATCAGTCCAAGACGGGAAAAGGGCGTAAACAGGGCCGAACGGGGACCGATCATAATATCAATATCCCCGTTTCTTGCCCGTTCAAACTGGTCATACCGTTCCCCTGCCGACAATCTGGAATTGATTATGGACACCCGGTTCCCAAATCTTCCATAGAAACGCAGGACGGTCTGATAAGTCAGGGCAATTTCCGGAATGAGAACAATCACCTGTTTTCCATCCTCTATGACCTTTTGGATCAGTTCCATGTAAACTTCTGTCTTGCCGCTTCCTGTAATGCCGTGGATCAGATAGGTTTTTCTTATATTATTGGAATAATCCAGGCAAAAACTGTCTACAATCGCCTGCTGTTCTCCGTTTAAAACCACCTTGCTTCTTTCTTTTATTTCTGTTTTAACAGGATTTCTGTAAACCTCTTCACATTCAAGGCTTACGTATCCTTTTTCAATAACCGGCTTTAAGGTGGCGGCAGAAAGGTTCATCTGATTAACCGCAATTTCGTATGGAATGGCCGGATTCTCCAAAAGCGCCTGAAAGAGGCGTGCCCTGGCCTTGTATTTCTTTTTTTCCGCTTCCTCTAAGGCATTTAAAAGCTGGGAATGGTCCAAAAGGCTTTTAAGCACCTTTTTTTCCCTTGGCTTTACCTTTTGCTTCACAGGAAGCACTGTTTTTAATGCCTGGTTCATGGTGGAGCCATACCGCTCTTTCAGCCACCATGCCAGGGAGATGAGCAGGGATTCTGCCGATACGCCGTCTGTTACGATTCCCGCTATCTCCTTAATTTTATCCGGATCATAATCCGCATGGGCGGCAATTCCGACCACATACCCCTTCCGCATGGAATTCCCTTTTCCAAAAGGAATCAAAACCAGAGTACCTACAGCCACTTCATCAAGAAGTCCGGCCGGAATCCGGTAATCAAAGGTTCTGTCAACCTTTTCATGGGAAATATCAATAATAATCCGGGCAAATCGTTCCGTCATTGTTTTCCTCTTTTCTGCCCATGCTTTTTGGGCATAACGGTATACTCGAAGAGTGTTTCCTCTTTTCTGTCCACGCCTTTCGGGCAAAGCCCGCCCGCTTTATCGGGCGGAAAGGTATACCTGCACCATTAGTGCCATGGGCTCTAAAAGGCTGTCAAGGCCGGTAAAATTTCTCCGCGACCGGGCCAAGATTCATGCTGTTGGAGCCCTTAAACAGCACGCAGTCCCCTTCCTTTAATTCCTCTTTTAAATAAGATACCAGCAGTTCTGGTTCCATGAATTCCTTAACCAGGATATGAGGAGCATGTTCCTTCACCGCTCTGGCGATCTCCCCTGCCAGCTCTCCCAAAGTCACTACCTCATATACTGGATGCTCTGTAATGTATTCTCCGATTTCATAATGGTATGACCGTGTTTTTTCTCCCAGCTCCTTCATATCAGCCAATACGGCGATCCTTCGTTCCGCCTTTTTAATAGAACCCAGGACCTCCAGTCCTGCTTTCATGGAAACCGGGCTGGCGTTATATGTATCATCGATGATGGTCATACCGGCTGTATGATAGATCTGCTGCCGGTTCTTAAAACCGGTAAATTTCTGGAGACATTCTGCCGCTTCTTCCATAGGGATGCCGCACTCAGAAGCCACTGCAAGGGACACCATAGCATTTAACACATTATGGCTTCCCATTACTGCCAGCCGCAAAGAAACTCTCTTCTGTCCAAAGACTGCCGTAAAGGCCGGAAAACCATCCTCCAAATGAACATCTTCAGCCCTGTAATCACAATTATCTTCTGTTCCGTAATAAATGGTCTTACAGCCTTCCTTTGCTTTTGTGGTTTTTAAAAGCGGGTCATCCCCATTTAAAAAGAGGATTCCGCCTTCCATTAGCCCATCCTGGATAGTCAGTTTTTCTCTGTAGATGTTTTCCTGGGATCCAAGCTGCTCGATATGGGTTACTCCGATATTGGTTATCACAGCCATCTGGATTTTTGCGATCCTGGCGATGACGGTCAGTTCTCCCGGCTCGCTCATTCCCAGTTCAATGACTCCGATTTCATCCTCCGGTGAAATCTCAGATATGGTAATAGGCACTCCTACCTGGCTGTTATGGTTTCCAGGAGTTTTATAAACGGAATAACGGGCAGACAGGGCACAGGCAACCATCTCCCTTGTAGTGGTCTTTCCCACGCTTCCCGTGATTCCCACCAGGGGAAGCTTTAAGCAGTCCCTGTAATAGCTTCCAATGGCTTGAAGAGCCTTTTTTGTATCCTCTACCCGGATCCACGGTTTAAAGTCGTCCATAGCGTCATGCTCGCTGGTAAGCACCGCCGTTGCTCCATTGTCAAAGGCCTGCCCGATAAAATGATGGGCATCTTGCCTTTCTCCAATGATGGGGACAAACAGGTCATTCCCCTTCATATTTCTGGAGTCAATGCTGATGTGGTCCAGAACCGTATCCTCATTTCCGCAAAGAAGCTTACCTCCCGTGGCTGAAAGTATTTCTTTTACTGTCATATTTACCATTGCTACCTCCGTTCCATGCACGCTCCCGGCGCACATTCCTTTCCTCTTTCCTGCCCCATGCTTTCTGGGCATAAAGGTATGCCCGAAGGGCGTTCCTCTTTCCTGCCCGTGCTTTTAGGCATAAAGGTATGCCCGAAGGGCGTTCCTCTTTCCTGCCCATGCTTTTTGGCATACCACCTACCGCGGAAATGCCGAAAGCTGCATATCCCTACGGCTTTCGGCATTTTATTTATCGCTTGGCTTTCCTTTTAAGCTTCCTTTGAAAGCTGGGCATCCACTGCATTTAAGACCTCTTCCCGGTCTGAGAAATGGTGGCGGACTCCGTTTATCTCCTGGTAATCCTCATGCCCTTTCCCTATAATGGCAATCATGTCACCTGGTTCGGCATGAATGATGCTGTAACGGATGGCTTCCCTGCGGTCCGGAATTTCCATGAATTTTCCCCCGGTCTTTTCAAGGCTTCCACGAATGTCCGCGATGATATCTTCCGTTTTTTCGTATCTGGAATTATCCGCGGTGATAATCGTAAGATCTGCCAGACGTCCGGCGCTGTCTCCCATGGAAATACGCCGGTCCTTGGAACGGTTTCCGCCGCAGCCAAAGACGCAGACAAGGCGCTTTGGGTGATAATCCCTTAGCGTTGAGAGCAGGCTTTCCATGCTGACCGCATTGTGGGCATAATCTACGATTACCGTACATTTTTCAGAAGAATAAACGATTTCCATACGTCCGTTCACGTTTAAATGTTCCAGTCCATGACAGATATTCTCTTTTGGAAGCCCTAAAAAGCTTAAAACGCTGACAGCAGCCAAGGCATTGGCAACGTTAAAGCGTCCCGGAATATTCACCCGGACAGATAGCTCACAAGCCCCTTTGATGTCAAATTCCAGTCCAACAAATTCCGGCTGGGCGATGTACCTGATGGCCTCTGCTTTAAAATCTGTGTCTTTTTTCTCCATGGAGAAGGAGTAGAGCTTACAGGAAGCATCCTTTACCACTTCATCCCAATGCTCATCATCCCCATTCATGATTCCCACTTTCGAGCAGCAGAAGATCCGGGATTTGTAAAAAAGATATTCTTCAAAATCCCGGTGTTCATCCGGTCCGATATGGTCAGGGGAAATATTGGTAAACAGTCCGTAATCAAAGCAGATCCCATCTACCCGGTGCATTTTAAAGGCCTGGGAGGAAACTTCCATTACCAAATACTCGCAGCCGGCTTCCGCCATGCGGCTGAAGGCCTGATGAAGTTCATAGGACTCGGGAGTCGTATTCACCGTAGGCGTAACTTCCTGGCCGATAACAATGCCTGTAGTTCCGATCATTCCCACTTTTTTGCCGCAGGCTTCCAAAACAGTCTTGATCATGTGGGTGGTGGTGGTTTTTCCCTTGGTTCCAGTCACGCCGATCGTCACCATATTTTCCGCCGGATATCCAAATCTGGCGGCTGATAAAAGAGCCAGCGCTTCTCTTGCATTATGTACGAGAATGGCGGTTACGCCATCCGGGATATCCATCCTTCGTTCTACTACAAGGATTTCCACCCCAGCGTCCACCACCTCTGGTATGAATTCATGGGAGTCGGTTCTCGTGCCTTTCATGCAGACAAATACAACACCCTTTCGTGCCTTTCTGGAGTCATAAATGACATCCTCGGCCTCAAGGTCCAGGCTACCCTGCAGCACCTCATATTTTAAGTCTTTTAGCCATTCTTTAAACTTCATAAAACCTCCAAATCAGAATAATCCGGTGATTACTCCATCTTCATTTACGTCAATATTATCTGCGGCAGGCTTCTTCGGAAGACCCGGCATGGTCATGATGGCTCCGGTCAGAATGACCACAAATCCTGCTCCAGCGGATACATAAGCATCCCGCACATTAATGTCAAAGCCTTCCGGCTTTCCAAGCTTTGTCTGATCATCGGATAAGGAATACTGTGTCTTTGCCATGCACACAGGAAGGCTGCCAAAGCCCATTTCTTCAAATTTTCTTATGGCTTTTAATGCTGCCGGAGCATAGGTCACCCCATCTGCGCCGTAGATTTCCTTTGCAATTGCAGCGATCTTATCTTCAAGCCCCATGTCATCGGGATAAAGGGGGGCAAAATTGCTTTCTTTATTTTCCAGGGTATAAAGCACTTTTTCTGCCAGCTCGATGCCACCCTCTCCTCCTTTTTCCCAAACCTGGGATAAGGCAAATTCACATCCTCTTTCCTCACAAAACTTTTTAACAAACTGGTGTTCAGCCTCTGTGTCTGTGATAAAGGAATTCAGGGTAACAATTACCGGAACGCCGTATTTCATCATATTTTCAATGTGCTTTTCCAGATTGACAATACCTTTTTCAAGGGCAGCCAGGTTTTCATCCTTTAACTGGTCCTTTGGCACTCCGCCGTTGTATTTGAGGGCTCTCACCGTAGCTACCAATACAATGGCGTCAGGCTTTAATCCGGCTTTTCTGCATTTGATGTCAAGGAATTTTTCCGCGCCTAAATCCGCGCCAAATCCTGCCTCTGTCACAACAACATCAGCCAGCTTTAATGCCGTTTTGGTCGCGCGTACGCTGTTGCAGCCATGGGCGATGTTTGCAAAAGGACCTCCGTGAACAATGGCACCGGTGTGTTCCAGGGTCTGTATCAGATTGGGCTTTAAGGCATCCTTTAGCAAAGCCGCCATAGCGCCTACTGCATTTAACTGGGAGGCCGTCACAGGCTCTCCAGCATAATTATATGCCACAATGACCCTTCCCAGCCGTTCTTTTAAATCTTTCATATCATTTGCAAGGCAAAGGATTGCCATGATTTCCGATGCCACCGTGATCACAAAGTGATCCTCTCTCACAAAGCCTTCTGCTTTGGATCCAAGACCAACCACAATATTTCTAAGGGCGCGGTCATTCATATCCAGACAGCGCTTCCAGAGAATCTGGCGGGTGTCGATTCCAAGGGCATTGCCCTGGTGGATATGATTGTCTAACAAAGCTGCAAGCAGGTTATTGGCTGAGGTTATAGCATGAAAATCACCGGTAAAATGAAGATTTAAGTCTTCCATGGGCACTACCTGGGCATATCCGCCGCCTGCCGCGCCGCCCTTAATGCCAAAGCATGGTCCAAGGGAGGGTTCCCTGAGGGCGATAATCGCCTTTTTACCCATTTTCCCCAATGCCTGGCCAAGACCTACGGTAGTGGTGGTCTTTCCTTCCCCTGCGGGGGTGGGATTGATTGCCGTTACAAGAACCAGTCGGCCATCCGGACGGTCCTTTACCCGCTCCCACAGTTCATCAGTCAGTTTTGCCTTATACTTTCCGTAAAGCTCCAGCTCATCCTCACAGATCTCATAGGAAGCAGCCACATCTTTGATAGGAAGCATTTTTGCCTCTTGCGCGATTTCGATATCTGTTTTCATTTTCCACTCCTCCTTCTATGTAAATAACACGGTTCTATGATTAACAACCCTGGGAAAGCATTTCATCGAATTCTTCCAGGCTCATCAGTACCTTACGAGGTTTGGTGCCTTCCTCTTCTCCTACCACACCGGCTTCTGCAAGCTGGTCCATGATCCGGGCAGCCCGGTTAAAGCCTATTTTAAACATTCTCTGCAGCATTCCGATGGACGCTTTGTCCTTTTCAATGATAAACTTCCCGGCCTGGACGAAATACTCATCCCGGTCATTTCCTCCGCCCTTTATCTCTCCGACTGCAGGCGCGGAAGCGATCATGCTTTCCACTTCCGGATTATAATCTGCGGTAAGCCCCTGCTCCGTTAAGAATTCCACAACCTCGGAGACTTCGGAATCCGATACAAATGCACCCTGAACACGCAGTGGTTTTGGGTATCCTGCCGGATAAAACAGCATATCACCTTTTCCAAGAAGCTTTTCCGCACCATTCATATCAATAATGGTCCTGGAATCCACTCCGGAAGAAACCGCAAAGGCTACCCTGGAAGGAACATTGGCCTTGATAAGACCTGTTATGACGTTGACTGACGGACGCTGGGTGGCGATGACAAGATGAATGCCCGCAGCTCTGGCAAGCTGGGCCAGACGGCAGATGGAATCTTCTACTTCTCCGGGCGCTACCATCATAAGATCCGCAAGCTCGTCGATAATGATGACGATCTGAGGCATCTTTTTGGGCTTATCCTCATCCTCAATGTCTTTTATGCTGTCTACCTTTTGGTTATACCCCTTGATTTCCCTGACATTATACTGGGCGAACTTATTATAACGGTCCGTCATCTCCGCCACCGCCCAGTTAAGGGCTCCAGAGGCCTTTTTCGGGTCAGTGACCACAGGAAGCAGCAAATGGGGAATCCCATTATAAACACTTAATTCCACCACCTTGGGGTCCACCATGATCAGTTTCACATCCTCAGGATCCGCTTTAAAGATGATGCTCATGATCAAGGTGTTAATACAGACGGATTTACCGGAACCTGTAGCTCCGGCGATTAATAGATGGGGCATCTTTGCAATGTCAGTGACAACCACCTGTCCGCCGATATCCTTACCAACTGCAAAAGCGATTTTTGAGGAATGCTTCTGAAAGCCGTCCGCCTCCAGAATATCCCGCAGGTATACCATTTGGTTTTCTTTATTGGGTACCTCGATGCCCACCGCCGATTTTCCTGGTATGGGCGCTTCAATTCGGATATCAGCGGCCGCCAGGCTCAATTTGATGTCATCTGCCAGGCCTACAATCTTACTGACCTTTACCCCCTGCTCCGGATGAAGCTCATACCTGGTTACGGAAGGTCCGCAGCTTATATTGGTGACCGTAACCCCGACACCGAAATTCTGAAGAGTCCGCTGGAGTTTAATGGCAGTTTCCTTGTATTCCCGGTCGGAAAAGACCCCTGATTTTCCTTTTTTAAGCAGAGAAAGAGGCGGATACTTATATTCCTTTTTCACGGTCTCCTGCTTTTGCCTGATTTCCTGGGTAACACTTAAACCATCTTCCTTTGCCGCTTCTTCCCGCTTCTTTTCTAGTTTTTTCTGAAGAACTTCTGTGTCTGTCTCTATCACTTTGCCGGAAGCGGTGACCACCTGTTTTGGCTCTTCTGGAATGGAAAAGGTATCATGTCCTTCCTCTGGATAGAACTCCTCTTCCACCACATCCATTTCCTTTAAGGTTTTGATTTCTTTCTTCATATATATAGAAGATTCTTCCAATGCCTCTGTAAGCGGAGCTGCTTCCACGTCGGGATCAAAGGGAACAATATCCTCTTCATTTTCCAGGACAGGAGAAAAGCTGCCACGGAAAACATCAGCAGGATTGGGTTCATTTACTTCCGCAGAGGTTACGGCAGACAGCCGGTCTGCCTGGGCCATAATATCATCGGCAAGGATGTCAGGAACTTCCTCAGCCAGATCTTCCCCATAGCTTTCCTCCTTGGCTGCCTCCAGCTTCGTGGCTTCCAGATTGACGCCCCGGAGCTTTTTCTCTTCCCAAAGCTTTTTACGGGCTTCCTGGCGTATCGCATGGATCTCCATGTGCATGTCCACATTATCCCTGGCATGACGGTATGCCTTTCCGCCTCCCTTTTTCACAATATCTACAAAAGATTTTTCCGTAATGCAGACTGCAGATATGATAAGAAGGACTCCGATCACCAGATAGGCTCCCACAACACCGATAATAGAGGTAAGCCCTCCGGCCAAAAGGCCGCCTATAATGCCGCCGCCTCTTCCGCTTACGGAAGCCTCAAAATAAATATCTGCAAGTCCCATTCCCTCGCCGCTCTTTGTTCCAAAAAGAAGCTGTAAAAATCCACACAAAGAAACCAGCGCCAGTATAAAAGACGCCAGTTTAAAAGCAGCCCTGGGATTTCCCTGGTTGGAGATGTAAAACGCTGTTCCTGCAAACAGCAGCACAGGCGCAACATATCCCACACTTCCAAATATGCCAAGCTGTACGCTGCGCAGAAAATCTCCAACCATTCCACATAAATGAAAGTTGCTGAAAAACAGTATGGCCGCGGCCAAAAATGACATAATGATCACGACCTCTGAATGGATAAATTCTGGTTCCGGCAAAACCACATTTTTTTTGGCGGCTGTATTTCTTGTTCTCCCGTTTTTTCCTTTTTTTGCTGTTGTACGTTTCTTTGTTGTCTCAGGCACAATACTTCCCCCTTCTATCCGTTGGTAACAGTATACAAAAAAATCGGGAGAATTGCAACGTTTAACGGGAAGCAGTTTCCATCAGTTCATATAATTTTTTTAAAGCATCCTTGATTCCGCCCACTTCATTAATCAGGCCTTCTTTTACCGTTTCCTCGCCGACCAGTACGGTTCCTAAGTCTCTTGTGAGCATTTCCGTATTCAGCATAAGGCGCTTTAACTGGTCGTAGGCAATCTTTGCATGGCTGGAAACAAAGCTTAAGATCCTGTCCTGTATCATTTCAAAATATTCATAGGTCTGGGAAGCGCCGATTACCATTCCCGTCATTCTTACGGGATGAACCATCATGGTTCCAGTGGGTACGATAAAGGAGTAATCCGTACAAACTGCTAAGGGAACTCCAATGGAATGGCTTCCTCCAAGAACCAGGGATACGGTAGGGATGCTTAAGGAAGCAATCATCTCCGCTATGGCAAGGCCTGCATCCACATCACCGCCGGAGGTATTTAATAGAACCAAAAGCCCTTCCACAGAATCATCATCTTCAATCTCCGCAAGCTTCGGGAGAATATGGTCATATTTTGTAGCCTTGCTGTTGCCGGATAAATTCTCATGGCCTTCCACCTCCCCAATAATGGAGATCAAATGGATCTTCCGCTTGCCTGCATTATCATCCAGGGTCATCTGGCCATATTCTTCCAGCCTTTCATCCTCTTTCTGTTCAATATCTTTTTCCGTTTTCTTTTCATCAAGGTTTTCCTTGCGCGTATTGTCAGATGGCCTATTCTCGTTATTCTGTCTTTCCTCTGTTTCTTCGTTATTCTGGTCATTTCTATACTGATACTCTCTCACCTTAAAAACCTCCTGTTTTACTGTAAATTTGATGGATTCCTCTTTATCCCACGCTTTCCTGGCAGCGTCCGCCCCATTTTTCGGGGCGTAATGGCACATTTGCAGGGTATTTCCATATGATGTGGAGAAAACCATAAAAATATGCTTGAAAAACTTAAAACAGGATTTTCTGCCCTCCTGGTAAAAACCAGTCTTCATCCTGACACAATAACAATATTTTGGTTGTGATTATAACAAGTTATTGACTTTGATACTTTTCCATGTTAAACTACCCAACAACATAAATCAAGTCACGTTTTTGCCAATGGAGGCAGCGCCGGAGAAATCCTTTTGCGCTGCTTTTCTATAAACAGGTACCCACCTTTATGGCTGTGGCTTAATAAAAAAAAGGAGAGATCGTTCCATGAACAACTTTTTTATCGCTCAGACCTTTGGCAAATCCTCTAATTTTACGGATATTCCAAACAATTTATTTAAGGAGCACAATGTAAAAAAAGGGCTCCGCAACGAAGACGGCACCGGAGTCCGGGTGGGCCTGACCCGCGTATCTGATGTAGTCGGCTATGAAATACAAGACGGAAAAAAGGTCAACGTTCCTGGCAAGCTCTATTACCGTGGAATCGAGATCGGGGACCTGGTAGGCGGAAAGAACAATGAACGCTATGGCTTTGAAGAGACTTCGTTTTTACTCCTTTTTGGCTATCTTCCCTCCAGGAAAGAATTAAGGGAATTCACATCCACTCTTAGCCAGAACTACCTTCTCCCTGATGAGTTCCTGGAAAAAAATATGCTCCGCACCCCTTCCCGTAATTTGATGAACAGCCTTCAGCAAAGCATCCTGGCTCTTTACGATTATGATGAGGAACCGGATAATGTGGACCCTTATGAGACACTTTTAAAGGGAATCAACATCCTGGCAAAGCTTCCTTCTCTTTCCGTCTATGCATACCAGAGCAAGGTCCATTACTATGACAGGGGCAGCCTGATCATACATTATCCAAAACCGGAATATTCCATGGCGGAAAACGTTCTATACATGCTGCGAAAAGACGGGATTTTTACCGCGCAGGAGGCTGATCTTTTAGATGTGATGCTGATGATCCATGCAGACCATGGCGGCGGAAATAATTCCACCTTTACCAATGTAGTCATATCTTCCACAGGAACCGATATTTATTCGGCCATCTCCGCTTCGATCGGCTCCTTAAAGGGACCAAAGCACGGCGGCGCCAATATATGCTGCAGTGAAATGATCAAGGCCATTGAAAAGGAAATCGGGCTAAAGGCAACGGAAGCCCAGATGAAGGCAGTGATCCAGAAGATCCTTTCAAAGGATTTCTATGATAATACCGGCCTTGTATACGGACTTGGCCACGCAGTTTATACGGTTTCCGATCCCAGGGCGGATCTGTTAAAGGTCTGCTGCGAAAAGCTTGCCAAACAGAAAAACAGGGAAGATGAATATGAATTCCTTACAAAGTTTGAAAAGGTTGCCAAGGCTTGTCTGGCAGTCAACGGAAAACCACTGTCAAACAATGTAGACTTCTATAGTGGTTTCGCTTATAATATGTTACAGATACCGGAAGATATGTATACGCCTCTGTTTGTCTGCTCACGTATGGCAGGCTGGCTGGCGCACAATATCGAAAACAAGCTGTACGATGGAAGAATCATGCGTCCGGCGACAAAATACGTAGGGGAAACTGTTTCCTACAAAAAAAGAGAGGAAAGATAGCATATGGTAAAATTGTATGACGGCGGGGCCTATCTTGTTCATGGAACCGGGCTGGTTCCGGAACAGGAAGCATTAAAAGTGGCCGCCCTTACAGGAAAAGCTGCAGATAAGACTGAGGCAAAAAAGGGTACCATCGCCTACTCCATTCTAAAAGAGCACAATACTTCTGATAACATGGAGCATTTAAAGCTCCGGTTTGATTCCATGGCCTCCCACGATATTACATTTGTCGGAATTATCCAGACTGCCCGTGCATCAGGGCTTGAGGAATTTCCTATTCCATACGTTATGACCAACTGCCATAACTCCTTATGTGCAGTCGGCGGCACCATTAACGAGGATGACCACGTATTCGGGCTTTCCGCTGCCAAAAAATACGGCGGGATCTTTGTTCCGCCACATATTGCGGTCATTCATCAGTACATGCGGGAAATGATGGCCGGCTGCGGTCGCATGATCCTTGGCTCTGACAGCCATACCCGGTATGGAGCTTTGGGGACCATGGCCATCGGAGAAGGAGGCGGAGAACTGGTAAAACAGCTTCTTTGTGATACCTATGATGTGGCTTATCCCGGCGTTGTGGCCATTTATCTTACCGGAAGCCCATCTCCTTCTGTGGGCCCTCACGATGTGGCCCTGGCCATTATCGGAGCGGTCTTTAAAAGCGGCTATGTAAAGAACAAGATCATGGAATTCGTAGGGCCCGGGGTATCTTCCATGGATACGGACTACCGGAACGGCGTGGATGTCATGACAACGGAAACCACCTGCCTTTCCTCTATCTGGAGAACCGATGAGGATACAAAGTCCTATTTGAACCTCCATGGACGGGGGGATGCTTACAAGGAGTTAAATCCCGGGGAAGTGGCCTACTACGACGGGGTGGTTTATGTGGACTTAAGCACCATAAGGCCAATGATCGCACTGCCCTTCCATCCAAGCAATACCTATGAGATCGATGAATTAAATGAAAACCTTGGGGACATTCTCAGGACTGTGGAAAAGGAAGCAGAGCGCATTGTGGGAAGCTCCAAGGCAAGCCTTTCCCTGACTGAAAAAATCGTAGATGGAAAGCTGATGGTCCAGCAGGGAGTGATCGCAGGCTGCGCCGGAGGCAACTACTCCAACGTCATGGCTGCGGCCCATATTCTGACCGGCAAGAACTGCGGAAATGACATCTTCAATTTATCCGTATACCCCTCCTCCCAGCCTGTTTATATGGATCTGGTGAAAAAGGGAGCGATCTCGGAACTGATGGCAGCCGGTGCTACCGTCAGAACGGCTTTCTGCGGCCCATGCTTTGGCGCAGGAGATACGCCTTCCAACAATTCCTTAAGCATCCGCCACACCACAAGAAACTTCCCCAACCGGGAAGGCTCCAAGCCGGGCAGCGGACAGATTTCCTGTGTCGCCCTTATGGATGCCCGCTCCATTGCGGCAACTGCGGCAAACGGCGGCTATCTCACTTCTGCGGAAGGCTATGGCGAGGATTACCAGGTTCCTGCCTATGAATTCGACCCATCTTCCTACGAAAGACGGGTGTACCAGGGATTTAGAAAGGCTCAGCCAGAGGTTTCCCTGATTTACGGACCAAACATCAAGGACTGGCCGGCTATGAGTGCCCTGACGGAAAACATCTTGTTATGGGTATGTTCAAAGATCATGGATCCGGTCACCACCACTGATGAACTGATCCCTTCCGGCGAAACCTCTTCCTACCGTTCCAACCCTCTCGGCCTTGCAGAGTTTACCTTATCCCGCCGGGATCCGGAATACGTGGGACATTCAAAGAAGGTAAATGAGCTGGAGCAGGCAAGAAAGACCGGAACTTCTCCCTTAGAGGCTGATCCGTCACTGAAAGCTGCATTTAAGGCCTTGTCCGCTTACTTAAACCAGGGGGAGCTGAAGGCAGAAGAAACAGAGATCGGAAGCATGATCTACGCGGTAAAGCCAGGAGATGGCTCTGCCCGTGAGCAGGCAGCCAGCTGCCAGAGGGTATTGGGGGGCCTTGCTAATATTGCAAAAGAGTATGCCACCAAACGCTACCGTTCCAATGTTATGAACTGGGGAATGCTTCCCTTCCTCCTTGATGAACAACCAGATTTTGAAGTAGGGGATTTCATCTATGTGCCTGGAATCCGCACCGCCTTTGACGGCGATATGAAGCATATACCCGCCTATGTGGTGAAAAATAAAGAAGGAAATCCGGTTCATGAGATAGAACTGCACATTGCTGATATGACCCCGGAAGAACGGGAAATCGTAAAGGCCGGATGTCTGATCAACTATAATAGAAACAAAAACCAACAGCAGTAATTTTAACCGAATCAAGCAGGGGCTCCAATGGCCTGACCCATTGGTCATTGCGAATATCCGCCTGACAATAATAATCCCCCGGACATGGAACTGGCATAAAAGCCAGATTCTAATCCGGGGGATATATTTTTTTATTTCAGGATTTCTTCCACCTGTGCATCATCAAGAGCTACATGATAAAACAGTTTGTAGAAATCCTTCACTTCCTGTTTTATATCAACATTATACTGCTCCGGATATACAAGACTGCCCAGCCACTGAATCCCGATCATCCGATTTACAGAAGGCGGGCTGCTCATAAAGCTGTATGGAACGGAAGGTATCTGATAAACCTTCCCCTCTTTCACTGCATTTAATTCTGCCCAGACCTTATCCGTTGTAATGGTTTGGTACAGGGCCTCAGAATCCGCAATGATAATATCAGGCTGCCACAGAAGAAGCTGTTCAAAGGATACTTCACTTCCGCCGCCGCTTGATACCTTTTCAACCATGGCTGCATTTTCTGCTCCGATCTGTTCGATGACCCGGGCATGAATGGAGCCCTCTGCATTGGTGTGAAGACCATCATCTCCACTAGCATAATAAACCGATTTCTTTTCTGTTATCTGCTCCTTGGCTGTTTCAGACTTTTTCAGTATGTTATTGCAATAGTCCGCCAGTTTTTTTGCCTGATCAGTTTCTCCGGTAAGCTCTCCCAGCTTTTCATAAGCAGAACTCATGGTATCCAGATCTGCCTCGATAAAGATGACTGGCATGTTTAGCTGTTCCTGAAGGGCATCCATATCCTCTTTTACGGTTTTTTTCGCTTCTCCGATATCAATGATTACATCCGGACTTTCTGCAATAAGTGCCTCCATGTTAAGGTTTGCATTCTTCCCATAAAACTGTCCGAATTTGGGAAGTGCCCAATATTTTTCATCAATATACTGCTTGGCACCTTCAGAAAAATCAGAAGCAAGTCCGGACAGCTTATCCGGACAAATGGTATAAAGCACAATCTGTGCCAAAGGTCCGGAAGGAGCAATCTTGTTAATTTCCTTTGGCAGAGTAACTTCTCTTCCTGCTGAATCCGTGAACACTCTGGTGTCTGACTGCGCCCCTGCTTCGCCCGCCTTTTCTGTTTCTGCCTGAGTTTCTGCATTTACAGGCGCAGTTGACTCCGCCTGGCTGGAAGGAACCTCTTTACCGCTTTCTTTCTGGCAGCCATTTGCCAGTACCGCAACAGCAAGGAATGCAGCCAGTACCAGCCCTTTTCTCGTTTTTTTCATATTATCTCCCTTTTCCGCCGCTTTTGCGGCTTATATTTATTTTTTGGAAAGCCTTACCGGCAGACCGGAACGGATTACCGCCTTGTGCTCTCCTTTTTTCACAAATTCCTCTGTAAGCTTTTTATCTGTAATAAGAGTACCTGCCAGCTCCCACACGCCAAAATCAAAAAGGGCAGGTGCGAGAGCCACACTGGGCCCCACTAATATGACTTTAGCCTTCCTCGACAACTCTAAAAGTCTTGGAAGGGTTTTATTAACCAGGGTAAATCCAGTGATAAAAACATAGTCTCTATCTGAAAGTACATATTCACAGGCACTGTCCGGATAATCCCCATCCATTGGATCGCGTTCCAGGATCACGCAGGATTCTGCTTCTTTTAAATATTCCTCCGCAAAACAGAAATGTCCGATGGTGGCTGCCTTTTTTCCTTTGATATCCTCACCATGGGCCATAAAAGCATCTTCCTCAGACAGCTGTCTGATTACACCTTCCTTTTCCAGCCTGCTGATCCGGTCAGGCTGATTATAATAGGCATTTACCGCCGCTGCACCTATGCTGGCTTCTGTAAAATTCCATGATTTTATCAGCCCTGCAGCTTCCTTCCATGACATGTCCAGAATATTTTTTTCAGTCCTTTGAATGGTCTGAAGCTGATTTGTCGCTGCCCCGCCAGTATATCCGCAGACAGTCACAGAAGTCCACTGGATGCCCACAAAATAATCTTCTATCTTTACGTCATCTGGTATTGGTTCTATCAGACGATCATACATTTCCCACATACTCATCACCTTCCCCAGGCATACACACCTTTTTTCCGCTTTTTAAATCTTCATAGATCTCAATGGGCACCTTGTATACGCCTTCCAAAAGCTCTTTTGTCAAGATCTTCTCCGGCTCACCCAAAGCCGTTATCTTTCCATCCATCATCACCAGTGCTTTATGGGCAAAATAAAAGACATGCTCCGGATTATGAGTGGATTGCACAATCAGATATCCCTTTTCTGACAAATTTCGCAGTTCCTCCATGACACGGATCTGGTTGCCGTAATCTAAGCTGGAACAGGGTTCATCCATAACAAGTATTTTTGCCTCCTGGGCGATGGCCCTTGCAATCAGCACAAGCTGCTGTTCTCCGCCGCTGATCTGCCCGAATATACGGTCCTTAAGACCGTCAATCTTTAAAAGCTTCAGAGCATTCAATGCCCTGTCCTTTTCTTTTTGTCCCGGACCGGCAAAACGGGGCAGGGAGGCAGTTGTTCCCATCAATACCATATCCAGAACCGAAAAAGAGAATGCAGTATCGTGGTTCTGGGGTATATAGGCGATCTTTCCGGCCAATTCCCGTTCTGAAAAGTGCCGGCGTTCTCTTCCATCGATCAAAATTTCTCCCTTGTATCCCTTTAGCAGACCTAATATGCAGCGAAAAAGCGTACTCTTTCCTGCGCCGTTTTTTCCAAGAACACAGACCAGTTCTCCCTTGCTGAATGAAAAATTGATCCCCTTTAACACTGGAAAGCAATGATAGCCGAATTCCAGGTCTTTTACTGTCAGCTCCATATCTCCCCTCCTCTATAACCGGTTTCCTTCCCGCAAAATAAGATATAAAAAGAACGGAGCACCAACAAATGCAGTCAAAATGCCGATGGGGATCTCACTGGTAGCCAAAAGCCTTGCAAAATTATCCACGATCAACAGAAAGCTGCCCCCCATAAGCAGAGAGGCCGGCAATAGCCTGCGGTAATCGCTCCCTACCAGCATTCTGGCAAAATGGGGGATTACCAGTCCCACCCAGCCGATATGCCCGCTGACCGAAACTGCTGCTGAGGTAATTAAAGTTGCGCTGACTACAATGATAAAACGGAGCTTCCCGGCATTGATCCCCATGCTCTTCGCTTCATCTTCACCAAGGCTTAAAACATTGATCCGCCACCGGAGAAGATAAATCGGAAGGATCCCCATCAGGATCCATGGTGCAGCAAACATAACGTCCTTCTGCCGGATAGATGCCAGGCTTCCCATAAGCCAATAGGTAATGACAGGAAGGGTATTGGTCGGATCCGCCACCAGTTTTAAAAAAGAAACCGCTGCAGAAGCAAGGGAGCTTACCATCATGCCGGACAGCACCAGTCCCAGTACGGGATTATACTTTACCCGGCTGCTGACCAGACAGACAATCCCTACAGCACAAAGTCCAAAAAGAAAGGCGTTGATTGTTACTCCGTTATACCCCAATGAAAAAAATAATCCCAGGGCAGCACCTAATCCTGCGCCAGAGGATGCACCCAGAACGTCCGGTGATACCATGGGGTTTTTAAAAATCCCCTGATAAGCGGCGCCTGCACAGGACAATCCTCCTCCGATCAATGCTGCCATAAAAACTCTTGGAAGACGGACCTGAAAAACAACAGTCTCTGCCTGGGCAGTCCAGGTGGTCTTTATCGGAAAAATTGCTGAAAGAAGGATCTTTAAAAGCGTGTCCGGGTATACCGGGTACCGTCCAAGCAAAAAGGAACCCAAAAAACAGACAATAAATAAGAGCACTATGATTCCAAAACGTCTTTTATAAATCCAGTCCCTCTCTACCATGTGTTTCCTTTCCTTCCTTTTCCGTACATTCTCTCAAAAATTCCATAATTTCCGTCCGAATGTGTTCTTTTTTTTCGCGATCAAATGTAAGAATTCGTCCATCTGACCGTTTTTCAAGCTTTTCTTCCAAATCCCGAAGAAGCTTGTCCGGATCTGGCTCTGTGGGAACTCTGGTTCTCATGGCCTCCAGATTTTTCTGGCTTTTCAAAACTCCGATGCAGGGTACCTGACTATCGATACAGCGAAGAACCTCCTCCATAAATTCCGGTGCAAATAGCTCTACTCCGCCTATTTCATCCAGAAGACAAAGCCTGTTTTGAACGGACGAACGCAGAATTTCTATCCCATGGATTTCAAAAAAATTAAGATTTTTTTGAAATCCATTTTCAGTCCGCTCAATAAAAACATTGGTCATTCCTTTTTTATAAGCAGCCGCAGGAATCCATTCTTCCTCTGCCGGGACCATACGAAATCCCATGGTCATTCCATCTTCACTTAACAAACGTTGGGTATAAAACCCTCCAATCATCCGGTGCCAGGGCTTTAAGCATTCAAAAAGCAGGGTTGTCTTTCCTTCTCCGGAATCACCTTTTAAAAACAGAAATTTCCCCATTATTTTTTTCGCCCTTCCCGCAGGGCTCTGACAGCAATCAGTTCTCCGGCCACACTGATGGCGATTTCAGCAGGTGTTTCCGCGTAGATTTCCAGGCCGATGGGGCTGTGACAGTTGTCGATTTGTTCTCTGGTAACGCCGTCTGCCATAAGCTTTTCGGCTAAAGTTTCCAGCTTCCTGCGGCTGCCAATCACACCGATATAGCAGGCATTTTTCGTAAGGACCTGTCTTTGAACAATGTAATCCGACTGGTGTCCCCTGGTCATGACACAGACATAATCACATTCCCTTAATTCAAGGTAGTCAAAAATCCTTTCATAATCCCCTACAATGGTCTTCTCTGCCTGGGGAAACAGCTTTTCATTGGCAAATTCCGGCCGGTCATCAAAAACGGTACACCGGAACCCTATATGTGCCAGAACAGGGACCAATTCCTGTGCCACATGTCCGCCTCCGAAAATAAAGACGCCCCCGGCCCGGACCAGAGGCTCGCTGTAATACTTACGCTCACCGAAGTCTTTTTGAACCGCTTTATGTTGAAGGAGAAGTTTTCTATCCTCTTCATCAATTCCCTTTATTCCTGTAAATCCCGCTGATTTGCTGTAGATGCCAAGCCCCCATGTGGTTTCGTTGGTAATATCCATAATAAGCCAGCTGTCTTCATCTTTGCCATAGGCTTCTTCTATCTTCCTGCATAAGTCCTTAAATTCCTGATTTTCATGATCCAGATACTGGAAGTAAACCACCACATCACCACCGCAGATCATTCCCAGATCAGCTACCTGCTCCTTCCCCAGTACAAAGCTGTGCAGATAGGATGCCTTTTCCTCAATCGCTTTTTGTGACCTTTGGATGGACCGGTATTCCACCGCTCCGCCTCCGATGGTTCCTTCCGTGGTCCCGTCCCGTTTTACCAGCATATGGGACCCTGCGCCTCTGGGAGTTGATCCAGAACTTGCAATAATGGTTACTAAAACTCCATCTTCGCCTTTTTCCAGTGTTTCCAGAACCGTTTTAAACAGTTTTCTCATTTCAATACCCCCTCAAAATATTTCATAAACAGTTCCTCTGTTTTTTCATTTAATTCTTTTTCCATGCTTAAGAACCGGTTCAGAAAATCCTTTGTTTTAGGTGTGAGCTGGGAAAAACCTCCCTCTGCTCCGCCTGACCGGGTGATCAAAAGAGGATATCCAAGCTGCTTTTCTGCCTCTTTTATGATTTTCCAACCTTTGCTGTAGGACATGTTCATTTGCCTGCAAGCCGTCTGCATGGAACCGTTATGCTCAATCAGCATCAAAAACTGGGCAATCCCCGGCCCAAAGAAAATCTCGTCACATTCCAGAAACAGATTTGCAGTGGGGTGCATGGATGCCTGTCCCGTATCACGGTTTTCTCCATAGACCTCATCCGTTTCCATGGACTCTATGATTCCTTTATCATCAACTGGGATTTCTTCAATTAAGACATCTGCTTCCATCTGCTTAAAAACTCCCCGCAGCCCTTGTCTTCCATTGTATGACAGGATGGAGGGGATCAGCTCCTTGCTGATCATAATCGGATGGCCTCTGCGGCCGTCAAAGACCGGACAAGCGGCCAGCTGGCTGCTGTTCATAACTTTTTTAATGGTTTCCGGCAGAAGCATGGGGAATTTTGCCGGAAGAATAAGAACCCGGCCGCACAGATCCTCAATGTAATTGAGGCCTGTACAAATGCTGTCAAACATCTGGGTATTTTCATAATTCTCATTTCTGAGACAGATCACTCTTAGCTTGGAAATGTGTTTTTCCAATTCCTTTGCATCTTTTCCGGTTATGACCACGATCGGATCTACACCGGACCTCTTTAACGTCATGATTATCCGTCTAATAACGGTTGTACCGCCAATAGGCATCAATGGTTTAAATGTACTGGTGGCACTTTTATGCCCCGCCGCAAAAATGACCGCACCTGTTTTCATACCGGATCCCACCTTTCCGTTATATTTTCAGAAATATAACGGTTGTACTTATTATAATCCTTTTTCCAGAATTTGTAAACAAGAGAAAAAGTAAAAAACTCCCGGATTGAAATTTAATCAAAACATCAATTAAATTTCAATCCGGGAGCCTTAAGTCAATCACCGATCATATTACGTATCTTTACCGGTGTCCGATAATTCCATGTAGAAATTTTAATGCCGCTCCGCCTGCTGGCCGCATGTACGATCTGCCCGTTGCCGATATACATGGCAACATGGTTAATGGTTCCTCTGCTGTCTGCATAATAGATCAGATCTCCAGGCTTCATCTCCCCGGATTTCACTGCCTTGCCCATACCAGCCTGAGAACCGGAATAATGAGGCAGTCCAATGCCAAAATGAGCATAAACAGACATGGTAAATCCGGAACAGTCAGCCCCTTTGGTCAGGCTGGTTCCGCCCCAGACATATGGATTTCCCAAAAACTGCAGGGCATAATTGACGATCTGGGTCCTTAATGATGCCTGTGCATTGGCTTTTTCCTCCAGAGGAGAGAATTTGATTGCCTCAGGAAGAGCATACCGGACATCAACGAAATCTGTGGATACATAGGCGCTGCTGTTTTCCTCCAGCTCGATCTGTATCCAGCCGTCAATCTGCTTTAAAACAGGATACCGTTCGTTGTTGGATATCTGGGTCCATATCTTTGAGTCAGTAGAAGGTTCGGACCTGGCGTTTAGCATATCCGTGTCGACGATGGCCATAAGCTCTGCCACCTGCAGGGCCTCATCCTTTGCCGCCTGTCCTGTCAGGATATAATCGGACTTCACATAACCCGTAATCTTACCGGACTGGATCTTATACCAGCCGTCATCTGTTTTCTCTAAAATATTTCCCGCGGCTTTGCTTGGCATCTTTGCAATGACCTTGCCTTTTTCATTAGGTTCTTCTCTTACGTTCAAATAATTATCCACGTCGGAAATACCGATATTCTTATAGAGGTTGAATATCATAGCCTTTAAATCCAGTTTTCTCGCCTCATTCAGTCCATATTCCAGTTCTACATAATCCGCTGATAAATACCCGGAAGGAACCTGTACCCAGCCATCTGTCTGTCCTAATACCTCATACCGCTCATTTAAAAGGGCCTGTCCTACCACATCCGAACTGGTGGATGGTTCTTTCCTGATGTTCATGCTGTCGGTCTGAACAACAGCTCTCAGCTTTATCAGATCCATTGCTTTCTTTTTTGCATCTTCCCCTGTTAAAACAAATTCGGAATTTATATATCCTTCAATTCCGCCGGAAGATATTTTGTACCAGCCGGAATCTGTCTTTTCCAGGACATCACAGGCACTGTCTCCCTGGAGCTTTCCGATTACATCCTCCTCAGTACCCGGTGCTTTTCTCACATTTAAATATCCTGATACCTGGATGATTCCTAAATTATTGTATGAATTTACTACCTTTTCTTTTTCTTCTTTTTCCTTTGCTGCCTGGGCCTTGGACTCAGCTTCTGCGTTCAAGCCTGCTGATTCCTCCATTTTTATTGCATAAGCCTCAGATGCGGTAGCAAGCCCTGCCGGTTTTGCAAAGATGTGATTCTTTACCGCGATTCCCAACGCTGAAATGGCTGCCACACAAAGAACCGACGCGCCTCCCAGTACCAAAAGTTTCTTATAATCATTCTTACTACGTTTTTTTCTGGCCTTATCCAAACGGATTATATAATCTTTTTTCTCGTTGTTGTTTTCCATCCTGTACTTTCTCTCCATCTTTCTGTATTCTATTGGAAAGCCGATTCAGACTATGAGCATATCTGTCTAAGTATAGCATAAAATGTCATACTTTGCGATATAGGTCCAACAAAAAATTATTAAGATTATGTTACAAATATTAAATAAGTTACATTCAGGTGATGTAAATTTGAAAAAATAAGCTTCCTGTCACGAAAGCAAATAGCAAAGGACAGGAAACCCTTACAAAGGTTCCCTGTCCCATATGTTCAACGGTTATTTCGCCAGAATCATTCTGTCGTTTGAAAATTCCTCACCGCTTGCCTCTTCGAATTTCTTAAGAAGATCCTCTACTTCCAGTTTCTTTTTTTCTTCCCCTGATACATCATAAATGATGCGGCCTTCATGCATCATGACAAGCCGGTTGCCAATCTGGATCGCATCCTTCATGTTATGAGTGATCATAAGCGTAGTGAGATTTTGTTCTCTCACAATCTCCTGGGTGATTTCCAGAACCTTTTTGGCAGTTTTGGGGTCAAGTGCAGCGGTATGCTCATCAAGGAGAAGGAGTTTTGGTTTTTTCAGAGTCGCCATCAGCAGGGTAAGTGCCTGTCTCTGACCTCCGGAAAGAAGACCGACCTTATTGGTCATACGGTCCTGAAGTCCAAGTCCCAGTTTTTTAAGCGCCTCATGATAAAAGGCTTTTTCACTGGTTTTGATTCCCCAGGCAAGGCTTCTTCCCTGGCCCCGCCGATAAGCCAGCGCCATATTTTCCTGTATTTCCATTCCGGCGGCAGTTCCCAGCATAGGATCCTGGAATACCCTGCCGATATACTTGGCTCTTTTGTACTCCGGATCCCTGGAAATATTGATCCCATCAATCTGGATCTTTCCGGAATCAATCGGATACACTCCTGCTATCATATTCAACATCGTGGACTTTCCCGCTCCGTTCCCGCCGATCACAGTGACAAAATCACCTTCGCTCAGATGGAGGTCAATGCCTTTCAATGCCTTTTTTTCATTGATGGTGTTTATATTAAACGTTTTTCTGACATTTTTAATATCCAGCACAGTTATTCTCCTCCTTCTGTATAAGATTTTCTGATGCGCCATTTATTCGCCATAACCGGTACGCAAAGCGCCACTGCAACGATCACAGCCGACAGCAGCTTCATATCGTTGGCATTCATGCCCATTCTCAAAACCACGGCACGGATCACAAAATATATGACAGAACCAACTACTGCAGAGGTAAGCTTGCTTGCAAAGGAGCGCAGCTTTCCCATCAGTACATCACCAATGACAATAGCGGCAAGGCCGATGACAATGGCACCGGTCCCCATACCGATATCCGCATATTTCTGGCTTTGACAGACCAACCCTCCGGAAAGTCCCACAAGCCCGTTGCTGATGGTAAGTGCCAGAAGCTTTGTCCAGTTCGTATTGACGCCCTGGGCTCGGATCATTGCCTGATTATTGCCCGTAGCGCGCATGGCGCTGCCGATTTCCGTCCCAAAGAACCAGTAAAGAAGGGAAATCATAAGGATTGCCAGCCCGATTCCGATGATCATGGTGGCAGCCTGCTTGCTTAATCCGGTTACAGCTATGAATTTAGACATAATCGTATCTGTCTTTAAAAGCGGCACATTACTCTTTCCACCCATAATCCGGAGATTAATGGACCAAAGCCCGATCTGCGTCAGGATTCCTGCCAGAATTGCCGGTATTTCAAAGATCGTATGCAGCATTCCGGTCACTGCTCCGGCTGCCATCCCGGCCACCACCGCAACCCCTAAGGCAACCCAGGGATCTGCATGAAAATTCAGTATCATAACAGCGCATACACAGCCGCCCATGGCAAAGCTGCCATCTACCGTCAAATCGGCAATATCCAACAGTTTGTAGGTAATGTAAACCCCTAAAACCATAATCCCCCATAAAACCCCCTGAACAACTGCATCCTGAAGGGATACCAGCAAACCACTCATCAATCATTCCTCCGCGTATTTTCTCGTTTCATATTTCCTGCCCATGTATTTTGGGCAGAGCCCACCCCGCTTTACCGGGTGTAAAGATATGTCCAAAGGGCGTTTATAGGCATAAATGCCTTACATAAAAAATGAAATCCCCATCCTTTATGTAAAGCATCTATGGATGGCAGGCGGCCAGTCAAATGGGCCATGCCTGCCGTTCATTTCTGTATAATTCTGTTTATTTAAGGCCGGAAACATCAATCCCAAGAGTCTTTGCTGTTTCCTCGTTGACAGTCAGCTTGCACTTATCTAAAGGAAGGTATTCAATGGGCATCCTGGAGATATCCGCACCCTCTTTTAAGATCTTCACTGCCTGCTGCCCGGTTAAGTAACCCAGTTCATAATAATCAATGCCGTATGTAGCAAGACCGCCAGCCTTTACCATGCCTTCTTCCCCGCAAATCACCGGAATGCCGTTTTCATTGGCTACCATGCTGACAGTTGCCATACCTGCAGCAATGGTATTATCGGTGGGAACATAAAGGGCATCGATCTTGCCTACCATGGAGGTAACCACCGTCTGGATCTCGTTGGAGTTGGACACAGTATACTCCACTGCTGTCATGCCTTCTGCTTCAATTGCTTCTTTTGCCATCTTGGCCTGGATCTCAGAGTTGGATTCTGCGGAACAGAAAAGGATTCCAACGGTTTTTGCATCAGGGAGAATCTTTTTTAACAGGGATATCTGCTCTTTCACAGGAGTTAAATCAGAAGTTCCGCTTACGTTTCCGCCTGGATTATCGTTGCTTTCAACCAAATCGGAGGCTGCCGGATCAGTGACCGCTGTCATCAGAATCGGAATATCGCTTGTGGCTCCAGCCACAGCCTGAGCTGCCGGTGTTGCGATGGCAAGGATCAAGTCATCTTTGTCATTGACCAGCTTACTGGCAATGGTCTGGCACGTAGGCTGATCGCCGGAGGCGTTCTGCTGGTCAACCGTATAGTTAAGACCTGCTTCATCAAGTGCCTTTATAAAACCCTTATTGGTCGCATCTAAAGCCGCATGCTGTACAAGCTGGAGAACTCCGATTTTAAACTGCTTTCCATCTGCTGTCTTTTCTGCCGTGGATTCTGCCGCCTCGCCTGTCTTTTCCGCCGCAGAGGCTGCCGTATCCGGTGCCTTGCTGCCGCATGCTGATAAGGACATCATCATGACACCGGCAAGAACCAGTGATAAAACTTTTGCTGATTTTTTCATAATCTTCTCTCCTCTTCCTTCCAAAATTTCGTCCTTTTTGGAACTTAATTCGTATCATACTACAAAAAAGACAAGCCGTCAATTTTATTACTTTAATTTTATGTGTTTTTAAAGCGTTAAAGCGCATTTTTGTAAAAAATGACGATAACAGAAGCTGTATTTGCTGCTCTGTTCGCCAAAAAGACCGGAGAATTTGTATTCTCCGGTCTTTATTAATTTGCTAGAAATCCATTTCCTATAATTTCACTGGAATTGGATATCAGTATAAATGCTGATGGTTCCACAGTACGTATATATTTTTTAAGCTTAAGTGCCTGGGAACGCTTCATGGTTGTCAGGATAATTGTCTTTTTATGATGGCTGAAAGCGCCCTGTGCCTCGTAAACCGTGGCGCTCCTGTTAAGTCCGTGTATGATATAATCGCAAATGGGCGCTGGGTCATCGCAGATGATGCTGAAGCATTTGCATAAGTTGATATTTTCAATGACATCACCGATGATGAGGGATTTAGCCAATAGACCAAGAGAAGAGAACAGCCCGGTCTCCGGTCCGAATACAAAGTAGGCCAGGATGACTCCCGCCAGATCCACCAGCAAAAGCACGGTACCTATATTAAGGCTGGTGTACCGTTTCAGTATCATGGCAATAATGTCCGTTCCTCCGCTGGAAGCTCCCGTGTTAAAAAGGATGGCAGTGCCTACGCTTGGCAAAAGAATGGCAAAAATCAGTTCCAAAAGCGGTTCATTAGTAAGAGGTTTTGTAATAGGATACAGCCGTTCCAAAAAATATAGAAATACGGACATCAGGATGGTGGCGTAAACCGTTTTAATCCCAAAACTCCGTCCCAGGAAGAGAAAGCCAAGCACCAGTAATACGGTGTTCACAATGTTTGTAAACTCACTGGCCGACCAATGGGTTAATGCACTGAAAACTGTTGCAAACCCTGTGACACCTCCGAATGCAAAATTATTGGGGAATTTGAAAAAATAGATTCCCACCACCATAATCCAGATGCTGAACGTGATCAGTCCATACTCTGTAAGCGTTCTCAGTGTTTTGTTTTCTATCTGCTTCATGACTGTTTATCTGCTCCCCTCCGGCTCCTTTTAGCCGGTTTGTACGTTTTTATTGAGTGAATACAATATTTCCTTTCACTCCAACTCGACTATACCTCAAAGGGGAGGTAATTACAAACACCAATCCATCTGACCTTCTCACAGCCTTTCTATTGTGAACAAGGGTTAAATCCCACACTGGCAAGGAACCGTTTAAACCCGTTTCGGCCCTGTTCATCACATTTGTAAACGCCTGCGTCCTCCAGCACCCGCTCAAATACCAGGCCAACCTCCTTTTTTAAAATATCCTCTACGTTTTCCTTTGTTACTTTTTCGTATTTTTGAAGAAAAGCCTCCGCCCAGTCTGCGTGCTTCTCAATGGTTTCATCATCTCTTATATCTTTCCCTTCCACAATGCACTTAGCCAGCAGGTTCAGTTCTTCCTTCAGTCTGGAAGGCAGGACCGCCAATCCCATGACCTCAATTAAGCCGATATTCTCTTTCTTGATGTGATGAAGCTCCTGATGAGGGTGGTAAACGCCAAGAGGGAATTCTTCTGTAGTGATATTGTTTCTTAAGACCAGATCAAGCTCGTATACTCCATCCCGCATTCTGGCAATTGGGGTGATGGTGTTATGAGGCTCTCCATCCGTTTCCGCAAAAATAAATGCTTCCTCATCCGTATAAGCTCTCCAGGCATCCAGGACCTTTGTCCCAAGGGCAATTAAGTCCTCTGGGTTTTTGCTTCTGGTTCGCAGTACGGACATGGGCCATTTCACGATTCCGGCTTCCACTCCTTCAAGGCCTTCCATCTGGAAACAGCTCTCCGTGGGAGCCTTAGCCATGGCAAAATCATAATTTCCTCCCTGGAAATGGTCGTGGGAAAGAATAGAGCCTCCTACAATGGGCAGATCCGCATTGGAACCAAGAAAATAGTGTGGGAACAGCTTTACAAAATCAAACAGTTTTACAAAAGTGTCTCTCTCTATTTTCATGGGGATATGCTGTCCGTTGAAAACGATACAGTGTTCGTTATAATAAACATAGGGAGAATACTGAAAGCCCCACTCACTGTTGTTGATCTTAAGACGGATGATCCTGTGGTTATTTCTGGCCGGATGGTTTGTCCTTCCCGCATAACCCTCATTTTCCATGCAAAGCTGGCATTTGGGATAACCGCTTTGTTTCACAAGCTTTGCAGCGGCAATGGCCTTTGGATCCTTCTCAGGCTTTGATAAATTCACCGTAATATCCAGATCACCGTATTGGGTAGGGGTCACCCACCGCATATCCTTTTTGATCCGATAACGCCTGATATAATCGGAATCCTGGCTCAGTTTATAATAATATCCGGTTGCAGCCTGAGGTGACTGGCTCTGATACAGATCCCAGAACGTTTTTTCTACTTCACCCGGCCTTGGCATTAGACAATTCATCAGCTTTGTATCAAACAAATCCCGGTATGTAACACTGTCTTCTTCTATTATTCCGGCCTGGCAGGCATAATCCAGCAATTCCTTTAAAACAGCTTCCAGATCAATATGGTCCCATTGTCCTGGCTGCTCCTCATATTCGTCCATCATCATTACATCAAGGATCTGGTTAAGGGCATAAAAACGGTCCGTTTCCTCGATCAACCCTGTGTTAAGTCCATATTGTACCAGCTTCTTAATTGCCTCATAAATCATTGTGGTGTCCCTCCTGGTTTCTTTTCTCCTTATATACCTCTCCAATTATACCTTTCTAAAAGGAGCAAAACAATATACTATATTTTGTTTTTATTGCATTTTTTTAATAAAATTACTGATCCTGCTTATGATCATGCCGCCCAGGATCCCTATGAGAAGTCCTGCGGCCGTGCCTGCTACCAGAAGCATGGGTAGATAAAAGAACACTCCGGCCTGCTTGACCACAAGAGCTGCCACGCAAACCTGCCCGATGTTATGACCCACACCTCCCAGAATACTGATTCCTGTTGTGCCCATCCAGTTTTTTCTCTTGCAAAGAACCATTATAAGAAGGCTTAAGCTCCAGCCTCCCAGGCTGTAGAGCATGGCAAATAAGTTTCCAAAGGTAAATCCGGTAAGAACGATCCTCAAAAGTGAAATGAAAACCGTTCCGCCTGTCCCTACCGTATAGAGCCCCACAATCGTGACCAGATTGGCAAGTCCCAGCTTTACCCCCGGTATTCCAAGAGAAATGGGAATCAGGGTTTCTACAAAACTGAGAACAAAGGCAAGTGCAATCAGCATTCCGTACAACGCTGCCACATGTGCTGAATTTTTAACTTTCATAAGAGCTCTCCTTTTTCCTGCATTCAGCCTTTATCTTATCACACTTTGGTATTTATGTAAAAGAAAATCCCGGAGAGCATCCTCATTATCAGGAAAATACTCTCCGGGAGAAAAACTAATCCATTCTTTTGTCTCCCCAGAAAAATAATGCCACAGTACCAGGCCCGGTATGGGAACCGATGACAGCCCCAATGCTGTTTAACAGCACCTTTTCAGAAAGCCTGGGGAAACGCTCCTCCACCAGGGCCGCCACTTCCCTGGCATCGCTTTCACAGGCGGAATAAGAGATAAAGCATTTCCCGCTGTAATCCCTTCCCCCGTCTGCATGGGCTTCCATTGTGTTCACAATCTCATGGATTGCTTTCTTCTTGGTACGGATCTTCTGCCTGGGAACCAGATGCCCCTTGTCGTCAACACTCATAAGAGGGCAGATGTTAAGCACAGTGCCAAGCATTGCGGATGTGGCTGAAATCCTGCCTCCCCGTTTAAAACTGGTTAAATCCGTGGAGAAGAACCAGTGATGCACAAATAGCTTGTTATTCTCCACCCATTCACTTGCTTCTTCCAGGGAAACACCCTTGTCCCTTAAGTCTGCCACTGCATCGGTCAGAAGTCCATAGCCGGCAGAAGCCCCAAGGGAATCCACAATAACGATCTTTCTTTCCGGATACTTAGAGCTCATTTCTTCCCTGGCTACGCAGGCAGAATTGTAGGTTCCTGAAATCCCGGAGGAAAGGGTGAGGTGCAGAATATCCTTGCCTTCCTTTAAAAACGGTTCAAAAAAATCACAATATTCTTCCACATTTACCTGGGAAGTCACAGGGGCCGCACCTTTGGCGATCGAAAGGGAATACTCTGTCCTAAGTCATCCGGATAGGTGACGCCATCCATTGTATAGTGAAAACACACATAGGGAATTTGGCGCTGTTCAAAAAATTCCTTCTTCATATCTACTGTAGAACAGCAGGTTAAAACAAAACTTCCCATATCTGTACACCTCCTATCATTTGCTGAATCAATATTAACACATTTTTTCCAGAATTGGAATCTTTACAACAAATTCCGTTCCCACATCAAGCTCTGAGCGTACGGTAATGGTACCATGATAGAAATTTACAATGTGCTTCACGATAGAAAGTCCCAGGCCGGTCCCGCCCTGTTTTTTGCTCCGCCCCTTGTCCACACGATAAAACCGCTCAAAAATACGGTTTAAAGATTCTTTTGGGATACCCATCCCATTATCCTTAACACGGATTATCACATTGTGGTCCTCTTCTGTCACTGTGACCCATACCTGGCCGCCGGGCTTGTTGTATTTGACCGCGTTGCTTATAAGATTTCCGAAAAGCTCCTTCATCTGCTGTCCATTGGCATAAATGCAAAGGGGCTTGCAGTCTACATGGATGATAACTTCATGAGATGCAACCAGCGGTTTTAAGGATTCGACGATATCATCTAAAAGAATGGACAGACGCACATCACTTTTTAAAACCTCTGCTTCCTTTGCCTCAAGCCGGGAAATCATCAGGATGTCATTGATAAGGTGATTCATATTGACTGCTTCCTTTTTGATTCGCCTTATAAAATCTATCTTTTGTTCTTCAGCCTGAATGATCCCGCTTTCTAAAAGCTCAGCATACCCTTGAACCGATGTAATGGGAGTTTTCAGTTCATGGGAAGCATTGCTGAAAAATTCCTGGCGGATCTGCTTTTCCAGTTCAATCTGGTTTAAATATTCCTTTATATTTTTAGACATTGACCTGGTTGTTTCCGCTATAATATTAATCTCCGGATACTGGTAAGTTTCAAAGGAAAGGTCTGTATAATCCCCGTTTACTTTTAACATTTCCTGGGAAATTTCCTTTAACGGTCTTGTAATGGATTTTGAGAAGCTGTCCGCCGAAAATGCAGAATACATAATGGCCATCAGAAAACTGAGCCAGATGGAAGGCAATAACAGCATCAGATATTCTTTCATGCCGGAATATGGAATTGCCATACGAAGAATATAATCCGCCCGTGAGGAGCAGATTGCCACGTAAAGCATATTTTCCTTAAGGGTCTCGGAATAGCGTCTGGCCGTGCCGGTCCCCTCAGAAAGAGCTTCTTTCACTTCTTCCCTGTCCAGATGATTATCCAGGGAAGCGGCCGGTACATTCCCAGTATCGGCCACAATGCTTCCATCCATGCGTATAATTGTAAAACGGCTTTCACTCTCACCCAGTGACTGCTTAAGGCCTCCTATTTCTCCGGTAAGATCACCGGAATAATCCAGGATCTCATCCATTGCTCTTAAAGTGTATGTCATGTCTTTTCTGGAGTTTTTAAGCAGTGCGCTGCTGGAGGCGATATAAAAAACAGAGCTGCTGAGTATCAGCACTACTAAAATGATCTGGATAAATTTTTTAAAGATCACGCTTCTCATAGATTCCCTCATTCTGCGGCATACAGCCAGACTATATATTCCCCTACTCTTCCGCCTTAATAAAACGATAGCCTACGCCACGGACCGTCTTGATGCAGGAACCGCCTTTTTCTCCCAGCTTTTGCCGGAGTGTACGGATATGCATATCCAGAGTCCTGGTTTCCCCATCGTAGTCATACCCCCAGATGTGGTTTAAAAGCTCATCTCTGGTGACGACCTTATTATGGTTCTCCATCAAATACTGTAAAAGTTCAAACTCCTTTAGCGTCAGTTCAACCTTGACGCCGTCACAATGGACCTCTCTTGTCTTTTTATTTAAGCTTAAGCAATATTGATTCAGCTCGTTTGAGTCAGCCTGTCCTCTGGTGCTGCGCCGCAAAAGACTTCGGATCCTGGCGGCCAGCTCCATGACTCCAAAGGGCTTTGTCATATAGTCGTCGGCTCCGCCGTCAAGTCCTGCCACCTTATCAAACTCTCTATCTTTCGCGGTCAGAATAAGAATTGGAATATCCTTTAAAGACTCATTTTTCCGAATTCTGCGAATGGCTGTCAGCCCGTCCATACCGGGAAGCATCAGATCAAACACAGCCAGGGCCGGCTTGTCTGACTCAATATGCCTTAAGGCTTCCTCCGCCATCTCAAAAGCAGATACTTCATAACCAAATCCTTCCAGGGCAATTTTAATTAAGTCCCTGATGTTGTCATCGTCTTCAATTACATAGATACGCTCCATACATTCTCCTTTCCACTTTCCTGTCCGCAGGGCGTTCCCTTTTCTGTTACATTT
The DNA here is from genome assembly GCA_031270005.1 of Hungatella sp. Classification (GTDB taxonomy): domain Bacteria; phylum Bacillota; class Clostridia; order Lachnospirales; family Lachnospiraceae; genus Lacrimispora. The sequence goes on along the minus strand of JAISYJ010000137.1, from coordinate 11,733 downwards.
CATCCCTCACGTAACCTGCAATATTATGAGCGTGGTCAGAAATACGTTCCAGATTGCTTAAGGCATCTAAAAAGATGACTCCGTTTTCCGGCTTACAGGTTTGCGCGGATAAGCGTTCGATATGACGTTCTCTTAATTCCTCTTCCAGGCTGTCCACACGTTCCTCACTTTGGATCACTGCACGGACCTCTGACATGTCTCCGGTCTCCCTGGCTTTTATGGCATGCTCCAGAGAGGAACGAACCTCCTTAAGCATTTCCTTGATTTCATTTTCAGCATCCGTTGAAAAGATAATGTTCCGGTTGGCTTTTTCCATTGCCAGTTCGGATAAGTTCTCACAGTGATCACTGACCCTCTCAAAATCGCTGATCGTATAAAATAAGTTTTTGACCAGAAGATGCTGCTCCTCGTTTAAGGACTGGTTGTTGATTTTTATCAGATAATCTGTGAGCATCTTTTCATAATCATTGATCTTCTGTTCCATTTTTTCCACAAGCTTTGCCTCTGCCCTGTTGTTGCCAAGAAGAGCGGCAGCCGCTAAGTCTAAGTTTTCCATGGCAGCATTTCCCATGCTCACAACTTCATGGTTTACATTTTCTATGGCAAAAGAAGGAGTCTCTAAAATTCTCTCATCCAGATGGCGCTTCATCTGGGTATCAGGATCCATTGGAGCTTCTTTTTTATTCTCCCGTACAAAGAAGCCTGAGGCCTTCACCAGAAACCCTGCAAAGGGGAATAAAATAATGGTATTGCTCACATTAAATATGGTATGGAAGATGGATATTCCCACACTGCTGATTCGTGAAGCCGCAAAAACCGGATTCAGCTTAAACACTACAAACATGATACAGCCGAAAATAACAGCACCGACCACATTAAAAAGAAGATGAATGACAGCGGCGCGTTTAGCCGTTTTGTTAGCTCCCACACTGGAAAGCAGAGCGGTTACACAGGTACCGATATTCTGCCCTAAGGTGATAAAAATCGCTGACTGCCAGTTCACGATTCCGTTGAGAGCCAGAGTCTGCAAAATTCCTACGGAGGCTGAGGAGCTTTGGATGATGCCTGTAACAACAAGTCCTGCTAATATTCCAAGAAGTGGATTTCTTCCCATAATGGAAAATGTCTGGCTGAAAATAGGGGCGTTCCTGTAAGGAGTGATGGAATCTGACATGAAGGTAAGGCCAATAAACAGCACACCAAAGCCCACCAGGATCTCACCGATCTGTTTTTTCTTTCCGCTTCCGGTAAAAAGGCTTAAAACAGCGCCCACGCCTACCAGGGCCGGAGCAAAAAACTCGGGCTTCATCATCTCTCCCCATTCACTCATGGACACGATCCAGCTGGTAACGGTTGTTCCGATGTTGGCTCCCATAATGATTCCAACGGCCTGCTCCAGGTTGATGATCCCGGCATTTACAAATCCTACCACCATGACTGTGGTGGCTGAGCTGCTCTGGATGATGGCGGTAATTCCGGTTCCCAAAAGCGCACCCATGAGCCTGTTGCTGGTCAGGACTCCTAAAAGCTGCTGCATTTTATTGCCTGCTGATTTTTGAAGCCCATCGGCCATGGCGTCCATTCCGTAGAGGAACATCCCCAGCCCTCCGATGAATTTAAATAGCATTTGTATTTCTGTGATTGACATAGCATCCTCCATTTTTTCATGATAGTACATTATTGTAAACACTATATCAAGTCTATGTAAAAAAATATGCACGTAAATGTAAAATTTATGTAAATTTTTGTCTTAATGTAAAATTTCTTTATAAACCCGAAGGACATTCCTATAAAAGACTGCCTCAATTTCCCTTTCTGAAAATCCCTCCTTTTTCATATAAGCTTCCAAAAGGGGTAAGTCTTCCGGGGATTTAAGCTCTAAATTTCCCCCGATTCCGTCAAAATCCGATCCAAGCCCAATGCACTGGATGCCTCCCACCTTCTTTATGTGCTTCATATGGGTAATCATATCTTCCACCCTGCTTAAGGCTCCTTCGCCCTTTTTCCAGTCATGAAGAAAATCGGCGCAATAATTGATTCCGGTGACGCCGCCCCGTTCTGAAAGTTTTTTTATCATATCATCCGTTAAGTTCCTGGGATTAGAGGCAATGGCCCTGGCATTGGAATGGCTGGCCACAAACGGCTTTTCCGTATACCGGAACACGTCTTCTATCCCGGCATCTGACAAATGGGACACATCAATGACGATTCCCAGCCTTTCCATCTCCCGAACAAATTCAATTCCCTTTTCCGTAAGTCCATGCTCCGTTTCCGGTTCAAAAAAGGCCTCTCCGTTTTCCTCCCAGATCCGGTTGGGATGTGCCAGTTCATTTTTATAGTTCCAGGTAAGGGTCGCCATACGGACTCCCAGCCGGTAAAAATTCCTTAAGAACGCCGGTTCTCCCTGGCATACGCCTCCTTCCTCTATGGTCAGCATGGCAGACATTCTCCCATTTTTCCGGTTTTCTTCAATGTCCCTGTAGCTTTTTACAATACCAATGATATCCTCATATTTTTCCAGCTCAATATAAAAGAGGTCAACAAGCTTCATACAATATTCAAAAGGATGTTCCTGCCTGGCGAGATTTGTAAACAAGGCAAAGTTCTGTAAGCAGTAATCCCCTTTTTTCATGCGCTCCAAATCAATATGACAGTCATTTTTTAAGATGGAAAAGACCTTTCCTTCTTCTTTCCGGTAAAAAAGCTCTGAAATGGTATCACAGTGCATATCAACAACCTTCATAATTCTTCCCTTTCTTATGATCCACTAATTTACTCTACGCAAAAGGAGCAGCCCAAAAATGAGCTACTCCTTTGGTAACTATGCAAATAGTATCACCAATATGATATATTTGCAAGAAAATGTTGGCTTTTTACTCGCTGCGCAGAGCGTCAATAGGGTTTAAATCCGCAGCTCTTCTGGCAGGCATATAGCCGAACAAAAGGCCGATTCCAACGGATACGCTAAAGGACACGATAACAGCACCCGGTGTTGGGGTGGCATTTATCCCCATGGCAGTTCCAATGACTGTGGTTGCCGCAGAGCCTACCAGGATCCCCACTACCCCGCCAAGAGAGCTGGTGACTGCGGCTTCTATAACAAACTGCTGCATGATGTTGTGCTTTTTTGCTCCCAGCGCCTTCCTGATCCCGATTTCCCTGGTGCGTTCCGTTACCGACACCAGCATGATGTTCATGACTCCCACTCCTGCAACCAAAAGAGAGATCCCGGCGATTCCGCCAAGCATCATGGACATCATGGAAATCATGGAATTTAAGGAATCTAAAAGTTCACTCATGGCAGTAATCCGGTATAAGTCCTCATCCTTGAAGGTCCCATAAAGAAAGGTGTTAATGGCCTCCTTGGCCTCTGTGGTATGGTCCATATCAGCGGTGGCAAAGACATAGCTGTTTATATCAGCAGTGTTGTTCATCTTAGCTGCACTGCTGTAGGGAAGGTACAATACGTCGTCCGAACCACCGGCCTTAAGCTCCGCCTCATCCTGTCTGGAAACCACGCCAACGATCCTGTAGGCAGACCCGTTTATTTTTATGGACTGGCCAATGGCTTTTTCTGCTCCTCCGTATAATTCCCAGGCCACATAATAGCCTGCAACACAAACCTTTTGTCTGGACAGGATATCGGAATACTGGAGGAACCGTCCTGAATCCAGGGTCTGATCTTTCATTTCCAAATATTCCTCGCTGACACCGGATATTGAAGTATTGGTCAGTGATTCCGTTCCGTTTTTTAAGGTAGAGGATAAGGAAACCTTTGGCGTCATCTGAGAAAAAAGATTCCTGTTGTCTTCATAAAATTCATACATCTGATCCACGGTTATGGACCTGGATGAAAGATTGGTTACATTTACATTGATCTGGTTTGTGCCCATGCTGGCGAACCGTTCCGTCATATAGGACATTTGTCCGTTTACAAGGCTTACCAGAATGATGACCGAGGCCACGCCGATAATGATTCCAAGCATGGTGAGAAAGGAACGCATCTTATTGCTCCAGATGCTCTTTAAAGCCATTTTAAAGGATTGCAGAATATTCATTTACGTCTCCATCGAAATTAATCTTACCATCGTGTACCCGGATCACCCGCCTGGCTTCCCGCGCAATGGCGCTGTCATGGGTGATCATGACAATGGTATTCCCTTCATCGTTCAGCTTTTTCAAGAAATTAAGGACTTCCCGGCTGGTTTTTGAGTCCAGGGCTCCCGTAGGTTCATCAGCCAGAATAAGAGAGGGATCTCCTGCCAGCGCCCTTGCAATGGAAGCTCTCTGCTGCTGGCCTCCGGAAAGCTGATTGGGATAATTTTTCCACTTTTCCGCCAGACCTACCCGTTCCAGAGAGGCCATAGCCCGTTTGTTCCGTTCATTGGCCCCTGCCCCTGCATATAACAGGGGCAGTTCCACATTTTCAAGAAGGTTCAGTCTGGGAAGCAGATTATACTGCTGGAAGATAAAGCCGATCATCTTATTCCGTATCCCTGCCAGCTGGTTATCCGACATCCTGCCTACATCCTCACCGCCCAGAAGATATGCTCCTGAGGTGGGAACATCCAGTGCACCTATGATATTCATGAGCGTGGATTTTCCGCTTCCCGACTTTCCAACAATCGCAACGAATTCCCCGCGGCAAATGGTTAAGGATACTCCGTTGTTTGCACGGACCTCTTCCTCGCCCATTTGATACACTTTATAAATATCCTTTAATTCAATCAAGGTATTTTCCACGCTTTACAACCTCCTTGTGGTTATCAGGGCTTGAAACTGCCGTTGCCTGTACTCCGGCTTCCACCGCCGGAACCGCTGCCATTGCCTATGCTTCGGTTTCCACCGCCGGAACCGCCTGGGGATACATTTATACCGCCCATGCCTCCCGGTATCACAATACTCGGTGAGTTGCTTACAGTTGACTGCGCAACGTAAACCTCCTGGTTCTCTTCCAGTCCGCCGGTGATTTCCACATAGTCATCATTGATCAGGCCTGTGGTAACTTCTACGGCCCTAAAGCCTGCAGGAATGTTCCCCTTTGCCTCTTTTACTGTTTCATCCTTTACATAAACCTGATTTCCCCGCATCAGCGCATCAGCCGGTATTGCAAGGACATCGGTGGCTTTATCCAGTATGATCACTCCGTCTACGTTCATCCCGGGGAGAAGCTCATCCATGCCGTCATTTAAGGTGACAGTAACCGGATAAGTGGTAACGCCGTTGGAGGCAGAGCTTTCCAGGCTTACATTTGTAACTGTGCCGGAAAAGGTTTTACCGGCCACGGCATCTGCCGTAATGATTACCTCCTGGCCTACTTTAACGGACTTGACATCCAATTCATCCACAGACATTTTAAAGGTATAGCCGGACATATCGTATATAACTGCCAGGGTTGTGCTTCCGCTGGAGCTTTTCGTGATCTTATCTCCTGCCTTCACGGTTTTTGTAATGATCTTTCCGGATATGGGAGCAGTGATGGTGTAATTATCATACGTATTCTGGGTGCTCTCCAGCTTGCTTTTTGCTCCTTCTAAAGTTTCCTGGGCCTTTTCCAGGGTATCTTTATAAGTGCGAAGCAGCTTATCCGCGGACTTGCTTTCCATTGTAAAAAGCGGAGTGCCCTTTGTTACATAGTCCCCTTCATGAACCAGCAGGGTTCCCACCTCCACACCGGAAGATAAGTCCGTTTTCATGGTCGTCTCAAGCTTCGGCTCAAAGGTTGCTTCCATACTGCACACATAATCGCCAACCGCAGCCGTAGCCGGGGTTTCCGTGGTAAGACCGCCTGGATTTGTCACTTCAAAGGTAACATAACGGACGATGCGTCCGCCTGTTAAGGTTACATCCATATTGCTGACGGAAGTGACCACGCCCTGGACTTCTTCTCCCGTATCAGTAAGAGTCAAAACCGCCTCCTGTCCTGCCGTTATCTGGGAGGCCTCCCCGGATAGGAACGGAAGCTTGATCTTCATGGTCTTATCATCGTAGACGGAAGCAATCTCCGTATTGTTTCCCACCTTATCCCCTTCCTTAATGGAAAGAGATTTTATGTACCCGCTCTCAGTGGATTTATAGGTGTTTCCGCTGTAATCACCTAAGGCAGAATTATAATCATCCAATGCGGCTTCATAATTTTCCTGGGCTCTTGACAGGGAGTTGTTTACAGATGTCATCTCTGATTCCATGGATGAGGTGTCGATCTGATAGAGGATCTGTCCCTTTTCCACCTCATCTCCCTCTTCAAAGTCCGCTGCAATGACTTCTCCTTCAACCAAAGAGGTTATGTCATAGGTATTCTGGGGAGAAATGGTTCCGGAGGAGGATAGCTCAGAAACGATATCCTGCTTTGCTGCCTTTGCAGTTCTTATGCTTTTTTCAGCAGCTGATGCTGCCTTTGATTTTTTTAAGCCCGCGGCCACCATGACTCCTGCCAGCACCGCAAGGATTATGATCAGAAAAACCAAAACTTTTTTTCCCTTTATCCGGCCTTTTCTTTTTTCTTTTGAATATAATTTCTGAATGATTTTTTTCATTCTGGCTTCTCCTGTTAATCTTCTATTCTATATAATCAATGACAGTCCGGGTTTCATTTCCTTCCTTGTCTACAGACAGGGTATAGACCAGATTCACGGTATCTCCTACCCGTAGGTCCCCATAGGAAGAAAATGCAAACTTCATCTCCGTGCTGGTAAGCTCGTAGGTGTTGCCGTCATCCAGTATGATTGCTCCCGGCGTCATTAAATCCGCAGAATCATAGACCACGTTGGTAATTTCTCCAAATACAGCGGAACGTCCGTTTTCATTTTCATTTCCAACGGTGTAAAGCCACACGGTTTTAGAAATAGTATGATAATATACCAGGACCCCCTCCGAGCTTTCCAGGGAAACATCAATTGCATCACTGGAATTTGTAACAGGCTCTCCATCAAGGTAAATATTGGCATCACTAAGCTTAAAGGGCAGAATGGAGTTGAGTCTGCTCTTGCTTTTGGCAATTTTCGGTCCCTTGATGCTATTGTCCACCATTGTAAACGGATCGATCTCACCGTCACTTGTCAATTCGCAGTTTAAGCTTTTTCCAAACATGGTTCCAGACTTTGTATCTGTTTTTAACAAATTATAAAACAGGTTGATGCAATCCGATTTATTTAAGATTTCCAAAGCCTCTTTATTCAGATTCTCATCTAATTCCAGAAAATGATATTTAGAAAGCCTGGAACCGGACTGGTCACCGGTAAAATCAGAATTTACATATCCTAAAAGTCCCAGGACTCCTTTTACTGCCTCCTGAAGTGTTATGGATTCATCTGGTTTAAAATTTCCGCCCAGATATCCGTTCATCCACCCCTGTTCCGCTGCAATCCGGATCTGGGCCGCATATTCATGGTTTCTTGGCACATCGGCAAATACGGAAGTGTTGCTGGTTTTGCCGGCCGTGCTTCGATAGGAAGAAGCATTTACCAGCATGCTGGCAAATTCCCCCCGCGTCACTGACAGATCCGGATTCCCAACACTCATGATCCCCGAGACTCCGATTACCTTTTTCCTTAAATCAAAATTACTTGATGCCTCTGTTATCATAGGACTGACTGCCGTCGCCGCAACTGCAAAAGCCAGGGAAGCCGCTATTCTCCGTCTGTTCATCCAGTTTCTCCTCTCATTATTCAAATCTGAAGTTTATTTTAACAGGCTCTTATGTCGGTTTTGTGATAGTAAGCTGAAATTAACCTGAAACTTGGCATTTTCCTTAAAATATCTGGAATCCCTTAACCAAAGCAGTCTTTTACCATGAGATTTCAGCTTATTTTAAGCTTAATCCATTATGATTAACACAACTAAGAAAAACAGGCTTTGGGGGTATTTCTTAGTTGCTTCATAAGCATTCTCAACTTATAATAAATGTCAACAGGTTCATAATATAGGTTATCGGAACTTGCAACACAAGTAAAGATAAAAGGGGCACTCTATGCCCCGTTCATCCGATTATGAAAACATCTTTTTTTCATAATAACAGATATAGGAGAATCTAACCATGAAGGTATTGATTGTAGAAGACGAAGTAAGACTGGCCGATGCTTTGGGACAGATTATGAAGGAACAGCATTACCAGGCTGATATTGTGTATAATGGAACTGACGGCTTATCCTGCGGCCTTTCCGGGGAATATGACGTCATTGTTTTAGATGTAATGCTCCCGGGACAAAACGGCTTTCAAGTGGTAAAAAAGCTGAGAGAGGCCCGCATACAGACTCCTGTACTCATGCTGACCGCACGGGATGACATTCAGGATAAGGTAACCGGACTTGACCGGGGGGCTGATGACTATATGACCAAGCCATTTATTTCTGAAGAGCTGTTAGCCCGCATCCGGGCTCTCTCCCGCCGTCAGGGAGAAGTGATCGTAGAAGAAATGAAATTCGGAGACTTAACCCTTAGTTTGTCTGCCAATGATTTATGCTGCGGCTCCAAATCCATTCATCTTGGATATAAGGAATTTGAGGTGTTAAAAATTCTTATGGGCAATTCCGGCAGAATCGTTTCAAAGGAAGCCCTCATCTCAAGGGTATGGGGCAGTGATTCTGACGCAGAGGATAACAATGTGGAGGCTTATATTTCCTTTTTACGAAAAAAACTGCATTTTGTAGGATCAAAGGTAGAAATCAGCACCCTTCGCAAGGTCGGATACCGCCTGGAGGAAAGGTTATGATAAAAAAATTAAGAAGAAGATTTGTTTTGGTCAACATGGCTTTTGTGATAAGCATTCTCTCCGCTGTTCTTGGCATGTTTTACTACACCAGCTTTAAGCGCATGGAACGGCAGACCGTCATGGCTCTTTATCAGGCTGTAGACCGAAACCTGCCGGACCGGCTGCCGGATAAAGTGGAATTTGGCCGCAGGCCTCCAAAAAATCTGCCGTCTCTTGTCCCGTCTTTTGTGGTGACCTTAAACAACCGTAACTCCATAGAAAACATAAGGGAAATGAACATAACCGTTACCAAGGATCAGGCTTCCGCTCTGGTGGAGCTGGCAAAGGCTGATGGTTCTCTCCAGGGGGAGCTTAAGGATTATTCCCTACGTTACCTTAAGGTTCCCTTCCCGGAGGGCACGAAAATAGTATTTGCAGACCAAAGATATGAACGGAATAATTTAAAGATCCTGCTTGTCAATTGTCTGCTTGTCTTTCTTGTGGCGGTATTTCTTTTTTTGATCCTGAGTATTTTCCTTTCCCGTCTGGCTTTAAGGCCTGTGGAAAATGCATGGCGGATGCAAAACCAGTTCATTGCCGATGCATCCCACGAACTAAAGACACCTCTTACTGTAATCCTGGCCAATTTGCAGATCCTTTCCCATCATAGGGAATGCACCATCATGGACCAGCAGAAATGGCTGGACAATACAAAAGAGGAGGCAGAACGCATGAAACAGCTTGTGGAAGAGCTGCTCTTTCTGGCCCGGTCCGATACTGGAGCCGTCCAGGCCTCCCAGGCAGCAAAGGCTGCCCTGGATTTTAGTGACATCGTATTAAACGGAGTCCTGCTTTTTGAATCCATTGCCTTTGAAAATAAGGTGAAGCTGGAAAATGAGATCGGCCAAGGTATTATCCTGGACGGCTGGGAAGCCCAGCTAAAGCAGGTAATCACCATTCTCTTAGACAATGCCTGCAAATACGCAGGAAAAAACGGGTCCGTATCTGTCCGCCTAAAGAAATCTTCCCATAATGCGGTCCTGACCGTTCAAAATACGGGGGCTCCTATACCTGAAAAAGACCAGGCCCATGTCTTTGAACGGTTTTACCGGACAGATGAATCCAGAGTCCGTAAGGAAGGAGGCTATGGACTTGGCCTTTCCATTGCAAAGACCATTATCGACCACCATAAGGGAAAAATCAGCCTGGCCAGCAGCCTCGAAACGGGAACCGTTTTTACTGTCAGCCTTCCCCTTTCTTCCCGGCAGCATTGAAACAAAACTTAGAAAAGGGAGCAATTAGGGTTTTTCACCCAATTGCTCCCTTTAATTATTTATTTGGAAATTGTAACTCCATGATCCTCAATCCTCTTTCTGATATTAAGCATCCTTTCATCAGTCTGTGCGATAACATCCGCGCATTCCCGCAGCTCTTCACTGATTTCCTGGGAATATTCTTCCACTTCTTTTTTATATTTCAATTGGTGATCCAGGCTGGCCCAGAAATCCATGGCAATGGTGCGGATCTGGACCTCTGCCCGCATCCATTTTTTTTGGTCGGAAAAGAACACGGGAATCTCTACGATCATGTGATAGCTGCGGTACCCGTTTTTTTTGGGGTGGCGGATATAATCCTTTATGGCAATGATATGCACATCATCCTGACGGGCCAGCATATCTGCCACCGCATAAATATCATCAAGGAAGGAGCAGATCACGCGGATTCCTGCGACATCATCCAGATTGTCCATCATGGATTCCAGGGAAACCGGCAGTCCTCTGCGCTGCAGCTTTTCCACAATGCTTATGGGTTTTTTTACTCTGGATTTAACCATTTCAATGGGGTTTCTGGAGTTTCTTACTGACAGCTCGTCATTTAAGACCTCCAGCTTTGTCTTGATCTCCCGAATGGCACAGGTGTACATCATCATAGCTTCCTGAAACTGGTATGCCTGCTTTAAAAGCGGGTCTGGAACCTGAACCAGATTGGGAACATTCACAATGGACTGGTTCAATTCACTATTGGGGTTCATATTAATATTCATTCTTATCCCTCGTAACGTATCATAACGTATATTACTTTAAGCTTTTTCTGCGGCTGAAACTGCCCCTTCAAGCCAGGCTGCCTCTAAATACTCGACCGTACCGCCATCCACTGCGGCAGCGATCCGGGGATCAATGGGGATTTTAGCCAGAACGGTAAGTCCATTTGCTTTGGCCGCTTCATCAACGCGGCTCTCTCCAAACACAGAAATCTTCTTACCACAGTCCGGGCAAATTAAGTAACTCATGTTCTCAACCAGTCCAAGAATGGGTATATTCATCTTTTTCGCCATATTTACGGCTTTTTCAACAATCATGGTAACCAGCTCCTGAGGAGAAGTCACAATGATAATTCCGTCTACAGGAAGAGACTGGAACACGGTTAAGGGCACATCTCCGGTTCCCGGAGGCATGTCCACGAACATGTAGTCAATTCCATCCCAAAGGGCTTCCTGCCAGAACTGCTTGACTGCGCCTGCAATGACAGGACCTCTCCAGATGACCGGATCCGTCTCATGATCCAGGATCAGGTTCGCCGACATCACTTCAATTCCCGTTGCAGTGGTTGCAGGGATCATAAGGCCATTTGGCGTCATGCCCACACCGTAATCCGAAAGGCCAAATGCTTTTGGAATGGATGGGCCGGTGATATCTGCATCCAGAATGGCCGTTTTATAGCCTTTCCCGTTCATGCCTACCGCCATCATGGAAGTTACCAGGGACTTACCTACGCCGCCCTTTCCGCTTACAACGCCGATTACCTTTTTTACTGTACTGGCAGGGTTAAGGGGTTCTAAAAAGCTTACCTGTTCCTCCCGGCTGCCGCAATTCTCCTTACAGGTATTACAATTATGAGTACAATTTTCTTCACTCATTGGTCATTCCTCCTAATCCCCACGTCTTTTCGACGCCGCAGTAAACGAAAAGTAGTGGGTTAGCTTATTTATTGTATTGTTGTATAATAGAAGCTGCGGCAACAGCTCGTAATAATTTAGGGATTCG
>JAISYJ010000071.1:0-37884 GCA_031270005.1 Hungatella sp. | reverse complement strand
AGTTAGCTTAATTATAACAGAAATCTTAGAATAGTGCGCAAAAACCTCTACCATTTATGACAACTTTTAAAGGGCAGTGGAATTTAGTCCTGCACTGGAATTTACTTTTTCAATTCAGCCCACATTCTGACGAAACAGAGAGTATCCCCCGAAGGGTTTTATATCATAGGGCGCACTTTCCTATGATATAAAAAAGACCCGGGAGAGGCTTGGTAAAATACCTGCCCCTCCGGGTCTTTCCTGTCTTTTAAGATTCCACTCTGTCAATCTTGGAAGCCCGCTCCTCTATTTCTCTCTTCTGAACATCTCCTGGAGCCAGTTCATAGCGGCTGAATTCATATTCATAGGTTCCGATGCCTCCGGTCATGGAGCGCAGATCCGTATTATAGCCGAACAGTTCGGACATAGGTACATCCGCCTCAATGACCTGCTTTCCATTGTGGTTGGAATTCATTCCCAGAACACGGCCTCTTCTGCGGTTTAAATCTCCCATAACATCTCCGGTGAATTTATCCGGGACTGTAACCTTAAGGGAAGCAATGGGTTCAAGCAGAACCGGATTTGCATCCATAAATCCCTTTTTAAAAGCAAGGGTCGCAGCCATCTTAAAGGCAAGCTCCGAGGAGTCTACCGGATGGTAAGAGCCATCAGTCAGCGTTGCTTTTAATCCCACTACCGGGTAAGCGGCAAGAGGTCCTTTTAAAACGCACTCTGCGATACCCTTTTCAACTGCCGGGAAATAGTTTCTCGGCACAGCCCCGCCAAATACGCACTCATCAAATACATAAGGAGTTTCCAGATCACCGGAAGGCTCAAAAATCATCTTAACGTCACCGTACTGTCCGTGTCCGCCGGACTGCTTTTTATACCTGCCCTGGACCTCCACTTTCTTACGAAGGGTCTCCCGGAAAGCAAATTTAGGTTTGCTCAGTTCAATGTCAACCTTATAACGGTTTAAAAGCTTGCTTACAACCACATCAAGCTGCTGGTCACCAATGGCATAAAGGAGAGACTGTCGGTTTTCCGTATCATTGACTACCTTTAAGGTCCAATCCTCTTCCGTCAGCTTTGCAAGAGCACTTGAAACCTTATCATCGTCGCCTTTTGTCTTGGTCTTATAACGCATATACGTATATGGAGTGGATATCTCCGGCTTATGATATACAATAGGCGCAGAACGGAGGGCAATGGTATCACCGGTCTGGGTCACATTAAGCTTTGACACTGCTCCGATATCTCCTGCCTTTAATTCCGTAACTTCGATGGCATCCTTTCCTCTTAACACGTAAAGCTTTCCGACCTTTTCCTCTGTGTCCTTATTCACGTTAAAAATAGCGGAATCAGGCTTTAAGGTGCCGGTACAAATCTTAAGCAGGGAATACTTTCCGATAAACGGATCCACAATGGTCTTAAATACACGGGCAGACAGGGATACATGATCGTTATATTGGGCTGTAAAGCGCTCCCCTGTGGAAACATCCACGCCGATGCACTCAAAGTAATCGGGGGATGGAAAATACTTATCTATGGCCTGAAGCACCATCTTGGCGCCCTGGGCGTTGATTCCGGATCCCAGCATGACCGGAACGATATTTCCTTTTATCACATGTTCCCGAAGAGCAGAAGAAATCTCATCAATGGTGAACTCGTCACCGGAGAAATAGCGCTCCATATATTCCTCGCTGGTTTCTGCAACGGCTTCCATGAGAGCTTCACGGGCAATTCCCAGGTTCTTCTGGCTATATTCAGGAATCTCACATTCTTCATAATCACTATTAACGGTAAAACGCCGGCCTGCCATCTTTACAACATTAACAAAACCTACGAACTTTTCATTTTCACGAATAGGGAGGTGGAACGGCGCTATCTTTCTTCCAAATTCTTTATCAAGCTTTAATAACAATTCACGGAAACTTGCATGATCGTCATCCATATTTGTCACAAAGAAAAGTCTGGGAAGTTTGTACTTTTCGCACAGTTCCCACGCTTTTAATGTTCCAACTTCAATACCTGCCTTACAATTCACAACAATTACTGCTGCATCTGCAACACTGATGGCTTCTTCAACCTCGCCAACAAAATCAAAATATCCGGGAGTATCAAGCAGGTTGATCTTAATCGGTCCATCCTCTCCTTTATACTCCAAAGGAATCAGGGTAGTAGAGATGGAGAACTGTCTCTTGATCTCTTCTTTGTCATAATCGCTGATGGTATTGCCATCGGTAATTTTTCCCATTCTGCTGATGGCTCCGGTAATCAACGCCATAGCTTCTGCCAGGGTGGTTTTACCGGCGCCCCCGTGCCCAAGTAAGGCGACGTTACGGATCTGTTTGGTTCCATACACGTTCATAAACATTCCTCCTGTTCGGTATTTAAGTCTATAAGGATATTTTACTAAAAATGTCGTATAATTGCAAGCAAAAGGTGCAATTTGCACAAATATTTTTTACACATTTTTCCAATTACGCAAAAGAAAAGAGGGGCAAGCCCTCTCTTCTTTTTTAATCCGTTTTATAAAATTCTTCATCAATTATACTGAACTCAAAATAACATTGCCACTAAAACCATTATTACAGTGATCTGGCCGCCTTAAGTGCCGTATCCAGGGCGCTCATCTTTGGTATCCCGATCTCTGTACCCGGCATCCCTTCCCGGACTTTCTCTTCCACCATACTGCGGATCATATCATTTTTAACCAGAACACTGCCCCAGAGCCAGAGGTTTAGCTTATCCGCCGGACTCTTTAAATCCATCTTGGCAAAGGTATCCCGGATAAGTCCCCACAAAGCCGCCCCGCATTCCCGGTGAATGCGGATGGCTTCCCGATCTCCCTGGGAAGCTGCCTGAAATGCAAATAAGGATAATCTGGCGATCTCCGACTTTTCCATAAGATTGGCATTGATAAAATCGTCTATTTTTTCCAGCGAATCAAGCCCTGTTTCCTCTATAATAAGAGGTGTGAGAACGGGACATTTGATTCGTCCGGACAGCTCATCTCCTACTGCTTTTAAGACTTTTAAGCCCATATCAAACCCACTTCCCTCATCGCTGATGATGTGGTTCCAGCCGCCGGTCCGGTATATGCTTCCTTTTTTATCTCTCCCAAAGCATATTGAACCAGTCCCTGAGATGACTACCAAGGCCGGTTCTTCCGTCATGTGAAGGAACACCTGGCAGTCATTTAACACCAGAAGCCTTTCATGAGGAAATCCCATCTCTTCAAAGCTGGACTTACAATCATGCTCATCTGACGGAGAATCGATCCCGCTGGCTGCTACACAAATCCCCAGACAACAGCCGGGATCCAGTTTTAACTGCTCAAGCGCCGGGAGCACCAGACTACGGTATCGAAGCCGGCTTTTTTCCATTCCATCCGTGTTGAAACTGCATCCCGGTGCCGTAAATTCTCCAAGTACAGCCCCATCCGGATCACAGACTTTTAGCCGCCCGTTGGTTCCACCAATATCCAATCCTGCAAAATATCCTATCATGATACTTTCCTCCATATAGTTTTACTTCCATGGCAGAAAACCTGCCGCAGGAAACATCTCCTTCCCTTCCAGAAGATATTTTTTTAACGAAGTCTGCAGCGAGGTGCTGCACGGGTAATTTTCCGGTTTTCCATGGAACAATCAAATCCCATGACCTGTTCCAGAATCCGTGGTTGTTCAGCCTTTAAGGGCATTTTGTAAAAACGCTCCAGAAAGCTTACATAAGTCTCTGATTCCCTGTTGAGGCTTCTTCGATCATTCTGATTTCCTGCCAAGTACAGCCAAAAGCTTTTGCTCCGCTTCTTTAAACCACTGATCCTCAGGATTTATCAAAAGGACATACTGTATTCTTCCTATAAGAGAAAGAAGATACTGACTCTCCGGAACCCGTAAATCACTTTTGCTCCTCTCCAGGTGGGACTTTACCCCGTATTTCAGGCAGTAAAAAATCTCCTGCCGCAACTTTCTTCTGTAATCCCCTGAAACCTGTAGTTTCTCATTGACCACGATACCCGTGACAGACTGTCTTCCGTTGCGGTATAGAATCCTGGTCTTCGCTTCATTGAGTTCAAACCCCATGGCATTTAAAAAACCGGAGACCTTCCGGATAACCAGGCCCGGGTTAAAATCACCGGAAAACGTCATATCATCACAGTACCTGGTATAGGAAATTCCTTTATTCCCGCACCATTTGTTTATGAATTCATCAAAATCCTTCATGACCAGGTTGGAAACCGCGGGCGATGTGGGAGCCCCCTGAGGCAGAAATTCGTTGCAGCAGCATAAGGCAGTCAGCATGGTTCCTACTGCCGGAGGGAAATACCTGACAGGAAAAGCGCTTTTTAATACCATGGGAAATGAAATACTTCCAAAAAAATCTTTTATATCCAGCTTCACCACCACATTTTTTCCTGTATGGACCCTGGCATTGGACACCACTCCTGCGCCTTTGTGATAGGCTGTGGCACAGCCTGAGACCGCATATCCGTCCAGGATATGATGCAGGATATTTCTCTGTATTCTCATCAGCATGTAATCCGGCACCATAAGGCTCCGTGTTCTTCCGTCTCTCTTTGGAATACGGACGGTATGATAATGGCGTTCCGTATGGTTGCTGAAGGCATAAAGACATGCCATTATCTTCTGGTCCGGCCAACTGGTGTTTCCCAGAAGTCGGAAAGATAACAGCATGTCCCTGTAATACTCCGGCGTACTGTATTTCCATAAATCTGTGTTATACATCGGCTCCTCCATACCAGTTATATTTTAAAAATTCTTCCTTATTCCCGAAAAAACAACAGAAGCAATACAATCAAGATGCCGTAAGATGCGAAGATGTACAAGCCGCAGGCGGAAGCACATGCAATGTGCGGAAGTACTTCGCAGCAGATTACGGCCTTTTCCCATACCATGAAAACCCCGGCAGCGACTCGCTGCCCGGCCGTAGGTCCATTTAACCGGCAGCTAAGAAAAACACGCTTTGCAAACTTTCTTAGCTGCCATGGTATTCACCAAATGAATATGCCTGCATATTCGCCCGGCTCATTACCTGCGGAAATACTATTGCTTCTGCTGTTATGATTATTATTCTATCACAATGGGGTCAAATATACCACTGTTTTGCTTTGCTAAATATCTCTGAAATCCTCTCTAAATAATAATTTGCGTTAATGCGTCAAAGTTTAACGTGCAAAAGCGTTGACAACTCCCTTTCAATGGATTACAATGGGGATTAAATATTTGCAAAAGAAAGGTAGAAATATATGATCATTATTATGAAAGCAAATGCTTCAGAGGAAGCAGTAGATAAAATCAAGCACTTAATCGAATCAAACGGACTTCAGGCCCATTTATCAAAAGGGACGGAAGTAACTATAGTAGGCGTTGTAGGCGATAAGACAAAGCTCCAGGGCACAAACATCGAGATGCTGGAAGGTGTTGACAAAATCGTTGCCGTGACCGAAACCTACAAGCTGGTGAACAAAAAATTTCATCCGGAAGATTCCGTCATAACCATTGGAAACGCAAAAATCGGTCCGGGCCATCTCACCATAATGGCCGGTCCATGTGCCATTGAAAATCACGATATGGTCCTGGAAACTGCATTTGCAGTAAAAAAAGCAGGCGCCCAGTTCCTGCGCGGCGGAGCCTACAAACCCAGGACCTCTCCTTACGCATTCCAGGGCCTGGAAGAGGAAGGGCTGAAATACATGAAGGAAGCCAGGGAAGCCACCGGACTTAACATCGTTTGTGAGGTTACAAGCCTGCGTGCTCTTGAAACGTCTGTAAAATATGTGGACATGATCCAGATCGGCGCACGGAACATGCAGAATTTCGAGCTTTTAAAAGAAGCTGGAAAAGCCGGTATTCCGGTTCTCTTAAAGAGAGGTCTGTCCGCCACCATTGATGAATGGCTGAATGCTGCAGAATACATTGCCTCCGAAGGAAATCCAAATATCGTTCTTTGCGAACGGGGCATCCGTACCTACGAAACTGCCACCAGAAACACTCTGGATATCAGCGCTGTACCGGTTATCCGCGCAAAGAGCCACCTTCCCATCATCATTGACCCAAGCCATGCCACCGGAGTACGGGCTTATATTGAGCCGATTTCCAAGGCTGCCATAGCAGTAGGGGCCGACGGGCTGATTGTGGAAGTCCATCCCTGCCCAGCCTGCGCCCTGTCCGACGGCCCCCAGTCCCTGACCTTTGAACAGTTTGAAAATCTGATAGGAGAATTAAGGCCTTACGCCAAGCTTGCGGGGAGGACATCTTAATGAGTGATGCCGCTATTGCCTTTATCGGGCTTGGTCTCATCGGCGGCTCTATCGCCAGAGGGATCAAGCGTGAAGAACCTGATACAAAAATCATGGCCTACATGCGCACCCGTTCCAGGCTTTTGCAGGCAAAAGAAGACGGGATCGTGGATGTCATCTTAGAGGGCATCGGAGAAGAGCTGCGGGAATGCGATCTTATCTTCCTCTGTACTCCTGTGGAGTACAACGCAAAGTATCTGTCGGAAATCCAGCCCTTCCTAAAACCGGGAGCAATAATCACCGACGTAGGAAGCACCAAGACGGACATTCACGAAGAGGTAAGCCGTCTTGGCCTGGAAAGCCAGTTTGTGGGAGGGCACCCGATGGCCGGTTCGGAAAAGACCGGATACGAAAATTCCACCGACCATTTACTTGAAAATGCTTATTATATCATTACTCCCACCGCGTCCTCCACAGAGGAACAGGTAAACCGCCTGGTACGGATCGCGGGGCTGATCGGCTCTATCCCCCTTGTTCTCGATTATCATGAACATGACTTTATCACAGCCGCGATCAGCCATCTGCCCCATATCGTGGCCTCCAGCCTGGTGAACCTTGTAAAGGCTTCTGACAATAAAGAGGGACTTATGAAGCGGCTTGCAGCCGGAGGCTTTAAGGATATTACAAGAATTGCCTCCTCCTCACCGGAAATGTGGGAGCAGATCTGTATGACAAACAGCCAGAATCTTTCCATGATCCTGGAACGATACATTGCCTCCTTAAGCCAGGTCCTGGACGAGCTTAGGGCAAATGACAATCAATATATATACCAGCTTTTTGAAACTTCCAGGGATTACCGCAACTCCTTTTCAGAAAAGGTTCCGGGCCTCATTGCGCCAGAGTATTCCTTTACAGTGGACATGGCTGACGAAGTGGGCGCCATCTCTACCTTGTCCGTCATCCTGGCCGCTAAGGGAATCAGTATTAAGAATATCGGCATCAACCACAACAGAGAGCACGGAGAAGGAACTTTAAGGATTGCGTTTTATGACAAAGAAACCATGGATAACGCATGGAAACAGCTGGAACGGTACCACTATGATTTAATTTCAAATTAAAAGAGAGGATTCCTATGAAATTCACAAAAGCCTCCCGTTTAAAGGGCGAAATAACCATACCAGGTGACAAATCCATCTCTCACCGCAGCGTGATGTTTGGTTCCATTGCAAAGGGAACCACGGAAATCAGCCACTTTCTCCAAGGGGCCGACTGCCTTTCCACCATCTCCTGCTTCAGGAAAATGGGAATACAGATTGAAAACAGCAATGACACCGTTATTGTCCATGGAAACGGACTCCGTGGCTTAAAAAAACCGGAAACCACCCTAGACTGCGGAAACAGCGGTACCACCACACGCCTGATCTCCGGTCTTTTAGCTGCCCAGGATTTTGACGTAACCATAACCGGCGACGAATCCATTCAGAAACGTCCCATGAAGCGCATTATGGAGCCGTTATCCCTGATGGGAGCTGATATAAAGAGTGTAAAGGAAAATGGCTGCGCTCCCCTTTCCATAACCGGTAAAAAGCTTCACGGCATCCATTATACCAGCCCCGTTGCCTCTGCCCAGATAAAATCCTGTATTCTTTTAGCCGGACTGTATGCAGAAGGCGAGACAAAGGTTACAGAACCCTATGTATCCAGAAATCATTCTGAAATCATGCTGAAGTACTTTGGTGCCAGTGTGAAGCCAGAAGGAACCACCGCATGTATTACTCCTGCGGAAGAACTCTACGGCAATAAAATTATTGTTCCGGGGGACATCTCTTCTGCTGCTTACTTTATTGCGGCAGGACTGATGATTCCGGATTCGGAAATACTGATAAAGCATGTAGGCATTAACCCCACCCGGGACGGAATCATTCATGTTTGCCGGGATATGGGAGCAGATATCACCCTTTTGGAAGTAAATACGGATTCCGGGGAACCCACTGCGGATATTCTGGTAAAATCCGGCTCACTCCACGGCGTTACAATTGGCGGAGCTATCATACCTACCCTCATCGACGAGCTTCCCATGATCGCCGCCATGGCCTGCTTTGCGGAAGGGGAAACCATTATCAAGGATGCAGCAGAATTAAAGGTAAAGGAATCCAATCGTATTGAGGTCATGGTGAAGAATCTGTCTGCCATGGGAGCCGATGTTGCAGAAACAGAGGATGGCATGATCATCAGAGGGGGAAAGCCTCTTCACGGCGCTGTCATAGACAGCAAACTGGATCACCGGATCGCCATGACCTTTGCTGTGACCGGGCTGTGTGCAGAAGGGGAAACAGAAATCTTAGGCGCAGAATGCGTGAATATCTCATATCCGGGTTTTTATCAGGATCTGGAGCGATTAATGAAATAAAATAAATCAGTTATGAATTTATATCTGATTACATAAATGCCGGAAGAACTTAAGTTCAGCCCGGCATTTTTATTGGATTTAAAAAACTTCTATCTGGCACATCTTCATGGCCTCTAACGCATTCTCATGGCTTTTTAAAGTCACACCGGCACAGCAGGAGGAGTCCACCAGCACTGGAATCTCCGGAAGAAACGCTTTGACCAGCAGGGCATTGGAAATTACGCAGATGTCCGTACATAAGCCTACCAATTCAATGGATTCATACTCTCTTTCTGTCACATATTCTCCCAGCACTGCGCTTCCAAAAGTGGTTTTTTCAAAACGCTTTCCCTGAAACTCCTTTAAGGAATCATCAAGCTCCCAGCCGGCAGTTCCCCTGACACAATGAACCACCGGAAGCTTTTTCCCCTCCTGAGAATTAAGATAATTCTCCTCATGGGTATCCAGGGTGAAGATCACCTCATCTCCTGCTTCCTGATATTCCTCTATTTTTCTTTTTACCTTAGGAACGATAAACACCGCCTCCGGGGTTCCCAGGGAGCCGTCGATAAAATCCTTTTGCATATCTACAACGATCAATAACTTTTTCATGGACAAACCTCCAATAATAAATAGTATTTATAGTTTATCACATTTTGCATGCATAAGCATATTATTTTTCATCACATTTTGCAGCAAGCAACAAAGAAGAATCGTGTGGATGTATCTTAATTAATGTAGTATAATTTTCTGATAACAATAAAAGTTGATATAAAGTGAATTATATTAGCTTTGATCAGAAGGTAAGGTGATGAAAATGCACAACAATGTTGAAGCGCTGTTTCATGGTTGGGAAGAAGCGCTAATATGGTCATGTCTGCAAGGTCATATGGGAAATATTTTTTTAGATAATGAAAAAAATCCTGCATCTGCAATGATTGAAATTGGTGACTTCTGCTTTTTTGCAGGCCAGCCAAATGCTGCTTTGTTTCATTCTCTTGAGGGAGAAAAACTGCTCATACCGAAAGATGGTACTTGGGGGAAACTGATAGAACGTACTTTTGACAGCCAGGTAAACAAAATATTTCGCTATGCAATCAAAAAGGAACCGGATGCTTTTGATAAAGCAAAGCTTACTTCTTTCATTAATGCTCTCGATGATTGTTATGAGCTTCGGATGATAGACAAAGAAGTATATGAATTAGCCCGAAAGGAAGCATGGTCTGTGGATTTATGTTCTCAGTTTAAAGATTATGCTGACTATCAACGCCGGGGATTGGGTGCGGCAATATTACACAATGGTGAATTGGTGGCCGGCACTTCCCCTTATGCTGTTTATAATGATGGCATTGAAATAGAGATAGATACAAGGCCCGATTACAGAGGCAAGGGGCTTGCGACAGTATGTGGAGCCAAATTGATACTTGAATGCCTGGCACGAAATATCTATCCAAGTTGGGACGCTCATGACTTGCGTTCTGTTGCTTTAGCGGAAAAACTCGGTTATCACCTCTCTCATCCATATGTGACATATGAACTGATGAGCAGGCAGACAAATGAGCAAAACCCGTGTTGAGGCAGACAGGCAATTCCTGTCTTTTTCAAATTAACAGTTGACAAATCCATACAGACGTATTAATATACTGATTAAATGAAATAATAATAAACCGTTGAAAAAGAAGAGTAAGCTTTCCATGCGATATTTCAGAGAGCCGCCGTTGGTGTGAGTGCGGTATAAAGCTGATAGCTGAATGGACTTTTGAGGGCGGCCCCGAACCATTGTTTCAGTAGGGGCTGACGGAGACCACAACCGTTATTTATCGTGGCATATATGTTAGTATATGAAAAGTGGGCTTTTATAAAGTCAATTTGAGTGGCACCGCGGATTGTATGATTCGTCTCAAGTACGTTTTTTAGCGTACTTGGGACTTTTTTTATTTTCAGAATTCCCGCTCACTCCCTCATTCTGTCAACGGAAACCATTTTAAGGAGGAAATATTATGAAAAAATCAATCAAGACCCTGTTACTGGCAGCTCTGGCTGCTGCCGCACTCTCCGGCTGTTCTTCCAAGGCAGCTCCGGAAAAAACTGCTGATAATAATTCCACACAGGCTTCTTCCACCAATACAGAGGCAGGGAGTGAAACTTCCAAAGACGGCACATCCTATACCATCGGCATCGGACAGTTTGCAGAGCATGGTTCCCTTGACAACTGCCGGATCGGCTTTTTACAGGGCCTTGCAGAGGAAGGGATCGTGGAAGACAAGAACTTAACGGTCATGTACGAAAATGCCCAGGCTGACGGAGGTACCGCAAGCCAGATCATAAACAACTTTCTTTCCAAAAAAGCGGATTTAATCTGCGCCATCGCCACCCCAATGGCCCAATCCGCCTACAGCGGTGCAAAGAAGGCCAATGTTCCTGTCATTTTCACGGCAGTTACGGATCCGGCAGCCGCAGCCCTGGCAAAAGAGGACGGAAGTCCGGTGGGCGAAATCACCGGGACCAGCGACAAGCTTCCAGTGGAAAAACAGCTGGAAATGATCCGCAAGATTCTTCCCGATGCCAAGACCATCGGCATCCTTTACAGCACCAGTGAAGTGAACTCAGAAGCAGCGATCAGGGAATATAAAGCCGCTGCCGCTTCCTATGGCTTTGAAATCGTAGAAGGCCCTGTATCAGCAACCGCTGATATCCCTCTGGCAACTGACAGCATTCTGGAAAAGGTTGACTGCTTAAACAATTTAACGGACAACACAGTAGTAAGCTCTCTTCCGCTGATCCTGGATAAAGCCGGAAAGAAGAACATCCCCGTGTTCGGTAGTGAAGTAGAACAAGTAAAAATCGGCTGTCTGGCCTCCATGGGTCTTGATTATGTGGACTTGGGCAGGCAGACCGGTATTATGGCCGCAAAGGTATTAAAAGGCGAATCAAAGGCAGGCGAAATGAACTTTGAAGTAATCAAAGAAGCCGCGTTCTACGGAAATTCAAAGGTTGCCGAAAAACTGGGAATCACCCTGCCGCCAGAGCTTACCGGCTCAGCTGCTGAAATTTTTACCGATATTACCCACTAGTATTAACAACAAGGAATATAATTGGAGGAAATTAAACCATGTCAATCATACTTGGCGTTTTGGAAGAAGGCCTGATCTATGCCATTATGGCACTGGGCGTTTACATCACTTATAAGATTCTGGATTTTCCGGACCTTTCTGTGGATGGAACCTTCCCTTTAGGAGGCGCAATCACCGTTACCCTGATCCTGGCCGGACTAAATCCGGTGGCAACGCTTTTCATTGCCTTTGCCGTTGGAGCCCTGGCCGGATGCATCACCGGCTTCATCCATGTAAAATTAAAGGTACGGGATCTTCTGTCAGGTATCATTGTCATGACTGCCCTCTATTCTGTGAACCTAAGGGTGGCCGGAAAATCCAATGTTCCGTTTTTTAACAGTGACACTATTTTCGAAAACAGCTTTGTATACGGTCTGTTTCCCGAAAAGCTTGCAGATATCAGCGTGGTGATCATATTGGCTGTCATCGTGGTGATCGTTAAGATTTTACTTGACCAGTATCTGAAGACCCGCTCCGGTTATTTATTAAGGGCTGTGGGGGACAATGAAACCCTTGTTACCTCTCTTGCCAAGGACAAAGGCAAGGTAAAGATCATCGGCCTTGCCATCGCAAACGGCCTGGCCGCTCTGGCTGGTTCCGTATACTGCCAGCAGAAAGGCTTTTTTGAAATCAGTATGGGAACAGGAACCATGGTCATCGGCCTTGCCAATGTAATCATTGGAACAAAGCTGTTTAAAAAGATTGGGGTTGTGAAATCCACCACTGCAGTCATTATCGGCTCTATCATTTACAAAGCCTGCGTGTCATTTGCCATATATCTGGGAATGGAAGCATCGGATTTAAAACTGATCACATCCGTGCTGTTCCTGGCCATTCTGGTACTCAGCAACGGCAGGGAAAAGAAGGTGAAACATCATGCTTGAACTACAAAACGTCAATAAATATTACAATCAGGGAACGGTCAATGAGATGTGCCTGTTCCAGGACTTTAATCTCACTGTCAAAGACCAGCAGTTCGTATCTGTGGTAGGGAGCAACGGCTCCGGCAAGACTTCCATGTTAAATATCATCTGCGGAAGCATTCCTTTAGACAGCGGTTCTATCCGGGTGGGCGGCACCGACATCACCAATATGCCGGAATTTAAACGCCAGCGCCGCATCGGAAGAGTCTATCAGAATCCTGCCATGGGCACATGCCCCAATATGACCATCCTTGAAAATATGGCTCTGGCTGATGCCAAGGGAAAACCCTTTAACCTTCTTCCGGGAACTAACAAGCAGCGGATATCCTATTACAGGGAACAGCTTCGTTTTCTTGGCCTTGGCTTAGAGGATAAGCTCCATGTAAAGGTGGGAGTCCTTTCCGGCGGCCAGAGGCAGGCCATGGCCCTTCTCATGTCCACCATGACTCCCATTGAATTCCTGATCTTAGATGAGCACACCGCTGCCCTGGATCCAAAAACAGCCGAGAACATTATGGAGCTGACGGATAAGATTGTAAGGGATAAGCATCTGACCACCATTATGGTTACCCATAACCTTCGTTATGCCATAGAATACGGAAACCGCCTTTTGATGATGCATCAGGGAAATGCCATCATTGATAAGGAAGGGGAAGAAAAAGGCAATTTGGATGTAGATTACATTTTAGAGAAATTTAATGAGATCAGCATTGAATGCGGAAATTAGAAATGAATGTTTCAAAGAGGTGCCGGCAATCGTTTGTTCACATGGATTGCCAGGCACCTTTTTATTAATAAATATCTTAATTTAATTCAGGCCAGTATCCTTTATTCACCGCTATTAATTCATCCAATATCTGTTTGGCGATCTTTGCACTGGGAACGGTCTTGGAAAGGGTTATGGCCTGCCATAATTTCTGGTAAGACCCTTCTTCCCAGGCTTCCACTACCAATTTTTCCACAGATACCTGCTGTTCCATCAACCCTTTTTGAAATTGGGGAATTTTTCCTATTGCCAAGGGTTCCGGTCCGTTACTGCCCACGATACAGGGTATTTCAACCATTCCTGTGGGATCAAAGTTTTCAATGGAACCATTGTTGGGAACGATGAGGAGCATTCTCTCATGGGTATTGTAGGCAATGGCTCTGGCTAAATCCACAATATAAGAAGCGTGGTCATCAATTTCCATTGCACAGACTTCTGTGGATTTATTTTCTATCACTTTTCTGCATTCCCCAAATACAAACTTTTCCCGTCCATCCATGACTTCATTTGCCCTTGTATATTCCTTGTTGGAATGTTCTACAACATAGTCAGGAAACAGATAGTATTTTAAATATGTATTAGGCAGTGTATCCGGATCTAAAGCATATACATCTTTGGCTTTGGCAAAGGTATCACTCCAGCTTGCATCTACGTGCTGGTTATCTCCCTTTTCCGCTACATATCCGTATTGGGCAACATGTTCTTTTATTTTAGGCATTAAATCATTCCCCTCTTTATCACGGATATCCGACCACCAGCCAAAATGGTTAAGTCCAAAGTATCTGACCGACATTTCTTTTCTTGACTTTAAACCTACTATTTCTGCCATTCTGTCTTCTATGCCGACAGGCATATCACATATGTTTAATATCTTTGAATCCGGCCTGAGCTTACGGGTAGCTTCGGCAACAATGGCTGCGGGATTGGAATAATTGAGCATCCATGCATTTGGAGAATACTTTTCCATATAATCAAGGATTTCAAGAACCCCTCCTATGGATCTCATTCCATAAGCCATCCCTCCTGGTCCGCAGGTTTCCTGTCCTACCACTCCATATTTCAGAGGAATTTTTTCATCCAGTTCACGCATGGCATATTTTCCGACTCTTATATGAGCCATGACAAAGTCAATATCTGTAAACGCTTCTTCCGGATTGGTTGTTGCAAGGAATTCTACTTCAGGTGCTTTTTCTTTTATGATTATTTCACACGCCCCGGCTATGGTTGCCTGCCTTTCCCCATCATTGTCATAAAACTTAAGTTTTCTTATGGGAAATCTGTCCAGGTTGTCCAAGAGCATTAATACAATTCCCGGAGTAAAGGTGCTTCCCCCTCCTGCTATTACTACTGAAAATTTGTTCATAAATTTTATTCTCCTTTTATTTTTTCAGAAACTCTTCAAACTGTGTTCTCACAATAGGAACCGAAAGACCTACAATAACCTGAATTGCTTTTCCATTCCTGACTACTCCATGGGCCTTCGCTTTTTTAAATACGCTGTCAGGCGCCAGCTTTGTCTCATCCTTAACGGATACCCGCAGTCTGGTGGCACAGTTTGTGACATCCTCTATATTCTCGCTTCCCCCTAAGGCTGCCAGAAACTGGGCTGCCTGACTCTCTTCTTTTGCTTCTGCCTCTTTGTCTTGGCTTTTTCCTTCCCCTTTTTTAGCCTTGTAATCAGCCTTTGTGAACAGCTTGGTCTCTCCATCGTCTTCCTCCCGGCCCGGAGTGGCATAATTGAACTTCATTATTAAGAAGCGGAATACAAAAAAGTAGATTGCCGTAAAGATCAGGCCGATAACGATTTGGGTTATATATGTACCTGAATGATACTTAAAAAGAGGCAGCCAGTTCTGCGGTATATAGTTGTCAATCAATCCTCCTCCGAAATTTCCTACAACCCCAAATGAATACGACGTTGCAGCCAGGGTCGCAGCAAGCACAGCATGTACTGCAAACAATGCCGGAGCTATGAAAAGAAAGGTGAATTCAAGGGGTTCCGTAATGCCCACCAGGATAGCCGTAAGTGTGGCAGGAATTAAAAGACTTGCCACGATTTTCTTCTTTTCCGGCCTTGCAGTTGCATATATGGCCAGTGCTATGCCCGTACAGCCAAATACCTTTGAAAGTCCATGAAGTGCAAAACCTCCGGCCGGAAACGCATCTTTTAAGGAAGCCACTGCCGCCAGCTCCGGTAAGTGTTTTGGCCACCATGAGGCAATTCCTTCCGGCACCACTGCCGGCCCAAAAATAAATGGTCCGTAAACGAAGTGGTGCAGTCCCGTTGGAATTAAAATCCGCTCCAGAAATGTATAAAGCCATACACCCAGCACTCCTGATGAGGCTAAGAAAGTCTGCATGGCTCCGATTCCAAACTGAACCCTGGGCCATACCAGACAGATGATTAAGGCAGTTGGAATCATGACGGCGAAACCCATGATTGCTACAAAGGCGGAACCCTGGAAGATTCCCAGGAAATCCGGAAGCCTCTTTTCATAGAATTTACCGTGTAGATAAACAGCAATACCTGAAATCAAAATCGCACCGATCATTCCGGTATCCAGAGTTTTTATCCCCGCAATCATTGCCAGACCACTTGACATTCCGGTAGATGGGTCAACTCCGGGGGGCAGGCTGAAATCAACACCAAAGGCCGGACCTGAAACCGTCAAAATAGCACCTACTAAATAATTAAATGTCAAATAAATGATCAGGGCCTCCAGACATGCACGGGCTTCTGCTTTCTTAGCTAAAGCGACCGGAAGGCCGACTGCAAAAAGTAAAGGCAGCTGATTAAAGGTCGTCCACCCTCCCTGCTGGATTATGTACCAGAAGTTATACCACATGGTGCCTTCTGCTGCTATGGAACCCATAATATCCTTGTTCGTAAACAAGATGGAAATTCCGACAGTCATACCATAAAAGGCAAAGAATAAAACCGGAACAAACATTGCCGCCCCAAAACGCTGAATTTTTTGTTTCATTTTCTAAACCATCCTCCCCAGATTTTTTTCAAGATATCTTGCGTGAGTTCATATTAACAATAACCGTAAATCTTTTCAATGGCTTGTGGCCATTTATGTCCTATGTGCAGTTTTAGATTATCCGCACAAAATTTGTGCGCCTGCACAGGCTTTTTTTCCATTATCCACGAAAAAAAGCTGGGCCAGAAGTACTGAGCCAGCTTTTACTTTTTTTGTCAATCACAGAATTATATTATTTTTTTCCAACTGCTGCAAATACATGATATATTTAAAAAACAACAGTTCAGCCAGAATAAAATACTGGCTCATACTCTCGCAGTTAATTCCGTTTTCCATCTTTATATTTTGGGTGGTGATATATAAATTCTGGTCACACAGCCTGGCAATGGAATTATCCGATAGTTTTGTGATGGAAATGGATGGGATTCCCATTAATTTTATCTTTTTCGCATATTCAACTCCGGATTTTGTTTCACCGGATACTGATATAATAACAATCAAATCCTCTTCTGTTGCATTTTTCAGCAAGGTATTCATCTCACTCTCACCGTACAGTATGACGAAAAATTTATCCACCATGATAAAATTCCGTTTCAGCTCATTTGCAACCTCTACTTGTACGGTTCCTGTACCATAGACAAAGAGGCGTTTTGCCCTGTATATCATGCGGCACATTTCATGGGTATCCTTTTCCCTGATATCCCGGATCGTTTTGTAATAATTTTCACAAACATCATCAAGGCTGATATCCTTTGTATTAGCGATGCTGTCAAATTCCATCTTCAATCTTACTTTAAATTCCCCGAATCCCTCTAAAGACAGCTTCTGCATAAATCTGGAAATTGTAGTCCTTGAAACATTACATTTCTTTGCCAGTTCATCACTGGACATCTCGCAGCACTCCTGTTTATTGCCCCATATATATTTCCATATGTAAAGGTCGTTTTGATTTAGCCTGCTGTAATTGCTGTTAACCAATTCCTCTAATTTCATATATGCTCCCCTGCCTTTCAGGTAAAATTCCATCCCGATTATAACATCCTAAAACTTTACTGTAAATATTAATATATGCAGGAAGCAACATTACTAATATAGTGATTCTGAGAAGAAAAACCATAAGTAAGAAAAAGGCCGGAGTTGAATCCTGTCACGGAGTCAACCTCTGGTCTTTTTGGGGTCTTTAGAATTCCTTAATCAGCTCCCCATTCTTAGGTTCAAAGCGTCCGGTAAAGAAGCGAAGAACTTCTGCGGCAACCGGTTCCAAAAAGAAACCTACAAAAGATACAATCTTATCCGTTTTCTTTTAATAAAGTTTGCTATCCGCAGAGTTGAGGACCGTTCATGTTCTATAAAGCAGCATAGAGATATGGTCAATACCTACAGTACCGGCCAGTTTGACCTCGCATCCAAGCTTCTAGAGCAGCACAATATCCACGGCCTTGCACTGATTAAAGAATATAATCCATAGAAAAGTCAACAATACCCTGATAGTCAGCGCAAAAGAAAATCTGTGCCTGACTACCAGGGTATTGTTTCATTTATCGGCTCATTTCACTTTGAGGACCTGTGGTGTTATGATCCTTGATAATGGTATTGACCTCGCTTAAATCAGAAGTGGGAAGGTCACCAGGTATGGTATTCTTTAATGCAGCGGTGGCATTGCCGTATTGGACAGCCTTCATGCACTCGCCTCCGCTGCTTAATAAACCATAAAGTGCTCCTGAAATATAGGCGTCTCCGCTTCCGATCCGGTCCACAACGTCAATGCTGCGGTATGGTTCTTCCTCGTAATACTCCTTTTTAGAAGCATCATAAATCACGGAACCAAAGGTGTGACTCTTTGGACTGTGGACGATTCTCTGCGTGGAAGCCACCACGGAAATGGGATATTTCTCTGTAAAGCTCTTCATCATTTCTTTGGCTGTTCCCTCTTTCTTAAAGGTCAGCCTGGCCGTTTCTTCAGAACAGAAGAAAATATCCACATAAGGAAGAATCTGTTCAATGCATTCCCTGGCTTCCTCACCTGTCCAGAGATTGCCCCGGAAATTCACATCAAAAGAAATGATAGTCCCCGTTTCCTTGAATTTCCTGATCATTTCAACGGCAGTATTTCTGGTGTTTTCACACAGGGCCAGGGTAATGCCTGTGGTGTGAAAACAAGTAGTTGCCTTATACATTTCCTCCGGGAAAGAGGAGGTACTGATCTGAACAAAGGAACTGTTCTTCCTGTCGTAAATGACCTTGGGCTTTCTTGGATATGCTCCGTATTCATAGTAATAAAGCCCGAGCCTTGCGTTGGAGCTGTCATCATAGACAAAATAGTCATCGCTGATCCCGTAGGAGCGCACTTTGTTTTTCACAAAATTTCCTATGTCATTGGACGGAAGCTGAGTAACCACGCCAGTATGAAGCCCCAGCAGGGAAGCGCCTACTGCAACGTTTAACTCTGCTCCTCCCACCTGCTTCTGAAAGGAGTCTCCCCGGACAAGCCGCTCCACGCCTTCCGGAGACAGGCGTAACAGCAGTTCTCCCAGGCTCAGTAAATCAAAAGGTCTGTCACTCATCTTGAACTTACCTCCATAATTTTTAAAAGGGGAGTCATTGCCAGGTGACTCCCCATCTTTGTTTCTTATCGATTATCTCTGAACACGGCCTGAACCGTCGCCGCCAGCCAGAGTATCCACGTCTTCTCTGGTTACCAGGTTAAAGTCTCCAGGAATGGTGTGCTTTAATGCGGATGCTGCAACACCAAATTCCAGAGCGCCCTTAAAGTCTTTGCCGTCAACCAGCCCGCAGATCACGCCTGCTGCGAAGGAATCGCCGCCGCCTACACGGTCAACGATAGGGGTAACGCGGTATTTTCTGGAGTGGTAGAACTCACGGGTCGCGCCATCCATGATGCATGCAGACCAGCCGTTGTCGGAAGCTGAGTAGCTTTCACGCAGGGAGCTGATCACATATTTAAAGTTAAACTTATCAATCATCTGATTGAAGATGTCTACATAGCCCTGTAATTCCAGCTCACCGGAGGTTACATCGGTGTTGCCTGGCTTAAAGCCAAGAACCTTTTCTGCATCCTCTTCATTGCCGATGCAAACATCAACATACTGCATCAGGTTTGTCATAACTTTCTGAGCCTTCTCAGAAGACCATAATTTCTTACGGAAGTTTAAGTCTACAGAAACTGTTACGCCATGAGCCTTGGCTGCCTTTAAAGCTGCCTCTGTCAATTCTGCTGCTTCATCGCTTACTGCCGGTGTGATTCCTGTGAAATGGAACCAGTCTGCATCCTTAAAGATCTCGTCAAAATTAAAATCAGCTGCTGTTGCCGTAGCGATGGAGGAATGTGCCCTGTCATATACTACTGCAGACGCTCTCATGGCAGAACCTGTCTCTAAATAGTAGATACCAAGTCTTTCGCCGCATTTTGCAATGTGTTTTGTTCCTACGTTGTATTTTCTTAAAGCTGCTACTGCACACTCACCAATGGGATTCTTAGGAACTGCTGTTACAAATTCCGTGTCATGTCCATAGTTTGCCAGGGAAACAGCCACGTTAGCTTCACCGCCGCCGTAGTTTACATCAAACTCATCTGCCTGAATGAACTTCTCATTATTTGGGGTAGATAATCTTAACATGATCTCGCCCATGGTTACCAGTTTTGCCATTTTGTATTCTCTCCTAAAATTCTATTATTAATTTTTATTATTAGTTTTTCTTAATCTGCGTGCCCCCAGGGGGCCTTCTCTGCCGGCTTCGCCGTCATTCACCTTGCTGCTGCCACTGCCTCAACGAATTCCTTTGCCTTAGCTGTTACTGCTGCAAAATCACCTGTCTTAGCACCCTTTGTTAAGCTGCTTCCGGTACCAACGGCATAGGCTCCTGCCTTGATCCACTTATCAACGTTGTCAACGTCAACACCGCCGGATGGCATGAAATCACCCTGAGGAAGAGGTCCTTTAAAGGAGCTGATCGCTTCCGGTCCCATGATGTTGCCTGGGAAGATCTTGATGACGTCACAGCCGCACTCCAATGCGGTGATCGCTTCGGTAGGTGTCATAACGCCTGGAAGCATAGGCACTCTGTAACGGTTGCAAAGCTTGATCGTCTCAACGTTTAAACCTGGGCTTACTACGTAATTAGCGCCTGCAAGGATTGCTGCTCTTGCTGTTTCCGGATCAAGAACAGTACCTGCTCCAATAACAACATCTTCATTTTTGCTATATTTTTCAGACATTTTTGCGATGAATTCAATTGGATTTCCTTCATCCATGGTCATTGTGATTTCAATAAAATTGATGCCGCCTGCAATGATGGCGTCAACTACCTTTTCGCCCTGTTCAAAGTCCTTTGCACGAACAACAGCTACCAGACAGTCTTTTTTCATCTTTGATAAAACCTGTTCTTTTTTCATCATCCTTCAACTCTCCTTCTTTATTTTCGTATATACGAATTAATTTCATATTTACGATTCCTATACTTGAAATATTAATCGTTTCCTTCCATTTTGTCAACAGGTATTCCTTATATTTTTCCAAGAAAGCCTAACAAACGGGAAACCTCCATGCTCTTTTCGGAAACCAGCTTTCCCAAGGCCTCATAATCATTAGAAGGCTTATAAAGACTGGACACGCTGATGGCTCCAAGCACATTGCCATCCCGGTCAAAAACAGGGGCTCCCACACACTGCATATGCTCCTCCATCTCTCTGGCATCGAAAGCATAGCCTCTTTCCCGGACCTTTTTCAGTTCTTCAAGAAGCTGCCCCTTGTTCCTTATGGTCCTTTCGGTGTACTGGGTGAATTTCAGCCGGTTGATCATCTGCTCTCTGGTCTCATCATCGCTGTAAGCAAGGATCACCTTTCCAAGGGAGGTACAGTACATGGGATTTTTGGAACCAACGGTGGCTGTGGTAATAATAGGGTTTTCCGGTTCGAACTTACATATGTATACCACATGATGATCCGACGGAATTCCAAAGAAGACTGTTTTTCCCACTTCCTTTGAAAATGCTTTGAGTACCGGCTCTATGATCCCGATAAAATCCAGATTATTGGTATAGTTAATACCGATGCGGTAGGCCATCAGGCCTATGGTATAATTTTGCTTTTGCCCCCTGGCCACATTCACCATGCCCATCTCAGCAAGGGTTGTCACAATATCGTAGGCGCTGGTCTTAGGCAGGTTAAGCTTTTCACAGAGATCATCCAGAGTGGCGCCTTCCGGTGTTCTGGATATCAGTTTTAATATTTCTACAGTCCTTTGAGTCGTTCTGTTCAGTTTCATGGCTTGGCCTCCATTTCTATGTCCTAGTATACTCCGGAAAACCGGAAAAAAGCAAGATTATTTTCGTATATACGAAACATTTGTAAGTATTTACAAAAATATAGGGGTTTTATTGGGCATTTTGCGAAAACAAAAAATCAGGGATTGTAATACTTATCATAATTATGTATAATGAACTGGGTATGTAAATACTTACAATTACGGAGGTGATGCTTTTGAATATCTATGATGTTTCCCAACATGCTCACGTATCGATTGCCACCGTTTCCCGCGTCATCAACGGAAATCCCAATGTCAGCGAAAAGACCAGAAAACGGGTTCTCGACGTCATGGAGGAACTGGGTTATACCCCCAATGTATTCGCCAGAAGCCTGGGGCTAAATACCATGAAGACCATTGGAATCATGTGTGCCGATTCTTCCGACCCGTGGCTTGCAGAGGCCATCTACTATCTGGAAAAGGAATTACGGGGCAATGGTTACGATTCTCTCCTCTGCTGCACCGGCTATCTTCCTGAAACCAAGAAGAAATATCTGGAACTTTTGCGTTCCAAACGGGTGGATGCCATCATCCTGACCGGTTCCCATTATATAGAAGCAAAGCCAAAGGATAACGCCTATCTTCTGGAGGCGGCAAAGGATCTCCCCATTATGCTGGTCAACGGTCAGCTTGAGGGGGAACAGATCTACAGCACGGTCTGCGATGACCACGCCGCAGTCTACGATGCCACTTTACGGCTTTACCGATCAGGCCGTTCTTCGGTGCTCTATCTTTATTCCGGAAATTCCTTCAGCAATTCCCACAAGCTTTCCGGCTACCGGGATGCCGTAAGAGATGCCGGTTTTATGATCCGGGACGAGCTTATGGTGCTTTGCAATAAGGACTTAGAAGCTGCCACGGAACGCCTGAACATGGTTTCCCGTTCCGGTGTACATTTTGATGCCGTACTGGCTTCCGAGGATATTCTGGCCGTTGGAGCCGTAAAATATGCAGACAATGCGGGACTTAGGATTCCTCAGGATTTGAGCATCATCGGATACAACAATTCCATTCTGTCCAGGTGCACGACTCCGGAAATTACTTCCGTGGACAATAAGGTGGAAGCCCTTTGTACCACCACCGTAAACACCTTAATGAAGGTGCTTGAGGTGGGAAACGTGCCGGTAAAGACCACCATCACTCCGGAGCTGATAAAACGAGGTACCACTAATTTTTAATTTCACATATTCAAGGAGGACTCTTTAACATGAAACAGTTTATGGACAAGGATTTTTTACTGTCTACCGATTCAGCGAAAAAGCTTTATCACACTTATGCAGAAAACATGCTTATCGTAGACTATCACTGCCATATCAACCCTCAGGAAATCTATGAAGACCGCAAGTTTGATACCATTACCCAGGTATGGTTAGGCGGCGATCATTACAAATGGCGTCAGATGCGCTCCTGCGGCGTGGATGAAAGATATATTACAGGGGATGCTTCCGACCGTGAGAAATTCCAGAAATGGGCAGAAATCCTGCCAAAACTGATCGGCAATCCACTCTACCACTGGAGCCATTTAGAGCTTCAGAGATATTTCGGCTATACCGGCCATTTAAACGGCAATACAGCGGAAGAGGTATGGAATCTGTGCAATCAAAAGCTTCAGGAGGATTCCATGAGCGTCCGCAACTTAATCAGACAGTCAGGTGTCAAGCTGATCTGCACTACCGACGATCCTGCAGATACCCTGGAGTGGCATCAGAAAATTGCCGCTGATCCAACCTTTGAAGTAAAGGTGCTTCCTGCCTGGAGACCTGACAAGGCCATGAGCATCGAAAAACCGGATTTTGCAGCCTATATGGCAAAGTTATCTGCTGTCAGCGGCGTGGAAATCAAGGATTTCACGTCCTTAAAGACCGCTTTAAAAAACCGCATGGAATTTTTCGCAAGCCAGGGCTGCGGCGTATCCGACCATGCCCTTGAATATGTTATGTATGCTCCTGCTGATGAGGCAGCGCTTGATACGATCTTTGCAAACGGACTTTCAGGCAAGACAATCTTAAAAGAGGATGAGTTGAAATACAAGACCGCTTTCATGCTGTTTGCTGCAAAGGAATACAACCGAATGGGATGGGTGATGCAGCTTCATTACGGCTGCAAGCGTGACAACAATGCCATGGCGTTTGAAAAGCTGGGACCTGACACTGGTTTCGACTGCATCAACAACTACGCTCCTTCCGCCCAGATGGCTGATCTCTTAAACGCTTTGAGCGCAACCGATGAGGTTCCCAAGACCATCATCTATTCCTTAAATCCCAATGACAATGCCTCCATCGGCACCATCCTGGGCTGCTTCCAGAGTAAATACCCCGGAAAGATCCAGCAAGGCTCCGCATGGTGGTTCAACGATCACAAGACCGGCATGACCGAGCAGATGATCTCCCTGGCAAATTTGGGATGCCTTGGTAACTTCATCGGAATGCTCACCGATTCCAGAAGCTTCTTATCCTATACCAGACACGAATACTTCCGCAGAATCCTCTGCGAGCTGGTCGGCGGATGGGTGGAAAACGGAGAATATCCAGATGATCCGGAGGCCTTAAAAGAAATCATTGAGGGAATTTCCTATAATAATGCTGTAAAGTATTTTAATTTTGGAATTTAATCCCAGGGACAGAATGTAGGCTTCCACCATTCTCCCGCCAGGCTTTTCATGGAAGAGGACTATCGCCTCTTACATATTTCAACGGAAAAAGGAGTTCGATCCTTTCGCAAAAGATCGAACTCCTTTTTTATTTTACTGAATCACCTTAACTGGACATTTTTCAGCGCATTTTCCGCAATTCGTACATTTCTCATAGTCAATCACAGCAACATTGTTATCCATGTGAATGGCGTCAAATTCACACTGCTTTGTACACAGCATACAGCCAATACAGCCAGCCTCACACTTGGCCTTCACATCCTTGCCCCTGTCATGGGAATTACACTGAACCAGATGCTCTGCCTTGTACGGAACCAGGTCAATGAGATGGTTGGGGCAGGAAGAAACACATTTGCCGCAGGCTACGCATTTCTCCTTATCCACTACTGCTATTCCGTCAACTACATGGATGGCGTCAAATTCACAGGCCTTTACACAGGAGCCGTATCCCATACAGCCATAGACACAAGCCTTTTCACCGGAGCCGGGAACCACCGAGATCATACGGCAGTCGTCAATTCCGTAATAATTGTACTGAACCTTTGTCTTATCGCAGGTTCCTTTACATTTTACAAAAGCAACCTTCTTTTCCGCGGAACCGGCTGAAACTCCCATGATCTCTCCGATCCGGTCCGCTACTGCTGCACCGCCCACCGGACAGGCGGAAACATCTGCCTGGCCCAGTGCAATGGCCTTAGCCAGAGCATCACAGCCTGCATATCCGCAGCCGCCGCAGTTGTTACCCGGAAGCTCGTTACGGACACGGATCTCTTTTTCATCAACCTCTACTTTAAACTTTTCGCTGGCAATACCCAGGAACACACCGATCAAAATACCGATGATGCCTACAACGGCTGCCGCAAATACAATACCTGTTACCATTCTTTCGTCTCCTCCTTATTTAATTAATCCGGAAAATCCGAAAAATGCAATTGCCATCAGACCGGAGGTAATCAGGACAATGGGTGATCCCTTAAAGGAATGGGGAACGTCATTGTTTTCGATTCTCTCGCGGACACCTGCCAGCATAATAATGGCAATGGTAAAGCCTGCGGAAATACCGACCCCGTTGACAACACTTTCCAGAATGTTATATCCCTTCTGCACGTTAGTCAGGGCTACGCCCAGAACCGCACAGTTGGTGGTGATCAAAGGAAGATACACTCCCAGCGCCTCATAAAGAGCAGGCATGGATTTCTTTAAAAACATTTCTACAAACTGTACCAGAGCCGCAATGACCAGGATAAACACAATGGTCTGCAAAAACTCCAGATGAAGTCCAACTAAGATACCCTTGTAAATTACGCTTGTGGCAAATGCCGCAATGGTAATTACGAAAATAACAGCTGCGCCCATACCGGCAGAGGTCTTCACATTTTTGGAAACACCAAGGAATGGACATAGGCCAAGGAACTGGCTGAGCACTACGTTGTTGACCAATGCGGAGCCAATGGCAATTAATAACAATTCTTTCATCTATCCATCCTCCTATTCATCTTTCCTGGAAGCCGCAGTATTTAACTTCGCTTCCTTTTTTGCTGCTTCTGCTTTCTTTGCCGCTTCTGCCTTCTTCGCTTTTAAGGCTTCTTCCTCCTGGGTTTTCCTGGTATCAAGAATATCATGATTGGACATACAGGAAGAACCGGTACAGGAAGCGCAGTTGCCGCCGCAGGCCAGCTTGGACTGGGATGAAGAACCATTGGTTGCGGAAGGCGCTTTGAACTTATTCTGAAGAGCTGTTAAGATTGAAAGCACAAAGAACGCGCCCGGAGCAAGTACAAAAATAGAAATATGGTAATCTTCCGGGATAATGGTGTGTCCAAATACAGCGCCTGAACCTAAAAGCTCGCGGACAAGTCCGATGCAGGTAAGAGCGATGGTAAAGCCAAGTCCCATACCAATTCCGTCAAAGGTAGATGCCATGACACCGTTCTTGGAAGCATAGGATTCTGCACGGCCTAAAATAATGCAGTTTACCACGATAAGTGGAATATAAATTCCGAGTGCAGAATAAAGGCTTGGTACATATGCCTGTAAAAGAAGCTGCACAATCGTAACCAGAGTTGCAACCACAACGATATAAGCCGGAATCCTTACCCGGTCCGGTATAATATTACGAAGGGCTGAAATAAGCATATTGGAAAACAGCAGCACCACAGTCGTGGAAAGCCCCATGCCCGCACCGTTCACCGCTGACGTGGTAACAGCCAGAGTCGGACACATGCCGAGCATCAGGATGAAGGTCGGGTTTTCTTTTACAATACCGTTATATAAACGTTCCATACATTTGTTATTCATCTTCCCACCTCCTAACGGTCAATGCTTTGATGCACGTAATACAATGCTGCATTGACTGCATTGGTTACTGCACTGGATGTAATGGTAGCGCCGCTGATGGCATTGATCTCTCCATCACCTGCATTGCCTGATTTCGTAACGGTAAGGGATTCCTTGTTCTTTCCTGCATACTGGTCCTTAAACGCCGGTTCCTTTGACTTTAATCCCAGGCCAGGGGTATCGCTGATCGCAAGAAATTCAATGCCGTTAAT
Organism: Hungatella sp.; assembly: GCA_031270005.1. GTDB lineage: Bacteria > Bacillota > Clostridia > Lachnospirales > Lachnospiraceae > Lacrimispora. The sequence continues at coordinate 10,938 of JAISYJ010000071.1, read as the reverse complement.
GGTTCCATCTTCCTTGATGCCAACGGAAATCTGTACGACTCCGCTGTAGCTGTCATCGGAATGAGCGGTAATCACATGGCCCAGGGCGTTCCCGCTTCCATCTACTGCCAAAAAGGCATTGTCCACACTGACTTTTCCAAAATCCCGGGAAAGCAGTTCCGTGTTGCAGGCTTCCACAGCCGCTTCCATCTTTTCATCTGATGTAAAATCAGCCGCTTCCGGAAATACCTTCTTATAAGCTGCCAGATTGGCCGCCTCAGTTGCCTTTTCAATGGGTTCCTTTGTAATCTCATAAGCGCCGCCCAGCAAAAAACCGGAAATCAGGGTGATCACAAATAAAATCAATGCGTCCTTCATAAATCCGCCGTTTTTCATTTTACTTTCCCTCCTTTCCAAATGCTACCGGAAGAGAGATCTTCTCGATCAAAGGCACCAGGATGTTGCTGATGATGATGGCATAGGAAACACCTTCCGCGGATCCGCCGAAAAGACGGAATAATCCGGTCAGCACTCCCAAAAGAACACCGAAAAATATCTGTCCCTTTGGAGTGATGGGGCTGGTCACATAATCGGTAGCCATAAAGAATGCACCGAAGATAAGACCGCCGCCGCATAAATGAGTCAGCACATACATGAAATCATGCTGGCCGAAAATAAATACGAATACAGCAAAGGTGAGCAGATAAGCTGCCGGGATCCGGATGGAAATCACTTTTCTTACCAGTAAGTAGGCCGCACCCAGAAGCAGGGCAATCACAGACACTTCACCAATGGTTCCTGATATTTTACCGATGAACATAGATGCTAAGTCAACTGCTTCACCCGCCTTTAATGAGGCAAGGGGAGTCGGACCTGCAACTGCGTCACTGTATGTAAAGTCAGTCATCTTACCTGCAAAAGAAATGAGCAGGAAACATCTTGCTGCCAGAGCCGGGTTCATGAAGTTCTGGCCCAGGCCGCCGTAAAGCTGCTTTACTACAATGATGGCAAATACACCGCCCAGAAACGGGATCCATAAAGGAATGGCCGGAGGCATGTTAAGGCCCAGGATCATTCCGGTCACCAGGGCACTTCCATCGCTCAAGGTAATGGATTTTCCCATAAGGGATTCAAATACATATTCACTGAGAACACAGGATAATACACTGATCAGCAGAATCAGCGCCGCTTTTACCCCAAACTGATATACACCATACGCAGACGCAGGAATCATGGCAATGGCAACATCCAGCATAATATTCTGGGTTGTAACCTGATCCCTTACATGAGGTGATGATGATACATTTAACAATTTACTCATGCTTCCTCCTCCTACGCTTTCTTTCTGCTCGCCGCAACTTCTTTGCGCATCTGTTTAAATGCCTGGGTAAGAGGTCTTCTGGCCGGACAGATATATGCACAGCAGCCGCATTCGCAGCATTCCATGCCATTTATCTTTACAAACCGTTCCATGTCAGACCGCTCCGCCGCATCCATGAGCATCTGCGGGACAATGTTGCCCGGACATACCTTTACGCATCTTCCGCAGCGGATGCAGGCGCTTGGTGCATTACCGGCCACCTCGTCTTTTGTCAGACAGGTAAGGGCGGAGGAAGTCTTTGTAACGGGAATATTTAAGTTGAACAAAGCCTGGCCCATCATAGGACCTCCGGAAATAATCTTTTCCGGTTCCGCCTTAAAGCCGCCGGAAGCCTCTAAAAGCTCATTGTAGCTGGTTCCGATCCTCACATTGTAGTTCTGGGGATTTGACACAGCATCTCCGGTCACCGTAATGATGCGGCGGATCAAAGGAATACTCTTTGCAACAGCATTATAAATAGAAATCACTGTATCCACATTGTCTACCATGCAGCCTGCGTCGGCCGGAAGCATAGTAGAATTGATCTTTCTTCCTGTCACCGCGTAGATGAGAGTGCGCTCACCGCCCTGGGGATACTTGGTCTGTAAGGGACAGACAGTGATTCTTGGCTCATCCTTTACAAGCTCTGTCATCAGCTTGATCGCCTCCGGCTTATTGCTCTCAATGGCGATCACTCCCTTTGCATTATCAAACAGCTGCAGGATTATATTAAGTCCCTTAATAATGCTTTCCGGCTCTTCTAACATCATCCGGTAATCAGAAGTTAAGTACGGTTCGCACTCCGCACCGTTGACAATGATGGTATCGATCTTTGATTCTTCCTTTGGTGTCAGCTTCACATGCGTTGGAAATCCGGCACCGCCAAGACCTACAACCCCTGCTTCTTTTACAAGGTTCCTGATCTCTTCTTTTGATAAGGTCTTAGGATCACGCTCTTTGCCGAATCCGTCCACCGTCTGATACTTCCCGTCGTTTTCTATGATAATCGACGGAACCATAGAGCCATTAGCAACCATTCTTGGTTCAATGGTTTTTACTGTTCCTGAAACAGAACTGATTATGCAGGCAGAAATAAAGCCTCCCGGCTCCCCGATTTTCTGTCCAACCAGCACCTGATCACCTGCTGCAACCAAAGGTTTCGCCGGTGCACCGATATGCTGGGACAGGGGAAACACCATTTCGCCTTTTGGCTGCAGCACTTGTACAGGTTTATTTTCCGACAGTTCTTTTCCTTCATAAGGATGAATGCCGCCTTTAAATGTAGCCAGACCCATTTAACTAACCCTCTTTCTCTACAATTCTTTGTCTCTCCTGGCAAAATTTCAGCATTTTGCCACCTGAAACAGTATAACATAATTCGCAAACCGAAACAATGCATAAATACATATTGTATACTGTGTTCTATATACACTTCTCTTTATTTATCAGTACTCTAACCTGCTTTAAAGTCCCGTCATTTTGTTAATTAAATAACAATTCTTAAAGAAACAGATCTTATAATGTTTTCATAAAAGCACAATTATTTCGGTTATTATTTTATAATTCCTGATTATCCACCTTTTTTTGACAGTGTTTTTAATTTTATACACTATTCTTCGTTAATTTTTTGCTGAATTTTTATAATTTGTAAAGGCTTTTCTCCCGTTTCTATGGTTTAACATTGTCATCTTCCCTTTTTATTTATTAGAATTTTTAATAAGTAAAGAGGAGCATTGTTAAAACGAAATTATGACTGATGCCATACTGCCGTTTTCTCCAATGCTCCCCCTATGGGCTGCAGATCGTTTTTTCGTTTAATCCAGTTCCACTGCCCCGGTATAAAGCTGATAATATCTGCCTTTTTGTTTTAAAAGATCTTCATGATCTCCCCGTTCAATGATCTCCCCGTTTTCCAATACCATGATGGCATTGGCGTTGCGCACCGTAGACAGGCGGTGGGCGATCACAAAGGTGGTCCGGTCCGCCATAAGGCGGTCCATGCCCCGTTCAATATGCTTTTCCGTTCTGGTATCCACGGAGCTGGTCGCTTCATCAAGGATCAGAACCGGGGCCTTTGAAATAGCCGCCCTGGCAATGTTTAAAAGCTGCCTCTGCCCCTGGCTTAAGTTGGCCCCGTCGCCTTCCAGCACCGTGTCAAAGCCGGCAGGAAGCCTCATGATAAAGGAATAAGCGGAAGCCGTTTTGGCTGCCTGGATCACTTCTTCATCCGTTGCATCAAGCCTTCCGTAACGGATGTTTTCCATCACGGTTCCTGTAAACAGATGGGTATCCTGAAGGACCATGGCAATATTCCGGCGCAGATTTTCCCGCTTGATATGTCGGATATCCACTCCGTCAATGGTAATCTCACCGCCCTGAATATCGTAAAAGCGGTTCAAAAGATTTGTGATCGTGGTTTTTCCTGCTCCCGTAGAACCTACAAAAGCGATCTTCTGCCCTGGTTTTGCATAAAGGCTTATATCCTTTAAAATTACTTTGCCGGGATCATAGCCAAAGGTCACATTCTTTAGTTCTACATATCCATTCATGGGCTCCAGCTCCACCGCAGCTTCGTCATCTGCAGGCTCCGGCTTCTCATCCATAATGGCAAATACCCGTTCTGCTCCCGCAAGGGCGGAGAATACATTGGTTACCTGCATGGACATCTCGTTGATCGGACGGCCAAACTGCCTGGAAAAGGTTAAAAATACGGTCAGGCCACCTACATCAAAGCCTTTGAGCACACAAAGAAGTCCTCCGATGCATGCGGTCAGGATGTAATTTAACTGGCTTAAATTTCCCATGACCGGCATCATCACGCCTCCGAAAAACTGTGCATGGATCATGTTGTTCCTTAAATCCTCGTTGAGGATCTCAAATTCTTCTTCTGCCACGTCTTCATGACAGAACACCTTTACCACTCTCTGGCCGCTGATGATTTCTTCAATATATCCGTTTACAGCACCAAGGGAGCTTTGCTGTGCTGAGAAAAACTTCTGGCTTTTTGACGCCACAAAACCGCCGATCTTCATCATAACAGGTATCATGATTAAGGTCACCAGAGTCAGCCAGATATTTGTATATATCATAAGCACCAGAGTGCCAATAATGCTCAAGGCTCCGGTAAAAAGCTGGACAAGGGTGCTGCTCAGCATCTGGCCGATGGTATCCACATCATTGCTGAACCGGCTCATAAGATCACCGGTGTTATTGGTATCATAAAACCGCACCGGCAGGGTCTGGATCTTAGCAAATAAATCATCCCTTATTTTTTGCAGGGCATTTTGTGCAACCGTCAGCATGATTCTGGATTGGACATAGTTGGCAATCACACTGATGAGGTAAACGGCACCCATTATCCCAATACCTTTTGCAAGGCCTAAAGCGCTTCCCTTTCCGCCGGCCGGCGGCGCAATATACTGATTAATAATGGGACGCAGCATATAAGAACCGGCTAACATCGCGAGCGTACCTGCAATCACGCAGAAAAATGCTGCTCCCATAAGTAGTTTGTATTCATTTAAATATGACATGAGACGCCGAATGGTTGCCTTGGCATTCTTTGGAAGGCTGCCCTTTATCTGCCTGCCTCCTCCATGTCCGCCTACGGGCCCCCGGTTCCTGGATGGCTGGGAAACGCGGCCATAACGCTTTTTTAAGCTTTCTATCTTTTTCTGCTTATCCATTATGCACCTGCCTCCTTTTCCTGGTCTCTCTGGGAATAATAAATCTCCTGATAAGCCTCGCAGGACTCCAGCAGTTCTTCATGGGAACCCATGCCTACGATCTGTCCGTCATCAAGTACGATGATCTTATCCGCATTTTCCACGGACCCGATGCGCTGGGCAATGATGAATTTGGTAGTATCCTTTAAAGTAGTCTGGAAGCACTGGCGGATACGGGCTTCCGTTGCCGTGTCCACAGCAGAAGTGCTGTCATCCAGAATCAATATTTTCGGTTTCTTTAAGAGCGCTCTGGCAATACAAAGTCTTTGCTTCTGGCCGCCGGATACATTGGAACCTCCCTGGCCCAAATCCGTGCTATATCCCTCCTTAAAGTTAGAAACAAAGCCATCGGCCTGGGCGCTTTCCGCCATAAGAACTATTTCTTCCATAGTGGCATCCTCGTCTCCCCAGCGGAGATTTTCTTCAATGGTTCCTGAAAAAAGGACATTCTTCTGTAAGACCATTCCAACGCCTTCCCTTAGGTTTCTGATGGAATATTCCCTTACGTCAATGTCATCCACCAGGACTTGTCCTTCATCCGCATCATAAAGACGGGGAATCATCTGCACAAGAGAGGTCTTTCCGCTTCCTGTGGAACCAATGATTCCAACGGTTTCTCCAGGTTCCGCCGTAAAATTAATGTGTTTTAAGACCATTTCATCCATTCCCTTTATATACTGGAAGGAAACATTCCGAAATTCCACCTTTCCTCCTGTGACCTGGGCGGATTTCTCTGTTGCATCTTCATCGGTCAAATCGATTTCTGTATCAAGAACCTCTTTGACACGCCTTAAGGAAGCCATGGCCCTGGAAGCCTGCAAAAATACCATGGATAAGAGCATCAGGGACATAAGGATCTGGACAATGTAAGTGGTAAACGCCGTAAGATCACCTACAGGCATCTTTCCTGCGATAATGAGATTTCCTCCATACCACACCACTGCAAGGGTCGTGGCATTCATGGCAAGCATCATCACAGGCATGCTGGCTATGACGATCTTCATGGCGTCAAGGCTGCCTTCCTTTAGATCCCGGTTCGTTGCCTGAAATTTCTTTTCCTCAAAATCTTCCCTGACAAAGGATTTAATGACGCGCACATTGGTCAAAGCCTCCTGCACGCCGGAGTTTAAGCGGTCGATCTTCTTTTGCATTACCTCAAAACGAGGAAAAGCCGCCTTTAAAATAATAAAGATGATCAGGAGCAGTAATGGAATCACTACCAGAAGTATTACCATCAGCTGGCGGTTCATGAGATAGGCCATAATAAGGCCCCCGATCAGAAGGCCAGGAGCCCGGAACATCAGACGCAGGCTCAGCATCACCACATTTTGAATCTGCTGGATATCATTGGTCAGTCTGGTAACCAATGATCCTGTGCTGAAATCATCAATATTTTTAAAGGAAAATTGCTGGACTTTATGAAATACATCCTTTCTCAAGTCCGTGCTAAAGCAGATGGAAGCCTTAGAGGAAAAATAGGATGCTCCGATTCCTCCTGATGCCATAATAAGGGCAATGGCGGCCATTCTCCCGCCCATTTTTAAAATGTATCCTACATCTCTTGCGGCGACTCCGTTGTTGATGATCATGGAGGTCAGCCTGGGAAGCATGATCTCACCAAATACTTCCGTAAGCATTAAAAGGGGCGCCAGTATAAAGGCTCCCAGATACGGCCTGATATATTTCCAATATCGTTTCAAGTTATCAATCCTCTCTTTCTGTCATGTCCTTTTCTAAAGGAATCTGAGATAAATTACCATAAATGCGGTCCAGATATTGCCCCATGACAGCCAATTCCTCCTTTGAAAAATCACGGAACATACGTTCTTCTACATTGTGAAAAAATTCCCGGCTGTGCTCCACCATGTGTTTTCCTTTTTCCGTCAGGCAAAGCTTATTCATCCGGTTATCTTCCTGATCAACGGCCCTGGTGATGTATCCCCCTTTTTCCAGCTTTTTCACCGATACCGCTATGGTGGCAGTGGACACATAAAGGCGTTCTGCAATCTCCTTCTGGGATACATTGGAATGGTCGGAAAGCATCATAAGAATCTGATGCTGGCTGCGGTATACCCCTGTCTGTCTCAGACGCTCATCAAGGATATACCGATGCAGCTTCATGATCCTCAAATATCTAATCATCACGCTGTGGGTCAGTGATATCTCTCCCTTCAATCCTTTATCCCGGAACGGGCACATTGGTCTCATTTGCAAACAATCCCCTTTCTGTTAGCCTCCTAATAATTAGCTAATTAACTATGTAGGAGTATATCACCTCGCAGCCCGGTTTGCAACAAAAAAACTTTGAAAATTTTGTGAATTTTCTTACTATCCTTTCCCATTTTTTAGCTTCCATTCCCATGTCTAAAAACTTTTGCTCACTCCTGCCCATAAGATTCACTTCACCCGTTCTATTTCTTTGGGAATCTCCATGGAATTGGACAACTTAAGCATCTGATTCCCCAGTTCTAAGTACTCCCTGCTGCTTAAGTCCTTGATTGGCCTTTGCTTTTCATATAATTCATGCATTTTCCCATTCTTTATTGAAAAGCTTTCCGGTGTATGATATTGTAACTCAAAAATCTGGCCGTCAGGTGAGCGCAAGGTGGTGTTGATTCCCTTATAAGGACTCTGCCTGTCAAGCCAGTAATTTTTAATTTCAATCGTTTGATATCCTAATTCCCAATAAAGCTCCATGGCTGTTAATGCTTTCCCCGCAAGCTCTTCTGCAGAAGCCGTATAGGTATATCTTAATATATCTTTTACCTCGTACACCTGGAAGCCCCGGCCATATTTTCTTTGAATCTTTTCCAAATAGGAATCCCTGGATTTTATGCGGTTTTCCTCGCCTGCCATATCCATTCCTGCCCGCCTTGCCATTGCCCTGACCTGCCTTGTAATTTTAGGTTCACATTCCGCAGCTCTGTAGTAACAGTACATTCCTTTTATCCGGGGCCTGATGACCCCATAATCATACCGCTTTTCATACGGAAGACGGTTCCGCCATATTTTCTCCCCGCGCATTGCTCTGAATTTCCTTTGATATTTTTTATCGTATCATTCAGTATATGCTCCATTCCCTGAAATTGTGCCTGCATTATTCACTGGCCAGGCAAAAAACTACAGCTGGATATTTATGCAAAAGCGGAGGCCTGAACCTATTCAGACCTCCGCTTTCCTGTCTTTATTCACAATTATCGTCTTCATTGCCCCAGCGGCAGTGACAGCGGGGATCATTACACCCAGCTCTGAAACCGGCACAAAACGCTCTTCTTCTTTCCTCTTCACAATCATCGCGTACGCCTTCACAGTCGCGTCCGCGGCAATTGCATCTACAGTTACATCCACAGTTACATCTGCAGTTATTCCTACATCCTCCGAAAAAGCAGCACATATTTTACACCCCTTTTTTAATTGATTGTACTATATTATATGGGACACTTAGACAAGGTGTGAAATTCACTGGTTCCTAAGTTGTCCAGGTATAAAATACCGGGGGAACAATCATGCTTTTTTCTGCGGCTTCCTTGAAAATTCTATTTTTCTATCCTTTTTATGGTCTACCTCTTCTGCTATTCTGACTGCATCAGCTGTCTGGCAATACTTTCCATCCTTGATAAAGTTTTCTCAAAAAAATACTTATAAGATGAACAGAAATAATTCTGACCAAGATGGCCTGCCTCATCTATCTGGCGGTTCCTGCGGCATCCGCCGCGGCATAAGTATGCATACTCGCAGGTTGTGCACTCCTTAGGTCTATTCAAAGAAGCCTCTACAAACCCGCTCTCCAATCCTCTGCTTCCCATCTCCTCAATAGAATCCTCCAGGAAGTTTCCAATTTTATACTCATCCATTACATAGAAATCACAGGGGTAAACAGAGCCATCCGCTTCTACTACATGCTGGATGCTGCAGCACCCCTTCATATCACATGCCTCCGGCGGGTATCCCATCAAAAGGCTGATATAATTTTCAAACTGACGAATGTATGGCTGTTCTCCCTTCATAAGATCCAGATACCAAAGATCAAACAGCTTTACAAGAAACTCTCCATAGACCTCTGGCGTCAGAGAATACTCCCGGCTTCCCTTTGGCTCTCCAAATGGATCAAGACAAGCGATATACTGCTGATATTTCCAGTTATTTTTCTTATAAAATTCATAAATTCGCGGAATCCGCTCCGCTGTTCTTCGGTTTACAACCGTCAGGATATTATAATCCACCCCTTTTTTGTCAAACAATTTAAGGGTCTTCATAATTTCGCCAAAGGAACCTTCACCCGCAGAATTCTCCCTATAGGCGTCATGGGTATATTTAATCCCATCCAGGGATACACCTACCAGGAAATTATTTGCAGCAAAAAACTCTGCCCATTCTTCGCCCAGCTGGTATCCATTGGTCTGAATAGAATTCATAATCTTTATATTGCGTATGTTATGCTTACTCTCAAATTCCAGCAGCTTTTTATAAAAGTCAAGGCCCACCAAAGTGGGTTCCCCTCCCTGGAAGATAAACTCACACTGCCGCTCACTATAAGCCAGTGTCTTCTTAACGATCTCCTCCAGGGCCTCTAAAGACATAAATCCGTAATTTTGCCGCTCCCGTTTCTGCATCTCGTCATGATAAAAACAATATTTGCATCTTAAATTACAGCTTCCGGAGGCTGGCTTAATCAGCAACTGTATTGGTGGCATATCTTTATCTCCTTACATAACTTATTTCGTATTCTTTTTCAGCCAGGATAGGGCCTTGCAAGGGCCCTAGCAGAAGCAGTCCTTACTCTTCAATGACTTATCTGCGTACCTCCCGATTCTGACGCAGCATGTCTTGCTTCCGTTTGAATACGGTCATATATTTTATCTTTGTCCATATTTCTTTATTATACATGACCACATATAGAAAGTGAATCGTTATTTTATTAACGCTTTTATGCGCCACGAGTGATCCCATCTGCTGAAAACAGCATTTTCTTCAGACCATCCATGGTTATATCCTGCGCTTTCCGCATCCCGTTTACTAGCTTGAACTGTTCTGACTGAATCTGCTCTTGGATATTCATTTTCCATCTTTTCATAGTGTCCAGGCAGCTTTTTTCATTGACCTTCAATTGATTGCCTTTTCTTGCATATATTCTGTATACTCGCATCTTTACAAGTTTTTTTATATTATTAACAGCCAAATTCAATAACTTTGTACTTTCTGACTTCCAAAATCTCAGAATTGCTGTATAATCATTAGAGACTCCTTAATGGAACAGATTGTTACTATTCAAACCATTCAATATTTATAGATGACAAAAAGTACAGGAATGTAGGAACTTTATATTGGATTAAAATAGCCTTTGGCTTTTTAATAAAATAATGCACTTGGGAGGGAAAGAAGTATGAAAATCATATGTAAAACTCTGGCGTATGTGGAATTAGTATTAGGAATCATTGGAAGCATTTTTCTATCGGACACACTTGGTATGAGACTAAATTTCCACACTTTAAAATTGGAACGGGACGGAACTGCAACCTTTGCCATCCTTTTCTCAACACTGCTTAGTGTTATAACTCTTTGGGCGATATTATATGCCTTTTCCGAAATATTGGAACACCAGGATAAAATATTTAAATTATTGGAACACCCCGGGAAAGCAGAACCAACGATTATTACACCCATTTGCAAGCCTCTTTCCGAGCCTCCAAAAACCTTGCCGACTCGGCCGCAGGTACAGCCTCAGATTCTCAAGCAAGAACCGGAGAAGGCCAAGGTCAACGATGAGAATTGGAACGTATATGATGCATGGAAGTGTCCCAATTGCAAAAGGATAAATGACGGCTCTATGGAAACGTGTATATGCGGTATTGCCAGGTCCACATAAGCAGTAAT
>JAISYJ010000061.1:0-33982 GCA_031270005.1 Hungatella sp. | reverse complement strand
GCTGTTCTCTCATTATTTTTTGCTGTATAACTGCACCTCACATAATCCCAGTCCGCTTATCCCGCGCTGGATCAGACTCTCTGCTATATCCAATGACAAAATAGTATGCCTCTTGTGTTTATCCTTGATCCAGAACAGGTTCCTGCCCAGTTCAATTTTTTCTCTTTCCATTTGGAGTGTTTCCGGAATATCTTTTCCATCCTTATATTGAACTCTTTGCAGTTGTATATCATTGGTTTCATCTAACACCGGCAAGTAATATAATCGCGATTCTTTGTTTAATTGATCTGACAAGATGACAATTCTGAAAAGGCAGTATTCCCGGTACATTTCAATTACTTCTTTAGCCATCGGAGAAATCAGCAAAAAGGGAAACAGGATAATGTCTGTAAAAATGGTGTTTTCTGAAGGCTCAATATTAAATAACTGCTCCTCAGGCAATTTATGAAAAGTATCAATTCGTATATTCCTCACATCAAATGTCCCATACCAGTTTCTCAACTGGGGGGCATATTTCAGTTCTGCAGAATCCTGAATCTCAAAATATTTCATCCAAACAGCTCCTCTCTTCTTAAAACAGCACCATCTCATCAAGCCACATGGTTTCATCCACATCAATGATTCCGAAATGATGTTCCCAGAACAGGAACACCTGGAAATTGACCGGAAGAAACATATCCTTTAAAAGCTCCAGCCGTTCCAACTCCGCTTCCGTTTCCTTAAAGCCCACATACATCAGGATCTGCCTTGCAGTTTCATTGTTGGCGTATACCATAGAGTCTGGATACATGCACCGCATAACCTCGCGAAACAAGCAGATACTGCTTCCACACTGGTACAATTTTAGGATCAGGCAGAGAAAAGATCGGAGCTTCTCCTTCCCGAACTGCCCCACAACACGAGCCACCTGACTTCCACACACCTCATTCAGAAGATCCTTTAGCAGAAACCGCAGGGCATATTCCTGTCTGGACAGCCCCTGGCGTAAGTCCAGATGTATCAAATACTGCATGGCACAGTCAAAAAACAGCCCCCTTGATGCCTCACAGCCTTCCAGATTGACATCGAACATTTCCGAAAACTCCCTGGAAAACCGATAAAGAGGGTTCATCTCCACATTCTTCTCCTCCAGCGCTCTGGTGTTAATCGTCTCCAGTACCACTTCTGTATAAGGACTTCCATCCCTCACTGGCACATACCGGACATCCTCCCGCTTTATCCCTGCCTCGTCTGCCGCCAAGGCGGCCTCCCATGCATAATTCATATCAACTCACATTCCTTTCGTTCCGTCTATAAAGGACGCTGATGAAACATTCATTCATCAGATGATTACTCCCACGCATCGGTACTCGCTGATTTCCAACTGTATCTGCGATATTGCGAACCGGACCATGCTCCCGTTTAAATAATTCCCTGGCTCCCTTTCCTTAAAATTCAGCAACAGCAGCCTTCTGCTATCCATAGGGAACAGTTCCTCCTGGATAAACCAATTCATGCTCTCTGCACCGGGTTCATTTCCTGCACCAGCACATATCTCGTAATTCACCACCTCGACATAGTCCCGGATATCCAGTTCCATAATCCTCCGGAATAGATCGGCCTTTGTCAAAAGCTGCACACGGCTGTGTTCTGCAAAACGGCGGAGAAAAGAATCTCTTTTATGGTTTCCCACCAACGGCGCATCGTAGTCCAAAGAACGCAGGGGTTCCTTCTGGATGATATGAAGGACCCTCCATCCTTCAAAGGTTCCCTTCCGTGATTTCATGACAATCTTCGTTTTTTCATGCCGGATTTCCAGGATGTCCTCATTGGCTTCGATTAAGTATCCGTCCTCTTCTGTCTTTTCTTCCAGTGTGATTTCGTGCTCATAATAGATGCCATCAATGCTGGGGAGCATGAAATCCGCACTGTCAACTCCCACCCATTCCATGTTCCAGAGGGGGATCAGATCACAGTGGACAGCCTCTTTGAATTCCCCAAAATCAATTCCTGCATCTTTTATAGCAATAGGAAGCCTTCTATTTTCTGTTTCCTCCGCACTGATATACACATCATAGAATTTGTCTAAGTATGCCGTATTGATAGTTTCCCATGGGACATGATTATCCTGGAAAACCTGATAGAGCCGTTCTATGACGTCCCGGTAACGCTTTGCTGGCCGGATATGGAAGCTGGCTTCCTGCCTTTCGCCGTCCTTGCTCCATATGCCGTCAAAGCTTTGATGCCGTTCAAATTTTCTCTGCTCCTGTTCTCCCGCTTTTAAGAAGATGGTTCCGGTCCAGATCTGGCTCTCATCGGATAGCTGTTCTGCCAGGGCATCTTCCTTTAAGTCTTCCTCAATCACCGGATACAGGGTCCGGTTCGTGGGGTCGTAATGCTCTCGCCTTACAATAGTCATGACCGTCTCATACTGACTGTCCCATGTCTCCAGCTCCTCATAGACCCGTTTTTCTAATTGCCGGTATTTGGATTCCGTGCAGTGGATAAGCTTTCCCAGCCCCTCTGCCAATATCTTTTTTGCATATTGCCGCTCATCGGAATCGTCAATCTCCCTCAGCCGTTCTTCGATGTAACGATCAAAGTCAAAGGGGTATTCCAGTATGGCAGACAAATGATTGTCTTTCCTGTTTTCCATGTGTTCCTCCTGCCCTGTCTTCCAATTTTCTCAGACTCCCAGTCTGGAAGTCCCGGTATCCGCCTGTTCCGTTTTTCTCTCCTCTCCCAGTTGCTGCTCTGCCTACGGGCCTTCTCTCTCTTCTTTCTCAGTCCCCGGGCTTCCGTCCTCTTCACTCTCGCTTTCTCTCATTTCCTTCTCTTTCTCTTTTTCCTCCTTATCCTGATCCATTGCCGTCTCCAAAATCTCAATCAGACCGTCCACCTCCATTACCTTCTCCTCCAGCTTCAGATCCTTATAAATGTTCCTGGCAAATAAGTACTGTTTCCTGGCCTCCAGACGGCTTCCTGCCGCTTCTTCCTCTCTGCCGGCTGCTACATAACCTTCCGCCTGTATCTTTTTTTGTTCGTTTTCCTCTGCCTTGCTGTCACTGGAGGCAATCTTCGTCTGGATCAGTTCCCCATGGAGGACATCACCCAGCTGCTGGTACTTTTCCAGCGCCATGGTGTAATAGGCCTTCGCTCCCTGGTAATCCCCTTCTGTAAATGCCTTGTCTCCTTCCAAAGCCAGCTGGGCGGCCCCTGTTTCATTGGATGCCTTTTCCTTTGCCTCCTGGGTATCTGCTTCTTCTGCCTTGTCCCGTTTAATATACATAGCTTCCAGAGCCTCCATGGCCTCCTTTCGCCCTTTTTCAAAATATCTTCGGGCAGCCAAATCCTTGGCATATAAGTACTTTTCTTCTGCTCTCTCATAATCTTCCCTGGCGGTCAGGGCATCGCCCAGCCGGATATAGTCTGACACAGACAGATAATCCCTGATACGGTCAAGCTGACCGTCTATATATTCATCCGCAATCCGGTCCGCATACCGGGAACGTTCCTTCGCTGTTAAGTAAGCGGCCTGAGCCTCCTCATAGGCTTCTCCTCCATATGCTTCCTCAGCCACACTGACCGTCTCAATAAGCTTTTGGTAATCGGAGATTTCCCGGATCAGCCTTTTGTCATGCAGCTTTTCCGCCAGCCTAAGGGCCTCGCCGCATTCCTCTCCGGCTCTGATAAAGTTGTCATCCTGTATGTACTCTATGGTGTTTGCATATCTACGCTCCATTTCCTCTTCATTCCTGCGCTTTAGATTACACAGAATCCACAGTGCAAGGGCGATCACAAGGACCAGAACGATGGCAACCGCAGTGATGACGATGATTTTTTTATTACGGCTCTTTCTGTCCGGGTCCAAAAATACCTTGTCCACGAAAATGGCGGCAAAAGTGTAATTTTCCAGGCTTTCCGGCTGTCTGGACAGTAAAAGGTCCTCCACATTATCCAGACATTCCTGCGGCTCCCCTTTTGCTTCCAGGAACACATCATCTAGTTCTCCACTGTCCAGATTCTCCCATATTCCTCTTGTGTAGACTGCCAGGATGTCCCCGTTAGCCAGCACTCGCTTCCTGGAAATAAATGGCCGCAGTCTCTTCTCCTTCCCCAGCCAGGCATATAAGTTGTTCCGTTCTTCATGGCGGGAAAGGATATCCTGAGGAAGCTTCTCTTCTTCTGCCATTTCAGCCCCCAGAGACATATCCCTGGTGGATTCCAACGCCACCCCGTCCCGGTAAAGGCACAGCCTGGTGTTTCCCACATGGCCATAGCGCACGCTGGCATAGTCAGTTACGACCACGGTGACGGAGGCTTTCAGCCGTTCCCGGCTGTCCGCAGACAGGAGTGCTTCGTTGGCCTCCTTTAAATAGGAACGGACCGCCCGTTTTGTCACGGACGGATGCGCTTGAAACGCCAGGATGATACTCTGCGTGGCCAGTCTGGCACTTTCAGCGTCTGGCAGATTATTCAATCCGTCCGCTATGACATAACAGGCGTACTCCTCCAACTCCACAAAGGCGAAATAATCGTTATTTTCCAGCCCCGATCCAGCCTCTGACAGAAAAGCCGTCTTAAATGTGCTGTTCTGTTTTCTCATCTCATTGTTTCCTCCTGATTCCTTTTTCTGCATGTAAAGTCCTCATCGTACCCGCAACACCACTACTGCGGCATTGTCTTTTTGTTCCTCCCGGCTTTTATTGACCAATTCTATGATTTGATAGGCTTTATCCTGACAGCTGCCTTTTTCTTCCAGACAGTCTTCTATATCCTTCCATCTGACGGTTTCATAAAGGCCGTCTGTCATGAGGAGCACATATTCTCCTCTACGGAGAGCAACTGGGGTGTCAAAGAATTCCACATCATGAAAGCCGTCCTGTCCCACATAGTTGTACAGCCTATGGTTCTCCAACAGCCTGACGGCCTCCTGCCTTGTCAGCCTTCCTTCCTTGTATTTCCGCTCTGCCAGCGCCTGGATCGTGTGGCCGGATGTTACAGGCACTAACTCCCGGTTACGGTAGACCGCCACCTTTACGCTTCCCACTGTCGCATAGTACAGCCTCCGGTCCTTTATCATGACCGCCGCCACGGAAGCGCTTCCCTGATTCTCCTCCATCTGATTTAGGATCTCCCTGTTTGCTCCCTGGAAAGCCTTGCGGAAAGAGTAGTGGGGATTATGAAAAGCATTCTTATCCTCGAACATGTCCAGAAACGCCTGTACTGCTGTCCGGGCGGCAATCTTTCCTCCGAAATGCTTTCCCATCCCATCCGCCAGGACTGCCATGGAACCTTCCTTCGTTTCCGTAATGCCGTATTCATCCTCCTGCACCTCCCGGTCACCTATGGTTTTGGAGGCTCCGCTCTTGTTACTTAAGCGGTTTCCCTTGGATCTGTTCCAAGGATTACTGGCTTCCAATCTGATCCTAAAAAACAGAAACAGACCTCCAGCAAGCCCCAGGAAAAGAATCGTCGTTTCGGGAATTGTCATGGTTCCCCTCCCTTTCGTTATTTTTTATAATCAAATATTTTCCTTACTCCTGCGGCCTTGCTTCCTGTCCCTCTCCTCGATCTTCCCACATGAAATTTTCTCCACAGAAAGACAGAAAAGCAAACCTGCTCTCCCCCATTTCAATAACGTCATAGGCACTCAGTACTGTCGGCGTATAGACGGCAGTGTCATTATGATAGACCAGGCCGTTGCTATCACCTGGAAGGAGGACAGTCTCTTTTTTTTTCGGATCAAAAACAATGACGCCGTGATTGCGCCGGGAGATCCCGTTGTCTCCCAGAATCTGGATGTCCATGTCATCCGCCCGGCCAATAAAATTTTTGCCAGATTTAATCCGGTAGTCCTTTCCCTGCCGGGGACCGGAAATGCAGACCAGCCAGCCACACACCGGTGAGGTCTCCCGAACAAGCAGAAGCTCCTCCAGTTCCTCCCCGTTCGTTCCCCCTGCTTCCTTTTTTTCCTTTGTAGCTGTTTCGATGTTGCAATAGGGGCACACCGTCCCGTATCTTCTAGCCGAAAACAGATGCCCATTCTGGCATCGGATCAGATTCCCGCTCATATCTTTCGCTCCTTTTCTCTTTCTATATTTTATCAAAAAGCCGGCTGCACCATCATCTCAGAAGTAGCCGGTTTAAGCCAACGTACAGGCAGTCCTCCCGCTCCATCTGACATGGGGTATCTGCGGAAAGCTGATAGACCTTCCCGTCTCCGGCCTTTTTCACACGAATTCCATTCGCACTGCCTAAATCCTCCACGTACCAGTTCCCTGCGGAGTAATTCAGCACAGCATGTTCGATCTCCACCATGCTGGCATAGTGGCTACGCCCCAGATCAATGTCCACCTGGTTTTCTTTCACATCACGGCCGATAACCATGGCGGTCTTTCCATACACATTCCAGGTCATCAGCTCCGTGTCCTCTTCGCTGAGCAGAACGATTTCTGTAATCGCCCCTGTTTCGGCCGTATGTCTCCACTTTAATGACCACCCCACATCCTTTCGTTTCTCTCCATCCCTTACTGCCAAAAACAGGAATATAATTCCTAAAATCCCCACTGCCGCCAAAATTACCGCCCTGCCTCTAATCTGGTCAGAGTAGAATAAGACTATGCCTGTAACAGCCAGGCAGATGCAGGCGAGAGACAAATCCATTGCCCTTCTTTTCATTCGCTCATTTCCTTTCCTGAAAACAAATTCTTCTACTTCTTAATCCCCATATATTTCTCAAACATCTCCGTTGCATGAAACGGATTCGTTGTCTTTTTCTTATCTGGATTTATCTTATCCTCATTCACCTTTCCGCTTTTGGGGTGAAATCCGAAAAATTGTGCAAACTGTTCCTCCATATTGGAGAAACTGATATCGGATGAAGACCCGGAACCTTCCTTTGGGCTCCTGTTGGCCTTCCCTGTTGTTTTTCCCTGTGTCTCATTTTCCAGGGACTTATCATAGACCCGCCGTTTTTTCGGATCCTCCAAGGCTGCGTAAGCTTCTGATACCTCTTTGAAACGCTCCTCTGCTTCTTTGTTCCCTGGATTTACATCCGGATGGTATCTTTTGGACAGCTTTCTGTAAGCTTTTTTTATCTCTTCTTCTGACGCAGATCGGGAAATTCCCAGCGTCTCATATAAATCCTTCATCGGCTCGCCTTATATCCCTAAGCAGGCCTGCCTGCCAGGGTTTGCTCCTCTCAATTTCTCATTCTTTGCTCTTATTGGAAAAAGGGGCGCTATCCGGATTTCTCCGGGCGCCCCTGCTTTCCTGCTTATGCGGCCGGATAGCCGCCTTCCACTGTGATCATTTCCAGCTTGTCTTTCTTCTGCCTGATCGTCAGCGTAAAGGTTCCTGTTCCTTCCATATTTCCAAACTCTTCCTTATAAGTAATCACAAACGCATTCGGAAAATAATACTTTCTTTCCATAACTCCCGCTGCCACATGCTCAACGGTCACCTTGCGGTAGCAATCCGCTTTCTCTGCTGGAACGGCTGACCATAAAGCCAGCTTCCTGGTGCTGTCAAAGGGATCTCCGTCAACTGCCGTTAAAATCCTTCCGGTAATGATCAAGGTGCTTCCCACATCTCTGGTCCTGGCATTGGAATCCAGCGGGATATCTGTGGTGAACTTCACACTGCGCACGCATTCCTTTGCAATCTCAAAGCTTTCATTTCCATCCACTGTTATTCTGTATGACATGTCTTATTTCCTCCTTTCTCTATCATTCGCCGCCGAAGCCGCCCTCAATGCTTGCTGCTGCATTCTCATCCTTCTTCTGTTTCATGTGGATATAAAAAGTCCCCACACCGTTCTCATCATCCACTTCCTCGCTGTATTCCATTACAAATGCATCAGGAAAGTTGAACTGACGAACCACCTGACTGGCGGAAACCACTGTAACCTCCGCATTCCTATAGCAATCTGCTTTTTCCGATGGTACCTGGGACCACTGGGACAAACCAAGGGTCGGATCATTTCCTTCCCCTCCCAGCTTATAAAGCATCTTTCCCCATACCTTTACTGTCAGGCCAAAATCAGTTGCCCTTGCATTGGAGTCCGATGAGGAAATGGAGTCAAAATCCACTTTTGTGATACTCCGCTCGTCAAATACGATATCCTCCGGCCCTCCGGTGATTTTCATACGAAATCCCATGTCTGCTTCCTCCTTTTTCTGAAATTATTTATGCTTCAAAGGCTGTTACGCCCTATTGGCTGATAGCCGGTTGATCTCGACCTCTAAATTCTTTACATTGCCGTTAAAGGTAATGTCCAGGGTGCAGAAGCCCGTCTCTTCGTTGATGGTGCTGCTGATGTCATCTCTCGTTCCAAAAATCCCGTTTAAATACTCTCGCCCGGAAAGCCACCGGCTCTTCTGGCTGTTTGGATTGTTGGAAAAGAACTGGGCGATGGAATCCTCCTTAAAATCTCCGGTCCCATGACGCATCACTCTCTCGATATAGGATGTTACCTGGGTCTTATAGATCGGCTCAAACATAGAGCCATCCGTCATTAGATTCCTCGCCTTGTAAACCATGATCTTTGTTATGTCGTTACCTTTATAGGAGGCATTCTCTGAGCTGAAAATAAACCCAAAGTTCTTCCGGTTGATATCAGTTTTAATAGAATTGGTGAACCCGGTGATTTCTTTTGCCATGGTGGTGCTGACAATCAGGGAATGGCTGCCGGCCTCAATGTCAAACCTCACTCCCGGCAGTTCCATATCAAATTTTGCGTCGGGACCGAACTTGGCTTTTAAACATTCCGGACACTGCCAGGCAGATACAATTCCAGCAGCCACATAAGCTGCTCCCACATAGACCCCGTCGATCCAAAGCTTCATCACGTCTTCCTTTTCCTGTGAGAGCACAGCCGCCTGGTTTTCTCCCACAATCATCCGGCTGTCTAAAATAACTCCGGACTTATCCTTAGGGATGATAGTAAAATTTGGAAGGCAGACAATAGCGAACTCGCTGGTGTTTTTCCCAAGAAGGGGGGCACACCGATCCTCATACCGGGAAATACCCTCTGTCGCAAGGGCATTGAAAGTGGTACTGTCATCAGCCACGTAAGAAAAGAAGCACTGCACCTTATAGTCCTTAAAGACATCCAGAAGCCGAGTCAGGGATTCCATACTGTTGGATCCGTTTTTTTCCTCCCTGGAATTTCCCTGAAACCGTTCTCTGGTCAGCTTCATACGACTATTCTGATCCAATGAGACGTTCGGCATAATGGCATACCAGACAGTATTGGCAAAGTCATTCTTTGCGTTGACCGTGGTTAAGTATGTAATCAGGCGGGGGATGTTGCTGCTCTTTGCAAGCATTTCGTTGGATATGTTGGTCACCAGCAGAGAGGGGCGCATTCCCTTGAGCTTCTTCGGATACTGCTCAAAATAACACCAGACACCCAGCAGGCTTTCTATCAACGGTTTTACCGTTTTAATAAAGGCATCCTTTGATTCCAAATAGAACGCTAAATAAAAATTGTAATTAGCCACCTCCGCCTCTAAATCAATTCCGCTCTCCATGGTAGAGGACAGGGGGCAGAATGTTCTCGCTACTAAGGCCTCTACATAATCATTGCTTTCATCGTTGATTGCTTCATAATCCTCTTTCAATGCCTCAATCAATCCGGCATTGACATGATCATCAATAGCAGCCAGGGCAGTCGTTTCCACCTTGGGAGCCTCTAAAACCTTAAGCTCTCCCTGCTCTCCCATACTTAAGATGCCTAATGCAAGGGGAGCGCTGTCCTTTTTGTCTCCTCCGTCTCCTAAGAGGAGCCTGGTCTTGATGTCTTCGATCGCCAGAGGAAGGAGCGCCATGATATTATTATAGTTTGCGCTGGCTTCTTCAAACATAATGTTCAGCCTGTCCGCCAAATCCTTCTTTTTCGGGTCTCCCTCATCCAGCCTGGCATATTCCCCATAGGTATACTGTAACTCCTTCCGGTTCTGCCTGATGGAGTCCATCACTTTCCTGGGAGAGATCATGTCTGTCAATTTCTCAAATTTGAAATCAACGTTGGTCTTTCCCTCTGACCGTTTGGCTTCAACCATGGTCATCAGCATCCCCATGAATTCATTCTGCCTGTTCAGCGGAATTTCTGTCAATAGCTCTTCCGGCACCTGTTCCGGTCTTTTGAGCTGGTACGTCACCTTCTGGTTGTTTGCGTTGAAGTAGCAGTATACCTTGGGAGCCAACTTTTCCAGCAGCTCGTCAAAGCTGCGTACCATCAGATAATCGTTGATTTCCTTGATTTTCTCATCTGACAGGCTCTCCACTCCCCGAACATCTCCGATCAACGTCAACAAATCCTGTTTGTCGGGATTGATGACCTCCATGAGCATGGTTCTGTTCGTCTGTTTAATCACATTTCCCATATTGATTGCGCCTCCTTTAATAAACATTCCATTTATGATTCAAGGATATGCGCTCACCGCCAGGAAGACCTCCGGTGCGGCAAGTCGCCGTCCTGGTCATCCGGCTCTGATACGGGAATCAGTCCATTGGTTCATTCTATAGGGGCACACCAGCCTGTTCGGTGGCCGTCCCCATCCCTTTCTGTATGTATCCACTGGTTTCATCGTCAGGAGCCCTCCTTCTCTCCCGGTTTTAAATTTTTATAATGAAGCTCTATCTCCGTCGCCTCATCCTCAAAGGACACCGTGACCTTCCCGTTATAACAAACGGGATAGCCCATGCCCTTCTTTAAGATTTCCCTCCCCCGCATCACTGTGCAGCTCTCTGACTGGTCCATGATAATGAGCGTGTGCTCCGGACCTGGATAGAGGATGATATCTCTCGCACCAATCTTTCCAAACTTAATCCCACAGGAAAGAAGTATTTCATCCAAGGTCAGCCTCGTGGATCCGTGGCCAAACAGCCGGTACGTTTGAGGCGGTATATCCCTTCCGTCTGCCGTCTGCACCACATACATGTTAAGCTTTCCCGAATAGCTACAGGATGTTGTTTTCATCTTTCTGGCGGATTCTTGTCCCACCAAGGGTTGTGCCATATAGATAATCGTAGTATTCTTTTTCCTAACCCAGAAAATAAGCAGGAAAACAAGGGTCATGACCAGACTTCCTACAATTGCAATCAGCGGCCAATAGTCCGGCAGCGGAACAAACACTGGGTCTGGAGTCTTCTCAATTTTCATCACAATCGGCTGCTGCACACAATAAACAGCATCCAGTCCTTTGGTATCGATTGAGACTTCCAGAAAGTCTATGGTATCAGCAGGCAAGACCTGATGCAGCTCTCCCTTCTGCAGTTCCCCTGAATAAGAGACTCCATTGATGGTATATGTAATTACTTTTCCGGCAAACCGTTCTTCCTTCCATATGTTTCCATATCTTCCTGTAGCGTCTGTAAGCCACATGACAACATCTACAAAATGTTCATACTCCGGTGGCACGTTTCTTTTTATTTCCTTCTCTGACCGCGGAACTTCTCTGACTCGGTATTCTGCATCTACCTGAAGCACGACCATATATTCAGTCAACATATATATCCGTACACCTGAGCTGTTAATCGTCTGGTATGATACATTTAGATTGCCCGGCAATGGGTTCATAACGTCCATAACCGCAAAATTCTTTCCTGTAATGGTCTGCCACTCGCCTCCCGGATACTGTGCAGATACCTGATTCAACTCGCCATCCGCCGTTATCACCAGTTTCACCCGGTTTAAACCATCAGGAATTTTTACATCATAATTGCCTGTTCCGTTTTCTAAGAAAGACTGTCTGGGAAATTCCATACGGTCTGCTACGAGTTTTTCCATGATTCGGGACAAGGAACCAGACTGCCCCTCCCAATAAATTGCTCCATTCGTCATCTCAGCCCCGTCAAATATATGCAGTTCTGAATTCTCCACCCCCGATCCGATTGCCACAATAAACATCTTAATATTTTTTTCACGGGCCAAGGCAGCGGCTTCCGTATACTGAGTCCGGGACCGCTCACTCGCCTGACTGTCGGGCATGTCGATCTCTCCATCTGTCAGCATAATAATAAAGCGATCTGTGTCCTTATCATCAGTAAACAAATCAACCGCTCGGCTTAACCCTTCCCCTGCGTTGGTGTATCCGGCATAGGTAATGGAAGCCAACTGTTCCTCTGTCTGCTGGATTCCTGTGTCAAAGGGAATAACCGTATGAACCGTTGTGCCATATGCCACCACTCCGGTCTTATAATTAGAGGGCAGTCCGTATGCCACTTGGCGAATGGCATCTATCGCAGACTGATTCCTATCCTGCATATTCATTGACTCACTGGTATCCAATAAAAACACGACTTCACCCGTTTTGATGTTGTATTCCTGCACTTCACCAGCCAGGACCGACCCGGACGCATTTAAGGAGATTAGAATCACCAGAACTAACACAGTAAAGACTGTTTGCTTTTTTATCATATACTGCCCACCATTTCTTTCATAAAAAATTTTGAACAAACAGGAGCTGTTCTCCCTTAAATACTCTTTTTAATAATTATTCATTACGCTTTATTACTTTTTTACCTTTCTTTTCTGGTACACCTCATAAACATATCTGAACAGCAATATCAAAATGACATTACACAAATTGATATACTGATAGAAATGTTATTCCTCAAAATTCATTTTTCACCAAATTAGCACATAATTCGACACCCTACAAGGGGGGTTCCGGAAAATGTCGCTCATTTTCCATTTTTTGCATATTCTTCTTTTAGCTTTGATTAAAGTTGATTAAATTTATTATTTTAATATAAAAACCCGTTACCAAGTCAATACATTTTTAGCAGCTTTATAAATATATTATTATACATTTTAACCATGACTATAGAGCCCAGTCTTACTATCTTGACAACCCGTTTTAATTTTCCTCTCCCATTTTTCTTTAAGATAAACCGATGTACAGCAGCAACTTCTGGTGCGGCATGCGTTTTTAAGCAACACATAACTTCATATCCCTCTTCCTTAGGCTGCCGATCTCGGTTTGAAGTTTATCGTTTTATACCTATAAATCCTAGACTAATATGAAAGTGCATCAATTCCAGCATGTGCTATTAATACCTTTTCATTATGTAATTGTCTTACGTCACCTATCTCTGGAATCAATTTTAGTAACAGAAAATTTCCTACACCGCTCTTTGCTCTTACAACCGGATATTCCAGATGGACCTTGCTAATTCCTTCATCTGTACCAGAATCCTCAACCACGTATTATCAACTTCTCATCCTCCCTCCCTTACAGTCCCCAGTCCATCATTTTGTTGGCTGGGATACTTGAAGAAGAAGTGGGGATACATTCTTTGATCAATGTATTACCATAATACCAGTACTCCTCTGCAAAATTAGGCAACTTGTCTTTTTCACTTGCTTATTACGTCCTTTTAACAATGTCTTGATTCTCTGATGATATAATCCAGCAAAATTTGTAAGTTCCAATACGCTTTCTCTCCATATTCTCATGCAATACCATCGTTAGAGACCATAATGGTAGCTTATTATAGAAAAAATTGTAAATTTTGAAGCACTAATAATATTGCTCTAACAATTACACCTATATGATATTAAAAAGCGTCACATCAACCCTAGAGTTCATGGACGCTTCATCTACCTTAATCTTTTGATAAAAATTTATTTTTTAATACTCCTGCACATAACAGAACTGATAATGAAAGATGTCCTGATGTAACCGCAAAACTGACATCTTTAGCTTCTAAATAATAAGCCAATATCCATATAATGCTTTCAATCCCCCATATTAGTATGCTATATTTTCTATGATGCTTTTTTTCTATCAATTCAAGCCGTTTATTATGATTCTCTACCGGAGCCAGTCTAAATATCAATATCCCGCTGACAATTCCTGCTGTTATATTCATTAGAAAAACCATCTCTTTTGGAATAACTTTAGCTGCTACACAGACAGCACAAATAATTATATTTGATATAATCGTACATACATTATAAGAATCCGCATGGTGCCCTCCAGCATAGGAACGCAGTGGAATAAAGGTTAACAAAAACACAATTACAGTTAAATATGCGCCAAAAACAAATGCCAAAAAGCAAGCAATGAATAAATTAACGACTTGTCCAATTAACAGTTCATAACCGTATATATACAAGTTACAATCCTTTTCGGACAGATATTTTTTCTTCGTCTGCCAAACAACCAAGCTTTTAGCCATTTTTTCAATCATATGACTACTGCAGAATTATATTTTTTTGAACTGCTGTGCTTCTACCGGAACCTCTGGCTGATGGTCCAGCCACGCACATGTTGCATTTACATTCTGCACTACAGCTAACAAGGCCAAAGCATTCATTGCGATAACAGTCCAGTTCTTCTTCTTCATCTTCATGCTTATTTTACTTACCAGTTTTTTCATGATAATCTCCATTCCGCCGCTAACGCTGGCAACACAAATAATAGTGTCTCCACTTACAAAAGGTTTACGTGTTACAATAAATAAATTGGAACATTCGGCATTAGTATCAGATACACGAACCTGCTTCCTGATGATGTGTAGGTTCGTCTTGTTAATAAATTCGCAATCCGATTCATTTTTAGGGCCTGTCCGATTTTTACCATATACAATTTTTTTAAAAAAATCAATATGGTTTCCGAAAATTGTAATTATATTTCCATTTTTTGTATATTTGATAGAATCAAAGTAATAAAAAACACATCATTCTCTTCTGTTATTTTCATTATTCCATTATATTTTTCTGATAGCTCTTTAACATTCTTTAGTCCAAAACCATGTCTTGTTTTATCACTTTTTGTTGTAATATATGCTTTCCCATGTTTTTTATTTTTATGTTCAAAATTATTTTCTACTCTAAAGATAACAATAGAATCATTTCCTCTGTACAGACTGACGGTCACATAACCATTATTGCATAATATTGCTGCTTCTATGGCATTATCAAGTAAATTTCCAAAAATTCGTATTTTATCAATATCACAGATAAAGTCCAACTCTACATTTGGTTGAATATCTGCCGTAAACTTTACTCCTCCTTCTGCTGCTTTTTTTCCCCTCTCCATAAAAATAGCATTTATTACGGAATCCTCCATGCAAAATTTTCTATCCAATGGGCATTTATTCTTCAATAACTCTGTGACTTTATCAGAAATTTCATGAATCTTTTCATCATCTCCTGTTTCATCAAGTCTTTGAATTATTTTAAGAATATGTCTTATATCATGGATATGTGCCGCATATTCTTTATTTATTTCCTGTAAACTTTGATAATGAGTTTGCTCAAGTGTTGTTTTAAGCTTTAACAACTCATTCATTTTCAGCTCATTTTCAGCTTCCAACAGCTTATCGATTACGGAGAAATTTATTATACTGCACACAATAAGCAGAATTCCCCCTATACTGGTCAGCAAATACCCATAAGGATATCTCACGGGCATAAGGAAACCGTTTAACAATATAAATACTGTCACGGGAAGAATAAATAAGCTTCTGGTATATTTGTTGATTCCGCCTCTATATGTACCTGAAAATTTCCTTTTAAAGATCTGAATTATGATAAACCGAAGTGCATCCTGCATAGTCAAAAGGAAGATTCTTCTAAAACTTACTGTTATAGTTTGAACACCTAACATTGTATAGATATCAGAAAACGCAAACTCACTGATCGCTAAAATAAAATAATATAATACAACAAAAACCAGACTAGATTTCAATTGTATACGAAAAATCAACCATACAAATAACAGATAAATCACTGGTACACAGACTAAATTTAAGAGTGGTATATGTAAATCATTAATTAAATAAATTGCGGTTATACATCCAAACGCCTCCAATTTTATCAACCATTTACGATCCTCGTATAATGGAAACAGTGCCTCTAAAAAATTATATAACAAAAAGATTTCAAAAATACAGTTTAAAAACATAATTATATGATAGAAAATCTCAGTCATCTCCATTTATTGCTCCCTTCTAATGATATCATTCCCCCAGTATTCAATTAATTGACTATCAAATTCTTTTTTCTTACTTCTGGCAACAGTAAGTTCATAATGTCCTTTTAATAAAATAGAATCTTTAAATCGCGCTATAATATACCGTGCATTTACAATATAACTCTTTTTTGCATATATAAAACCACATTTACTAATCTTTTCATAATAAGTTTCTAGCTTAACACCACTCTTGATGATATTATCCTGTGGTTTACGGTTTTTCTTATCCACTCCCAAAATTTCATAAGCACTTTCATCCGTTAAATATATTGCCGATCCTTTATTAAGAATTGATATATACAAAATATCTGATAGCTGCAACACAAAAATCTTTCCATTGTACTCTACAAGCAACTTAGGAAGTTCCTCTTCTTTTCGCAATTCCCGCAAAGTATTATCCACAAGAGACTTTAATTCTTTGTCACCTTTTATAAGATAACTAAACAGCCGCACCTTAGCGACCTGACTAGCCAGAACCTCATAACCGGTATAAAATGATATGGGCACTTTCGAATCATGTAAACGTATGGTTTCAGCAACTTGTATTCCTTCCAGGTCACCCAATTTTATATCCAGAAAAATAATATCAAATTTCGAAAAATTATCAAGCAGATCTTTACCACTAAGGAATTCGTGAAAATCGCTTTCTGATGGGCAAAATTCGCTTTCTGAAATAAACTTTTTAAGAGCTTTAATATCCTCCAGGTTATCATCACATATGGCTATTCTCATTTAAACCTCCTGCATTCCAGCCGGCTCCTTAACTGGTTACAGACAAATTATAACACATTTTAGTAC
Organism: Hungatella sp.; assembly: GCA_031270005.1. Lineage (GTDB taxonomy): Bacteria > Bacillota > Clostridia > Lachnospirales > Lachnospiraceae > Lacrimispora. The sequence continues at coordinate 17,213 of JAISYJ010000061.1, read as the reverse complement.
GTTATTGTTACAAATATCATACTGAGAGTAAAACAGCCTCTTTTCTATCGCTTCAATTATTATACTTATCTTTCCTATTTTTCCACGTGCTCAAAAGGGGCGCGAAAAAGAAGAAAGCAAGTGATTATTTCACCGACAGGGGGGGGCTTCTGCAACTATATTTTTACCCGAAAGAATTAGAAATCCAATGGATAGAGAAAAAACGGATGAAATTATAATTTATATGCATTCTCGGAGTAAAAAGGGTACCTGCTATCGGTGTGGAAGTGAAATACACAAGCTTCATAGAACTCATCATCGACGTTTTCAAGATCTTCCGATTTTAGAAAAACGGGTTATACTCGATATGCAGATAAACGCATAAGCGATATAAAAATATCTAATTCCCAATCTCTTCCACCCCAACCAGCGTATCTGCACCGATAAATACCATAACGCGATTTCCTCCCAATCTCCCCGAAGCAATATTTACCATATAAAGCCGGTAAGATCGCCCTATCTTCAAACTTTTATTTTTGTCCAACAGCAGCTCCACCATGACCCCATCTTCTTTCATAAGCACTATCTTATAAAATCGCCCGGGCCTCCGTTTTCCCACTATCTTTACCACCATGCCTTGCACTATCTCATAGGTTCCGTCTCTGACCATACGGTAAATCCCATACACTTTTATAAGCACAGCCACAAACAGGCAGAAGGAAAGCCCCAGGAAATTGTTCTCACCATACTGCATTTTCCCAATCATCCCTACCACCAAAACAAAAAAAGACAGGCAGGCCAAATAAATGGCCCTGCCTGTCAAGACGGAGGGGGCCTTGCCCCACACCTCACAGATATTGATGATATACTGCCTCATGCGTTTTTTTCTTCCTCCTTCACAAACACAACACCTCCTTCTCCACTTCCTGCGTAATCCCCTGGATTATTAAAAGCTTCTTGTGATATAAAAGCACCACCGATGTGAAGAAATCCAGTTTCACCGTTTCCTGAAGTTCCCGGTATTCCGGCAGCAAACGGAACGCCCAGCTCGCCTGCTCTTCCAGCACACCATTCAAATCCTTTAACTGGGCGGATAAATCCCCGCATGCCATTAACTTCTCAAGCAAAAGCCTCTCATTTTTATTTTTTCTCAAACCTGTAAATGCTCCGTGAACTGGCAGCCCCTGGGCTATGGCAAGTCTGACGACTCCTAAACGGATTGTCCTTGTAAGCTGATTGGGTGCCACATATACCTTCATCAAAAGATCACTTATCGCTGCCCCAACAGTATCTCCTTCGCCAGATACCACAAGCCCGCGCAGCAACAGACGGTTTAAGCAGAACTGGATCTCACTCTCTTTGACTCTCCTTTCCAGAATGACATTCAAATCCTGCTTTTTTACCTGACCCGTCAATCCCAGAACATGTTCCATAACAACCTCCTGCTCTACAAAATTCCATAAAAGAGAGGACCAAAGGTAGATTTCCATACTCACAAGGACATATTCCTCCCCTCCGGCTTCCACTGTAAAGTGGCTGTCTTTCCAATCCTTTTTCTTTCCCACTGCGCTGAATAATTGCATCTCATTCCTCCGTTTACTTATCTGATATAGAATAAAATCACAGGCACTAGATACAAAGCCGGATAGAGCAGCCAAATTGTAAATATTCCTGGATTTTTCCATTTTTTATCTCTGAGGATTTTAACTTCCGGTACAGGCACCATCTTTGCTGCCCTGTCCCTAAATTCCAGATACAGTTTCCAAAACTCCTGTTTTTCATACCCGAACGAATCCACCAGCCCCACTAAGTACTCCTTACCAGACTCCATAATCCGGCTGTCTCTGGCTTCCGGTTTAATCCTCACATAGAACCTGGGCCTCCCAACTTTCTCTTCCTCTGCAATTCCGGTTATATCGCAATAGCAAATCTTTGCCATCAAAAACTGGCTGCTGGAACGGGGCTGGCGGATTGTAAGCCCATCCTCTGTCAGCTTCAAACTACCGTCCTCCATGCTCACAATACTGTCATCTTCCTTCCTATAACAGACATAAAACCACAGACTCCCGCTAATGGAAACCCCAATCCAGTAATAAACCGTCCACATACGGTATCCCACGGCCAGACAAATCATCAGGACGACTCCAATTCCAGCGCAGGCTAAGAGCAGCTTTCTATAGTAATCCCGCCTGTCCATACGTATAAACATATCGTCATCGGTTGCTATCAATTCCATCTTTATAAATCCGCCTTTCTGCGAAAGGCACCGATGAGGTTATGAAACAAGTTTTTGTAACCTCCCAGTCTTTCGCTTGTTGTTTCTCCCTGTTATATTTGTTCTGTAGGTCTCTGGCATACTACAGAACCCGGGGAGGTGAGTGGCGGGGCTGTATAGCGGCAACCCCGTATCTTTATATGGTGTCGGTCGTCCGTTAGTGCCAGAACTTTAACAATCCTGGCACTCTGGCTAGTCAACCATGGCTTTTCAAGCCCCCACTTCTTTTAGTGGCGTGTGATTGACCTGTTCCATTTCCTGATACCAATTTATAACCTTTTCTATTTCCTTCTCTAATGTTCCTGCCTCTCCATCCGCAAATTTCAAATAGCTATTCCAATATTCATTTATTTGTTCCTGCTCATAATTAATATCTTCTTGCTCTGCCTCTATATCCTCACGCAGATTTTCTTCCCATTCCTCTTTACTTTTATAACTAGGCTTTTCCCCTTCTGAGCTGTGAGTTACTATATCTTTCCAAGTATAAGTACTCCCATCCCTCATTGTCATAAAACCGTTCTTCAGATCCTCTTTTTCAGTAGCAATTTGTTCTTCACTATTTTTTAGGCATCTATAACTCTTAACAAAATCATCAACGCTCTCCTGCTCCAGCAGAAACCGCAAAAAGGTCTTATCAGGAAACATTCCAAATCCACACCTTTCAAACCATTGATTCGCTAATTCTCTTTCGTCCGATCCATTACTATAGGTTCCGTCAATCAAATCACCAATGAAATTTTCAAGTAATTCTGATATAGACAAACTTACACACCCCACCTTTCTCCATACTTTTTCAATATCGGCATCTGAAAAATTTAATGTGAAGCTCCGTTCCTTAATTGTTTCAGTTTCTTTCTGCTGCTCTTTCCCGTAACTCATAAAATACCTCTTTTCTACAATGTATTTATGGCTATTGTACCTAACATCCAGTTAGGTCTTTATCCATCTTATTGCTTAAGGGCATGTAATTCTCCCTACAGTACAAGTACTTTCGGGGTTATGTGCTTTCGCACGTATCCTTAGCCAATGTTATACAAGGTTTTTCGGCAACAGCACTGTCCCTACCCATCAGGACTGTTTAACCATTGCCCGCAGAGCAGCGGATTAGGATATACGTCCGCTGGTGCCTATCTATTCTTGCTAACGTAGTGCCGGAACTTTAACAATCCTGGCACTCAGGCTAGTCAACCATGGCTTTTTCAAGCCCACACTTCTTTAAGTGGCGGGTGATTGACCCCTTCGCTTTTTCCTTTTATTTTTTGCTAAAAATAGGAGAATCGCTGCTATTAATCCGGATAAAATAGTAATTGCCACAATTGCAGATATGACCGGGTGTTCCTCGATCCAATTAACCAGCTTTGTCCAAAGGTCCGACGATAACGCCGATTCTACTGTTATCGCCTCATATTTAGCTGTTGCCTGCATACTATAAACCGTCTTAACCTCTTCATCTGGCTGCAAATTGCTATACTCACAATCGTAATACCAGGCCGTATCCTGCGGTATGGTAATGCTTCCTTCGTATGTAACTGCAACATCTACCGTCCTGCGGCTGCCAGATGCAACGGCATCCTGTATCAGCTCTCCATCTTCCTCATAGGTCTGCCCCAAAGTCACACGGTCTACCCGGAAATTATCAGTATTAAGCCCAAGATAAGATAAAAAAACCTCTCCATATTGACTTAAATCGCTGCCCTTTGGCACCGGTGTGCTGCCAAGCATATAATAATCTGCGTCAACGGAATATATCTTTATGGGAAATGAAAAATCATCGGTCCAATGTTCGCCAACAACGGTATACCCTGAACGTGGCATTGACTTTACATACTCTTTGCCGGTTACGGTATCAGTAATTGTTACCTTTCCCATATCTGGTATTTCATCTAAATATTCCACATTATTATAGTTAATTATTGCTTTTCCATATTCTGTCCTGGCTTCAGATACAACCGTCTGAATTTCATGCCTGGTCAGATAATAAGTGATTCCATCCTGATCAATCGTTTCTGCCGGCAGCGCATTTTCAGATTCTATGTCATATGTCGGTTCCGTTTGAATTGATATCGTTTTTACTGCTGTTTCCGGCCTGGAACTTAAAATTTCCGAATCAATCCCAACAAACCGGTACCACTCTCCATCTTTCATTAATTCCTGCTCAAATATGGAGCTGACATCCTCATCAGGATGATAGGATTCATATTCTTTTTTAATTTCAATCGTATCCTGATCCAATTCCTCCGCTCCGGCGGCCAGCTGGCCGCCATATCCCGTCAGAGATATGGCAATTGCTATTACTGCCGCTATATATTGTTTGATTTTCATCCTTCTTTTTCCTCCTTTTTCCTCCTGTGGGTGTAAAGAAGAGAACCAAAGACAAGAGCGCTTAACATTAACAACAGCCCGGCAAAATAAACATGAATTGATGTGCTGTCATCTCCAGTTCTGGGGAGCCCGCCAAAAGTCCAGCGTCCTTTACCGGAACTGTCGTTTTCATAGCTGGCCTCAATACGTCCGATTTTGGGGGCCTCTTCTATCGGAGTTTCAGGTATCCGTGGCTTTGGAGGTGTAGTAGTTCCTCCACCACCGCCCGTTGTTACCCTGTAATTTCGATACTCAAAGGTCTGCACATCCGTTGTCTCTTCTACTACAAGCTTCATAGGGCTGCCTATTTTGTATCCGGCCGGGGCTTCTAATTCTCGTAACAAATACTCTCCTGGCTCCAAACCATTAATCCGGTATGGTTCATCTGCAGAGGTTATCCACTGATACAAGATCTTAATTTCTTCTTCCCCTTTTGGAATTGTTTCAAGCTGCAGCTTCGCACCGGCTAACAGGTTCGTTGTTGTACCAGCAATCTTTTCTATGTCAATTTTCGTGTGATCATCGAACATCTCAATATACGGTATCACTTCCATGTTTTCCGTCACTTCAAATTCGATTAATTCCGCAATGACATAGCCGGAGCCTGGCGTTTTAATTTCTATCAATTGATATATTCCCGGCAGAATACCGCTTATATAATGCGGCTGTTCTGTGCTGATCCAATAATCAACAATCATTTGACTATCCTTCTCACGCACCATCATTTCCGCACCTGGCAGCTCGTCTTTCGTTGTAATCTCTTTTTTAGATATTTTCACCTGGTTAATATCGTTGACAGCATCATAGGTAACATGGATCAGCTCTGTAAACTCATCCTGATACTGGAACTGAAATTCATACGGTAGGCGGTTAATCATGTGAGTGATTGGAGCGTTAATTTCCACAACCTCAAACGTATACGGACTGAAGGAACCGTCTGTATTCAGATAGCCGATTGGTACCGCATTGCTGGCGGTTGCCTGGCCGGTTTCATCGGTGACAAGCGTTTCGATCAATTCTCCGGTGGTCTTATTCCAAAATTCAAACTCTGCCGATTCCAGCATCCAGTCTGTTTCCTGGGAATCCCTTTTAGTCACATGTAATAATCCATTTGGGATCTCATCAATCATTTCTGCAAATTGCACATCCTGAGTGTCAATGATCGTAAAGGGGATCTCTACCGACTGAAGGAATCCATAAGGCGTTATTTTTTCAACCAGTATGTAGTCTCCAAGCGGTATATACTCAATCCGATGAGGCCGCAAGTCTCCCACTTCCAGACCTTCCGGAATCTGTCCGGCTGCTAAATCTTCATCGGTATATACCCCATCGGAACCGGAATACCATTCATACAATGCAGGATCTTCCTTGATTCCAAATTCATCAACCTTGAAAATCTGCAAGAATGCATCCTTAACCTCTTTCCCTCCGCTAACCTGGGCCTTAGATATATCAATCGTGAGCGGTACATCTGGCATCTCGTAGTAATGAATTTTCTCTAAGTGTCCTATATCCTCAATCTCAATCAGGATCGGGTCTGCGGTTGCATAGGTTTCAGGGGTCCCTTCTTCAACCAGTACATAATAGCCTACCGGCAGGTAGTGGAACATTGTAGTCCCATTTTCAGTGATATAGTAATAGCCCTTTGAGGTTGTCGTTATCGGCACACGGTTATAATCGTATACGGTATAAGTATCCCCGTATTCGTCAGTCACTTCATGTCCAGAAGCTAATATATCGGCTCCATCTTCGGTCTGCCATTCAACAATCAAATTTTGTTCCTGGTAAACCGGTATCTCTATATCCTCGATTGTATTTATTAGTGGTTTGCCATCTGCATCCAGCTCCGCCTTATAAAGTGCCAGCTTTGCTGAATGGTCATTATCAAGTACCTGACCGGTCTTAGAATCAAACTTTTTAATTTCCAATCCGGTATAATCGTCCTCCATATATCCAGTCTGAACATTACCGGTTTCTGTAACTGTGATTTCAATGCTTTCTGACTGTACATACCCCTGAGTATAAGGAACCACGGTTTCCTCTAAAATGTAATCTCCAGGTGGAATATGATCAATCCAGTGTGGTTTTAAGGTCGGTATTTTTTCTCCGGATCCGTCCAGCTTTAAATCCCCGTTATCGTCATACTCATATCCAGATATCCAGCTTGTATACACCTGGTCTTTTTCCAAATGGTACCCTCTTTCGCTGTCATCCTCGATGCGTAATGTGGTATATAGAGTCATACCAGCATCACGGATTTCCTCTTTTGTCGTTACATCAATTTTGGCTAAATTCAGCTTTGTAAACACGTTCTGATAATAGAAATGCTGTTCTTCGCTGGATTCCCGGAGTATCAGCCCCATATCCGGAACTTTAATGTATCCCTGGTCATGTGGCACTTCTGATTCTTCCAGGATATAAGCCCCAAAAGGCAGACGTTCTATCTCATGGGCTGCTTCATCGGTTGTCCAACGTTCCGGCCGGTAGGTAAGTTCTCCGGATTCATAATAAAGCGGTAATCCTACCTCATCATCTTCCGTCACAAGATTTACGTATATATGGTCCTGAGATCCATTGTTATGAACTTCAATACTTTGTGCTAATACTTTTTCGCCATTCTCGGATTTATAAGCAATTAAATTTCCGTAATCATCTTTGCTGTATGCCATTCCACTGACAGGATCCGCATAACAAATCCGATTGCCGGCAATATCTAAAATCCAAAGTTCACCGGTTATTTCGTCCATTTCAGTATCAACTTCTGATAAATCATAGAAGTATAGCTCCACCGGTTCATTTAGGATTGTCTCAGTGTCCCAAATTCGATAATACGGCGGCGTGGTATCCCGTTCATTCGTTGTTATTTCAAAATGGCTGCCTGTCTTACTGGCGGTAATGGAAACTACCTTTCCATCATCTCTAGTTACCGTTATGCCCTCCCAGGTGTTATACCCGGTACGAACCACTTGTAACCCTTCATACAAGCTCATAACTGCCTCTTTGATATAATTGTCATACTTGATACCATAACCGCTAAAATAGCCGTTATTTACGTGATACAGTACCTTTACATCATCTCTTGCCAGCAGCCCAGCTTCTGTTCCTTCAATCAGGTACTCAGACCATTCATCAAATGTCTTTGTAACGGTTCCCTGGTATTCTAAATTGGCAGCGTCCCAGGTAATATGCTCTACGTCTCCCCTGGCTTCTAAATATTCTTTCCGGCCACGGACAATATAAGTAAGCAGATCCCCCTTATCATTTACGCTTTCAAGGCCATCCAGGCCGTTTACATCTCCAATTTTCTGATCCCCATCCTCAACCTTATGGATGTAGAGCTTAGAAGGATAATCCTGGACAATTACTTTAGATACATCCTGATACTGTGTTTCTTCTGTACTTGTCATTGGAATCACGTACTGATAACGGTCAGATATCGTCCTGTTTCCGGAATCTCCCTCCGGATAATAAGCTGTTTCATCCTTGTAAATCTCAAAAGCTATAGGCTTAGATTTCTGGTATCCTTCTGGAGCCTGCACTTCTACAAGTACATACGCACCAGCCCCCAGCGGCTGGAATGTCTCAATATAGCCGGTTTTTTCTTTCGATATGCTTCCATCAGCTTTCATTACACTATGTTCGGTACTGAATACCTTGAAAATACCGACTTCCTCACCAATTTCATTTAGCATATAAATCTGTTCTGATTCATCATAAACCGGTTGGGTCACGGTCCCCTTATAATATTTGTTCGTATCATCCCAGGTGATATTGTCTACATCCCCCCTGGCCTCTAACTCTGTCCTGGTTCCAGTCACGGTAATTGTCTCAAAAAGTGCTTGCCCGGTTCCTGTTACACTGCTGGCTCCAGCTCCAGCCACATCACGGGAAACGGCATAAATCTTAAATAATGCCCCTTCATGAATGATGTTTTCACCGGTATGAGCATCAACTTTTTCAACCCTCAACTTGGATGAATAAAACGTATTTTCAAAATGCTTTTTGGCAAATCCAACAAAGTTGAAAGAACCATTTTCTAAACCAGTATCCCGGTTCCCAATGTCTCCATTGTCATTAATGACTTCCCCATATCGGGGATCCAGCACGCTCCAGGGGACTAACGCTGCAGCATACTTACCATTTATGGCCGTACTGATTCCGGTCATGGTATCTACGCCACTTAACGTTACACCATAATCAATCACATTGCCGGCCTGATCATACTGCAGAGGATAATAAACACTGTCAGCACTTCCGGCATTCTCGCTTTCTCCAAAACGGTACCTTTCTCCAATGATTGAATTTCCGTAAGGATTCGGCATCAAATCCGGATTAAGTCCATACTTATAAACCTGAAAATTCCCATCATGGGAATGAGCTTCTATCACATGATTTTCCTCATTAAACCGGATCAAAAACTTATCCTGAAGCTCTTCCGGGGTATAGGAAGAAAAATATAAATAATCTGATGATGGTATATCCTCATGAACCGTTCCATCCGGATCCACTTGTGGTACAAATGGCAAGGTAACTTCCTGCGGATCATCCAGCTCATAGTGTTTGTTAATCAAATTTCTTGGTATCTGCTCGACAATCACATACGTGCCGTAAGGCAGCATGATTGATCTTCCATAATAGGGTTCATTCCCATTCCCTTCACCGGCATGGATGGTAGTTAAATCTCCTTCTAAATCCTTTTCCGGTTTGTCCCATTTAATGGCGTACTGATCAAATTCACTTCTCCGGCTCTCATCATGAAATAGCTTCTTATAGTCATAGGCTCCATTCTCGCCTATTTCCAACAAACCGGCATCTGCCAGATCAGCAACTAAGTACGCCTTGAAATGGAAGTCTGCAATGTACTTCTTTCCACTTCCAATGTAACCGCCAAACAGGATCGTAAACGGATCCCGATGGATCTTATAGGTATTATTCTGATTGTAGGATTCTTCTGATATATCCTTCGTCACTTTAATTGATTGTTTGATGGCCCGCTGTAAAACGATAACAGGCTCCGTCCGGGTACCACCATCCTGATAAACTGCTACCTGTCCCGGATACACCAAATCCTGATATTTTACGTAGCTTCCCTCTAAAAGCTCTTCCCTGGTTGCAAGAACCGACACACCGGCACCTTTTACTTTCACTAAGTAATCCGAATAATCCATCTCTGCACCATCATGAATGATACTTGTTTCCGGAGCCTGTACCCGGTAGGTAATTTTCTGTTTTTCTGTGACAGAAGTCCAGTCAATCACATTATTTACATGAACTGTGTAGGTTCCGGCCACTGGGTCATACGCCGCCTGTACTGGTGTCAAGGTTTCTTCCTGAACAACCTCTGTCACCGGGCCATAAACATATTCCCATTCCATAACAGGGATTGGATTTCCTGATAAATCAAGCAAAATATCCCCTTCAGCATAACGGTCATATAATGGCTGATGTTTCGCAACAAGATAATCGTCCATATCATCACCAAATGGAATGGTTCCTTCAAACTCCATCTTTGGGCGGACCGTTGCAAAAAATCCACCAATGCTATAGCTGCCGGCCGGGTAAGCAATCCAGGCGTAAGAGCTTGCAGCTCCACCAGAAACCGCAACCGACTTTTTTATGTACATTGTCCCATTAAGGGAATCATAGATTGCGGAACCGCTTTGTCCCTTATAATCGTAGAAAATTCTGGCCTCATAATTGCTGCCGTTAAAAGTGATAGATTCTACGGCTCCAGCATTCCAGAAATTATGATCTGCATACCAATCCAAAATTTCCGTTCCAATTCCTTCATTTGTCGTGCCGGTAAGCTGCAGCGTAATCCACGGAGCACCGCCGCCGTCTGTCTCATCTAAAACTTTATATCCCAATTGGGACAGCATATCATTTACTTCTTCCTGAAGATACATTTCATCAACGGTCAAAGGATCCATCCATTTTACTGGATCAATTTGTGGTGCTGCTGTTCCGGAAGGGTAACTTCCTGCCCGGTAATAGGTGTACCAGGTTTCTGTCAGCGGATTACTGATATCCTCTCCACCAAGCTCAATCGGATTTCCTGAAGCATCAAGCTTTAGCTCACCGCCGGCGGCCAGCTGATAAACCGGATCCCCGTTCTCGTACTTTGGAACCAGCTGACTGTCTATCACTGCATTGTTGGTTTCGTTTGATTCAGATACATCCACCGTAAAAATTTCCGAATGCTCCGGATAACCGGATATCACTACATCAAAACCATGTTCCGTTTTATAGTAAGAAACCGTTGTGTCATTCCAGGAACCGTCCTGGTTGTCAATCCGGTGTGATAATCCGGTTGCTGACACTTCACCTGCCGGAAGATATATGTTTGCATCTCCGCCTGTCCGGTTTGATTCCGTTAAATTAATACCGGTTACGGATAATTCGTATCCCTCGCTGCGGCTCAATTCCCGGACATAATAGCTGCCAAGCAGTAAGGGATGGCCAATCCAAGTCCCGGCCCGGTTCGCCGCTGCTCTGGAAGTATCACTTTCTTCCGTGAAAACAAGGAAAGAGGCATCTCCATTGGTATCCGTTGTAGCTATCGCCACTAAATCACCGGCAGAATACACAACGCCGGTTTTTCCATCCAGATGCACAAGATCAGCGGCCGCAAACAGGCCGTAAACTGCTCCCTGCAGCGTTCCATCTCCCTGAGTTTTTCCGTAAGAATCCGTTTCATTTTCATGAAACATGTCCAAATCTCGCTTGTTAATATGGATCTCTCCCTCAGTCCTGTGATTTTCTACATGAAAAGAGTAGGATAAGTTACCGGATGGCCCTGGTACAACATTTGCTGCGCTGTCCAGTTCCGGTTCTGGCAACGAAACAGACACGGTAGGCGGCATATCATCGTCACCCTCATCGGAAAAGAGGCTGAAAAATCTTGACAAAAGCCCTGGTGCTGCATCCTGATCCGCCTCCGCTTCGCTGGCCGTCGCCGTTGCTATCATTGGAGCCTGGGAAATATGTAACATTGGATTTAAAATGTATTGGTATAAGCAGTACCCATCCTCAATCCATTCCTGCCACTCTTCAAAATTGTTCAAATCTATGCTATCATTATCCAGGGCATCGTTGTCAGCATCAGACGAGGTGGCTTTTGATAAATGACTCAAAGCCTGAATCTTGGCGGATTGTTTCGTCTTTTTAGCTTTTTTTGCTTTCGATGGTGTCCCTTTTTCTGCGTTTGATGGAGTTCCCCTCTTTGCATTTGACGGGGTTCCTTCTTCTAACGGAAGTTCCTCTTCATCAGCTTCCGATGCAGTAGCAAGGATTTCCCCTTCTGTATGGATTAATCTACGAGCATCTAAACTAGTCTCTTCCACTTCCGGTAATACGGATTCTATCGCTCCCGGCAACCAGGGATCAATGCTTCCTGCCAAGGTTAATCCTGTATTGATCCATGTACGGGCAATACTTTGACTATTTAGTGCCCTGGTATCGGCGGTCACGGTTGCATTCGCTCCAGCTTCGGAGGCATTTGTAGCGATTACCTCAATGGCCTGATCATCATTATGGTTTCCATGAATGATATAACCTGTTCTGGCCGTCTGCTCCTGGACCGTGTACTGATAAACTAAATTTGTAAAGGTACGATAAGTTTCATCCCGATCCTCAATCATCATGGCTTCGGCTTCGCCCTCTTCGATGGAATGAAAATCACACTCTTCCTCACAAAGCCTAACTAATTCTTCCCACTCGGCCCTGAGCCGTTCATTCTCGGCTTCAGCTGCATCCACTTCATCCTGATTGGATTCTCCCAGTTCTGGATCCTCTTCCAGTTCTGGAACTTCTACATACTCCGGTTCCGGATGGCCACCGCAATAGGTTTTGTTGTAAGAATAGAATTTCCGTTCTGAATGCTCTGCATGGCCGTTTTCGTCTGTAAGCATTTGTCCAAGGTTCCGGAAACCACTCCAGGTTGCCGGCCGGGGAGACATGTTCTTTTCAGCAACAGTCCCATCCTGTCCATTTCCAAGCTGAGAGCTGTCAAAAGCCTCCAACACATCAAAGGTACTTCCCTCCAAATCTAAGCCTGTTTCCGCACAATACTTCTGCAGGTCAATTAAGTAATTGCTTTCAAAGGTTTCTTTGTGACGGAAAATTTCGACTACTGGTGATTCTGCGTTCGGGATCTTTGTTGTTGCTCCACCAATATTTATATACACTTTATTTGGAACACTTTCTGCCCCAGCACTAATCATCGCCTGATCTCTTTCCGTATTCTCAGGTGAAAAGATACCAAGCCATTCTCTGTTTTTTGCTTTACTATTCATAGATGGTGGCAATGTTCCCACAATCTCTGCCGCTGGAACACTTACTCCATTATATATAAGTGTCAATGTGTTTCCTAAAACAGACTGTATAAAACCTTCTGGCAACTGCCATGATACGTTCGCTAAGTCTGGGCAAGAAGACAGATCTAATTCCAGTTTATATGTTCCATCTACTAACATCATATTTTGTGGATTCTCAGCTGCCATGGCACTATCGGTTGAACACCAATCAGGCAGTCCATTAGCTCCCGGATAAGCTGTGTCAACGTAATTCAGCAACTGGCTCATTCTGGCATTTACATTCCCAGATATATGAGGGGTAACCTTTGCTGCCATCGATGAGGCGCTTTCCCACTGTCCAGTAACTACAGCCCATACAGCCACTTGAGCGGCGGCGTACACATCATTGCTGCTACCTAATCCCCCTCCAGATCTCTCAAACCAATCACAGATCAAAGCAAGACGTTGAAAATCTTCCTTGCTATCAATATAGGGAATATTTTCATCATCAATATAATACCTGCCTGCATAGGCATTGACATTCTTTCCCATATGCAAACCAGGTTCAATACAAAAAGTATTTTGAAAACCATCACTCCACCGGTACAGATATGAGCGGTTACTTCCGAAAATAACCTCACTACCACCAGACCAAATGTTTTTACCTGTAAAAGCGGCTGCATAGGAAGTAATCGGGGTAACAGCTGTCAGTATTGTCATTGCCAGGGTCAAACAGGCTAAAAATCCTGATAAAAACCGTTTACCTTTTTTATGTTTCATAAAACTCCTTTCTACTACAATATATTTATGGTTAATATCCCTTACAGCCAGTAAGGAATTATCCATCTTGTTGCTTAAGCTGTTATAATGATGGAGCAATCGGTATGTCGGCTTCCTTTCTTGGACTTCGCGTCCGTAAAAAAGACTGATAACCAGCTCCTCATTTGCAGCGTTCGTTTTATGCAGGTTGAACTGCTGTCCCACAGTACGTTCGTGTCACACCACAGTAGATTGAATAGGCAATGAGCAAAACTGGCACTTATCCATTGCAATAATCTTAAGGAGTGACAAATTTATGAACATGAATGCAGTGGGTATTGATGTATCCAAGGGCAAAAGCATGGTTGCTATCCTACGCCCTTATGGTGAGATTGTTTCAGCGCCATTTGAAATCAAACTTCCGGTAACATCCAATCTTTGATTGAACAGAACAGATCAAATCGATCGATGGTGAATCCCGCATCGTTATGGAGCACACTGGTCGTTATTATGAACCACTGGCTCGTGAGCTTTCTCTGGCTAATCTTTTTGTGACTGCCGTTAATCCTAAGCTCATTAAAGATTTTGGCGATAACTCTCTGCGTAAAGTAAAATCCGATAAAGCGGATTCTGTAAAAATAGCCTGTTACACACTTGACAGTTGGGCTGAATTGAAACAGTATAGTCTTATGGACGAAATACGTAATCAATTAAAGACCATGAACCGTCAGTTTGGTTTCTATATGAAACACAAAACAGCTATGAAGAATAACCTCATCGGTATCCTTGATCAGACTTACCCAGGTGTTAATACTTACTTTGACAGCCCTGCTCGTGATGATGGCAGCCAGAAATGGGTTGATTTTGCCACTACATACTGGCATGTGGACTGTGTTCGTAAAATGTCATTAAACGCATTTGTTGACCATTATAAGAATTGGCGCAAACGCAAGAAGTACAACTTCAGCAAAGATAAAGCTGAAGAAATCTACGGAACAGCAAAGGAACTTGTTCCTGTACTTCCAAAAGATGATATAACCAAGCTGATAGTGAAACAGGCCGTAGAACAATTAAACACTGCTTCTAAGACCGTGGAAGAAATCCGTACCCTGATGAATGAAACTGCAGCCAAACTCCCCGAATATCCTGTTGTTATGGAAATGAAAGGCGTTGGTCCATCTCTTGGTCCGCAGCTTATGGCGGAGATTGGAGATGTTACCCGATTTACACACAAAGGGGCCATCACCGCTTTTGCCGGTGTGGATCCAGGAGTAAATGAATCCGGAACGTATGCGCAGAAAAGCGTTCCAACTTCTAAACGAGGCTCTTCTGTCCTCAGGAAAACTTTGTTTCAAGTCATGGACTGCCTTATCAAAACAAAACCTCAGGATGACCCTGTATATGCCTTTATGGATAAAAAGCGCGCACAGGGAAAACCATACTATGTCTATATGACTGCAGGTGCTAATAAGTTTTTGCGTATCTATTACGGAAGAGTAAAAGAATATCTTATGTCTCTTCCAGAATAATTAATCCCCACACCCTTTCAGACCAGCGGATAACGGTGGTCTATTTTTCATACCCCAAAATCAATATAAAATTAATCCAGAAAATCATCAATTTCCTATTGACTTTTTATTTGCAGGCTCCTTTTCTCTTTTTTATATAAAAAAGACTATCAGCTTAGACAAAGCCAATAGTCTTATTATTGTTTCACGGTATTTATTTTTATTATTAATAGAGCGGCTGATCAGGGATTGTTGAATCAAATTGAAGGTTATCTGTATTCCAAAAATATTTATCCAATTCATATATATCAGATATACCCGAACCTTCCACCCACCATCTTAAACTAGGATCATTGCCTGGAGTATCTAAATATACTTTAATCTGTTTCTCTCTTATCCCATATCCTGAAGCACGGTCAATTTGTGTAGGAGCAACACCTACCAAATCCATTGCATGCCATACTCCATCTATCAATACATAATTCCATGCATGGTCATAGCTCCCATCACCTGATGTATATATAGACTTTAGTCCTACTGCTCTGGTCAATAAATGATATGTTTGAGCAAACCCATCACATACGGTAGAACCTTTAACTAAACAATCATAAGCAGTTCCTTCAAAAGGTTTGAATCCTCGATCTAGTATTTCAAGATTATAGCTACTCCGGAGTGCAATATACTTTGCCGTATAATAAGCCTTTTCGTAATCGGAAGCATTCTTCCAATCATAACTATTTAGATACTTAATTACTTCATTCTTAACAGCTTCTTCTTCTGCCGTCAATGCTGATCCACTAAAGGAGTCTGGAGCTGATGTTAAACCGGCTAAATAAATCAGTATTTTTCCATAATTAATCCCTGTGGCTACAATTGATTTAAAAGAATTAACCTGCGCCCACTCCGCATTATTTCTAAATGGTACTGCAGTTCCCACGTCCGCATACGGATCACCGGTAAACACGTAACCTTCTGCAATTTTCTTATCTACACTTTCTCTCGTTATCAGTGTATAAGGAAATGTACCTTTTAGTGGGTACTGATCTACCTCTTCAGCATATACCGGTAGGGCTGACACAGCCAAAGTTGTAATAGTCATTACTACAGCAATGAGTTGCTTTATTCTCTTTTTCATAAAAAACCCCCGTTTCTTTCCTATGCCATTCTTCTCTCCAACTGATCTACTCTGGTTTTCAGCATATCCATTTCTTCAGACTGGCGATTGATTAATTTTAGCAGTAGGTCCGTATTATCGGCCTTAAGAAGTAGCGTGTCATATTTTGTATGCAGTTCTTTCAAGCTATCATGATTTGCAATAACATGCTTTTCTACAATCATTAATTCTTTGAAAGTTTCTTCTCCCTGTCTTGTAATAGGTTTCAATTTTTCATCCAGGGTCTGATTGATTAATGCCGCCATTGACTGTAAATCCTCATTCGTCAGCGCCATAGTACTTCCCTCCATTCTAAGCGATATCCATATTTAAATGTTCTTTGATTTTATCAACTTCCATCTTTAGATTAATCAACTGAAGTTCCATTGATTCCCGCTTTTTTTCCATCTGCAATGCGGATTCAAGACGCTGTTTTAAGAAATCGTGACCTTCGCCAATAATATCAATTTTCCGGCTAATTTCATTTTCCAGAAGCAGCTGAGTTTTCGTTGCTTTTCTATCCAATTCATCAACTCTATGGCCTAACTCATCAACTCTATAGCCTAACTCATCAACCTTCTGATCTACTTTATCAATCTTATCATTTAACCGTTCTTCCATGCGCTGCATATCCTGCTTCATATCTTGTATCTCTGTTTTTATTGGTTCTAATCCCTTTTGCAGCTTTTCATCCATCAATGTACCCATTGCTGTTATTATCGCCTGTAAATCCTCATTTGTCAGTGCCATACTATCATTCCTCCATTCTACTACAATATATTTATGGTTAATATCCCTTACAGCCAGTAAGGAATTATCCATCTTGTTGCTTAACTGTTAGAATGTAGGTAGCAATCGGTATATCGTCTCCCTTCCTTGGACTT
>JAISYJ010000012.1:0-16111 GCA_031270005.1 Hungatella sp. | reverse complement strand
ACCGCCTTGAGTGCAATGGGAGAGACATGAGAAAGTAACAAACGCAGCAACATGCAGTTTAAAGCGGAATGGCATGCCGTCCCTTCGGGACGGTTATGCTGTTTGGCTGGAATATGCAGTCAAATCAAAAAATTGGTAAATTTTGGAAGGTTTGGTGAAGCGATTGACAAAGTACAACAGGATTGAAGTAGGTCAACGAATCCGTAATCGACGTATTCTAATTGGTTGGACGCAAGAGGAGCTAGCCGAGAAAATTGGGCGTGCATATAAATATTGTCAGGATATTGAGCGTGGTACATGCGGAATGTCTGTTGAGACAATGTTAAGCATTGCATCAAGTTTGAATATTTCTTTAGATTATCTAATTTACGGAAAAATGGAGTCGGAAACAGAAACCAGTTCACTTCTGATTGAACAGCAAACCATCATTAACATCCTTGGGCAATGCAGTGATAAGAAACGCCGTTATGCATTGGACCTGTTAAAACTATTTATGAAAGCTTGTGATAACAGATAAGGATAAAAAAGGACGCATTGCACTCTCCACATTTAAAGATGGAGTGCAATGCGTCCCTTTCATATCTGACTTCTAAATTTCACTTATCTTCTAAACCATCAACTGATAATTCTCAATATCCAGCATCTTCCCAAACTTCACTCCCACTTCCCTTATAGTCCCGCAATGAACAAACCCCAATCTTTCATGGAGCTTTATGCTCGCTTCGTTTCCTCCGGTTATAACTGAAATGACCGTATGAATATCGTCCCGTTCCTTGGCAATCTCAAGAATAGCAAAGGACAGCTCCCCGGCGATCCCTCTGCGGCGATAATCCTTATCAATGTATACAGACAGCTCCACCGTGGCCCCATAAGCCTCTTTGGGGCGATAAGAGGAAAGGCTTGCATACCCCACTGCTTTTCCATCTTCTTCAGCCACAATCAAAGGATGGTTTCCCACGTTATGTTCCCGGAACCAGACCAACCGCTCCTCCATGGTTTTCGGATTTAAGTCAAATGTGGCCAGTCCATGTTCTACCTCATAATTATAAATGTTCAAAAGCTCCGGCATATCCTTTTCTTCTGCAGTTCTGATTATCATATATGTTCCTCCTAGGCCTGATTGCTTTTATCACCTGCTATCATACATCAATCTACTGTCCCCGTCCAATACAAATCGTGAGAAAATATACCCTTTTTATTCCTGCTTTTTTAAGCGCCCGGGTACATGCCTCTATGGTGCTTCCAGTAGTATAAATATCATCTACTAAAATCACCCCTTCCACTCCTTTTACAATTTCCCCGGCAGAAAATGCCTCCTCCAGATTTTTAAGCCTGCCCGCCGGGTCAAGCCCTTTTTGGGGCATTGTCCTTTTATTTCTGACCAGCATTTGAGGGTAAACAGGCATCCCAAGGCCTTCTCCGATCCTGCGTGCCAAAAGCTCTGCCTGGTTAAATCCCCTCTCCCTTTTCCGGGAAGGATGGACCGGAACAGGAACAAGGACATTTGCCTTCATGCGCCTGATCACTTTCCAGTACCTGGCACAAATTGCTTCCCCATAAAAGTCTAAATACTCCCTCTTATTCCTATATTTAATTTTTGCCATGGATCTTCCGGCTTTTTCGTCATAATTTATAAGCGCCCTGCCATACTCAAAAGTGCGCTTGTGCCTGACACAGTCAAAGCAATATTCCATGTCAGAGCTTATAACCTCCTTGCCGCACCTTTTACAGACAGGATCCTTGACAAATGACAGCTTTTTCATGCATTCCCGGCAGATCAGCCTGCCCTTTGGCATAACGATCCCGTCACAGACAGGGCATCGTCTGGGAAATAACAAATCAATAAAAAACGAAGGGTACATATAAAAGATTCTCCTTATAGAACGAATAGAATTAAAAGAATTATAAGATAAGCAGATTCATACAAAGACTGTCTGCCCAAAGAATTTCCGCCAGTGGCATGGCTAACGATCAGGCCCGCCTATTCACCCGGCAACTACCGCCATAAAGAGAGAAACACATAAAGCCTGTTTCTCTCAATTATGACAGCCTGCTGATTTCGCAGATCCGGTCCTTTAAACCGGAATATCTCCGCTGTTCCATTTCATTGTTCACCATTTCCCCGAATACTTCCGGCATTCCCACCAGACAAACGCAGGATTTTGCACGGGTTACCGCGGTGTAGATCAAGTTTCTGGTCATGAGCATCCTTGGACCGGAAAATATGGGGATGACAACTGCCGGGTATTCGCTTCCCTGAGATTTGTGGATCGTAATGGCGTAAGCAAGCTCCAGCTCCTCCAGCTGCTTAAAGCTGTAATCCACCATACGCCCCTCGTCGAATTCCACGGTTACCAGCTCGGCAAAGGCATTGATTTCCCGGATAATGCCCATATCCCCATTGTAAATGCCCGTTCCCTTATCAACAGGGATCCCGTATCCGTTGCGGACCTCCCACTCAATGTTATAATTGTTCTTGATCTGCATAACCTTATCTCCCACCCGGTAGGTGACCCCAGATGATTCCTTTTCAGCCTTTCCTTCTCCGGGAGGATTTAAATATTCCTGCAAAATGGAGTTAAGCCGTTCCACACCAATGGCCCCTTTTCTCATGGGCGTCATGATCTGGATATCATAAGTTTTTGCATGGACATAGCCGGGCAGCTTGTCCTGAACCAGAGTGATCATGGCATTGATGATGGTATTAGGATCCTCTCTCTTGATAAAGAGAAAATCATTGCTCTTTTTCCCTAAAGGAACCTGCTCACCACGATTGATCTTGTGGGCATTGACCACAATGTCGCTTTGAGTTGCCTGACGGAAAATCTTAGTCAGCATGACTACGTTAAAGCTTCCTGAATCAATCATGTCCCGGAGCACGTTTCCGGGGCCAACGCTGGGAAGCTGGTTCACATCTCCCACCAGAATAAGCCTTGTCCCCGGATTGACCGCTTTTAAAAGAGACTGCATCAAATGAATGTCCACCATGGAGGTCTCATCGATGATCACCGCGTCGGCATCCAGGGGATTTTCTTCATTCCGGTCAAAATGCATTCCAACGGAACGATCGTCTCCCGGAACTCCGGTCAGCTCCAAAAGCCGGTGGATGGTCCTGGCCTCATACCCGGTGGCTTCCGTCATCCTCTTTGCCGCCCTGCCGGTGGGAGCAGCCAGCAGGATCTCCATCTCCTCGCTTTCAAAAAACCGTATGATGGTGTTGATGGTGGTAGTCTTACCGGTACCCGGGCCTCCGGTGATGATAAGAAGCCCGCTGTTGACCGCCTCCACAACCGCCTGGACCTGTTTTTCATCCAGCTCGATCTGCCCTTCCTTTTGGATCTTAAGAAGCTGGGTCCGGATCTCCTCCTCGGGCATTTGACCCCTGATATTTAAATCGTGAAGCATCTTTGCCACGTTCAGTTCCATGTAATAGTACTGGGAGGCGTAAACGATGCGTTTGCCTTCCGATTCCCGGATGACAAGGCGTTTATCCAGCTGCATGTCCATCAAATGCTTTTCTATAAAAGAGGGTTCTATCCTAAGAAGCTCCGAAGCCTGAGACAAAAGTTCTTCTTCCGGCAGATAGGTATGGCCGTTTGACGTGGCCTGCAGAAGAGTGTACAGCACCCCGCTTTTGATGCGAAAATCGGAATCCGTGAAAATTCCTGCTTTTCTGGCAATTTCATCTGCCATTTTAAATCCTACGCCCGGAATGTCATCTGCCAGCTGGTAAGGGTTTTCCTTTAATACGCTGTAAAGCCTGGGACCGTATTCATGGTAGATCTTTACCGCCAGATTCATGGAAATTCCATATTCCTGAAGAAACATCATGGCCTGACGCATCTCCTTTTTTTCCTCTACCTGCTGGGAAATGGACATTGCCATCTTTTCGCTGACGCCCTTTACTTCAGAAAGCCGTTCCGGCTCCTCCTCCATGACGCGGAAGGTGTCGGCTTTAAAGCGGCGGACGATCCTGGCAGCCAAAGCTGCCCCGATTCCCTTGATGGCCCCTGAACCTAAGTACCGTTCCATTGCCGCAGTGTCCTCCGGAGCCTTGATCTCATAGCTTTCTACAGTCATCTGCTCCCCATAAACCGGATGCTCGGTCATAACCCCAACGGCTTCGATCATTTCTCCTTCATTTATGTAGTGGAAACTGCCCACCAGAGTATACTCTTCCCCTGCATTTACAAGGCTTAAGACTGTGTAGCCGTTGTCCTCGTTCCTGTATTTAATTTTCTCCACAAATCCGCAGACTGTTGCCATGGTTCCTCCCGTACAAATACAAGCGGACTGCCTCAAAACCAGCCCCGCCGGAATCTTACGATGCCGACAGGGTCGTTCCAAAGCAGTCCTGGTAACCTCAAGGCAGGACTGATATTCCTATCAGCCCTGTTTTTCGGTTAAAATTCTGTTTTATTATCTCCGCCATGCATGAATTCAAT
The DNA here is from genome assembly GCA_031270005.1 of Hungatella sp. GTDB lineage: Bacteria > Bacillota > Clostridia > Lachnospirales > Lachnospiraceae > Lacrimispora. Next base: position 11,666 of record JAISYJ010000012.1, on the reverse strand, counting down.
AAATTTTCCTGTTCCAATGGCAACTGCAGTCAGCGGATCCTCTGCGATCATGGTGGTGATTCCCGTCTTCTCTTCAATCAGGGCATCCAGGCCGCTTAAGAGAGAGCCGCCTCCGGTAAGCACGATCCCACGGTCAAAAATATCCGCCGCCAGCTCCGGTGGAGTGCGCTCCAGTACATTATGAACCGCATCAACGATTTGCATGGCCGGTTCTTTTAATGCATCCAGAGTCTCGTCGGAAGTGACTACAATGGTCTTTGGCAGGCCGGTAACCAGGTTTCGTCCACGAACCTCCATGGTCAGGACCTCAGGCCTTCTGTATGCCGCACCGATGTTGATCTTGATTTCCTCAGCCGTCCTCTCACCGATCAAAAGGTTATGTTTTTTTCGCATATAACGGACGAGGGCTTCATCAAAATCATCTCCCGCAACCTTGATGGAGGTGCTTACAACCGTACCTCCCAGGGAAATAACAGCAATATCAGAGGTTCCTCCTCCGATATCAACGATCATGTTTCCGCATGCCTTTGCAATGTCGATTCCAGCACCAATGGCTGCTGCCACCGGCTCCTCAATGATCGCCACCTCTCTGGCCCCTGCCTGATAAGTGGCATCCTCTACCGCCTTTTTCTCTACCTCAGTGGCACCGCTTGGGATACAGACGCTGATCCTTGGCTTTCTCAGAGTCTTTTTACCAACCGCTTTGTTAATAAAATATTTCAGCATTTTTTCTGTTACTGTATAATCAGAAATAACGCCCTGACGAAGAGGTCTTACCGCCACAATGTTGCCCGGTGTTCTTCCGATCATCAGTCTGGCTTCCTCTCCAATGGCTTTGATTTTATTTGTATCACGGTCAATGGCTACAACCGAAGGTTCCTTTAATACAACTCCCTTTCCCTTAATATAAACCAGTATGCTTGCTGTACCTAAATCGATTCCAATATCATTGGACATCATCATCTTGCTTCCTCCTGTTCGCTGTATCCTGTTCCCAGGGTTTCCTTTATCTTCAAAATTATGGCTAATTCGTAATTGAAGTCACAGTTTCTACTTTATTATATACAATAACCCTGGGAATTCAAAGGCTTTTTTTAATTTTTATTATGTTTATTTTTTTTTAATATGTGGTACATATTTTAGTCACAATTTCCTCGTATACTAATAATACGTTATCCGGAAGGATAACGGGCCTTTTGTTTCAAGTAACTTACTTGAAATCACAAAGCTTTTTCATACTCATACCGGACGGCGCGAGCCGTCCGGCCCCCCTAAAAGACTTATTTACCCGCTCCGTGTTGCATGGAAGCGGGTTTTTTCTTGTAAATACGGGGTTTCCTGCATTTTCAGTTTATTACAGTTTACGAACTCCCCATTTGGGTTTATAGCTCTCCAATGACCTCGTGAGCAGAAAAGTGTGTCAAAATGTGTGTCAAACTTTTCTCTGTTATTCCGGTACATATACCAGACTAAAGAATTATACTGCACTCTTTGAAAATTCCTGTTCAATCTTTTCCATCTCCTTTTTCTGCACATCACTAGTATTGTGGTAATAAAGGTCCATCGTCATTTGAAAACTGGCATGGCCAAGCACCTCCTTTAAGGTCTGCGGACTCATACCAGCATCAATGGCTCTTGTGGCAAAAGTAGCCCTTAAGCAATGACAGGATATATCTGGGAAATCCTTTCCAGACTTACGGATATTAGCCACAATCCGGTGAATTGCTTCATTAAGGCGTCGGATATCTCTAACAGGCAAATTATTAGGAGATTTAATTACATAATCATCCAAAGTATTCACCTTATACTCACGCCTTAATACCTCCATCTGATCTTTCTGATTCTTTAATATCTCTATGATATTCTTATTCAAGGGAATATTACGCATAGAAGTACGGGTCTTTGGCGTGTTCTCGACCGGTTTATTTTCCAGATCATAACTCATGGTCTTCCTGACATGAATCACACCCTCCTTATAGTCGATATCGGACCACTTCAATGCCCTAAGCTCTCCCTGTCTCATTCCTGTGTTTAACAGAAGCAGCAGCGCATGATGATACCACGTATTTTTAGAATTCTCAATAAACAAATTCTGCTCGTCTTTTGTCAAAGCCCGATGGTTTGTATCTCTGGCTCGCAGCTGTCTAGTATCCTTTAACTTGGCTACCTTACAAGCCGGGTTTTGCAGTATGATTTCGTCTCTGATGGCAGCATTTAAGACTTTTTCCAAACAATACATGATCTTATTAATGGTCGATACCTCCAGGGGCTTTCCTTTATGGTTCTTTTTTTCCATCAGAGACATCTGCAGAGTTTTTATATCCAGAACCGTAATTTTACAAATGCGCTTTCGTCCAAGAGGTGTTTTCATGTGATTATTGAACATAGTTTTTTCACTTTTCAATGTACTTTGTTTAGCCGCTTTTGTCTTTAACCGGATTTTCTGGTATTCTTCAAAATATTTGTTAAGTGTAATCTGATTATTTAAATATGTATTTTGCTCCACTTTCTGTATCATGTCAGCTAATTTTGCTCTGGCTTCTGAAAGTGTGTTAGTATAGGCACAATTTCCCTTATAACGGATCATGTACCTTTCGTCAGATTTCCGTTGAGACAAACCAGGGCCAAGCTCTTTTCCGTTTATATCCTTTCCCATCAATTTCTTCCTTTCTTTTTTCAGAGAGGAGTAGGGAGAATTCCTCCCCACTCACTCCGTTTTTTATTTGCAGCCTGATTGCTTGTCTACCCAAGCATCGAACTTAATTCGATCTACCAAAACTCGTCGGCCTATCTGAAGTCTGGCGCCAGATGCTTCGGCCAGTTTAAATGCACTGTTCCTGCCAATGCCACCCGCATAAGAGCAAAACTCTTTTATATTTAACAATCGATTATCATTCATACAAAAGCTCCTTTCATTCCAATACCACAGTCCTGTTTATCTTGTTGCCGTTAACCGTAATTTTGCCGTTAACTACCGATTGCCCTATTCGAAGATCCGATAATGTTTTAACGTGTTTGTCAACAGAGTCCAATCCCAGTTGCCTTGCCATCTTTCTCACCTCATTATCGCCAGGACGAAAAAATAGCTTTGTGCCAGCTTGGTCTAAGGCAATCTGCTCTTCACGTTTGAATATATTGATACTCTGAGTCGCCATCAAAAGGCCCAGGTGGAATTTTCTCCCTTCGCATAACATGCTTCTCAGTGTTGACCCTTTCTGCAAACTCAGTCCCTGAAATTCGTCCAGCACAACTGTAATATTCTGTTTCAGGTATTGTCCAAAGGACATTGCATTTTTCCAGAGGAAGGAAAGAATCAGCTCTCCCAGTATCTCCTGTGTGAGAATATCCATGCCTGTAAGGCTGATTATGTTTATTTTCCCTTCCTGGATGTTTCTATCTCCATGAAATACTTGAAGATATAACAACGTCCAAAGCTTTTCAAAAACACATCGAGAGGCCTCTGTGTTCTGCCTTTGTAATCCCGCTCCGATAGCAGTCATACTGTCTATAAACTGATTCAGATTATAAATTCCAAATATGATTGCCTCTCTGAGCGCTGCTGTCTGTTTCGTTCCAAATGAAAATGGACCACTTAATGCTGCCAGAACAGAATTTACAGTCACAACAAGCTCTGCTTGGTTTTCGCTACTTATATTAAGGAAATTCATGTTAATGCCATCCTGAAGTACCAAAATCCGATTGGCTTTTTCTTCATACTCATGAGAAATTGGCTCAAAAATCTGATTGGGTTCATGGGTCTGATGCATATCCAGGACAATAACAGTTCCTCCTTTTTCAGCCTCCGCCAGTTCTATTTGATGCATCCTGCATGTTTTTCCTGTACCAGATGCTCCGAAGCAGATTACTGAATGATTTGGTGCATCAGTTGCTATTTCTACAGATAAGCCTTGAATTTTTCCTATATACATCCTGCCCTCCAATCTCTTCCAGTGTCAGCATATTATCTTCCTGAAAGGTTCCTTTTAGTAGCTTTACAAATCGTTTCCTTTTTGCTTCTCCAAACACAGTATAAAAGACTCTTTTCACTGTAAAATTTGTTGAAGTTGAACTCCCCTTATTATTGATAAGTACCCCCGCTTCTGCCATGCGGTACTTTATTTCACCCAGAGATACAGTTTTCAAAAGGGGCATGCACATCTGGCGAAAAAGCTGTTCAGAAATAAAATAGTGGTTGTCATCGTATAATATTGCCTTGTCCATTTCAAGCGCATCGATAACTTCTCCCTCTACTGCCCTGATAGAGCATACTAAAACATGCTCACTTTCTACATAGCTTCTAACGCTTCTTATCACACAGTCCAATACCTCCGTCTGTTCTGACGCTTCCTGTGAAAAGCTTACCATTTTCTCAATCATGTCCTGTAAGCTATCAAAGATTACCATTGCTTCTTTCTCTGAATGCTGGAACAACAGGAATGTCTTGTAAATAGTAAGAACTGCATTCATTCCTATAGACAATCGACAGCCGCAATATCTTTCTTCCTTTGCAGAATCAGACCTGCAATACATACCAAGTCGAACCTGAACATAATCCAAATGCTCTGCCGTAAAATCAACTACACCAGAGATTTCCTCGGCCACAGAAATACTTTCCATACCTGTAATTTCTTTGGTATTTATTTGGATTACATAGGAATTGCTCTGCAATGCCTCCGGTACCCAGCCATAAGTAAGGATCATTGGAAAAAACTCTTCACTCCTTAAATAATCCTCGATCTCTTTCGAACTATCCAGACGACGGTAATTATGGACCAAAGTAAGATTATTTGAAGTCAGCGATAATTTCATTTTCTTCCTAATTTCTCTTAATTTTTTACACCCACAACCCTCGAGTTTATCAAAGGCCTGCTCCGCCAGAGCACAGTCCACTTCATCCTCCAACAGCAACGTCACTCCTTTATCCAAGTATAAATGATGTCCTTGCAGTAAGGGTCTAAGCTTCCCATAAAGAACTAAAATTCCTAAAATATTCATCTTCCCACCTCATTTAGCCTTTTTCAAAAAATCTTCCCAAATCAAAACATCTTCTTTGATGTACACATAACCCTGATTCTTCATACAAACCCATCCTCTCAAGACTGGCACGATCTGTATGCAGGAATGGTTTTCCACCAAAAACCGGATCAATTCCCTGGCGTATTTTTTCTCCTGTGCCGTATTAGGTGCCTTAATCCATGCACCAACTGAATGAAACTTTTTCAGTAAATATGTACCGCTGTCTGCAAATTGAGAAAGCAAGTAGATATACTTGTATTTTTGATTCATCAAAAACTCAATTTGATATATCCTCTCATCCTCCTCTTCGGCTTTTTGCAAAACGACAAGACTTGGTGACAAAAAATTGCATATCCGTCTCTTTTGTGCCTGTATCTGAAGATTCTTAGTTTCAACAAACACCTCTCCTGCTTCGGAAATTGACAACGATTCATATTGTGCACGCTGATGTTCTCGAAACGACTCCTTTTGAATTTCTTTGTTCCGCAGCTCCCAAAGGCGGATCTCTGCACGTTTCTGTGCTTTAACCGCATCGTTTTGAATCAGCCTTTGTTCCTTTTGAAACTCTTCATAAAGGCGGCGCTGCCGCTCTGCTTCCTGCCATTGGGGCAAGTTAAAGGTTCCGCTTGTGCTCCCAGTTATATTCGGTGTATAATATCCTTGAAAGTTCATGTTCTACCTCCTGGTGTTATGCTTATTTGCTACTGTGCTCGAGCAGATTAAATTTACCATAATATGCAGGGAATTAAAATTCTGGATAAAATCGGATATGATATAGAATTTTTAGCTTTATTTTACATCAGTAAATATTATTAAGAAAAAGGAGTTGGCCTTATGAACATCAGAAAAAATATTTACGATTTTATTAACGATTACCATTTTCTAGATCCTACAGTTACAGCATATTCCGGTGTCATTTCAGAAAAGGATCATCCACTTATGGAGGCCCTATGGAATGAAGTAAAAAATATTTATATAAATAATGACATAATGGAAGATGGCGAAAAAAGCTTACATATCTTTCCCGAAGAACTTCCGTATTTGATATTCTCGAATCCCAACTTGATCAGCAGCTATTTTTCTGACCTTTCAACTGTACTCGAAAAAATACAACCAGAAATTTTAATGCAGTTATATCACGCTGTAATGAATCTTCAAATCAATAGAATTTCTATTTCTGAATTATTTAAAAAACCCTTTTTTAATAAAAAAGATAATAAAGCTTTTCAGCAGGATATTCAAGAAACAGAGGATTATAAAGCTTTTTATAATCAAAAATCTTATTTTAAAAATCTAATGGAGGAATTTCACACTTCAACATCCACATATGTATTTCCTGAACTTACTGATTATGTATTTAATTCTATCTACTATAATGGAAAGAAAGATACCTCTGTAGCCATATACGCCCAATTCCCTGAAATAGTATTAAAATGTAGAATAGATCCCTCTCTTATTCCAAATCACTATTATGCAAATCCAAGCAACGAATACTTAAAGAAGTTAGAAGATAATATAAAGGACTTGAGAGAGGGTAAAAAAGGACTTCAACTATTATTGTTTGATTATGAAGTAGAAACACTTATTGGATTTAATCGCTTATATTCTGCTTTACAATATTTATTAGACGTCATAACCTCCTTACCTACCCAAAAAGAAATGCTGAAGTGTATCAATATATATGAGGGTTGTTTTAAACTTTTATATCAACTTCCTATTTCATTACATAATATCTATGGCCCCAGACTTGTTAAGACTATTTTTGATCTACAAAAAGCCACTATTGGACTTTACGAGGAAGCACCTGCTGTGCAAGATCCCCTTACTTCTTTTTCTGAAGAAAATGGCAAAGTACGGATCTCTCCTGATTCTCTTCATGAGACAAGAAACATAATTAGAAAACCTCTCGATTCTCTTGTAAATGAAATGATACTTATCAATAATATCTTATTACCAGAGATCACTACTTTCATGGCTCTAAAATTACATACCCAATTTACCTTTGATAAATCTTACAAGAATTTTGATCATCCATACATTATTGAACAATTCAATAACGCTTTAAATCCAGAAACATTTGAAAACATTTATGAGGTAAAAGATACTAATCCTCTTTTAAACGACGCTACACTATTAAATAAAAACAAAAAAATAACACCTACTTTTATAAAGCGCTCAACAGGAGATATATTGTTAGCTGTTCTTCCCAACAATACTACCTTGTTTAAAAGATTCACTCGAATCGAATGGAAAAAATATTACAGAACAGCAATTTCTGTGGAATCTTATGTTCAAATGGTCTATGACCAAATCATTACAATGAAACAGTTTGTAATCCCTAGGGATACACCAACTCCCAAAAAAGATAACCAAATTGGGCAAAGCAAAAAGAAAGCAGTTCAATTGCCCAATGAATAATATTTTCTTATTACTTTTTTATCCAAAACCCGGTAATGTACCAGTAATTATAATTTTTTTTACATAATAGCAAAAAAACCTGGGCATAAGAATCAGCTGTGCCCAAGTTTCCATTTTTAGTTAATACAATTCTTTCAAGTGAAAAGGCTGCTGTCCCTGAATCGGATAGCAGCCTTTTAGCCTATTCATTTATAAAATCATATTTCACTCTTCCCACCAAATAAATCGGTATGGTTATCGTTCGTCCTGACATGCCGCCGTAAGTATCACCCTTCAAGAAATAAACAGCTTCCACCTTTCTATCCTGCAAAAGCTGCTGTGCCGTTTTTCCGGCTGCTCTCCCTGCTTTTACCTCAATCCCATAGTTCTTGTAATTCTTACGATTATTTAATATGAAGTCAATTTCTCCGTCCTTATATAGCCCAAACACAGGAGCAGCCCCTGCAATCTGTCTCTTTTTGATGCGCTTAACCAAATCAATATAAACAAAATTTTCGCTAAGGATGCCCCTGATGGTTGCTGGATCAGCTCCTGCCATATCAAGGAAGTTTCCGCAAACTCCCAGGTCCATGAAATAAAATCTGCGGTTAATAGATACTGCCATTGGGTCAGCGTCATTGGCCTGTCCGCAAAAACCGATAATATGAGAGCGATAAAGCCAGCCAATCACCCGATTGATACTCCGTTTTGTGGTTCTTCCACTATCCTCGTGGTACACAATGCTGGACAATTCCGTTATTAAATCTGATATTCCTTTTTTCTCTCTTATCATGGTTTGTGCAATGGAAGGAAATATCTGTTCAAAAAGGTTCACCTCCAGAATATCCTTAAAATATCGTTGCGATTCATCAATAAAAATCCCAATAATTTCTATCATCGTTTCCCGGCACATCTCAACATCTTCTGTTTCCAGATATTTTCTTACTACCGCCGGATATCCGCCAATAGAACAATAGATATCATAACAGGATTTTAATTCATCGTATTGTTCATGGTGACTCTCTCCGTATAAGCTCACACCCTCATATAATTCCCTTTTCCCAAGAGCATCCAAAAATTCTTCAAAGGACAATGTGTATAAAGTTAATTTCTCAATATCACCAGCCGGAAGAAAATACTCACTCTCCATAGTCTTCCCGAGATAGCTTCCTGTCACAATAAAATGGCACTCAAAGTCTCTGGCAAACTGACGGATCAATGAATATACTTTTGCTGATTCCTGAATCTCATCTATGACAACTACAGTATTTTTATCATCTGCAAATTCTGGATCAAATAATTTGAATGCCTTATGCAAAGGCTTTTCAATTCTTGTTTCTCCAGGTTCCCACTTTGTAGCCTTTTCCAAACATGCAAGATACTCAGCTCCTGAAGTTTGAAGCATATTAATATAAAAATATTTTTGGTAGTATTCTCTTGCAAATTTATCCAGTATAAAAGTCTTCCCCGTCTGCCTTGCTCCTTCCAGCTCTAATACTTTCCCACTGTCATACTTTTTCCATATGATCAATTCCTGGTATATATCCCGCTTTAACTCCAACGTGCCACCTTCTTTCATCAAACAGTATATCCATTATAGCATACTCCAACATGAATTCAAATTTCTTTCAAAAAAATGGCTGGAAAAGCTGAACAGTTAACGTACATATTCGCAAACCAACATTCCAACCTTTCCCAGCCGTTTCATTTTTGCGTCCTCACTCAGCTGATATTCACTGCTCCATCCAGTTCTGATCCCACAGCTTCCAGCCGTTCTAATTCCCTTACCACCTTCCTGACAGCATACCTTACATTTCCTGTCAATTGCCTCTGCCAACAAACATTTTTCGAACACTACTTAAACCCATTGGTTTTTAATATTTCCCTGACCTCCATCTCCGTTTTTTCCTCAAATATCAGTTGTAATCGCAAAAGTAATTACCCTAATAAGATATTTTATAGCTTCCTGTTTATCAGACATTTATCAGTCTGAAATACGATCTCAATCGTTCCAGAGGAACGGGAATAACGGTATATTTGATTGGATAGACGGTCTTCTTCTGAAACTTCGTTTTGATTTATCTCAGTGACCATCGAACTAAAGTCTTCATAGGAATTCTCCTTATCTCTATCCAGGATCAGCAACGATTCATGGACGCTTGATGGGAGTATAATAATATCTGCTCCCTGTTCAGCGGCAAATCTCTCCAGGCAGTTCTCATATAAAATGCAACAGGCTCCATTCAACATTTTCTTGTTACTCAGCACGTAGATTGGGATTCGTTCCGCTCCCAACAGTTGATTCACCATACCAATATCTCCAAAATCTCCCAGATCTGCTTTCAAAAGTTCCTCTAAACTTTCTTCCATATTTCTGATCTTAGCTGGTAAAAGCTCCGGGGTATTCTTCTTTGCCAGAAGATACAGTTCCTCTCTTGTCGTTCCCCATGAGACCATATGATGGGTATGAATGAGAGCCGTCATTTGTCCGTTTCTGCTCTCATCCAGAATAAGGTAAAAAACAATTGCCAGATCCAGAAATTCCACATAGGGAATCTCTTTTAACAATTCCTGGTTTGACTCCCTGTGTATGAGCTTATATGCCACCTTATTTCTTATATTGTTAAAATCAGCCAGTTCCTCTACTTTCCCATTTTCAAAAGACGCATCCGCATTCTGTTTATAAACACACAGAATACGGCTGATGATCTCCTGCACTTCCATATCCGGTTCTCGTTTAAGATCCTCAAAATATGGGTTCAAATAGATAGTTGGCGCAAGATGCTCCTGTTCTTTCCGGATAACCAATCCATCTAATAATGTGTCATTGTTCTTAATAACACGCTGTATCTGCACATGAAAACCGTCTCCTAACTGCTTTTGTACCTCCATCTGTATATTTAATAAAAATTGGTTATATTCCATTTGCTTCTCCTCCATATTTTTTTATTTTGATTTCTTGTTTGTTAAAAAAGAAGCATTCTTTTTTTCGAATGCTTCTTTCCATGCTTTTTCCTGACAGTTCAAAATCGTTATGTCGTTTTTATCAGGAAATATTATTAAATTTTATGGAACAAATTTTCCTATAATCCAAATTGCTCCGGTTCCGTTCCAGGTTTTATCCATTTTCCAGCATCATTCGGTAAATCCGGAAGCCGTCTTTCACGCCAGCGAAATATAAATACCGGTTTTCGTCAGCGCAACGGACGATCCAGTCATCCCAGAATCGTTCCATATCCTCCTTCCATTCCTTTCCCATTCTCTCAAGAAGTGCCTCCATTTGATGCCCAAAAGCATCTTCCCCCTGAGCAGATTCTTTCGGCCTTACTTTTAACAGCATTTCAATTCGCTCGCAGATCATCTGTTCCAGTAAATCTTCCACACTCATTTTTGATCACCTCCCTTTTCTCTCCACAGCAGGAACACCCCTGCAGCCCGGCACTGCAAGGGTATGTCCCTTTGGTGGTATTCATCCAATCCATTTATTTTTTGCACAAAGGGCATCTTTTCTCTATGTAGCTCTGGTAGATACGACCGCAAACGGGGCAGATAGCCAATTCTCTGATTCGGAACTGCTCATCAAGCCATGCCTCCGGGTCCTGTCCGGCAATACTTAGGAACATTTCCTCCGCGATCTCCTTCTGCCCCAGGCTCATTTCAAGAAGCTCCTCTCCGGTATAGCAGCGCCCGGCCGTATCCGGGATATAACAGGGGTCGTCCCGGGAATGGCGGAACGCTTCCTGGTCCTTATAAGAGCCGTTTATAAAAGAACACTTCCCCGGGACCTGCCCAGACTGCATGGTATTCTGAAAAACAGAATTGTCACTGAAACCGCCTTTTCTCATGCTGCCTCTCCGCCTTCCGGTATCTCCGTCAGACATTCATTCCTGATCTCGCTCATATCCACCGAAAGCTGTGTTTTCACGGTCTCATCCAGAGTAATGGCTTTCTGAAAATCTGACTTTAGCGGAGCAAACTTTAACAGCTGTTTGATCACTGTCTTTTTCGCCATCCCCTCATAATTGCTCTTCCATGGGCTGTAATCTGAGGTAAAGGCCTTGGAATAGCGGGCAGCAAACGCATCCACATAGTTTTTCGTCATGACTTCAAAACGAAAGCCCCCGTTATCCAGCCGAAAAATCGCATAAAATGCCCTGATTTCTCCCGGTTCATCAAAGGAAGGTTTGTGATGCAGAAGCGGATGAAGTCCCAGCTCATAGGAAAATTCATCATTTTCATACACCGTCTGGGCT
>JAISYJ010000118.1:0-3099 GCA_031270005.1 Hungatella sp. | reverse complement strand
TTAAGCTCTTCTTCCAGGGCCTGGGAGACCTCAGAATCCATAGGCCCTAATAAATGGGCCTCGCTCTCCAGTATGGTCACATGAGAACAGAGGGCGCTGAAAATGGTGGCAAATTCCACCCCGATCACCCCTCCTCCAATGATCGTAAGACGGTCGTAATTCCACGTATCAGAAGCTAACAGGCGGTCACTGGTCAGCACCCCGGGAAGGTCTGCCCCCGGAATCTTTAGGATCACCGGTTTTGCCCCGGTGGCAATGATGATGTGATCTGCCTCATAATAATCCTTGCCTTCCGGGCTGTTCACCTCTATGGTCCGCCCCCGGCGTATGGTAGCTGTCCCGCAAATAACGGTTATCCCGGCAGCCTTAACAAGCTCGTCCACCTCCTTGCGGTATGCCTTTACGGAACGTTTCTTATAATTCTGCATCTTTTTAAAATCAAAAGAAATAAAATCTGTGGATACCCCGAATTCATCGCTGTTTTGAAGAGATTCAAAGATACTGGAGGCATGAAGCAAAGCCTTTGTTGGAATACAGCCTTTGTTAATACAGGTTCCTCCCAGCTTGTCCTTCTCCACAATGGCGGTCTTAAGTCCCAGACCGGCTGCTTTTAAAGCCGCCGTATAACCGCCCGGCCCTCCGCCGATCACAAGAATATCATAATGTTCTGCCATTTCAGTCCCCCTACCGGATTAACCCAAAATGCAGGCAGGCATTTTTAATCCCCTCCTGATCAATCGGATCCGTAACGTAATCGGCTACTTTCTTTAGTTCAGCCATGGCGTTGCCCATGGCAATGCCCTTGCCTGCCATTTTTATGATATCATAGTCATTCATGCTGTCTCCAAAAGCGATTGTTTCCGAAAGAGGTATCTTATAATATTCGCAGAGCCTTATCAGCCCCATGGCTTTAGACGCTTTCCTTTCCACCACGTCCGCTCCCCGTTTGTCAGCAAACATATGCACATGAATTTCCGGGAACTCCTCTTCCATGGCCTTTGCTCCTGCTTCATCTCCAATATATGCCATGGTTCTCACTTCCAGATCCATAAGCATTCCTGGATCCTTAAATCTTCTTCCGCATTCTCCCCAGAGGTTTGCATCATGCCTTTCAACCACTTCCGGATGAACATAATAATCCCATTCCCCAACAGTAGTTCCGACGCTGTAAGGGGTTTTCTCCGTATAGGCCAGAATCTGTCTCAGCAGACCCTTATCAAAGGTATGCTCATAAATGATCTTATCTCCCACGGTTACTTTTGTTCCATTGAGATGGATGATCGCCTCCGGCCTTACCTCATCCCGGATGGCAGTACTGAAAAGAGAATCCATATCTCTGCCCGTTGCCAGAACAATGGTATAATTTTCTCTCAGCTTTTCTATGGTTTCCAAAGCGCTGGCAGGAATTGTCCAGTCTTTATGGTCCAGCAGTGTCATATCTACATCAAAGCTTACAATTGGCTTCATCTATATTCACCTATTTTTCTTCCTAAAATAATCGTCTCTTTATCATAATATATTAAATTTGAAAATTTTTCAAGAAATATACTTTACCAATTGGAAATTTTCTGCTATAATGTCATAGTGTCAAGGGAACGGAGTATGGCGTAGCTTGGTAGCGCGCTCGGCTGGGGGCCGAGAGGTCGCAGGTTCAAATCCTGTTACTCCGACTGAGCAAGGAAATACTGGATACCTTATTTTGCAAGGCTTCCAGTATTTTTTTTATTTCAAAATCGTCATCATTTTTTGAAGACAGTTGAAGACACTCTTTGTTGCGGCGGATTTCTTCCAAAGTCCAACCCATAGCATCCATTCTACTTGCTACTATTCATCTGATACAATGTGATCTTTTCACATTTCCCATTGTTTTCCAACCTAATGCTAGTTCGGCCTTCTCAAGTCGATGTACAAAAACCATCTTTTCTGCTCTACTACCGTCTGACTTAACAAAGAAAAATTCAGAGAGTAGTTTACTGCTCCTTCGAATTCTTTTAAAAATATCTAGCAGCTCATCACTTAAGTTTAACTCTCTATACCCCGCTTCTGAGTCGGACTTAACGCACTCAACAACATTTCCAGTACTATCCTCCATTCGTTGAATAAATATAGTTTCATTTTGCCAGTTAATATCCGACCATTTCAATGCGCATAGTTCACCAATCCGTAGCCCTAACTCAAAATTCCCATTAAGGCCGAGATTGGCAATATTACCGTTATTAGCATACCCGCGCTCGAATTCAATAATGAGTTCTTCTATTTCATCTGGATAGAATATCATATCTGCTGAAGGCTTTATTCTTTCTGATTTAAATAGGTGTGTATACTCTAATTCATCTTTATTCCATGGATTCTCAGTTATCCACCCCTGTCTTTTGCCATATCTCAGTGGGCCAGTAATAATGATCTTATTAGTATTGAATGCTTTTGCAGTCATGTTATTAATAATGAGAACATCAATTGCCCAATCTTCATATTTCTTAACCATGCCTTTGACTGGTTTGCATATATTATGTACCACCTGCCCTCCATTCCAGCTATTTCTGTCAAAGTCAATATTAAAAGCACAACCATAAACTACTTCTCTGTTTTTAATATCTTTTACTTGTAATTCTTCCATCTTCTATCCTCCATTGAAACGATTTAATCTGCTTTCTTTCTTTTTATAATATCTTTAACTGATGCAAAATCTTCCGCTACCGTTAATCCTGGTACATGCACTAAATAATTATCATAATCAAGGATATCACTTTCAAAGGCTTCACTAACAGTCTGTTCTAGTAAACCAAGCACATTATCAATACCAAGCTTGTACGCCATCTTCTCACCATCAGTCATATCGGGACTACTACCCAAGAACTGATCACATAATCCTTTTACAAATTTATGTATATCTACTCCTACTAACATAACTTCTTTATTCTCTGACATAATTATCTCCTTTTCTTTTTTCATATTCGCTTGAAGTAACGCTTCATCATGTTATATGCATATTACGGTCAAACTGCATGCCAATTCCGATAGCAACTGCATGGCACTTCCGACAGGTTCTGCATGCTTTTCCGCTTTAACTGCATAAATTTTTTTGAAGTGTTATAGTTC
>JAISYJ010000008.1:0-22469 GCA_031270005.1 Hungatella sp. | reverse complement strand
GTATGCCAGCTGCCTACAAAAGGAGGATAACAAGAAAAAAGGATGAAAGGAAGATGGAGTTGGAAATGTTTCATGACCCCATCGGTGCCTTTCGCAGAAAGGCGGGTTATAAGAATGAGCAGATTATTAATTATCGGTTGTGGAGGGGTTGCCTCCGTGGCAATCCACAAATGCTGTCAGAACAGCGAGGTGTTTACAGACATCTGTATTGCAAGCAGAACAAAGGAGAAATGTGATGCCCTAAAGAATAAGCTTGAGGGAACAACAAAAACAAGGATTGAGACTGCCAAAGTTGATGCGGATCAGGTAGAAGAGGTGATTGCCCTTATAAAGGATTATAAGCCGGATGCAGTGTTAAATGTGGCTCTTCCCTATCAGGATTTAACCATTATGGATGCATGTCTGGCAGCAGGGGTGGATTATATTGATACCGCTAACTTTGAGCCTGAGAATACCGATGATCCGAAGTGGAGAGCGATCTATGAGAAGCGTTGTGAGAGCCTTGGATTTACCGCCCTTTTTGATTATTCCTGGCAGTGGGAATATAAGGAGCGTTTTGAGAAGGCAGGTATCACTGCACTGCTTGGAACCGGATTCGACCCTGGGGTTACCAGCGTATTTTCTGCTTATGCCTTAAAGCATTATTTTGACGAGATTCATACCATTGATATTTTAGACTGCAACGGAGGGGATCATGGGTATCCTTTTGCAACCAACTTTAATCCTGAGATCAACTTAAGGGAAGTATCCTCTAACGGTTCTTACTGGGAGGATGGCCGCTGGATCGAGACAGAGCCCATGGAGATCAAATCCAGATACAATTTCCCTGAAGTAGGGGAAAAGGACATGTACCTGCTTCACCATGAGGAGATCGAATCCCTGGCTAAGAACATTCCCGGGGTAAAGAGGATCCGTTTCTTTATGACCTTTGGTCAGAGCTATTTAACTCATATGAAGTGCCTGGAAAACGTAGGCATGCTTTCTACCTCTCCCATAGAGTTTAACGGACAGGAGATCGTGCCCATCCAGTTTTTAAAGGCCCTTCTTCCGGACCCTGCTTCCCTTGGTCCCAGAACCAAAGGAAAGACCAACATTGGCTGTATCTTTACAGGAGTAAAGGATGGGAAGGAAAAGACCATTTACATCTACAACGTGTGCGACCATGAGGAATGCTACAAAGAGGTGGAATCCCAGGCGATTTCCTATACCACCGGAGTCCCTGCCATGATCGGAAGCCTGATGGTGCTGACCGGCCAGTGGAAGAAGCCGGGAGTATTTAATGTGGAAGAGTTTGATCCGGATCCATATATGGAGGCATTAAACAAATGGGGGCTTCCATGGGTGGTATGTGAGGACCCGGAAACTATTACGGTATGGAGATAGGAAAAAATGAGGATTGAAGAGCTTAAGACCCCATGTTATGTGATCGACGAGGGTAGACTGGAGAAGAACTTAAAAATCTTAAAGCAGGTAAAGGAAAATACCGGGTGCAGGATCCTGCTGGCTCAAAAGGCCTTTTCCTGCTTTGCAGAGTACCCTCTTATAGGCAGGTATCTGGACGGAACTACGGCCAGCGGGCTTTATGAAGCCAGGCTGGGGAGGGAGGAGATGGGGCTTGAAAACCACGTCTTTGCCCCTGCGTATAAGGAAGAGGACTTTAAAGAGCTGGTAAAGATCTGCGATCACATTGTATTTAATTCTTTTTCACAGCTTGAGAAGTATAAGGATGGGTTAAATGGGGTAAGTGCCGGTATCAGGATCAATCCTCAGTGCTCCACCCAGGAGGGCCATGAAATCTATGATCCCTGCGCTCCCGGCTCCAGACTTGGCGTTTCCATTGATTCTTTTGAGGAGGAATGGCTGCCCTGGATATCAGGGCTCCATTTCCATACCTTGTGTGAGCAGAATTCCGATGATTTAAAAAAGACCCTGGATGCGGTGGAGGAAAAATTCGGGAAGTATTTATCCGGACTGTCCTGGCTGAACATGGGCGGAGGACATCATATCACCAGGGAAGATTACGACATCGGGCTGCTGGAAGCCTGCATTAAGAGAATGCAGGAGAAATATGGCCTTCAGGTTTATCTGGAACCTGGGGAGGCGGTGGCACTAAATGCAGGGTACCTGGTGACAGAGGTTATGGATGTGGTGGAAAACGGGATAAAGACTTTGATCCTTGATGCATCTGCATCCTGCCATATGCCTGATGTGCTGGAAATGCCCTACCGTCCGCCCTTAAAGGACAGCGGGAACCCAGGAGAAAAGGCTTTTACCTACCGGCTGTCTTCCTGTACCTGTCTGGCAGGGGATGTGATCGGAGATTATTCCTTTGACAGGGAAATAAAGCCCGGGGATAAATTGTATTTTATGGATATGGCCATTTATTCCATGGTGAAGAACAATACCTTTAACGGAATGCCCCTTCCTGCCATTGCCATCATGGATAAAGGGGGAGACTGCCGTGTCATAAAAAGGTTCGGCTATGAGGACTTTAAGAACAGGCTGGCCTAGGACACTTGATTCATTAGGAGACAAACTATGGAAAAATTAAAAAGCCTTCCGGCGGCAGACGGATTTTACATGCCGGGAGAATTTGAGCCTCATTGGGGCTGTATTATGATCTGGCCCAAACGGCCCGGCTCCTGGCCCTTTGGGGCAGGAAAGGCCAGGGAGGCTTTTGCCAGGATCGCGGAGGCCATTGCGGACAGCGAGCAGGTGATCATGCTGGCAGAGGCGGATGTGAAGGAAAACGCCAGAGAAATGCTTTCGGACCGGATCCAGGTGGTTGTCATGGAATCTGACGATGCCTGGGCAAGAGATGTGGGGCCAACCTTTGTGGTCAATAAGGAACGGAAAGTCAGGGGGATCGACTGGCGGTTCAATGCCTGGGGAGGAACCTTTGACGGGCTGTATCCTGAGTGGCAAAAGGATGACCTTCTTGCCAGGCGTTTCTGTGAGCGGTTCGGCTATCCAGTTTATGATGCCGGGCATTTTGTCCTAGAGGGAGGTTCCATTCATTCCGATGGGGAAGGCACGATATTAGTGACGGAAGCCTGCCTTTTAAGTCCCGGGCGGAATCCGTCTCTTTCTAAAATCCAGATTGAAGAACAGCTGAAAAGCTATCTGGGAGCTGTTAAGGTCATCTGGCTGAAAGCGGGCATCTATCAGGATGAAACCAATGAGCACGTGGATAATGTCTGTGCGTTTGTCCGGCCGGGGGAAGTTGTGTTAGCCTGGACGGATGATAAGGATGATCCCCAGTATGAAATGTCCCTGGCTGATTTACGGATACTGGAACAGGAGACGGATGCAGCGGGAAGGCATTTTAAGATTCACAAGCTTCCCATACCCAAAGAACCGGTCTGCATTACAAAAGAGGAGCTTTCAGGCTTTTCCTTTGAGCCGGGAGAGGATGAGAGAGAGGCAGGAGAGCGCCTGACTGCCAGCTATGTGAATTTTTATATATCCAATGAAGGGGTGATTGTTCCCCAGTTTGGAGATGTCCATGATCAAGAGGCAGTACGGATATTAGGGAAGTGCTTTCCTGAGAGAAGAATCTATCCGGTGTATGCCAGGGATATTATTGTGGGAGGCGGAAATATTCACTGCATCACACAACAAATTCCGTTGTGGTTAAGCCATCCATTCCTATATCGGCGGAAGAACACCGCCGGATTATTCATGCCGGGCGTCTGCCCTATAGAAACCATACCGGAAGGAGAATTTCATGAGAGAGGTAACAGTGGCAGCAGTTCAGATGAGGTGCTGCGATGATGTTCAAAAGAATATTGCAAATGCGGAAAGACTGGTAAGGCAGGCAGCAGGGGAGGGGGCAAAGGTCATTCTCCTTCCGGAGCTGTTTGAACGGCAATACTTCTGTCAGGAGAGGCAGTATAATTTCTATGAATACGCAGAACCGGCAGAAGAAAACCAGGCTGTAAAGCATTTTGCCGGGATTGCAGCCGAACTTCAGGTAGTTCTTCCTGTCAGCTTTTATGAGAGATCAGGAAATACCATGTTTAACTCGGTAGCAGTCCTTGACGGAGATGGAACAAATCTTGGGATATACCGGAAGACCCATATCCCTGATGACCATTATTATCAGGAAAAATTTTATTTCACTCCCGGGGATACCGGTTTTCGGGTATTTGATACCATGTACGGGAAAATAGGTGTAGGAATCTGCTGGGACCAGTGGTTTCCTGAGACAGCAAGGTGTCTGGCTTTACAGGGGGCGGAGCTGATCTTATACCCCACTGCCATTGGAAGCGAGCCGATTCTGGACTGTGACAGCATGGAGCACTGGAGACGCTGCATGCAGGGGCATGCTGCTTCCAATATCATTCCGGTCGTTGCGGCAAACCGGATTGGAGTGGAATCTGTTGTTCCCTGTGAATCGAACGGGAATCAAAGCTCTTCCCTCAAATTTTATGGATCTTCCTTTATTACGGACAATACCGGGGCTGTCACAGCTTCTTTGGGCAGGGAGGAAGAAGGCGTGATATGCGCTTCCTTTGACCTTGACCGGATGATGGCTGACAGGAGAAACTGGGGGCTTTTCCGTGACCGCAGGCCGGAGATGTACGGAAAGATCACCGGAAAGTCTTAACCCCACTTTTTTGTGCAGGGAAAGTTGCGATAATATCCGGAAGCTATATTATACTGAGGCTATCAAAGAGAGCGGGAGGTAAGAGCGTGGATTGGCTGGATAAAATGAACGGGGCACTGGATTACATTGAGAACAATTTAAGCGGAGAGATCCATCTGGAGGAAGTGGCCAGACGGGCATGCTGTTCCAGTTTTAATTTCCAGCGGATGTTTTCTTTTATGGCAGATGTGTCTCTTGCAGACTATATCAGAAGAAGGCGGCTTTCCATGGCAGCAATGGAGCTTCTGACCACAGGGGAGAAGATCATTGACGTTGCTTTAAAGTATGGATATGAGTCTCCGGTTTCTTTTGCCAGGGCATTTTATGCCGTCCACGGTATGAATCCCAGCCAGGTGAGAAAGTCTGGAAGGAAGATCAAAGCTTATCCCCGCATTTCTTTTGAAATAACCATAAAAGGAGTGGAGGCTATGAATTATTGCGTAAAAGAGTTGGGAGAATTCCGGCTGGTAGGTTTTAAGGAAAGAATGTCCATGGATAATGGAGAGAATTTAAAAAGGATTCCAAAGTTCTGGAATGAGTTCTGCAGCCAGGGCAGGTGCGAAGAAACATTGAAGTTTAATGACAATAAGGATCTGTTTCTCATGGGAGTGTGCGCCAATTCGGATGATAAGGGATTTGATTATTACATTGCGACCGGATCAAATCAGGAGATACCGGAGGATATGTCTGAACTGGTGGTACCGGCAGGCCAATACGTGATCTTTGAATGCATAGGCAGGCTGCCGGAGGGACAGCAGAACATATGGAAGCGGATCTTTACAGAGTGGTTTCCAGCCTCCGGCTATGAGATGACGGACGGACCACAGCTGGAATGGTATCCTGAGGGGGATATCACCTCTGAGGAATATAGGAGCGAAATTTGGATCCCAGTCCGTAAAAAGGTGTAAATCCCTTCATAAAATCCGTTAGTTCCCCATATATATAGTAATAATAAATAAGTTGGGGAGTGTGCTATGAAGAGACTGTTTAGCAGAAAATGGATGATTTTTTTCAGCCTGGCCATGTGGGTACTGGTTGTACGTACCTTAAGCGGGTGTAACTTAAACAAGGATAATGGTGATAAAGTGCGGGATCTGGAATTTACCGTGGTAGCTGACGCGGATATTCCGCAGGAACTTAAACAGATCATTGCTGAGAAGCAGCAGTCGCCCTTTAAGCTGACCTACAGCGATGATAAGAACCTTTACATAGTGGTGGGTCACGGAAAGCAGGCAAGCGGGGGATATAGCATCGCAGTAAATGATCTTTATCTGACAGATAATTCCATTGTCCTGAACACGGAACTGATCGGACCGGAAAAAGGAGAGGTCACGGGGACGGAAGCCTCTTATCCCTTCATTGTTATCAGAACGGAGATGTCGGAGCTTCCGGTGGTGTTTCAGTAGGAGAGAGAAATGAAACAGCCGTTTCGCAGACAGTAAAAGCGGGACGGCTGTTTTTGTGGCGATAAAACATAAAATTCCCCTTTTTTCTTAGGCTGTCATATGATATACTACTTCAAATAGGAGTAGGCTGTAAGGAGAAGAGGAAGGGTAATATGATATTAAAGGATATATGGCTTGATGTTACGGCAGTAAAAGAGCGGGATCCGGCGGCCAGAAGCAAGCTTGAAGTGCTTTTGCTCTATCAGGGAGTTCACGCACTGATCTGGCATCGTTTTGCCCACTGGTTTTACCAGCACAGGATGTTTTTTATTGCCAGGTTTATTTCCCAGCTGGCAAGATTTTTTACACTGATCGAGATTCATCCCGGCGCACAGCTGGGCCACGGGATTTTAATTGACCATGGCTGCGGAGTGGTGATTGGAGAAACCACGGTGGTGGGAGATAATTGTACTATTTACCAGGGGGTGACTTTAGGCGGCGTGGGACTTAATAAGGGAAAGCGCCATCCAACTCTTGGAAATAATGTGACCGTGGGATCAGGGGCTAAGATTCTGGGGTCCTTTGAGGTGGGGAATAATTGTACCATAGCGGCAAATGCCGTACTTTTAAAGCCTTTGGAGAGCAATGTGACAGCGGTGGGAATTCCCGCCCGCCCGGTTAAAATAGATGGCGTGCCCCTTCCAAAGAGGGAAAGCAATCTGGTGACCATGGATCACTACTGCAAGATGGAGGAGCGGGTCAGGGAACTGGAAGAAATGCTGTCTAAGCTGCAGGCAGAGTTGTCTTCCTTCCGGGAAAAGGAAGATTCCCGCCAGGCGGAGGCCTCTTTAGAGGAAAAAACCGAGGAATAGAAGGCTGAAAGCCTCTTATATTTCGGGAAGTCCGGGAATGATAACAAAAAAAGTATAATGAAACATGCACCTGCATAAACTTTCTTAAAGGAATAAAGAAGGTAAGGCAGGTGCTTTTTTATGTTGGAGCTGGTGAAGAAAAACATACATATGAATCGTTGGAAAGGATATGCCGCATCTCAGATAACTCTTGACGATGACTTCATCGTCCCGGACAGCATGGATGATGTGGATCAGATTATTTTAAGTTCCGGCGACATTACCATTGATTCTGTAAAGGTTCAGACAGAACGAGTTGTGGTCCGGGGCAAGCTGGATTTCATGATTCTCTACCGGGGAGCGGAAGGAGGGATTCAGACCCTTTCAGGAAGCATTAACTTTGAGGAGCCCATCAATGTGCCCGGACTGGAGGAAAAGGATTTTGTCCAGCTGGGATGGGAACTTGAGGATTTAAACGCTGGAATCATTAATTCCAGGAAGCTGAGCGTTAAGGCAATCGTATCGCTTAAGGTAAAGGTGGAAACTGCCTGCGATATAAACGCTGCCGTGGAAGTGGACACGGGAGGCCCTGCAACAGATGTACCCATGGTGGAAACTCTCCGCCGCAATCTGGATGTGGCATCCATTGCCCTCCGCCACAAGGATACATTCCGGATCAAGGATACCATTACCCTGTCGGGAAACAAGCCAAACATTGATCATATCTTATGGACCGAAATGAAGTTAAGAGGCGTTACCATCAGGCCCATGGATGGAAAGATGTCCCTTGACGGGGAACTTATGGTCTTTGTTATTTACCAGGGAGAAGGGGAAGGCGCGCCCATCCAGTGGGTGGAGGAAAGCATTCCGTTCTCAGGGGAATTGGATGTTCCGGATATGACTGAGGATATGGTTCCTTTGATTACGGTCCACATAATACATAAGGATATAGAGGCAAAACCGGATTCTGACGGCGAGATGCGGGAAATGGATGTGGATTCGGTTCTTGAACTGGATATGAAGCTTTACAGGGAAGAGAATATGGAACTGCTCAGCGACTTATATTCCACCAATCGGGAACTGACGCTGCAGACAGAGGAAGTCTATTTTGATAAGATCCTGACAAAGAATATGAGCAGATGTAAGATTGTAGAAAAGGTCAGCCTGGATCAGGCGGACCGGATCCTTCAGATATGCCACAGTGAAGGGACCGTTAAAATCGATGATACGGAAATCAAGGAGGATGGACTTCATGTGGAGGGCGTTTTAGAGGTACAGATCCTTTATATGACCTCTGACGACGCCCAGCCTATCCAGTCTGCTGTGGAGGATATCCCCTTCCATTTCCTGATTGAGGCCCCTGGGATCAATGAGCAGACGGTTTGCCAGCTGAATTCGGGCCTGGAGCAGCTTAGCGCTGTTATGATGGGCGGAGGAACCATTGAAGTAAAGTCAACCATTTCCCTTGATTTACTGGTCTTGCAGCCGGTCCGTGAGCAGATCATCACAAACGCTTCGGAAGCGCCCATGGATTTAAACAACTTACAGAAGCTTCCCGGAATCGTGGGATATATCGTGCAGCCTGGGGATTCCCTCTGGAATATTGCCAAAAAATTCCATACGACCATTGATACCATCATAGCGACCAATGGATTGACGGACAAATCAGTAAGACCGGGCGACCGGCTGATTCTTGTAAAGGAATTGGCATAAACGAAAATTTCCCTCATTGAAGTGCCAGGCAGAAGGTATCACTTTTGCCTGGCATAATTGGTTATGCTTTTGAATGATTTTTAAAAAAAAGGGTATGATAAAGATTGCTATTCACATATCAGCTTGCCCTGTTATATAATATACTATAGCTAAGCTATAGCTTCAACCATCGATGGCGCCAAAACGCATCCAGCTGGTGCTTTAGATAGATGACAGGTTACCCTGGACGGTAGTGACGTGATTGCAAGGCGTTATTACCGTTTACATACCCTGAATTTCCTTATACCGGAGAATAAAGAACATGAACTATACCTATATTTTAAGATGTGCAGATGATACCCTGTACTGCGGCTGGACAAACCATTTAGAGAAACGTTTAATAGCCCACAATCAGGGAAAGGGGGCCAAATACACAAAAGCCCGCAGACCTGTGGTTCTGGCCTACTGGGAGGAGTTTTCCACAAAGGAAGAAGCCATGCGCAGAGAAGCTGCCATTAAAAAACTTTCCAGGAAGGACAAGTTAAAACTGATGGGAGAGATTGTATGAGAAAAACCGTCAATGCCGCGAGTATGCGGGACTGACGGTTTTTCCGGCGCTATGCTACAAAATGATACATCAAAATATAATGGCATAAGCTTCCGCCCATGACGAAAAGGTGGAAGATCTCATGGGAACCGAAGTTTTTATGCCTGGCATTGAAAAGAGGAAGCTTCAGGGCATAGATGATGCCGCCTATGGTGTAGATGATGCCTCCGGCAAGCAGCCAGAGAAATCCGGCAGATGAAAGGGTTTCCGTAATCTTTGAGAATGCCAGAACGCAGACCCAGCCCATGGCAATGTAGAGGCTTGACGAAAACCATTTGGGGCACATGATAAAGCAGGCTTTTATAACAATTCCTGAAATAGCGATGACCCAAACCAGAGCCAATAGGCTCCAGCCGGTCTTATCTCCCAGAACGATCAGGCAGATTGGCGTGTACGTTCCTGCAATCAGGATGAAAATCATCATATGATCTATTTTTTTCAGCAGACGGTTGATTTTCGGTGAGATATCAAGAGTATGGTAGATGGTGCTGGCTGCGTAAAGAAAGACCATGCTGATGATAAAGACCGTTAAGGCGGCCAGATGGAGCCTTCCGTCGGATGATGCCTTAATAAGCAGTGGTGTTGCGGCAATAAGCGCCAGTATCATGGCGATAAAATGAGTGATGGCACTGACCGGATCTTTAATTTTAATTTTCATGGGGGCCCTCCTTATAGAAAATAAAAGCTCGTGATGTAGTATTTAATACTATGTATTGTATTTTTATATACTATACATCCTGAACGAAAAAAATGCAACTGATTTTTTAAATATAATACAAAAGGGGTTTGCCATAATTGGAACTATAAAATATAATGAATAGATAAATTGAAATTTATAAAAAGGAAGGTATAACCGCCCCATGAATCAGACAATAAAAGAGCTTATGGAACGAAAATCTGTCCGGGTATATGAGGACCGTGCCATTGAACCGGAGAAAAAGGCGGCTATTATAGAAGCGGCCCTTCAGGCGCCTACGGCTGGAAACATGACCCTGTATTCCATCATTGATGTGACGGACCAGAAGCGGAAGGAAACTTTGTCAGTGACCTGCGACAACCAGCCATTTATTGCAAAAGCACCGTTAGTTCTGGTTTTTGTGGCAGATTATGAGAAATGGTATGAGCTGTTCTGCCATTATGAAGAAGAGGTCCGTCATCCCGGAATGGGAGATCTTTTGCTGGCCTGCGATGATGCCCTTATAGCCGCCCAGAATGCGGTTGTGGCGGCTGAATCCCTGGGCATTGGTTCCTGCTACATTGGGGATATTATGGAGCAGTATGAAGCCCACAGGGACTTGTTTGGCCTTCCAAAGTATGCGGTCCCGGCGGCAATGGTGGTCTTTGGATATCCCACCAGACAGCAGCAGGAGAGGAAAAAGCCGGAACGGCTCAGACCTGAGGCCGTGGTGTCCACGAATTCTTACCGCCGTTTAAGCCCTGAAGAATTTTCCGCTGAGCTTAAAAAGACCCAGGGCAGGGAAGAGGATTTTGAGCGCTGGGTAAAGGCATTTTGCAGACGCAAATGGAATTCTGATTTCAGCACCGAGATGAGCCGGTCCGTGGAAGCTATGATGGCTGCATGGAAGAAAGAGGAGTAAAAGGAGATATGGATCTTAATATATTATACGAAGATGAAGAGATACTGGTGGCGGAAAAGCCGGTTGGAATAGAATCCCAATCTGCAAGATCCTTTGAACCGGATATGGTCAGTGAAGTGAAGAAACATATCAACACTTTATCCCCAAAGCAGGGAGAGCCTTATGTGGGAGTTATCCACAGGCTGGATAAGCCGGTTGGAGGTGTCATGGTGTATGCAAAGACCAAAAAAGCCGCAGAGTCTTTAAGCAGGCAGGTATCCCAGCATCAAATGGAGAAAATCTATTATGCAGTGGTTTGTGGAAAACCTGTGGAAAACTTTGGCGCCTACGTGGATTATTTGTTGAAAGATGGAAAAAATAATTGTTCTAAAATTGTGGATAAGGGGATAAAAGGTGCAAAACTCGCAGAGCTCCATTATCAGGTTGTGGAAAACAGAAACATAGGAAATGAGGAATTCAGCCTGACAAAGATCACGTTAAAAACCGGCCGCCACCATCAGATCCGGGTGCAGATGGCGGGCCACGGCACTCCCCTGTGGGGAGACCGGAAATATAATCCCGGTGTTCAAAGAGGGGCTGCCGGCGGAAATGTAGCATTGTTTGCTTACAGCTTATCTTTTTCCCATCCTGTCACAAAGAAATGGATGACTTTTTCGGTGAAACCAAAAGGAGAAATCTTTGAGAAGTTTTCATTGCCTGAAATGGCATAAAGAAGGAATTTTTTACTAATCAGATTTCGAATATTTTCTTCCTATACGGCTCATAATAGTGATTGTACAAAAGAAGTACAAATCAGAAACAGGTGAGTCCATGGTGAAACCGAGCAGGAAACTGAAGAAAACATTATTAATATTGGGAGTTACAGGGGCAGTGTATTTATGTTTTCGCTATCTGCTGCCCCTTGTGATTCCCTTTTTGATTGCATATGTATTTGCCCTTTCCCTTCGGCCTTCGGCTGTTTGGATTGAAAAAAGGACCCGTTTTATTGTAAAGGGAAAGGTGATATCCATCCCCCTGGCTGTTATCGGCGGAGTCGAGGTCATACTTTTTATGATAGTTTTTGGAATCCTTCTTTATGTGGGGGGAAGAAAGCTGTTTTTGGAAGCCAGGCTTTTACTTCAAAATCTTCCAGTTATTCTGGAAGGCGTGGATCGCTGGCTTATGGATAACTGTTCCTTTGCGGAGCGGTTTTTAAAGCTGCCTGACGGATATGCGGTAGAAGTAGTAAGGGATATTATTGCGGGAGGACAGACTGCCATAAAAAGCAGGATCATGCCCTTTCTTATGGTGAATTCCATGACTGTTATGAAATGGATCGTCCAGGCAACAGTAATCATCATCATATTGCTTATTGCCACGGTCCTGTCCCTTCAGGAAATGGATGACATCCGGGAAAGGCGGGACAATTCCATGTTCTGCTTTGAATATGCCATGCTTGGAAGGCGGCTTACGACAGTGGGAAGTGCCTGGTTAAAGACCCAGGGGGCTATCATGATGTTTACCATGGTGGTTTGCTCGGCAGGGCTGTTTTTCCTTGGAAACCCCTATTTTATTTTATTCGGAATCGGAATCGGGCTTTTGGATGCGCTTCCGATTTTCGGTACTGGAACGGTGTTCATTCCCTGGGCCCTTTTTTCCATGATCAATAAAAACTGGAAATATGGAATCGGGCTGATCATCATTTACGTGATCTGTTATTTTTTAAGAGAGATTTTAGAAGCCAAGATCATGGGAGGAAAGGTTGGCCTAACGCCTTTGGAAACCCTTGCTTCCATGTACGTTGGACTACAGCTCTTTGGGCTCTTGGGATTTATCCTTGGGCCTATCGGCTTATTGATTGTGGAAGATATTGTAGAGGTGTATGAGGGCTGGTGCTGTGAAGATAGGAAGGAAATGGCAGATTCGGAGGAATGAATCAGATGACCTACTTGACAAACATTTGCAAATAACGTAAAATCAACCATACAATCTTTTTCATAATGAAGAAATAAGACGTTGAAGAGGACCAGTAAGTGATGAAGTATTCCAGAGAGAAGGCTGTGTGCTGGAAGGCCTTTATACCTCTCATGACCCAACCTCCCTCGGAGTCCCGCAGCAAACTGCGGCGCATTTCCTGCGTTACGGGATAGGAAAAGTGAGTCGTGGAAATTTCCATGGCTAAATTGGGTGGCACCGCCGAGCTGTTCGGTCCCTTTTTAGGGAACGGATGGCTCTTTTTATTTTTATGAGGATAGGAAAGGAGAATTGTTATGGCAAAGGAAAAGAAATTAGTAGAGGCGATTACATCCATGGAGGTGGATTTTGCACAGTGGTATACGGATGTTGTTAAGAAAGCAGAATTAATCGACTATTCCAGCGTAAAAGGCTGCATGGCCATTAAGCCGGCAGGATATGCCATCTGGGAAAATATTCAAAGCGAGCTTGACAGAAGATTTAAGGAAGTAGGGGTGGAAAATGTTTACATGCCTATGTTTATTCCGGAGAGCCTTCTTCAAAAGGAAAAGGATCATGTAGAGGGATTTGCTCCTGAAGTCGCCTGGGTGACCCATGGAGGTTTGGAGCCGCTGCAGGAAAGGCTTTGCGTCAGACCTACCTCTGAAACTCTGTTCTGTGATTTTTACTCCAGAGAGATCCAGTCTTACCGGGATTTGCCGAAGCTTTATAACCAGTGGTGTTCGGTAGTGCGCTGGGAAAAGACCACCAGACCGTTTTTACGTTCCAGAGAGTTTTTATGGCAGGAAGGCCATACTGCCCATGCTACGGCTGAAGAAGCGGAAGCCCGGACAGAGCAGATGCTTCATTTATATGCGGATTTCTGTGAGGAGGTCCTTGCAATGCCAGTTGTCCGTGGCCAGAAGACAGATAAGGAGAAATTTGCGGGAGCAGAGGCAACCTATACCATCGAGGCTTTGATGCATGACGGCAAGGCACTTCAGTCAGGAACCAGCCATAACTTTGGAAGCGGATTTGCAAAGGCCTTTGAAATCCAGTATTCCGATAAGGAAAATAAGCTTCAGTATGTTCATCAGACTTCCTGGGGAATGACGACCAGGCTTATTGGTGCCATCATCATGGTCCATGGTGATGACAACGGCCTTGTGCTTCCTCCCAGAATCGCACCTATTCAGGTGGTCATCGTTCCGGTTCAGCAGCAAAAGGAAGGCGTTCTTGACAAGGCATATGAGTTAAAACAGGTTCTTTCTAATTATAAGGTTAAGGTGGATGACTCCGATAAGAGCCCTGGCTGGAAATTCAGCGAATCAGAGATGAGAGGCATTCCGGTCCGTGTGGAGATCGGACCCAGAGATATTTCAGAAAACCAGGCGGTTTTGGTACGCCGTGATACCCATGAGAAGATCACCGTATCCTTAGACGAGTTAAATGCTAAGGTAGGCCAGCTTCTGGAAACCATTCAGAAGGATATGCTGGAAAGAGCCAGAGCTCACCGGGATGCCCATACCTATGAGGCAACGGACATGGATACCCTTGTTAAGACCGTAGAGGAAAAGCCGGGCTTTGTAAAGGCCATGTGGTGCGGCTCTCAGGAATGTGAGGATAAGATCAAGGAGATCACAGGGGCGACATCCCGCTGTATGCCATTTAAGCAGGAAAAGCTGGCAGAAACCTGTGTATGCTGCGGAAAACCTGCGGTAAAGATGGTTTATTGGGGCAGGGCGTATTAATACCGGCAAGACAGGAAAATCAGGAGGTGGCAAAGTGATAACGATTCAGGTTCCGGAAGCGGCAAAAAGGATCATCGAACAACTGAATACCAACGGCTTTGAAGCTTATGTGGTGGGAGGCTGTGTGAGAGACAGCCTTTTGGGCCGGACGCCGGAAGACTGGGATATCACCACCTCGGCAAAGCCGGAACAGGTAAAGGAAATTTTTAAGCGGACGGTGGATACGGGAATCCAGCACGGCACGGTTACAGTGCTTATTGATCATGAGGGATATGAGGTAACCACCTACCGCGTCGACGGGGAGTATGAGGATGGGCGCCATCCCAAATCCGTGGAATTTACAGGAAGCTTATTAGAGGATTTAAAGCGCCGGGATTTTACCATCAATGCAATGGCTTACAGCGACCGGGAAGGGCTGGTAGATGCCTTTGACGGGGTAAAGGATTTAGAAGGCCAGACCATTCGGTGCGTGGGAAATGCTGTGGACCGGTTTACAGAGGATGCTTTGAGGATCTTAAGGGCCATCCGCTTTTCAGCCCAGCTGGGCTTTGACCTGGAAGAGGAAATCAGGGCAGCAATTGCCGTCATCGCCCCCAACATGGCAAAGGTCAGTATGGAACGGATACAGGTGGAGCTTACAAAGCTCCTCCTTTCTGACAACCCCGGGAAGCTTAAATGTGTGTATGAAAATGGAATCGGCCCTTATATCTCTGACCATTTCGAACATGCGGGAAGGCGGCTTCTGGAAGCGGAAAAGCTGGCCTGGCTGCCCCTTAAAAAACACCTGCGCTGGTCAGGCTTTTTAAGGCTGGAGGAGCCTCAGGATGCCGTCCGGATCCTTAAGGAGCTTAAACTGGATAATGAGACCATTCATCAGACAAAAACTCTTGTCAGCTTATGGAAAACAGAGATTCCGGGGGATAAGGCAGCCATCCGGCAGGTCATGAGCGGCCTTTCCCCGGAGCTGTTTCAGGATCTTTTGTGTTTTCAAAAGGTATTTTGTCCTGAAACCTATAAGGCCCAATTAAATATGGTGGAGCAATATTCCGGGGAAATCCTAAGTGCCGGGGATTGCATCCGCTTGAAAGACATGGCAGTCACCGGCCGGGAATTGATGGATGCAGGCATGAAGCCGGGGCCTGAAATGGGGGCGGTATTAGACCATTTGTTCCAGCTGGTCCTTACGCAGCCGGAATGCAATAACAGGGAATATCTGATGAAATCAGCAGAACATTTATTAAAGGAACAAGCCTGAGGCACGTATAACTTTCCGCCGTATTTTGCATATTTTTTTCCACCTCTTCATACCCTAGAAGTAGCTGATGAGCTAAGAGTTGGAGGGGTGGTTGTGAACGAGAAATACACAGAGGTGCTTTCGCAGTATGAGCTTGAAATTCTGGATGTGAAACGCGGCCGGGGCGCCTGGCTGTGTGAAACGAACCAGGGGCTTAAACTGCTTCGGGAATATAAAGGAACCTTAAAGCGCCTGGAATTTGAGGATCAGGTATTTTCACAGATGAAAGAGACCTGTCATTTAAACGTAGACCGCTACGTCAGGAATAAAGATGGTGAACTCCTCTCCAGTGCCGAGGATGGAACCCGGTGGATTGTAAAAGACTGGTATGCGGACCGGGAATGTAATTTGAAAGATAGCAAAGAGGTATTATGTGCCATCGAACAAATTGCTTCTTTACATAAAGTGCTGCGGCGGATCGAATTTAAAGAGGAATGGAACTTAGGATCCATATTGGTACAACAGCCGGCTGAGGAAATGGAACGCCACAACCGGGAGCTGGTGCGCGCCCGCACGTTCATCCGGAATAAAAGGAAAAAGTCTGAGTTCGAATTGTGCGTTATGGGAAATTACGACATATTTTTCGAACAGGCCATGGAAGCCTGTAAAGGGATGGCAGGCTTTTATGAAAACCGGGGTGACAGTGAGGAATACTTATGTCACGGAGACTTAAACCAGCATCACATCCTCATGTGCTTTCATGATGTGGCCATTGTGGAATTCAACCGCATGCACAAGGGCATGCAGATGGAGGATTTATACCATTTTATGCGGAAGGCCATGGAAAAGCATGACTGGAATTTAAAGCTTGGTATGGCCATGCTGGAAACCTATACAAAGGTTCTCCCTCTTTCGGATGCAGACAGGATATGCCTTTACTATTTGTTCTTATATCCTGAGAAATACTGGAAGCAGATCAACTTTTATTATAACGCCAATAAGGCCTGGATTCCTGCACGGAATATTGAAAAGCTTAAGGATTTAGAGATTCAGCAGCCCATGCGGAATCTTTTCCTGTCACGGATCAAGGATTGAAAGAAACGCGCCTTTCAATCTTGGGTTCAAGGCACAAAATAATGGAAATACGCTTTTCTTTTAACCTGTTATGATTTATAATAGCCATAACAGAAATGGAGAGAAAGGAGTATTTTGCTTATGAAAGATTACAAGAGTATTTATGAGGAATGGCTTTTAAATCCTTATTTTGATGATGCGACTAAAGAAGAACTCCGGGGGATCGCAGATGATGAAAACGAGATCAAAGAGCGTTTCTATCAGGATCTGGAATTTGGCACTGCCGGTTTAAGAGGCATCATTGGCGCCGGTATCAACCGGATGAATATTTATGTAGTTAGAAAAGCCACCCAGGGGCTTGCAAATTATATCATAAGCCAGGGCGGAGCCGATAAAGGTGTGGCTATTGCATACGATTCCAGACATATGTCTCCGGAATTTGCAGAGGAAGCAGCGCTTACGCTGGCAGCCAATGGAATTAAGGCATATAAATTCGAATCTCTGCGCCCAACGCCGGAGCTTTCTTTTGCTGTAAGGGAATTAGGCTGTATTGCCGGAATCAATATTACCGCCAGCCACAACCCTCCGGAATATAACGGATACAAGGTATACTGGGAGGATGGCGCCCAGTTTACTCCGCCTCATGACAAAGGGGTGACCGCAGAGGTTTTAAATATCACGGATATATCAACGGTCAAGACCACCACCTTGGAAGCGGCAAAAGAATCAGGAAAATATGAGATCATCGGAGCTGCTCTGGATGACAAATATATAGCCCACGTAAAAGCCCAGGTAGTGAATCAGGCCGCAATAGACCAGATGCAGAATGATATTAAAATTGTTTATACTCCTCTCCATGGTACAGGCAATCTTCCCGCAAGAAGAGCGTTAAAGGAAATAGGATTTACGCATGTGTATGTGGTTCCTGAACAGGAACTGCCCGATGGTGGTTTTCCAACGGTCAGCTATCCCAATCCTGAAGCCGAGGAAGCGTTTGAACTGGGCCTTGCCCTTGCAAAGGAAAAGGATGCGGACCTGGTTCTGGCAACGGACCCGGATGCTGACCGTCTTGGGGTGTATGTAAAGGATGACAAATCCGGAGAATACATCCCCTTGACCGGCAATATGTCCGGTTCTCTTCTGTGCGAGTATGTATTGAGCCAGAAGAAGGAACGGGGAGAGATCCCCGCAGATGGACAGGTAGTAAAATCCATTGTTACCACCAATCTGGTGGATGCGGTTGCCAAGGCTTACGGCTGTGAGCTGATCGAGGTTTTAACCGGCTTTAAATACATTGGCCAGCAGATTTTAAAGGAAGAGGCCACCGGATACGGGACCTATATGTTCGGTCTGGAGGAAAGCTATGGCTGTCTCATCGGAACCTATGCCCGCGATAAGGATGCCATATCCGCAACGGTCGCTTTGTGCGAGGCTGCGGCTTATTATAAGACAAAGGGCATGACCTTATGGGATGCCATGATTGCCATGTATGAGAAGTACGGCTATTATAAGGACGCAGTAAAGTCCATTGGCTTAAAGGGTATTGAGGGCCAGGAAAAGATCCGGACGATCATGGAGACCATGCGTAAGGATACACCGGCAGAGGTTGGCGGATATAAAGTCCTTTCCGCCAGGGATTATAAGCTTGATACGGTAAAGGATATGAGCACCGGAGAAGTCAGCCCCACCGGGCTTCCCCAGTCTGACGTGCTTTATTATGATCTGACGGAGGATGCATGGCTGTGCGTAAGGCCATCAGGAACAGAGCCGAAGATCAAATTTTATTATGGCATTAAGGGCGCTTCCATGGCAGAGGCGGAGGAGAGATCCGCGAAGCTGGGAGAAGCGGTCATGGCTATGGTTGATAAGATGATGTAATGAGCACAAGTGAGCCAAGATGAGCGTGCTCATCGGCGCGAACGGTGAATGCTGACCATGATTCCCAGAATCATGACATAAGAAAATATAAAATTGAGACGGAGCCTGGTCAAAAAACCAGGCTCCGTCTTTATAAATTATGATTTTTTGTATTTTTTGGAGTATTCCTTTAAAGCCTCCCCAAACAGCCGGGATGAAGCGGTAGGGTTCCGGCGGAGAATACCTTTTCGGTAAAAGGTCAGGCGTCCGCTGAGCTTTTCTTTGGTTTCTGTCAGGGACTGAAGGCGTTCTGCTAAAGCGGATTCTTTTAAGGCACTGGCAGTTTCGGCCTTCAGAGAGGAGATCTTTACCATGGTCCCATCCTTTAAGCTGGCTGCTTTTTGAATGGTTTCAGTTTTTAAATCGGATACCTTCTGGGCGGTTTCGGCCTTTAACAGAGCGATCTGCACCTGTACCTCTTCTAGCTCTGATTTTAATTTTGTCATGGACTCCAGGATTCGGCCAAGGTCCAGGGCTTCCTTGGTGGAGTGTATGGCATCAGTGACAAAAAGACTGCCGATCACGATCACAAGGGCGATGCACACCGTCCCGTTTAAATCAAGGACCAGCCATTCCAGGGGACGGTGAATGACCTCCGTCAGCAGCAGGGTGAGAAAGCCCCATGCAATGGAGGTACCAAGACAGACATAACCGTTTAAATTAAAGGGCTTGCTGCTGTAGTCCCAGTATTTCATTTTAAACAGCCGTTCCATGGCATAGCCGGTGGCATATTCCAGGGCAGAGGCACCTGCCATACCAAATAGAAATACAAGAAATAAATTGCCCTGGACGGGCAGGGACAGCCACAGCATGATAATGGCACCGCTTCCATACAGGGGAAGAAGGGGAAGCCTTAGAAAACCGCGATTTACAAAATGAAAGCTTTTTACGGATACATAGGTGGATTCGATGATCCAGCCGATAAAACAGTATATGAAAAAAAACAGCAGCCACTGATACCAAGTATACAAGTACATAATAGAACCCTTTCTTCAAAATATTTCTGTTGGATTTATCATAAACGGTTTTGTCATTTTTTGCAACCTTTGCTTGCTTTAATCGCTTCTGTCATGTAGAATTATGATGTTTCGTATTTAGAATGATGAAACCCTGTGAAAAGTCAAGGAACACTGTAAAGATAAGAGAAAATCAAACCGCATTAATAAAGGAGTTTTTCAATGAGCATATTAAACGTAGAACATCTGACCCATGGATTTGGAGACCGTGCCATTTTTCAGGATGTATCCTTCCGCCTCTTAAAAGGAGAGCACATCGGCATGATCGGAGCCAACGGAGAAGGAAAATCCTCATTTATGAATATAATCACCGGAACACTACAGCCGGACGAAGGAAAGGTGGAATGGGCCAAACGGGTCCGCGTAGGTTATTTGGACCAGCATACGGTGCTGGAAAAGGGGATGACCATCCGGGACGTATTAAAAAGCGCCTTTGCATTCCTGTTCCAGATGGAAGAGCAGATGAATGAGATCTGTGATAAAATGGGAGAGGCTGATGAGGAAACCATGGCTTCCATGATGGAGGAGCTTGGAACCATTCAGGACCTTCTTATGGCCCATGACTTTTATATTATTGATTCAAAGGTAGAGGAAGTGGCCAGGGCTTTAGGCTTAACCGACATGGGGCTGGATAAGGATGTGACGGAATTAAGCGGAGGCCAGAGGACCAAGATTCTTTTA
Organism: Hungatella sp.; assembly: GCA_031270005.1. Taxonomy (GTDB): domain Bacteria; phylum Bacillota; class Clostridia; order Lachnospirales; family Lachnospiraceae; genus Lacrimispora. The sequence goes on along the minus strand of JAISYJ010000008.1, from coordinate 2,083 downwards.
GGAAAGCTTTTATTGGAAAAGCCGGATATCCTTCTTCTTGATGAGCCGACCAATTATCTGGATGAACAGCATATTGAATGGCTGAAGCGTTATCTCCAGGAATATGAAAATGCATTCATCCTGATTTCCCATGACATTCCATTCCTAAACAGCGTGGTCAACATCATTTACCATATGGAAAACCAGAGCCTGGACCGTTATGTAGGTGACTATGAAAAGTTCCAGGAAGTGTATGCAGTGAAACGTTCGCAGCTGGAGGCTGCTTATAAAAGGCAGCAGCAGGAAATCGCTGAGCTGGAAGATTTTGTTGCCAGAAACAAGGCCCGTGTGTCCACCAGAAACATGGCCATGTCCAGACAAAAGAAGCTGGATAAAATGGAGGTCATTGAGCTATCAAAAGATAAGCCAAAGCCGGAATTTCATTTTATGGAAGCCCGCACAGCCGGTAAATGCATTTTTGAAACAAAAGATATGGTCATCGGCTATGAGGAGCCTTTGTCAAGACCTTTGAATCTTTCCATGGAACGTGGGGAAAAGGTGATTTTAGCAGGCGCAAACGGCATAGGAAAGACCACCCTTTTAAAGAGCATCCTGGGGCTAGTGCCGTCCTTAGAGGGAAATGTGGAGCTTGGAGATTACCTTTCCATCGGATACTTTGAACAGGAAATGGCCCCCGGAAATACCACTACCTGCATTGAAGAGATCTGGAAGGAGTTCCCATCCTACACCCAGTACCAGGTCCGGTCTGCTCTTGCCAAGTGCGGTCTGACTACCAAGCACATTGAAAGCCAGGTGCGGGTGTTAAGCGGCGGGGAACAGGCAAAGGTCAGATTATGTAAACTTCTTAACCGGGAAACAAATGTCCTTCTTCTGGACGAGCCTACCAACCACCTGGATGTGGAGGCAAAGGAAGAGTTAAAGAGAGCCTTAAAGGAGTATAAGGGAAGCATTCTTTTGATTTGTCATGAGCCGGAATTCTATGAAGGGATCGCGACCAGAGTGATTGACTGCAGGGAATGGGCCCTTAGATTATCTTGATATGATACTGATGGAGAAGCCAGGAAAAACATGCTTTAAAATTTTTCCAGGTTGACGCGGCATCTGCCGAATGAATATGCTTGCAAATTCATTTGGCTCGCTGCCCGCGCACATAAAAATCGGGGCCTGGCTCTTTTAGGAACCGGGCCCCAAATTAAGTATTGCGATTGGGAATGGTAGGTATATAAAATAAGAGAATGTTCTTTTAGGGGGGCCGGACGGCTCGCGCCGTCCGGTATGAGTATGAAAAAGCAATTAATGAGAAAGATTTCTTGACGAAGTTAAAAATAGCCAGGAAAATAGGGACTTTTAAGCTGACCACGGTGAAATCTTTTATGGGGAGATAAAAGATTTGACACACATCTTGACACACATTAAGAATATTTTCAGGTAAGACAGTGTTATGTTATGCCAGTTTGTATTATTTTAAATACTGTATATTATCATTTGAGAAGAAAAACAGGTATTGGAGAGGAAGCCGGGAATGGTTTCCTTTTTTATTTTTTAATTCCGCTTTGCTGATAAATATATTCTTCCACAGCCTTTTTGGGAATCTTCCAGGAACGGCCAATGTGGAAAGATTTAATCAGTTTTCTTTGAAGCAATTCATAGGCAGCATTCTTACCAATTCCAAGCATTTCACATAAATCTTCAATCGTTACTAAATCATCGTAGGATTCAAACATTTAATATTTCCTTTCGTCTTTTATATTTTATAAACATGTTAGTTGAAGATAAAAAATTAAATCATTTATGACGGGTATAATTAATCTTAGCTGGGGTATTTTGTATGACAAAATCGTTATCCTGTGTATATAAGGGAATGGTTAAATCTATTCAAAATGAAATGAGTATAAAAAGGGAAATAGAGTGATAAAGAATATTAAAATTAATACTATATCCAACTAACTAATAGATAAAAAATAGTTAACGTGAAAAAAATATTGGGATAATCCTCATTTTGGCGCACCAAAACAAGCATCCGGAAAAATGGATACCTCAAAAAGTAATTGATATTGAAATCATCAATCTGGCGAGTGTTTCA
>JAISYJ010000005.1:0-5205 GCA_031270005.1 Hungatella sp. | reverse complement strand
TGAAACACTCGCCAGATTGATGATTTCAATATCAATTACTTTTTGAGGTATCCATTTTTCCGGATGCTTGTTTTGGTGCGCCAAAATGAGGATTATCCCAATATTTTTTTTCACGTTAAGTTTTTAAAAAGTTTATACATCTTCTTACATCTTATACTAAATTTACCAAAAGTTCAACTATGGATATGGGACAGAAAGGGCATTTCAGATAAAATGGGGAAGTTGACATTGGAAAATGCGGTCCAGAGGGAGCGGGGAAAACCGGGGCCAAAATATGCAGATGAATTGACGTACCTCCCTGGTAATGCTATAATTTTTACTTAGTATAGTAAGGGAGAAAGACCCCCTGCAGGAATACCGTTATGCCCCAAAGCATGGGCAGGAAAGAGGAAACATGGAGACAGAAGGAATCCGTCTGAATAAATTTTTAAGTGAAGCCGGGATATGTTCCCGAAGGGAGGCGGATCGCTTCATTGAGGCTGGGAAAGTCCGTATAAACGGACAGGCAGCCACGCCCGGCCAAAGGGTTTTACCCGGCCAGTCAGTTACCATAAACGGCCGCACCATATGCGCAGGAAAAGGAGATAACAGCCATAAGGAAGAATCAGTCCTTCTGGCAGTCCATAAACCCAGGGGCATCGTATGCACCACATCGGATAAGGACCGCGCTCCAAACATAGTGGATATGGTGGGGTATCCCGTAAGGATTTACCCCATCGGCCGCCTGGACAAGGATTCTGAGGGGCTGATCCTCATGACCAACCAGGGCACTCTGGTGAATAAAATGATGCGCAGCGGAAATGCTCATGAAAAAGAATATCTGGTGAAGGTCAACCGCCCGGTAACCGATGATTTTATCCGGAAAATGAAAAAGGGAGTATTCCTGCCGGAATTAAATGTTACCACCAGGCCCTGCATGGTATCCAAGGCCGGTGAAAAAGCGTTCCGCATCATTCTGACCCAGGGGCTGAACCGCCAGATCCGGCGGATGTGCGGCCAGCTGGGCTTTGAAGTACGGATGCTAAAACGATTGCGCATTATGAATGTTGAACTGGGAGATTTAAAGCCCGGAGCTTACCGGGAGCTTTCGAAAAGGGAGTACCACCAGATGAAAGAGGCCTTAAAAGGCTCGACGAATCGTTCCTATAAAGAACAGAAAAAGGAGATATCTGATGGACGCTAACATAAGCAGAATGAAAGAACTGGTTGCCGTTCTGACGGCAGCAGGAAAGGCTTACTACCAGGAAAGCCGGGAAATCATGAGCAATTTTGAATATGACAGGCTTTATGATGAGCTAAAGGAGCTGGAAGAGGAGACCGGAATCATACTCTCCCAAAGCCCCACCCAGAATGTAGGGTACCAGGTTTTAAGCGAGCTTCCAAAAGAGGCCCACGAAACCCCCATGCTTTCCCTTGATAAAACCAAGAGCACAGAAAGCCTTAAGGAGTGGCTGGGCGGCCAGACCGGAGTGCTGTCCTGGAAGCTTGACGGGCTGACCGTAGTTCTTTCCTATAACCATGGAACCCTTCAAAAAGCCGTGACCCGGGGAAACGGAGAGATCGGTGAGGTCATCACAAATAACGCAAAAGTATTTTCCAATATCCCTTTAAATATATCCCATCAGGGAGAACTGGTTTTACGGGGGGAGGCAGTGATCAAGTATTCGGATTTTAACCGGATCAACGAAGAGATCGAAGACGTAGCCGCCAAATACAAGAACCCCAGGAACTTATGCAGCGGTTCCGTAAGGCAGTTAAACAACCAGATCACAGCCAGGAGAAATGTGAATTTTAAAGCATTTGGCCTTGTAACCGCGGAGGGCGTTGACTTTAAAAGTTCCAGAAAAGAGCAGTTTGAATGGTTAAAGAGGCAGGGCTTTGATGTGGTGGACTATAAAATGGTGACCAGGGATACCCTGCCGGAGACAGTAGAAGAGTTTTCCAAAGCCATTTCCAGCTATGATATTCCTTCAGACGGCCTGGTGCTTTTGTTTGATGATATCGCTTACGGAGAATCCCTTGGCAGAACGTCCAAATTCCCCCGTAATGCCATCGCCTTTAAATGGGCCGATGAAATCAGGGAAACAAGGCTTGACCACATCGAATGGAGTCCATCCCGGACCGGGCTCATCAACCCGGTGGCAATCTTTGATCCTGTGGAACTGGAAGGAACCACGGTGAGCCGGGCCAGCGTCCACAATCTAAGCATTATGGAGGCATTGGAGCTGGGAGAGGGAGATGAAATCACGGTTTATAAAGCCAATATGATCATTCCCCAGATTGCCGATAACCTGACAAGAAGCAAAAAAATACGTATCCCTGAACAATGTCCTGTCTGCGGCGGAAAGACAGAGATCCGCAAAATAAATGATGTCAGGAGCTTATACTGCACCAACCCGGACTGCCAGGCCAAACGGCTGAAAGGTTTTACCCTTTTTGTGAGCAGGGATGCGTTAAATATTGACGGTTTATCAGAAGCGACTCTGGAGAAATTCATCGGAGCCGGATTCATACGGGAATATGCAGATATTTTCCATTTGGAGCAGCATGAGGAAGTCATCACCCAGATGGAAGGCTTCGGAAAAAAATCCTACGATAACCTGATAAAAGCGGTAAAGAAAGCTTCCCATACCACCCTTCCAAGGCTGATTTACGGCCTGGGAATCGCTGGAATCGGCCTGGCAAATGCAAAGATGCTGTGTCAGGAATTTAAGTTTGATTTTGAAAAGCTGCGCACCGCAGAGGAAGAGGAACTGACCACAGTCCCGGGCATCGGCAAGGTGCTTGCGGATGCATGGATCACTTATTTTAAGGAAGAGAAGAATAACGAGATGGTGGACCGCCTGTTGTCAGAGGTTACCATCGAGAGAGAAGCGGAGGCCAAAAGGAACGGAATCTTTGAAGGCATGGTATTTGTCATTACCGGATCCGTGAACCACTATGAAAACCGGAAGGCCCTTCAGGAGGTCATTGAAGCCCATGGAGGCAAGGCAACTGGCTCGGTGACCTCTAAGACTACCTATTTGATCAACAATGATACTACATCCAATTCTTCCAAAAATAAAAAGGCAAAGGAACTTGGAGTGCCCATTATTTCAGAAGAGGATTTCATAAAGATGCTGGAGGAATAAATTATGCCGATTAAAGTACAAAAGGATTTACCTGCAAAAGCCATACTGGAAAAAGAGAATATCTTTATGATGGATGAGGACCGTGCTTTAAGCCAGGACATCCGCCCTCTGGAGATTCTGATCATTAATCTCATGCCTATAAAGGAAGAGACAGAGACTCAGCTTCTCAGGGCCTTATCCAACACTCCTCTGCAGGTGGACTGTACCTTTTTGATGCTGGAGAGCCATACTTCCAAGAATACGTCAGCCAGCCATTTAAATAAATTTTATGTTTATTTTGATGAGGTAAAGAAAAAAAAATTCGACGGCATGATCATCACCGGAGCGCCGGTGGAGAACATGGAATTTGAAGAGGTCAATTACTGGGAAGAGTTAAAGAAGATCATGGAATGGAGCAAGACCCATGTGACCAGCGCCCTTCACATCTGCTGGGGGGCCCAGGCGGGGCTTTATTACCATTATGGCATACAGAAATACAAAAGAGAGAGCAAGCTGTCTGGCATTTACCGGCATAAGGTTCTGGACCGGAAGGTCCCCCTTGTCCGCAGCCTGGATGATTATGTGATGGCTCCTCATTCCCGTTATACTGAGGTAAGGAGAGAGGACATTGAAAAGCAGCCGGAACTGGTGATCCTGGCTGAATCAAAACAGGCCGGAATCCTTCTGGTGATGAGCCGGGACGGAAAGCAGGTATTTGTCCAGGGGCATCCAGAATACGACCGCATGACTTTAGACGGGGAATATCACCGGGATCTGGGGAAGGGATTGGAGCCTGAAATTCCCTGTAATTATTATGAAGATGATGACCCCGATACGGTGCCTGTGTTAAATTGGAGGAATGCGGCGAATACGCTGTATGGGAATTGGCTGAACTTTTATGTATATCAGATCACGCCTTATCTACTGGAGGTGGAGGAATAAAAAACCTTTATTTTAAAAGGTTTTCTACAAATTTAATTGCTATATCATAATTGATAGAGGGTCTATTTATATTATAAAATTGTAGGGCTATATTACGTGTATAAGAAATTCAAACCACTGCATTGAAATATTATGATTACCAGATGTCTTTACCCTGCATTGAAAAAATAAATTCCAGTGCAGGAGTAAATGCCAATATCCTTTAAAATTTCGTGTAAATGTTGGACTTTTTGACGCATAATTTTCAGATATCTGCAATAATTAGGCTAACTTTTTATAAAAAATCCTATTTCAGGGCATGACAAACGGACCGCTGGGATTCGGTGTTTTTCTATCCGCAAACCGAGCGTTATATGTATACTTGTGAGCAATCGTGCAGCGGCTGACCTTCTTGTCACAGCCATTACACACATAGGGAGCCTTGATCTCCTTGGAAATGGTGGTTGGATCCATACGCAGGTATTTGGCAACATCCTTAAAGGTATAGCTTTTGTTTAAGGAATTCTCGATGCAGATACGGTCATCAAGGGGAAGGTGTTTCTGGTTACCAGGTATATATTTACTCATAAAGTCTCCTTCTATTGCTGTCAGAAGGAGATATAACCGTACCACCTATGTATGAAAGAGTAAATATTAATTGTGCGAAAGTAAACTTCGCCAGGAAATGAGGGAGTGGAATTTAAAAATTCATTTCCGGGATAATTGGAATAGACTTTACACAATCTTGCATATCGCTGCCTATTCATGTTATAATGTATAAAAGGACGGTGATAAAAGGTGCCTGAAATATCATTATTTTATGGTATACGCATAACAATGTACTACAATGACCATATGCCACCACATTTTCATGCTGAATACAACGATGATAAAGCGTTAGTTGACATTATCAATATACAAGTTATAAAAGGCTCGTTATCAAATAAGCAGTTACTCTTGATACTTGCGTGGTGTACAATCCATCAAGACGAATTAATGCAAAACTGGGAACTTACGAAAGATATGAAACCACTGAATAGAATCAATCCATTAGTTTAACGTGAAAAAAAATATTGGGATAATCCTCATTTTGGCGCACCAAAACAAGCATCCGGAAAAATGGATACCTCAAAAAGTAATTGATATTGAAATCATCAATCTGGCGAGTGTTTCA
>JAISYJ010000116.1:0-15379 GCA_031270005.1 Hungatella sp. | reverse complement strand
ATGATACCGGAGGGATCCGTCTGGAAACAGGTGGGACATAGCATCATGGCAAAGACAGCTGCGGCAGGTTATGTACCGCTGCTGTTGGACAATGCGGTCTTGGTTTGCCAATATGGCGGATTGATAAGGATTGTAGAGGTTCCGCAAATAGGGGCGGGGAATACAGCAGTAACTGTAAACGATTGGCTAAGGTTGTACAATAGTCCGACTATTTCTAGTTCAGGTCGTACAGTTGATCCACATCCAGATGCTAATAAATATGATTGGGGAATGAAAGAAGGTCAGGAGCATATCAATAAGTGGGCTAAAGATTATCTTGAATCCAAAGGAATAACCGTTGTGGAAAACATCGGAATTAAAGGAGAGCTTACTGACGGTGAAGGAAGATATTGGGTTGCTGTTGGTCCTAATGTTATGAATCCAAACCATAAGCTCGGCGAAAGTGTTACTATAGCCGAAATGAAGTATGGTACAAAAATTGACATTGTTGTTAAGGATGAACAAGAAAACTTGTTCTATATTCCAGCAGTTGTTGGGGATGTAAAAGAACATACATGGCCAGATGGACTGTATCAAACAGGAAAAGTATTTCCGACTGGTATACTTAGTGCTGGCAATGATGATGGTTCAACCGTTGAATTTATGGGCAAAACACGAGAAGGTACAGACAATTATAAATTGGTGGAAATAATTGTTTACGATAAGTAATCTTTTCTTAGTTATTGAGAGGAAATAAATACTGGTTTCCTCTCAATAGGTTTTCGATTTAAATAGCAGAGGTGAAATGATGAAAAAATTGTTGACAGGGTTAGTGTTATTAGCAATATTAATTAGCATATTTGTATGCTCTACAGCTTTATTAAATTCACAACCCAAAGAAACAATCTCTATTAACGAAAGTGAATTAGTTTTCGAAGCCTATAGAGAATTTTTGAAAGGTGAACGAAATGTAATTTTTCATGAACAAACAATTGGTATAAATAAAATCATTAGTTCGGAAATGGAAATTGACCGCAATTATAATGCACGTTATGCTCTATTTGATACAAATGGTGATGGATTACCTGAACTGCATATTCTTTCACAAAACCATTATTACATTTTATCATTTAAGGATGGTAACTTAATTGTATGGGCAGAATTAACCCCCTACTACGAACAACTGAATAACCGTGCATTTTTGCATATACGTCCAGGTGGTACTCCATTACATATTAGCTCCATATACATTGTTATGGATTTTAGCGGTAATGAGATGGTACGGATCTTTTTTGAGAAGTATGACATTGATGAAAATGGTGTTTACGATGACAACGACCGTTATTTTTTTGAAGATGTTGAAGTTTCGAAAAAAGACTGGGACACACTAACAGAAAAATATTTATCAATCGGGTCTGATCAAATTAAATGGTTTGACTATTCTGAGGGAGAACCAGCTTTTTAATCCAAGTCTAAAAGTGTACTATCAGAGATCTGGTTCAAGGAATTTAACGAATGGGTTTATCCAACTAGATTACTATGGGGAACAAGAATATTCATTGATGTTTTCAAGAAGAATACTCTGACAAACAGAATAATCAGAGTAAAATGGCGTATATGGTGTCTTTGCCAGAATCGAAAAATGAAGATAATGATTTTGGCTTTCTGAAGGAGAGCAAAGACATAGTATATTTTAGTCATGGCAACGATACTCCATTTTTTAGAGTAACAGAAGAACAATACAACGAATTAACCTCTGATTATTTTAAAGCAATAGAATTAGCAGAAGAAAAGATTATAGAAGTGAGTTTTACTTATAATGAACTGTTCTCTGTAAATGAAACATTTAAGGTGAATTAACACCTTCGCAATACATCAACGTCTATCTGCATTCCGATACAGAACCCTTCAACAAAGCCGTCTTTGTGTTAAGATGGCGCAGAGTACTCGGACTTTTAGGCGAAAGGCAGGAGAAAAGAGGATGGGGCTATGCAGAGTCCTGCAATACTATTGAAGATGAAGTTCTAAATTGATATGAAACATCAGTACAAGAAAGCGGTGGTGGAAGGCATATGTCAACATTGGATACAATTGGATTTCGTGTATTTACCAACTCAGTAGATGAGTCAAAAGATGAGAAGGTACAAGAAAAACAGCATTAAGAGAAGTATATTGAGATGATGTATATGCACCGGTTATATAATTCCAATCATGTCGGAGGGATCAGCCTGAAACCAGTAAATGATATCATAAGGAGGAAACGCAATGAGAGAAGAAAGATTGATTGTTCGGCCATTTGAAGATTTGGAGATTCTGGATTACCGGTCCGGCCAGCAGGTCAATGACCATGCACAGGTACATATGAAAGGCCGCATTCCCATTGACCGGAAGGAGGATTACATGAAGCTGGGGAAACGGCAGACCTGGGTACAGGTAATTGCCATATCCGGAAAGGAAGAAGCCATCCTGTTTTACGGCCTTATGGAAAAATTACGAATGGAAGTTGCCGCTGGAAACTGTATGGTGGAACTTGATCTGTGCTCCGGTACCAAGCTTATGGATTATGAGGACCATACAAGAAGCTTTCAGGAAGATGAACTTACTTACAGCAGCTTACTTGATATCTGTAACCAAGGATATGAAGAAGCGGCAAAAATTATGACAGAAGGAAATGGAAAGAAAATTAACCGTTTCATTATGCAGTATGGGGAAACGGATTGGGAATTCATTAAAAGGCTGGCGTCAATGAATCATACGGTAGTCTTTGCAGATTGTTCAACCAAGGGAGAGAGGTATCATTTTGGAATTCCTGATAGAAAGGGAGAGAACGAGGGACTAGCTGGTGAGTATTGGACACAATATGATATGCAGGAATATTGGAATAAGAAGAAGCATGGATTATCTGTTCAACCGGAAGATATGATGTCATCTGTTTGGGAAACAAGAGAGATTCACAAGCTGGGAGAAAGAATAATTGTTGATGGAAGGGAATTGTTTATTTGGAAGATTGATTCCTGCTTAAAGGGAAATGAGCTATATCACACAGTTTTTATGAAATCCCGTAGGGGCCTGCAGGAACCCCTGTATGATAATGTTCATATCGCTGGTGTTTCACTATTGGGGAATGTTGTAAAAGTAAAGGACGAGAAGGTACAGATAACGATACAGAGTGATGAAAATGCAGCAGAATGTGGAATGCGTTGGTACTCTTTTTCCACTGTATATTCTTCTCCTGATGGAACTGGCTGGTATTGTATGCCGGAAATCGGAGATACCATCAGGCTTTATTTTCCAGTATCCAAGGAAACGGAGGCATATGTAGCAAGTGCGTACCATGAGGGAGATGCAAGGCTTAGAAAGAATCCGGAATGTAAATTTTTACGTAATAAAGAAGGAAAAGAAGTACAGCTGTCCCCAGGGCGTATCTTAATGACGAATAATGATGGGACATTTATTGAATTATCCGATGAGGAAGGAATTAATATCGTCAGTGAAGGATCGGTAAATTTAAGGTCTGAGGGAAGTGTAAGCATAACCAGTTCCAATTCCTCCATAACCATGTCGGCACCTAAAAAAGTTACTGTAAAACGGGGGGATTCTGTCCTTAATCTGAATGGAGATCTTACCATGGAGGGGTCAAAGATCATGCTGTAAGAGGTCTCATTTAATTTGTACCCGGACAGAGTGAAAGGAGTGTGGAATACATGGAAATTATAATAAATGAGAGGCTAAGACTAGAAACAGAAATCCCTGTTTTAAAGGTGGAGAAATTACATTCCTCATGGAAGTTGAGCGAACATGCTTCTGTGGATTTTGAAGGGTATTTGGACAGAAACATTAGCTGGAGATATGAGCAGATATGTGAAAGACCGATAAAACTGTGCCTGACAGAAAAAGGAAAGGTACAAAGGATTTTCTGTGGTTACATAAATCAATTTAAGGCTGAGGAAATAGGGCAGACAACACGGTTCTATCTGCAAATAAAATCAGGTTCTGAGCTATTGGACAGGGAACCCTTCAGCCGTTCATTTCAGGATGTCTCTAAGACATATGGAGAAATCGTAAGGGAGACAGTGCAGGGACAATCGGGGCAAGTAATAAGACAGAGAGAAATTGATACAGAGATTGGTTTTCCTGTTATTTGCAATGAGGAGACTCCATGGCAGTTTGCAAAACGCATGGCTGATCGCCTGGGAAGTTGTGTGATTCCCGATATTGAGACTGGAAATCCCGATCTGTGGTTCGGTATGAGGCAGGGGAAAGAAGTATCACCGCTTTCGGAGGAATGCTATACAGTAGAAATGAGTTCTGTTGGGAGAAGAACTGGAGTTCTCTTTTGTGTAGAAGGAAGGGATTTCTATAAAATAGGAGATTCTATGACATACATGGGAAAGAAAGTCACAATTACAGGTGTAGAAGGACATTATGAGCATGGTAATTTAATCTTTCAGTATGTATTAGAAGACATAGCTTTCCGTCATGTGAGCCCCCAATATTGTGGTCAGCCCCCTGGCTTAGGCTTCTGGGGAACGATACAGTCGGTGAAGGAAGAAACAGTAAGTATTGCATTGGATATTGACCAGAAAAGGAGTACCGGAAGCTATTTTTATCCATGGTATCCGGAAACGGGCAATATTTTGTATGCAATGCCGGAGAAAGGGACAAGGGCACTTTTGCATTTCTTTGGGGAGGATCAGCAGGAAGGTGCGGTAATCCATTGTCTGAATGAAAGAATTAAGAAACGAAGTTATAAAGACAGGGGAATAAAATTTAAGGATGGGAACTTCTTAAGCCTTACAGAGGAGAGCCTGACCTTATCTCAGGGTGGGGATCATACCCTGTCCATTGATGATGATTCTGTTGATGTCGGCACAGTAAAGGAACTGAATATATTGGCAAATGAGGGGGTAAGGGTAAAAGCGAGAACATTACGGATCAGTACAGCGGATGAATTAATCATTTATCATGGATAACACAGAGAGGAGATAGAAGATATGAATCATCTGGATGAAGAGTTACTGGAAGCAAAAAGAGAAATGGAACGTCAGAAGCATACCACATTAGGAACCGGGATTTATGTGGGGGAAGAGCTTATTACCTTTAGCCTAACAGTCCTGCCGGACTCTTCCGTCCGTATTCCTCTTCCGGAACAGTTTATCGTCATGCCTGAAAAGATCAGGGAAATAAAGTATCCTTCTGGAAAAGCACCAACGTATATTGTAACTAGTTTGGACAGTACTGTGAATATATGTGTCAATCTTCTGCCTGTTATATTACAGGAGGGAGAGCTTCATATCATGAGCCTTCAATTTCAGACTGCATTAAAAAATTTTAATCCTTCCATTGTGATAAAAGGGCAATCAGATGGTCAGACAGAACAAGGAAATGAAATGGAGTGGTTTGAATATAAGGGCTATCAGCTTGATGGACAAAGTTATAATCGGGTTTATCTCATAAAAATGAGAAAATATGTCATGCATGGAGTTTTCAGCTGTATGCCAGAGGATGAGAACAACTGGGAGAATATCGTAGAGAAGATATTTGCGGCGGTGGAGGAGGAACTGTAACCGATGAGCCGAGACAAAGAACTGGAAGAATGGATAGAAGAATACAGAAACGGGCGGATAAGAGATAAAAGAGAGTATTTATCTAAAACCAGTTTAGCTCTGGAACCGGTGTTTTATGAAAAGCTGGACTTATTAGTAGCGGAACAAGCCAGATTGCAGGAAAGCATAATGGGGCATGAAGTGAAATATTTTTATTTGTGCCGTCTGTTGAGCAGCGGATATACAGAAAGCTATGAAGCAATTCTGGGACTGAGTACTCACATGCTTTATCTGGATGAGCAGAAAAGCCAGGTTTATTGGTTTCCACAGATGATTTATAAGGATATCCAGAAAGATATGAAGGAAGTGGAGCAGATTGTACGTAAGAAGTTTTTACGATTGGAAGCGGCGGAGCTGTTTTATTTGAAGCAAAAGCTCTTAGATGATGATTGGAAATTGCTTCAGGAATGCTTTTCGTACTTAATAATGGGGGCAATGGATGTATTGATGAACCGATCTCTTCAACTGGAAAAAGAGCTTGTAGTTCTGAGCGGAGATTATATGGATCATTTACAGATTGTATGGCATGGCGATACAGAGAGGAGATAAGGATATGGGTGGAAAAAAGAGTTCTTTTCGAATGGACAATGAGATCAATGGATATGGAAATATAACCTATGTGAAAGCAAGTACACAGGGAGTACATCCCCCGCTGTCCCAGGAAAATGTACAGCTGACCCCGGATTTTGGAAAGTTCATGTTATCGGTATTAGGAGCTTATCCCATGTTGATGATTCCTGCGAATGCAGACCCGGCTCTTTTGAGCATGCTGGGGGCAATGTCAAGTGTAAATCAGGCAATTATCACAAAGGACCCGGCAGGAAATTATATGGTATCCTTTCATATGTCGGAACAGAGCCTGACCAATGGTTCTTATTTGCAGGCGATGCAGACAGCAATGAATGTAAGTAATTCCAATATGGGAGTAAAAGGAAAATGGGAACTGGATGGGAGCCGGTGGAGATATTATCAAAACGGATATGTAAAAAATCAATGGGTAATGGACAAGAATTGTTGGTATTATTTGGATAGCGCTGGTTATATGGTACTTGGGTGGAAGACCGTTGGAGGAAAAACATACTATCTTAAATCGAAAAAGAGCAAAGGTCAGGAGACCGGAGGCTATATGGTAACTGGCTGGCAGAAGATCGATGAAAAATGGTATTATTTTCGCAGTTCAGGGGAAATGCTGAAAAAGGATTGGCGGGCGGGTGAGGATGGAAAGTGGTATTATTGCGGTGTAGATGGGAAGATGGTTACATCTAAGATTATTGATTGGAAGGGGAAGAAGTATTTTGTAGATGAAGATGGGGCTATGGCAGTGAACAGGGCCATAACGGATCCGGAAACAGGGAAAACTTATGAAGCAGATGAGAATGGGGTGCTTAATGAAGTTGCGGGCAATGGTAGAGAGTATACTTTTCCTGATACTATTAAAGGTAAACTAAATGGTGTTGATAAAAAATTATATCCAAATGTTAAATGGTTTTCATATCAATGCACAACAACGGGAACTGCTAAAGATGCTAACGGAAGGTACAAAATCGTGGTTGGTCCTAAGATTCTAGATTCCAATTATCCTGATGGGGGGAGATTATGGACGGAAGATTTTGGAGTAAAAAGTCTAAATGTAAGAATTGATGTTGTATTAAAAAATGAATTATCAGGAAATACAAAAACAATTGAATGCGTTGCAGTAGGACTTAAGGCGCATACTTATAATATTCATCCAGATAAAACTAAGGGACATAAGCATAAGATATTTAATTATAATAAAAATATAACAGCATCTTATGAGGTGGAGAACGGACTTTTGCAAACTGGTATTGCCTATCCCAATTGTTCAAATGCTCAACAGGACAAAGAATATGATGGTCCAATAGCAGTTGATCATATGAATGGTTCGCCAGTGGAATTTTATGGAAGTTCAATTGATTTTAAAGCAAATGATTATAAATTAGTAAAAATAATTGTCTTAGAATAACAATTTAATAAAAGAGTATAGGAGATTGGTGAATATGCGAAAACTGGTTATAACTTCGATATTTGCAATAGTCATTATTAGCTTGCTGAATATTACATTGCCAGTGACTTCAAGACAACGTGCTAATTCTCAACAGGAATATGTTTCACAATCATCAGTGAGTAATACAGAAGATATATTGATATCAAAATATCAAAATATTAATTATATTGATAATGAAACATATTCTAAGATCAAGGAAGCTTATAATAAATTAAATTTTAATATTTTTTTTAATTTAGGCAATGTAGAAGAATATGGTTTGTATAAAAAACAATTTGACAGGCTATTGAGAAATCAAGTAATGTTCACTGAAAAGCAGACCGGGAAAGAATTTTATTTAAATGAATATGGATTCTTTTCGATAGATGTCGACCTTGGTATATATGAACTGAACAATTATACCTATTACTTTTTTGATATGGATGGAGATGATAGTCCCGAACTTTGCATTTCTGATAAAGCAAGCTTTACTTATATTATCAAATATAATAAGGAATCAGATCAATTCACATTATGGCAAAGGTATGAAACTCCATATATTTTTTTGCTGGGAACTAAAAGTTTAGGATATTCTGGAAATGGAAGAGATGCTTTTTTTATGTTGAATGAGAGTGGTGAAAATGATTATTTTTTATGGTTTAAAATAGAGGGATATAGAGATTCAGAGAGCAAAAAGGATAATTATTGTTTTATGGTAACATTACCGCAATATGTAAATCAATATAGCCAAGATGAATTAACCAAACATATGAGGAATCAAGCTTCTTTTGATGAGAATCAAGAATTATATTATTTTAGAGTTACAGAAGAACAATATAATGAATTAACAAAAGATTATTTTAAATCGGTTGAGATCGCAAGAGAGGCTATTAAAGATGTAACGTTCACGTATAAAGAATTGTTTGGTGCATAACAACCTATGTGAAAGCAAGTACACAGGGAGTACATCCCCCGCTGTCCCAGGAAAATGTACAGCTGACCCCGGAGTTTCCATTGCGGTGTTCTTCTTTCCTGAAACAGGAGGAGCGTCCTTGGGAGCGTTATGTGGAGTATAGTATTGAGTAGTAAGGAATTAGCAGGGAGATATTAATGAAAAGGATAATAAAATATATAGGATTTTTTATGCTTGCAATGCTAGGATTATTTATGATACTGGTTATTTTGATTATATTTTCTGCGTTTAGCTCAGAGAATAATAGAAGTTCTGAAAGTGATTATGGAAATATAATAGTGGAGTTTGAGGGAAAAGAGATGCCAGAATTTGAGAAAAAGGCACCAGTTTTTGCAGACAGCATGGAAGAAGCGCTTGCAGTGGTAAATCATGAGCTTTATTTTAACGATGATAAATACATTGATCAAGTGAGTCATATCATAAAAGTTTTTGAAAATGATAAATATTCGACAATGTTTTATTTATCTGATAAAAACTCAAAGGAAGGTGCATTTGTTGGAGCTAAGTTTATTGTAAAAACTACAAACAGTAAGAAACAATATGCGCTACTTTATACAATGCACATGGGATATGGTGACCATGGTAAAAACAAAATGACGCCAGAAAATGAATTTAGCCTATTTTGTCAGTACATACAAGCATTTGATATTGGTAATTTGAGTAAATATGGAATTAATGAAGGAGACTGTTTCATATTTGGAGGTATTGATACCGTAGATGTAAATCGACTAAAAATAGAAGGACAGAGTCCAACTGAAATTATTGAATTTTCCCTTTATGGGGAAAAAAATTATTTCTGGTATTACGAAGATTTAATCAGTGATAAACCAAGTTCAGAATTTGATATAGAAATAGAGGAATAGAACGCAAAGTTAAATTTAGATTACATTGAGTGATTCTGCTAAAACAGAAAAAGGTCCCGTATATATATTTGTTGAATAATGAAAATAATCATGCAATTGGAGATATAAAAATATAAGGAGAGCTTGCCAGCAAAAATAAAATAAAGATTATTGATGGAAAGATGCAATACGATTGCTGGAATATCTAGATAAAAAGATAGGTTAGGGGGAACAAAATGGACAAATATGGATACATACTAAAGCGGCAGGAAGAGAAACTTCCCGGCAAACGCTACCACAAATCCGATTTAGAGTTGATGACCACATTCCAGCTGCGCGAGATATGCCAAAAGGAAAAAATCCTCCAGGGGATCCTAAATCCCATGGATAAGGAGGAACTGCTTTCCGTGATCCTGCGCTTTCGGGGGGCGGATAAATACTTCCTCATAGAGGAACCGGGTGAAGCAGGGATCCAGTCCCTGGAACAGGCGTTAAAAGTAGCCAGATTCCAGGAACGGCAGGACATGAATCTGACATGCGGCTCTAAAATCGTGGCGTATGAAGGGCTTGCCATCGGCTTTTATGACGGATTGACCATACCCTATATAGAAGAGTTGGCAGGGACCAACGCCTTTGTGGTAGGAGGGGATATGACTCTGTGCGCAGTCCTGCATGTGGTTCCTATGGGCTCCCAGAGGGACCGTTTATATTTAACTATGCCGGAGGGGAATCCCTGCCGGGAATCCAGCGTCAGAAATTACCGCCTGTATTGTTTGGGAAGGAGGGAATCACAGCTCCTTTATCAGATATGCAGCGGGAAGCCTGTCCATTCCCCGGATTATCTTCCGGTCTTTCGGATCCCTCTCCTGGACTTTGAGATCAGAAAGCCAGTTCTCTTATCCATGCCGGTAGCCATGGATTTCGGGACCTCCAATACCACTGCAGGTGTCTATCTGGACAGCCAGTATTTTGAAAAGGCAGGTCTTCGTGACGGGGAGAGGGGGCTGAAAGCCAATGCTGTTAACCACGCCCTGTTCTACGACACATCGTTAGACTGGGAGGAGACGTCTCTGCTCCCCAGTGCGGCGGGGATACGGTCCATAGGGGAAGGAAAGCCTGAATTCCTGTTCGGCTATGACGCTATCCGCCTGGCGAATTCCAGTTACATCGACGAAGGCTTCTGCGTGTTTCACGACATCAAGCGGTGGGTCGGGGATTATGAAAAACAGGAGGAGATTACTGACAGGGAGGGCAGGCGGGGTTTCCTCTCCAGAAAAGAAATCCTCAGGGAATACCTTGAGTATGTGATAAGAGCGGTCAAAAACCGTTTCAAGTGTGATATAATGAGCGTTCATATTTCCTGCCCGGTAAAGCAGAAGATTCGGTTTCAGCGGCTCTTTGCAGACATCCTTCCAAAATACTGTATAGAAAAAGAAGACTTGATTGACGAAGGGGTATCCGTCCTGTACAGCACTATCTCGGAAATGATACGGGATGGAAAAGCAAAGGATGGAGAGGAAAACCGGGCGCTGATCATTGACTGCGGGGGAGGGACCACAGACTTATGTTCCTGCCGTTTCCGGATATGGGACAGGCGGGTGGCCTACCGGATTGAGATCGATGCCTCCTATGAAAATGGGGACACGGATTTTGGAGGAAACAACTTAACTTACCGGATCATGCAGCTTCTAAAGATTGCCATTGTGAACCGCCTTCATCCAGGCGCCCTCCGCCCGGAAACGCAGATCCTGTCTGGTTATGGCATAGATGTGTTCCGTTACGTAGACCGGCATGGGGCAGCACAGTTGTACCGTGAGTTGGAGAAAGAATACGAAAAAGCCGAGGAGTTCCTGCCGACCCGTTTCCGAGAGCACGAGAACCGGAACAGGGCTGATTACTACAAGGTGAAGAACAACTTTTACTTCTTATTCCGTCTGGCGGAGATAGTAAAAAAGGAGTTTTACAGTTACGCAGGGACCCTGCGCATTGCGCTTTCTTCCGCAGAGGGGGAGGAAAGCGCTACAAGATGGATCCTGGCGGACAAGTGGAAACTGTCCCTGCGAGCAGAAAGAGGGCTTGAGGTGGTGAAAGAATTTCCCACTGTTTATTTCAATATCTATGAGATAGAGCTGCTGTTAAAGGCGGATATTTACGAAGTTGTCCGAAAGTTTGTAGAGGCAATGTACGAGGAAGGCACCCTGGAGGATTACTCCATCATCAAGCTGACGGGCCAATCCTTTAAGATTGAGCTCTTCCGGGATGCCTTAAAGGAATTTGTTCCGGGAAAGACGATCCAGTTCCGACAAAGGAGCGAAAGTTGGAGTAAGGATATTGAGCTTAAGATGACCTGCGTGGATGGGGCGCTTGAGTATCTAAAGGACAGGAAGTACGGATTTGCGGACGTCTCCATTTACACGGAGGAACCGGCCTTACCTTACCAGATTATCGCGTTTACCCATAGCGGAGAAGAGGTGGAACTGATCCGGCCATTAAAGCGGAACAGCCCCAGCGGGATGATATCAAGAAACATGGAAGACCTAACGCTTATACTGTACTTAAAGGACTTAATGGGAAAGGAACGGTATCAGTACACGGTCTACAGCTCCCCGGAGGATTTTAAGGAAATGGAATATAAGGAGATCAGGGAAACTTATGGAGAGCATATTCTTCAGGGCGACACAGACGATATCATCGAAGGCGAGGCTAAATTCTTTGTATGGGCAAGACCCAGGGACTGGGCGTTTTCCGTAGTTCCGGTATACCGGAAGGAAAAACAGCTGTACCTGGGCAGAGAGGAGGAATTCTGCTTTGAGAATGATGGTTGGGTGCAGAACTTTTTTGACGGACTAAAATAATTAGGGAGGTATTGATAGATGGAGAATTTATACCCGTTATTTGAGCGGAACAGGATTTTGAAAAAAGAGCTGTTGTGGTCCCTGCGAGATTATTCCTTTGCCCATATCCAGCTGGAATATCAGGAACACGGGCAGGGTATCCTTCGCGGCTGTGACATAAGCGTCCAGGGAAAGGAGCTGGTGATAAGCCCCGGAATCTTAAAATACGGTAAGTTCGTCTGCCTTCTGACTGAGGAAGAGCGAATCTCCTTTGCCCCGGCAGAGCGGATGCAGTATCTGAGACTGAAAGCAGAGGTGGACAAGACTTCCCCGGACTATATCGCCTACCGCATGGAATATTTCCTGACATCGGAGGAAGAGAAAAAAGAGAACGAATTTGAACTCTGCCGCTTCTGTCTAAGCAGCGGAGCAAGGCTTCGGGATAAGCACAGGGATTTTACGGATATGGGAACCCAATATGACACGGTCGGCTTCATCCACGCGGACTGGGGAGGGCTGGGAGGAAAAACGCTGGCACCTGCAATCACCAGGTGTTTCGCCAGGACCATACTGGAAAGCGGGAATAGTCAGCCAGAGGACCGGTCATTTGCGTATCTGTGCATGAACCAACTGGGAGCAGTGCCTGCATACACGCTGACCTCCTATCTTAGATATCGGAGCACCAGCGGACTGGATGCATTCAAAGACAATCAGTCGTTATACCAGAGCATGTGCGCTATAGTCGCTTCAATTGGACAAGGGAGCGAGAAGAAGGGCAATACCAGGAAAGAAAAGCACAGGATCCTTGTAGACTAAATCCGTTAGCTAGAAACCCAATGAATATGAGGGTGACCGGTAAATCTTTTAAGAGGTGATTGTAAAATGAAAAAAATGGATACATACCCACCATTAAAAGCAATTGCGCTGACTGACAAAAAGCTTCCGCACATAAGGGAGAAAATTGAAGCTAGCCGGATAGCCATGCTGCAGGAAGGGGAACAACTGCCGAGAGAGGATATTTATATTCCTGAATGGCGGGTGCATGACGATGTTCTGCTGGATGGTTCCTATAACGTACCGTCGGAATATTATCTCCGCCATCTGTCGGTAACCATCGCTGCTCTGGCATCATGGAGACAATATAAGGAAGTATACCGTTTTGCGCCTGAGATGGAGACTATTTTATATGAGCAAGCGGACTGCGATATTCCAATGGAAGTGTTGCTTTACCTCCCGTTTCCCTGTTTTTATGTTGAAACTCCACAGCTTTGTGACCAAAAATATCATGGCTTTTTAGTATCACTGGATCAGGCGGAACAGGGAGAGCAGCGAGTTTTACTGCATTGTATTGCAATCAAAAAAGAGGACACACTGGATTTTAAGCTGTTTGAAATCCCGTTTTTGCCGGGAAAGACTCTGAAAGAGGGAATATTCGATGCAGTTACATTTGTACGTGATGAAATTCCATCTGCAAAGGGTAAGGAACTGCTGATCGCATTTGCGGAAGATCATGCCCAATATCGGCTGGAGGTAATTTCACGTTTATGCCAGTTAATTCTTTACGTGACAGCGCAAAACGCAGATATAAAGGAGCAGCAGCCTGGACGGAGCGGCAGCCGCTCTCCCGGAAAAAATATAAAGGATAAATACCGGGAAATCAGAAATTGGGATGTGGGCTACCGCATTGTAAACAAACTTGTAAACACTGAACAAAGTGAAAAGAGACCCCAGGAGGCAGAAAAGAGTGAACGTGAAGATGAAGCCTCCAGTAAGACCAGGACATCACCAATGCCACATTTACGGCGGGGGCACTGGCATACTTACTGGACGGGAAAACGAAATGCAAAGGATCGTAAAATGATATTGAAATGGATTCCGTTAACTCAAATTAATTGTACATCAGTAAAGGAATTACCAGTAACCATAAATCAATACAAGTAGGTCTGCCTCATAGTGAATTACGGATATCCTGCTGAATCACGAGTGACTGCATTGAAAAAGTTTAGGTATTGTTTACTTTTGAGTCAATCACAGGTGATATCATTATCTGTTAAATATACAAATTGTAGAGAAGATAATCCGGAAGTAAGGTTTGCAGAATGAAAAGAAAAATCTTAATTATTTGTAATGAGTACAATATTTGTCATACAATAAATAAGGCAATCGGGAACAATGTCATTTCTTTTGCGCAGTCATTATCAGAATCTATTGAAAAGGTGGAAAGAGAACTGTTTGATCTCGTTATTCTGGATATTGAATTTCCGGAAATTGATGGCTGTATTCTTCTAAATGTGATTATAAAGCTATGCAGTGCTCCCGTATTGGCTGTTACGTCTGATAGTTCAGTTGAAGAAAGATTACGCTTATTAGAACTTGGGGCATCCGATTGTGTACACTACCCATTTGACATGGACGATTTTATAGTAAGGACTGCGGCCTGTATCCCCAAAAATAGGGAAGAAGCAAAACTGAAACCTGCGGTGATACACAGACCGCCATTTATGGCTGATCCAGATAAACGGGAAGTCACAGTAAAGGGAAAACCTATGGAACTTACAAAAAAGGAGTTTGATATTTTATATCTGCTGGTCTGCAATCCTGGTGTTGTATTCTCAAAGAAACAACTGTATTCCATTATATGGAACGATAAATATATCTATGATGACAGCAATATCATGAGCCATATCGGCCGTCTCAGAAAAAAGCTGGGGGCAGCAGGTGACTGTATTCAGACAGTCTGGGGAATCGGATATCGCTTTTGTAATGAAGACAAAGATTTAAAATAATACATACTAGATATAGAGATAAAATATTGACACATCATATATATTGTGGTAGTGTATAGTTGATAATGATTTTATATGTCCCTTGCAGGGCTATATCATTTACTTTTGTTCCGGGAGAAACCCGGGAGCAAGCGTTAAGACAGTTGTCTGCTGTGAGTATCGGACGATAAGTTCCGTATAGATAAGAAAGACACAAAAAGAAATGAAAGACTTCTTTTTGTGTCTTTTTTTGTGCTAAAAATAGCCTGCAAATAAAAAGTCAATAGGAAATTGATAATTTTCTAGATTAAATTTATCTTGATTTTTGGATATGAAAAATAGACCACCGTTATCCGCTGGCCTGGAAAGATATGG
>JAISYJ010000073.1:0-17301 GCA_031270005.1 Hungatella sp. | reverse complement strand
ATGGAAATGCGACCTACAGCGCATATCAGGCTGGAGAAGTTTCCATGATCAAGACCCTTCCTACGGAAGAGATCCCAAGCCTTAGAGAAACCGAGGATTTCCAGATCGGATCCACCATGGGTACGTATTATATCAGCTTCCAGACACAGAAGGAGCCCTTTAATAACCCGGATGTACGTAAGGCACTGAGCCTTGCAATTGACCGTGACTATGTTGCCAATACTGTTATGCAGGGAATTTACGCTCCGGCAACGAACTTTGTTGGCCCTGGCATCTCTGATGAAGAAAATGGTTCTTCCTTTGAAGAAGTGACCCGTAAGAATAATGGCGGCGATTTCTTTAATGTTGCCGATCATGACGCTGATATTGCCAAGGCAAAAGAACTTCTTGCAAAAGCAGGCTATCCGGATGGCCAGGGATTCCCGACCATTGAATACATGACCAATGACCAGCTGTTCCATAAACCATTAGCTGAGTATTTACAGAGCTGCTGGAAGGAAGCACTGGGAGTTAATATGGATATTAAGATCGTTGAATGGTCTACCTTTACACCTACCCGCCGTGCAGGAGATTTCCAGATCGCACGTAACGGCTGGTTATATGACTATGACGATCCATCCAATATGCTGAACTTATTGAAATCCACCAGCGGTAATAACGATGGTAAGTACAACAACCCTGAAGTTGATAAAAAGCTTGATGAAGCAAACTCCACTCCTGATGTTTCAAAGCACTATGCATTGCTGCACGAAGCAGAGAACATGATTTTAGAGGATTCCGCTATCGCTCCGGTTGCTTACTACAGCCAGCCATGGTTACAGGATCCCAAGTTAAAAGGCACATGGTATTCTCCATATGGCTACTGGTTCTTCCAGTATGCTACCATGGAGTAGGAAAGGTTGTCTGAATTAAAAAAAACACCCGGGAAATAATTCCTGGGTGTTTTGCTTTTATCCGGTCTTTGCTCCCTGCCTGCAAACTTCCTCTTTCCAACCATCCGAAAGTATGCTATAATCTCCTAAGACAATACAAAAGTACAGGAGAGTTAAGGCTATGAATCCAAGACGTGTATTATTAAAACTCAGTGGCGAAGCTCTTGCTGGTGCGAATAAGACGGGCTTTGACGAAGCTACTGTTAAAGAGGTTGCACGGCAGGTTAAAATATCCGTGGAGGCAGGTGTCGAAGTAGGCATTGTCATTGGCGGAGGTAACTTCTGGAGAGGCAGAACCAGCGATGCCATTGACCGTCCAAAAGCGGATCAGATCGGCATGCTTGCTACAATAATGAACTGCATTTATGTTTCCGAGATTTTCCGTAATGCCGGGATGGGCACTCAGATACTGACCCCGTTTGAATGTGGTTCCATGACTGAGCTTTTTTCTAAAGACAGGGCTAACATGTATTTTGCAGAAGGCAAAGTCGTATTTTTTGCCGGAGGAACAGGTCATCCTTATTTTTCAACCGATACAGGCATTGCGCTTCGTGCCATTGAAATGGAGGCGGATTGTATTTTACTGGCAAAGGCCATTGATGGTGTATATGACAGCGATCCGAAGACAAATCCCAATGCTGTTAAATATGATAAGATCTCCATTCAGGAAGTCATCGAAAAGCAGCTTGGTGTCATTGATTTAACAGCTTCCATCATGTGTATGGAAAATAAGATGCCCCTTACTGTATTCAGCTTAAATGAAAAAGATAGCATTGCCAATGCAATGCAAGGAAAAATAAACGGTACCATAGTGACCGCATAAACCAGGAGGACGATATGCAGGAAAGTTTACAGGTTTACGAAGACAAGATGAACAAGACATTAAAAGCGCTGGAGAATGAATACATGACAATCCGCGCAGGACGTGCCAACCCGCATGTACTGGATAAAATCAAAGTGGATTATTATGGAACGCCAACCCCTCTCCAGCAGGTCGGCAACATTTCCATCCCGGAAGCCCGGATGATTGTGATCCAGCCATGGGAGAAGAGTCTGTTAAAGGCAATTGAAAAAGCAATTCTTACCTCTGATCTTGGAATCAACCCGACCAATGACGGCAATGTGATCCGCCTTGTATTTCCGGAGCTCACTGAGGAACGCAGAAAAGATCTGGTAAAGGATGTAAAGAAAAAGGGAGAGGCAGCAAAGATTGCTATCCGTAACATCCGCCGGGATGCCAATGACTTATTTAAAAAGCAGTTAAAGGCAGAGGAAATTTCAGAAGATGAACAGGCAGAGGCTGAAGACAAGATTCAGAAGCTGACAGACAAGATGATCGCCCAGGTAGACAAAATGATTGAAGAAAAGTCAAAGGATCTTCTTACTGTATAAATATTTTGAACAGGGGCAGGCATTTTGCCTGTCCTGTTTTATATATCAGAATATTCCTTTGGAATTCCCTGATATATAAAACCGCGCTCCTCTGGGAGGCGCACTCCGCGCTAAGGAAGTATGGTTGCTAAAGCAACTGCGCTCCGGCGCAAGAGTCTGCTCTGCAGACTCTTTATTCTGTTTTAAAAGGAGCGGCATTATATGGACAAAATGAATGAGAACATGGTGATTCCGGAGCATGTGGCAATTATATTGGATGGCAATGGCAGATGGGCAAAAAAACGGGGGCTTCCAAGAAGCGTGGGCCACAAGGAAGGATGCGTGACGGTAGAAAGAACGGTGGAGGATGCAGCAAGGCTTGGAATTAAGTATCTGACGGTTTACGGTTTTTCAACGGAAAACTGGAAACGCACTTCAGATGAAGTGGGAGCCTTAATGCAGCTGTTCCGCTATTATATGGTCAGGCTTTTAAAAGTCGCCAAAGCCAATAATGTGCGTGTAAAGATGATCGGTGACAGGAAACGGTTTGACCAGGATATTGTAGAGGGAATCGGTAAACTGGTGGAAGAGACGAAAGGCAATACAGGCCTGACCTTTGTCATTGCGGTTAATTACGGCGGCCGCGATGAAATTGTCCGGGCTGTCAGGAAGATCATGAAGGATTCGGCGGAAGGTAAGCTTTTGCCGGAGAATATGACAGAAGAAGTTTTTTCTTCTTATCTGGACACAGAGGGAATTCCGGATCCGGACCTTCTCATACGCACCAGCGGAGAGCTGCGGCTATCCAACTACCTGCTGTGGCAGCTGGCTTATACGGAACTCTATGTGACGGATTGCTTTTGGCCTGATTTTAATATGGAAGAAATGAAAAAGGCAATTGCAGCGTACAATAGTAGGGAACGAAGATTTGGGGGAGTGAAGTGATTCGGAGGGAGGAAACACCATGTTTACAACCAGACTGATAAGCGGAGTCATTCTCGTTATAATTGCTCTTTTTACAGTTGGAAGCGGGGGAGTCTTGCTTTTTGCCACAACCGTTTTCATTTCCATGATTGGTTTGTTTGAGTTGTATCGTGTGATGAAAATACAGAAAAACCCACTGGGATTTATGGGGTATCTAACGGTCTTGTCCTATTATGGGCTGCTGTGGTTTCGTGGAGAGCAGTTTATGATGCTCATGTCCATTGCATTTTTGATGATCCTTATGAGTATTTATGTATTTGCCTTTCCAAAGTATCAGATGGAAGAGGTGACTGTGGCCTTTTTTGGAGTTTTTTATGTTGCTGTCATGCTGTCCTATCTTTATCAGGTCCGTACCATGGCAGACGGGAAATATCTGGTGTGGCTGGTATTTTTAAGCTCATGGGGATGCGATACCTGTGCTTATTGCGTGGGAATGCTTATTGGGAAACACAGGCTGGCACCTGTACTCAGCCCTAAGAAGTCCATAGAAGGGGCAATTGGCGGAGTGGCCGGTGCAGCACTTTTAGGAGTTCTTTATGCATCTGTTTTTGGAGGGTCCATGACAGAGATGCGCAATCCCCAGGCAGCCTGCGGACTGGCCTGTGCCATTGGGGCGGTAATCTCCCAGATTGGGGATCTGGCTGCATCTGCAATAAAACGCAATCACCAGGTAAAGGATTATGGAAAATTAATTCCGGGCCATGGGGGAATTCTGGACCGCTTTGACAGTATGCTTTTTACGGCGCCTGCCATTTATTTTGCGGTGACATTTTTACGTTAAAGGATCATTTGGCCTGGATTTTGGAAACACCTTACAAGGAAAGCCTTTTTTCCCGGAAAGAATGGCGGTAAATTGGAAAAGAAAAGGAGTAAGCGGCATAAGATGAGGAAAATAGCAATTCTGGGTTCAACGGGATCCATCGGAAAACAAACTCTGGAGGTGGCTGAAAATCAAAAGGATATAGAAGTGACTGCTCTGGCGGCAGGCAGCAATATCTGCCTGTTAGAAGAACAGATCAGAAAGTTTCATCCAAAGATGGCATGCGTATGGAGAGAAGATAAGGCCAGGGAGCTGGCGGCATCGGTAAAGGATCTGCCGGTCCGTATTGTTTCCGGAATGGAGGGACTTATTGAAGTTGCCAGTTCATGCTCTGCAGAAATTGTGGTCACTGCCATTGTAGGGATGATAGGAATCCGTCCTACCATTGCAGCCATTGAGGCTGGAAAGGACATTGCTCTTGCCAACAAGGAAACCCTTGTAACTGCCGGGCACATCATTATGCCATTGGCAAAAGAACGGGGTGTGAAGATTCTTCCTGTTGACAGCGAGCACAGCGCTATTTTTCAGTGCTTGAACGGGGAAGATAAAAAAGCAATCCATAAGATCCTTCTGACGGCGTCCGGCGGTCCTTTCCGTGGAAAAACCAGAAAAGAGATGGAGTCTGTGCAGGTGGAGGATGCTTTAAAACATCCGAACTGGTCTATGGGCAGGAAGATCACCATTGATTCCTCTACCATGGTCAATAAAGGCCTTGAAGTGATGGAAGCAAAGTGGCTTTTTGGCGTGGAGATGGATCAGGTACAGGTAGTGATCCAGCCTAAAAGCGTGATTCATTCCATGGTGGAGTTTGAGGATGGAGCGGTTATGGCACAGCTTGGAACTCCGGATATGAAGCTCCCGATTCAGTATGCACTTTTCTATCCCGAGAGGAGATTTCTTCCCGGTGACCGTCTGGATTTCTGGAATATTGGTCAAATAACGTTTGAAAAACCGGATATGGTAAATTTTCCCGGTTTAAAATTGGCATATATTGCCGGAAAGAAAGGCGGAACACTTCCAACGGTTTTCAATGCTGCCAATGAACGGGCAGTTGCCAAATTTTTAAATAGAGAAATTACATATCCGGCAATAACTGATATGATAGAGGGAGCTATGAACGGGCATACTGTAAAAGAGAATCCCACAATAGAGGAAATTCTTGAAGCAGAGGCTGCAGCTTATGAATATATAGAAAGCAGGTGGTAAATTGTCCAGCGTTATCGTAGCGATTCTGGTTTTTGGACTGATCGTTTTAATTCATGAATTAGGGCATTTTTTATTCGCAAAAGTAAACGGGATCGCGGTGGTTGAGTTTTCAATCGGCATGGGGCCAAGGCTGGTCCGTTTTAAAAAAGGTGAGACCATTTATTCCATTAAGGCACTGCCCCTGGGCGGTTCCTGTATGATGCTTGGGGAAGATGAGGAAAACCCCGATGAACGGGCATTCCAGAACAAATCAATTCCGGCCAGGATGTCAGTGATTGCGGCCGGTCCCATATTTAATTTTATTTTAGCCTTTTTCCTGGCAGTGATTCTTGTAGGAATGAACGGATATGATACTACCTATATAAAGGAAGTAACCGAAAGTTCACCTGCTTATGAGGCGGGAATCCGTCCGGGAGATAAGCTTCTTAGGATCAATGGGGAAAATGTATCCATGTATCGGGATTACATTCTTTATAAGCTTTTAAAGCCTGAGGAAAAGATGAATCTTGTGGAATTTTCCAGACTGGATCCCTCTACAGGCAATGTAAGCACTCACTCTGCTTCTGTCACTCCCCAGTATTCAGAGGATAGCGGAAAATATTTAATCGGCATTATCATCGCACCAGAGAATAAGAAGGTCGCCTCTTTTGGCCAGCTTGTAAAATATGGATACATGGAAATGGAATACGATGTAAAGCTGACAGTAAAAAGCCTTGGCATGCTCTTTACCGGAAAGGCAAGCGTCAATGATTTAAGCGGTCCTGTGGGCATTGTGGTCATGATCGATGATTCGGTTAAGGCCGGACTTACGGTCAGCGTTGCAGCGGCACTTATGAATGTGATCAGCATGTGTATTCTGCTGAGTGCAAACCTGGGCGTTATGAATCTTCTTCCCATCCCAGCCCTTGACGGAGGGAGGCTTTTATTCCTGATCATTGAAGCCATCAGAGGAAAGCGCATGGATCCGGAGAAAGAGGGCCTGGTAAATCTGATCAGCATGGCGGCTCTTATGGCCCTCATGATATTTGTAGTGTTTAATGATATCAGCAGGTTTACATGAGCAAACCATATTTAACCGAATCAAGTAAGCCCCCTGCTTCAAATGCGGAAAGCATTAAGTGTGTGTGGGCTTGCTTAGGTAACGGGCCAAAGGAACATACTTATATGTCTACCTGGCGGCTGCCATAATAACCGGATGAAACCCGTAAAGCGGGTTGCTTCCGGTTTTGGGCGTGCCTGGAATCGGCAGCATGGGAAAAAGGCATGCACAGAATGGAGGAACGTATGAGCAGAGAGAAAACAAGAATAATCCGTATTGGAGACCGGGTAATCGGCGGCGGAAATCCTGTACTGATCCAGTCCATGTGTAATACGAAAACACAGGACGTGGAATCAACCGTGAGTCAGATCAAAGCTCTGACAGAGGCTGGCTGTGACATCATCCGGGTTGCGGTGCCGGATATGGAGGCAGCAGCAGCCTTAAAGCAGATAAAAAAACAGATTGCAATTCCCCTGGTAGCTGATATTCATTTTGATTACCGTCTGGCCATTGCTGCCATAGAATCCGGAGCAGATAAGATCCGGATTAATCCGGGGAATATCGGATCAGCAGAACGTGTCCGGGCAGTGGTGGAAAAAGCCAGGGAATTTGATATTCCAATCCGGGTAGGCGTAAACAGCGGTTCCCTTGAAAAGAATCTGATTGAAAAATATGGCGGGGTGACTGCAGAAGGTATTGTGGAAAGTGCTCTTGATAAGGTCCGCATGATCGAAGAGCTGGGATATGAAAATCTTGTCATCAGCATTAAATCTTCCAATGTGCTCATGTGCGTCAAAGCCCATGAATTGATTGATGTACAGTCGGATTATCCCCTTCATGTGGGAATAACCGAAGCAGGCACTTTAGCCTCTGGTACAGTGAAATCCTCTGTAGGCCTTGGAATTATTCTCCATGAAGGAATCGGGGATACCATCCGCGTTTCCTTAACAGGTGATCCGGTGGAGGAAGTGAAGACCGCAAAGCTGATTTTAAAGACATTGGGCTTAAGAAAAGGCGGCGTGGAGGTAGTATCCTGCCCAACCTGCGGAAGGACCAGGATCGATTTGATCTCTCTGGCAAACCAGGTGGAGAAAATGGTTTCAGAATTCGACCATCTTGATATTAAGGTAGCTGTGATGGGCTGCGTGGTAAATGGACCGGGAGAAGCCAGAGAAGCGGATTTGGGTATTGCGGGAGGAATCGGAGAAGGCCTCTTAATGAAAAAAGGAGAGATTATCCGCAAGGTTCCGGAAGATGAGCTGCTTCATGCCCTGAAGGAAGAGCTTATGAAAATGCAATAGGTGATAAAATGTCAAAAAAATTTTTGGAAGTTTTTCCAAGTTTACATATTACAGAGGAATTACGGGAGCTTTTAAATCTGGTAGAAGTGGAGAAAGTCACTTTAGGCAGGGATAGAAGCTCTATTCGTATTTATCTGATGAGTCCAAGGCTTATACATAAACAAAATATTTACGGTCTGGAAAAAGGGATCAAAGACCAGCTGTTTCCCTCCAAGCGGATTACCATAAAGATGATAGAGCGGTTCCGCTTATCGGGCCAATACACGCCGGAAAAGCTGTTAAAGGCATACAGGCAAAGTCTGTTAGTGGAGCTTAAAAATTACAGCATTATTGAATACAACATGTTTCGTAAAGCCGAATTCCAGTTCCCTGAACCGGATCTTCTTAAAATGACGGTAGAGGATACTATTGTTACCCATGAAAAGGCCGGGGATTTAAAAAGAGTTCTGGAAAAGATTTTCCATGAACGATGCGGCATGCCGGTAGAGGTCCAGTATGAATATGTGGCTCCAAAAGAAAATGAGCTGGCAAAGCAAAAAGAGCTTCAAATGCAGCGTGAGGTGGAGGAAATCGTGAGCCGTACCTCCTTTGCTCTAAGGAATAGTGAAGACCGGAATGGGTATGGTGCCGGAAACGGTGAGGGAACTGCCGGTCCTTCCATGGCAGATGGCGTTTCCCTGGATGTCCTGACGGCTGAATATGCGGCTTTTTCCCCGTCTGACCAGGTTTCCCAGACTCCTGCTCCCTCGCTGCGCATGGGAGGGAAGAAGGAGACCCCAAAGACAGGCGATGGGGATACCGGGAAAAAGGAGTGGAAGGATTATAAAAAGGGCTCCGCCTACGGACGCCGTTCGGATAATCCGGATGTATTATATGGACGAGACTTTGACGGGGAAACCATTGAGATAGAAAAAATTGACGGCGAAATCGGCGAAGTGGTCATCAGAGGCAAGATTTTAACTGTGGACAGCAGAGAACTGAGAAGCCAGAAGACTATTATGATCTTTGATGTGACGGATTTTACCGATACGATCACGGTGAAGATGTTTGCCAGGGAAGAGCAGCTTGAGGATTTAAAAGCAGCAGTGGTCCAGGGGAGCTTTATACGCATCAAGGGTGTTACTACCATTGACAAATTTGACGGGGAGCTGACTCTTGGGTCAGTGGTTGGAATCAAGAAATCCGAGGATTTTACCGGGAAGAGGGTAGATAACAGCCTTGAAAAACGGGTGGAGCTTCACTGCCATACGAAAATGAGCGATATGGATGGCGTATCAGAGGTAAAGGATATCGTGAAACGGGCAAAGCGGTGGGGAATGCCTGCCATTGCCATAACAGACCACGGATGCGTCCAGTCCTTCCCGGATGCAAATCATGCACTGGAAAAGGGAGATACATTTAAGTTGATCTATGGCGTGGAAGGGTATCTGGTAGATGATTTAAAGCAGCTGGTAGAAAATTCCAGAAACCAGGGCTTGTCGGATTCCTATGTTGTTTTTGATATTGAGACAACAGGCTTTAGTTCTTCCAGGAACCGGATCATTGAAATCGGAGCAGTAAAGGTAATAAACGGAGTCATTGCTGATAAGTTCAGTACCTTTGTAAACCCTGATGTGCCCATTCCTTTTGAGATCGAGCAGCTTACGGGCATCAATGACAATATGGTCCTTCCTTATCCAAAGATCAATGAAATACTGCCTCAGTTCCTGGAATTTTGCGGGGATTCCGTTCTGGTTGCTCATAATGCAGCCTTTGACGTGGGCTTTATCGCCTATAATGCGGCAAGGCTTGACCTGGCCTTTGATCCTACAGTCATTGACACGGTGGCGCTTGCAAGGCTACTCCTTCCCAAGCTTAACCGCTATAAGC
The DNA here is from genome assembly GCA_031270005.1 of Hungatella sp. Lineage (GTDB taxonomy): Bacteria > Bacillota > Clostridia > Lachnospirales > Lachnospiraceae > Lacrimispora. The sequence goes on along the minus strand of JAISYJ010000073.1, from coordinate 7,779 downwards.
TGGATACGGTTGCAAAGGCGCTTAATATTTCCCTGGCGAACCATCACAGAGCGGTAGACGATGCAGGATGCACGGCTGAAATATTTGTGGCATTTGTGAAAATGATCCGGGAGCGAGGGGTGGAAACCCTGGATGAGCTTAATGGGCTAAGCACCATGACGGCAGATATGATTAAAAAGCTTCCTACTTATCATGTGATCATACTGGCTGCCAATGATGTGGGAAGAGTAAATCTCTATCGTTTGATTTCTTACTCCCACATTGACTTTTATGCAAGAAGACCCAGAATCCCCAAAAGCGTGCTGAACAAGTACAGGGAAGGACTGATTGTAGGCTCCGCCTGTGAGGCAGGGGAATTGTATCAGGCCCTTCTTCGCGGCGTTTCCGATGCAGAGGTGGCAAAGCTGGTCAGTTTTTATGACTATCTGGAAATACAGCCCCTGGGAAATAATGCATTTATGCTCAGGGATGAGAAAAGTACGGTAAAATCACAACAGGATTTAATCGACATCAACAAAAAGATCGTAACCCTTGGAGAACAGTTCGGAAAACCGGTCTGCGCCACCTGTGATGTTCATTTTCTGGACCCGGAGGATGAGGTTTACCGAAGGATCATTATGACCGGCCAGGGCTTTAAGGATTCCGACGAACAGGCCCCCTTGTATTTGCGGACCACAGAGGAAATGCTAAAGGAATTTGAATACCTGGGTCCCAATAAGGCAGAAGAGGTAGTAATAAAAAATACAAGAAAAATTGCCGACATGTGTGAAAAGATTTCTCCGGTGCGCCCGGATAAGTGCGCTCCTGTCATTGAGAATTCCGACGAGGATTTAAGAAAAATCTGTTATGACAGGGCCTATGCCATCTATGGAGAAAACCTTCCGGCCATTGTTACGGAGCGGCTGGAAAGGGAGCTTCATTCCATTATCTCCAACGGGTTTGCGGTCATGTATATCATCGCCCAGAAGCTGGTTTGGAAATCCAATGAGGATGGATACCTGGTAGGTTCAAGAGGTTCTGTCGGATCTTCCCTTGTGGCCTATTTATCCGGTATTACGGAGGTAAACTCCTTGAGTCCTCATTATTATTGCGCCTCCTGCCACTATTATGATTTTGATTCAGATGAAGTAAAAAAGTTTTCCGGTATGGCAGGCTGTGATATGCCGGATAAGGTTTGCCCGGTGTGCGGACTTCCCCTGTCAAAGGACGGATTTGATATCCCCTTTGAGACCTTCCTGGGCTTTAAAGGAGATAAGGAGCCGGATATTGACTTAAACTTCTCCGGTGAATACCAGAGTAAGGCCCATGACTATACGGAGGTCATCTTCGGCAAGGGCCAGACCTTCCGGGCAGGTACCATAGGTACCCTGGCAGATAAAACGGCTTTCGGCTATGTGAAAAATTATTATGAAGAGCATGGAGTCAGAAAACGCAATTGTGAGATCAGCAGGATCGTACAGGGCTGTGTCGGTGTCAGAAGGACCACCGGACAGCATCCTGGAGGGATCATCGTGCTTCCCCATGGGGAGGAGATCTACTCCTTTACCCCGGTTCAGCGGCCTGCAAACGATATGACCACCATGACGGTAACCACCCATTTTGATTACCATTCCATTGACCACAACTTGTTAAAGCTTGATATTCTTGGGCACGACGATCCAACCATGATTCGTATGCTTCAGGATCTGATCGGATTTGACCCGGTAAAGGATATACCCTTAGACAGCAAGGAAGTCATGTCCCTGTTTCAGGATACCTCGGCCTTAGGAATTATGCCGGAGGATATCGGAGGATGTAAGCTTGGAGCTTTGGGCGTTCCGGAATTTGGTACGGACTTTGCCATGCAGATGCTTATTGACACCCAGCCCAAGTATTTCTCCGACCTGGTGCGAATTGCCGGCCTTGCCCATGGTACGGATGTGTGGCTGGGAAATGCCCAGACCCTGATCCAGGAAGGGACGGCGACCATTCAGACGGCGATCTGTACCCGTGACGATATTATGATTTATTTAATATCAATGGGAATCGAAGAAGGCCTTTCCTTTACTATTATGGAAAGCGTACGAAAAGGAAAAGGGCTGAAGGATGAGTGGGTAGAGGAGATGACTGCCCACGGAGTTCCGGACTGGTATATATGGTCCTGTAAAAAGATCAAGTACATGTTCCCCAAAGCCCATGCTGCTGCCTATGTTATGATGGCATGGCGTATTGCTTATTGCAAGGTGTTTTATCCTCTGGCTTATTATGCCGCCTTTTTCAGCATCAGGGCCAATGGCTTCAGCTATGAGCTGATGTGTCAGGGACGGGATAAGCTGGAGCATTATCTGGCTGACTATAAAAAGCGGATCGACACTCTTTCCAAAAAAGAGCAGGACACCTTAAGGGATATGAGGATTGTACAGGAGATGTATGCAAGAGGGTATGACTTTATGCCCATAGACATTTACCGGGCAAAGGCAAGGCATTTCCAGATCATTGACGGCAAGCTGATGCCGTCCTTAAGCAGCATTGACGGACTGGGTGAAAAGGCGGCTGACGCTGTCGTGGATTCGGTGAAGGATGGTACCTTCCTGTCAAGGGAAGATTTCAGAAACAGGACAAAGGTCAGCAAGACCGTCTGTGACCTGATGGGAGACTTGGGACTTCTTTTTGATCTTCCGGAATCCAACCAGCTGTCCTTGTTTGACTTGGGCTGACAGGGGAACAAAACCCCTGTGGCCCTGGGTTTTTTAGGACAAAGCAGTAACAGAATTTTTTGGTAATTTTTCCAGTATTTAATAAAAATAAAAAAAATTTGAAAATAAGGTTGACATACGCTGGGATTTGTATTATACTACCTAACGTAATCGAGGCGTGGCTCAGTTTGGTAGAGCGCTGCGTTCGGGACGCAGAGGTCGCAAGTTCGAATCTTGTCGCCTCGATTCTGTATCAGTAATATTTGTAAATGGCCTATTGGTCAAGCGGTCAAGACGCCGCCCTCTCACGGCGGAAACCCGAGTTCGATTCTCGGATAGGTCATAATAAAAACCTTCAGGAGCAGCCTGGGGTTTTTTTCATTAAGCGGAACAATTTGTAATATGGACGCTGTTATTTTTTTGATTGATGGTATAAAACAATTGGTAACACATAGGTCTTACATAGATAAATAATATAGGGGGAGCCTGTTATGAAGAGAATTGCTGTAGTATATCAATCAAAATATGGAGCGACCAGAAAATATGCGGAATGGATCGCAAAGGAATTATCCTGTGATCTATTTGAAGGAAAAGACATAAAAGCAAGTGATCTGGAACCATATGATACCATTATTTTTGGCGGCGGCCTGTATGCCGGGGGTGTCAGCGGAATTAAGTTATTGACAAAGAACTTCTCCAAGTTCTCCCAGAAGAATCTGGTGCTTTTCACCTGTGGGCTGGCTGATCCTGCCGACTCAGTTAATACGGAAAATATAAAAAAGGGCCTGAATAAGGTACTTACTGAGGAAATGCAGGAAAAGATTAAAGTATTCCATTTACGGGGCGGCATGGATTATTCAAAACTAAGCCCTATGCATCGGACAATGATGAATCTTGTCTACAAGATGGCGGCAAAAAAGGATCAGGACTCTTTGACCGAGGAAGATGAAGAGATGCTTGCAAGCTATGGAAAAAGCGTCGACTTTACAAATAAAGAAACAATATTGCCACTTATAAAATATATTGGGGATTTATAAGTGCTATGGGGTTAGAATGGATTATATTTCGCTGGAAGAGATAAAGGACAAATTAGACTTTTTTTATAAAATGTATGATGTGGTACGCCTGGTGGACCCGCTTCACAAAAGGGTTCTGGACTACCGGCAGTCTTCTTTGGCTGAGACGCCGGATGTATGCTATCATTATTGGAAGAACAGCAGAATTTGTGACAACTGTATTTCTGTAAGAGCCCATCACGAAAACAAAAGCTTTATAAAGATGGAAAAGAGCGGGGAGGAGGTTCTTCTTGTGACAGCTGTTCCCATTGAAAACGCCGCCAGTCCTGCTGTGCTGGAGCTGTTTAAAAACGCTACCGATACAATGTTTGTCGGAAACGGTGATTATAATGAGGGAGAACTATTTTCCAGCTTTGTAAAGGAACTTAATGATGCGGCTGTGAAAGATCCTCTCACTTCCCTTTATAACAGGCGTTTTGTGGATGAGCGCCTTCCTGTTGATATTATTTATGCCTTGTTGAAGCATGTACCTTTGTCCGTATGCTTTATGGATCTTGATAACTTTAAATCAATAAATGATCTTTATGGGCATGAGACAGGAGATATGGCGATCAAGGCGGCCGGCGAAGCCATTTCCCAAAATATTAATCCTGAGGATGTTTGGGCGGCAAGATATGGAGGAGATGAGTTTCTTCTTTGCATGAGCGGCGCCGATGAAGTCCAGGCGCGTGCAATTGCAGACCGTATACAAAGGAAAATTAAAAAAATGACGGTAAGACAGGCTGTGAAAGGGGTTCCTCTTTCTATTTCTTATGGAATAGAAACCATGAAGGAGGTTCCTGTGACTGCGGAGGAGCTTATACGCAGGGCGGATGAAAAGATGTATAAGGCAAAAAAGGAAAAAAGTTCGGATATATGAAGGAAATAAGATAGAAGATAGAAAAACACCCTGTACTGTGATATGATCCCATAAAGTTTGACTTTTTGGGTCACCTCAAAATACAAGGTGTTTTTTATTCCTGTTTTTATTCTTTGTCAGCGCTTTCAGCAATTTCTTTACTTATATTTGCAATAGTTACTGCTTTTGCCGGATCATTTATGTCCGTGCCATCAGGAATTCCAGTAATATTTACGTTTCTGGTTACCTTGGCATCGTATGTATTTGCCTTCATGATTTCTGTGATATCTAATCCGGTTGTTTCTTTTACCGCTTCAATTGTTTTAGCCAAGACAGCCGGCACATAGCCTCCCATGGAAGGGACCCCTGCATCACCATTGCCGCTGTCAATGATGGTAACCTTATCAATTGTAGCCAATGGCTCTGCAATTGCCTTTGCCATCTCAGGTAATGCCTTTACAATCATTTCCATCATTGCGGCCTGCCCGTATTTTGTCATTGCATCCGCTTTCTTTTCCATTGCTTCTGCCTCAGCAATACCTTTCGCCTGGATTGCAGCGGCTTCCGCTTCACCTTTGGCTTTTATACCTTCGGCTTCCTGGAGCATAGCATATTTTTCGGCTTCAGCCTGGGCTTTCCTTGCTTCAGCCTCTTTTTCCTGTTCATATTTCTTTGCTTCTGCTTCGCGCTGTCTTCTCGCTAAGTCAGCGGAAGCTTTCTGTTCCACTGCATAACGCTCTGCATCGGCTTTCTTATTAATCTCGGCTTCCAAAGTCTGCTGCATTACGGCAACTTCTTTGTTCTTAAGCTCGGCCTCTCGTTCTGTTTTAGCAATCTGGGCATTTACCGTAGCCGTCTGAATTGTTTTTTGCTGTTCCTGGTTCTGAATTTCATAGGCCGCATCAGCTTCAGCCCGTTTTGTGTCAGATTCTTTCTTTAATTCAGCCTTTTTAATCTCAAGTTCGTTATTCTTCTGGGAGATTTCTGTTTGAGCAAGCACTCTTGCATCATTGGAGGCTTTATCTGCTTCAGCCTGGGCGATTGCAATGTCTCTTTCAGCCTGGGCTTTTGCGATGGAAGCATCTTTCTTGATTCTTGCCGTATTGTCGGCACCAAGATCCTTAATAAGGCCATTTTCATCGCTTATATTCTGGATATTGCATGATACAATTTCGATGCCAAGCTTTCTCATATCTTTTGATGCTTTTTCCATAACCTGATCGGAGAAGGAATCTCTGTCAGTATTGATTTCCTTTAAAGTAAGAGTACCGATAATTTCACGCATATTACCCTGAAGGGAATCCTGTAAGTCAAGTGTAATCTGATCCTGGTTTTTGTTTAAGAAGTTCTTTGCTGCTAATTTAATTCCTTCTTCTGTTGGCTCGATTCTCACCTTTGCCACAGCGTCAACATTTACGTTGATAAAATCATTTGTTGGAACAGATTGTTCTGTCTTGATATCCACCGTCATCTGGCCAAGATAAAGCTTATCCAGCCTTTCCAGAAATGGGATTTTGATTCCGGCGCATCCAATTAAAATTTTTGGTTCTTTCTTTAAGCCTGAAATAATGAAAGCCCTGTCAGGCGGAGCTTTTACGTATCCGCTTGCTAAAATTCCAAGCAGGATAATTGCCGCTAAAAGGACCAGAACAAATGGTAGAATAATTTGTAACATAATTTCTCCTTTCAATCTTAAAATGTTACAGATGCAGTGTAGAGAATAATTCTTTATATGAAGAAAAAACCCCGTAAATACGAGGTTTTTCATAAGCTCCCGGGGGGACTCGAACCCCCGACCCACGCATTACGAATGCGTTGCGCTACCAACTGCGCTACGGAAGCAATCCGGTGTATTATTACAAGGTCTGAACCTTTGATAGTATAACAGCTAAATAGTAAAAAATCAACCCTTTCATGTAAAAAAACTTAAATTATGGAAGGATTACCAACCCTTACATAAAAAGCTATAATTAGTGAAAGAGTCCAAGAGAGAAATCTTATTTCTGCGGAGTTAATTTTCTATGCAAAGGATAGAAGATCCCCGTCGATGTATTGCAGCAGAGGGAGTGTAATACGTAGAAACCGTAGATTTTTTAACGTCAGCGGGCTGTGATGTAATCCTGGGGTATGTGTATGCCAAGCCAATGCAGGCTGATGCCTTTGATGAAATGTTATTATTAAATAAAAGAGATACATTACATACAGACGAAAAATATGGAAATGAGTGAAAGAGATCTAAAAAATGTTAGGCCTCTTTTAGACCTAACATTTCGGATAGATAAAAACATAATGGCTGGGCTTCCGTGCATTGAGCAGTTTGCTAAATATGTGGAAACCTGTTCAAGCGGTATAAAGAAAAGATGAAATGCTGGCTAACTTTTAATGAGATCAATACTTTTCTGAATGGATACAGTCTTTAGTCTGATGGCTCTTTCTATGGATTATATCCTTTGATCAGTGAAAGGCCGTGGATATAGTGCTGCTCAAGAAGCTGGGCTGCAAGGTCAAAATTGCCGGAGCTGTAAGCATTGACGATATCTCCGTGCTGTTTGATGGAGCAGGACCGGTCCTCAGCTGTACGGATAGCAAACTTTATCAGAAGGAAACGGATAAGATTGTATCTCTTGTAGGTTTCTTTCAAAAACTGGTTGCCGCAGAAGTCAAAGAACGACTTATGAAAATGGAAATCTGCCTCAAAGTAGGCATCGTCATCCGGAGCAATTGTCTGTTTTTTCAGGTGTTTTTTCAAATGCTTTGTCACTTCCTTGTCTGCACCCCTGGCAATGGTCATAGTGAGGGCTACACAGGAGATAGCTGCAATGAATTCATTGATTTCTGCCGCATATCCATAGTCAAAGTTGATTACCTGGGCACCTGTTTTTGTAACCTCTTTTACGAGGCCGTCCTGATAAAGCTTGTTAATAGTATCTCGCACCGGTGTGGAGGAAACTAAAAAACGCTCCTGCAGTTCTCTGTTTGTAATTTTGCTTCCCAGAGGAATGGTTCCGCTCATGATTTCATTTTTTAGAATGTTGTATAACTGTTCGCTTAGGGTCGTTTTCACAAGAGTATTCTTCATTTTCGTCTCCTTCCTACTACAATATATTTATGGTTAATATCCCTTACAGCCAGTAAGGAATTATCCATCTTGTTGCTTAACTGTTAGAATGTAGGTAGCAATCGGTATATC
>JAISYJ010000050.1:0-10954 GCA_031270005.1 Hungatella sp. | reverse complement strand
AGTTCTGTTTTTGATCTTTGTTTAATTACCCATGCTTCATCCTTTGCCTGGGAAAATGCGGAAACACATTTAGGATCTAAATTATCCTCAATTCCTTCCTTACTTAAAGCAATGATCTTTTCTGCCAATGTGATGATTTCCATATGAATGGCATTGGTCCGGTCAGAACGATAGATTTTCTCTGCATCTTCGGCACTGAGCTCCTCAAATTTCTCTGCACCCATTTTACATTTTGGACATTTTTCCGGTGCGGTCTCTCCTTCATAAACATAGCCACATACTGTACATCGAAACAGCTTCATAACAATACGCCTCCTTGATCAAAGAATATTTTTTATTTCCTGATAAATATTATATTACCTGCTATGCCGTATTTGTCAATCCATAAAAGACATATTAACCCATTCCCTTAAGGTTTTAGCAAATTAAGGCGCTTGGGCAAACAAGCTCCTCTTCCAGCTCCGTCCCTTGTGCCTGCAAGGATTCCGGTGTTTTTGTTATCAGCGGAATGCCGTGCAAATTCCTGCTATCAGCAAACAGCAGGATCAGACAGCCGCAGTGTTAAAATCTTTTACAGATCTAAATTAAAACAAACCTCTATGCTGCTCATAATAGCACTCTTGCTGCATAATATAAAACAAATGCTCCTTTTGAATCAGACCTGGAGGCTGAAATTTGGAAAAAGTTCTGGACAATAACTACTATGACCTTATTATTAATAACGTTTCAATCCCAATGTATGCTTCCGAGGATAACATTACTACGCTGAATTTCAGGCACTCTCTGCTTCATGTCCCTAAGGAAAACTCGGATCCCTGCAACCTGGGCCTGTATCCTTATCACAGCTTTCCGACGCTCTATGTGATAACCTCTACTGTCAGCATTGAAAAATCAGGGATCGGCACCGTACAGAGAAATCCTTTTTTAGGCCTGTTTGGGCGGGGAATCATCGTTGGAGTTATAGATACCGGAATTGATTACCAGCACCAGGCCTTTCTTTATAATGACAACACCACCAGAATTCTCTCTATCTGGGACCAAACCATCCAGTCCGGTCCCATTCCCGAAGGATTCACATTTGGTACCGAATATAGAAGAGAGCTTATCAATCTGGCCTTGAGATCAGATAACCCCTTATCCATTGTGCCTTCCGTTGACACCAACGGCCATGGCACATCGATCGCAAGCGTAATCGCCGGCAAGCCAAATGCGGATGGCACCTTTTCCGGCGTTGTTCCGGAATCCGAACTGGTGGTTGTAAAGCTGAAGGAGGCAAAGCAAAATCTCAAGGAAATCTTTTTTGTGCCGGATGATGCTCTTTGCTTTCAGGAATCTGATATTATCCTTGGAATACGCTATTTAAATTCCTATGCGCAAAGCATCAGCCGCCCCGTGGTCATATGCATTGCATTGGGAAGCAGCCAGGAAGGGCATGACGGCAGCGGCGCCCTCAGTAATTACTTAAACTATCTGGGAAGACTTCCCGGAATCGGCCTTTCCGTTTCAGCAGGAAATGAAGGAAATAACCGGAGGCACTACTTTAACAACACCACGGAGCCTCCATTTTACAATGACTTTGAATTAAGGGTCGGGGAACAGGATAAATTATTTTCCATGGAAATATGGCCTTACGCCCTTGGACGGTTCGCCGTTGATATTTCAACTCCAAACAGGGAATCCACCCAGTTGATCTATCCCACCATTGGCTCCTGCAGAATGTTCAACTTCATTTTTACCCCAAGCGTACTTTGGGTAAATAACTTTATCTTTGAGGAGGAAACCGGGGACCAGCTCATATTGCTGCGTTTTAGAGACGCCCTGCCCGGAGTCTGGAGCATCCGGGTTCAAAGTGTTGAAAATGAGCCGATCTCCTTTCACTCTTGGCTGCCTTCCGGTAATCTTATTTCAAATGAGACTTTTTTTCTTAACCCGGATCCGGATACCACCATAACCTCTCCCGGCAACGGCCTTCATCAGCTGACAGTTACTGCCTATAACCAGTTTAATGACAGCATACTCCTAGAATCAAGCAGAGGTTATACAAGAAGCGGACTGGTCAAACCAGATATTGCAGCTCCAGGCTACCAGCTGCCCTGTGCTGTCCTGAGGAATCAGTACGGAACAATTACCGGAACAGGAGCCGCCGCCGCTCATACGGCCGGCGCCATTGCCATGATCTTAGAATGGGGAATTTCCAGAGGGAATTATACATCCATGACAGGATACGATGTGAACCGCCTTCTTATAAGAGGCGCCAGGCGGGAAGGAGCCAATGTTTTTCCAAACAACATATGGGGATATGGCCAGCTGGATGTAAATAATCTGTTCCGAAGGCTTACCAATGTATAATCTGTCTGCCGGGACCGGCATAGGTCCCTGGCTCCAGGGTTTCAGAATGAGCGGGCAGACAAGGTCTGGCAGCCGGATACGCATAAGGGTGTCCCTTTCTATGAATATCATAGTTCGGGGACACCCTTTAAAATTTGGTTTTTCACGTCGTTTAATTCATTAAGGATATGTGATATTTAAACTTCCGGTAAATCTTCCATATAATAACTGCCGGCATACTGAAAAACAGATACAGAGTAGACACTCCACCTATGATTGCATAGACAACAATCAATAAAATAATAATGGCATTCATATATCACTCCTCCTTTTTATGTCTTTATTTTAGTAAAGATTACCATAAAAAGGAATAGAGAAAAGACAATCTTAACACCATTTTAACAAAGCGTTGCCGTTGACAATCCACATGGATCACCTTTATAATGAAATTTGCTTGTATTTTCAATATAAGCGAATGGTTGATGAGTTACTATACGAAGGGAATGATAAATATGGCAGAAGTGACAATGTGTCAAAGCTGTGGTTTACCTTTTAACAAAGAACACTCTTATTTCATTGCAATAGAACCTGACGGAAGCAGATGCATTTCCTGCACAAATTGTTATAAAGACGGAGAATTTATTGCTCCTGAGCTATCGATGGAAGATATGACTGAGATGATTGTACCTATTTTAGGGAAGGCCATGGGCGAGGAAGAAGCAAGAAAAGAAATAACAGCTTTGCTGCCAACCCTTAAACGTTGGAAGTAATTATAAGCGGCATAAATTTTAATAAAACTGCTGACATTGACAGTCAGCAGTTTCTCTATTTTCCTGTCAGAATCCATGAGGCAGATTACTTTCTGTCGGAAGCTAACAAAGCATAATAACACAAATCAGAGATCCCTTGATTATTACGGCCTGCCTGCCGCATCGTCCCCTCATATCTCATACCGCATTTCTCCATAACAGCTCCGGAATGGGGGTTTTGGGTATCATGTCTTGCTTCTATGCGGTTCATTCCCACCTCATCGAATAAATAGTCCATAACACGCTTAAGCGCCTCAGAAGTGATTCCCCTGTGCCACCACTTACGGCCGATGCAATACCCTATCTGGGCTGCAGCAATGCTGTCATCCCGGTATACCACGCTTATGGAGCCGATCGGCTCACAGGGGGATTCCCTTAAAGCAATTGCCCACTCATAATTATCTGCCACAGAGTAGCCGTCCACCCATTTTTTCAGTACCATCCTGGTAACAGCAACATCCTGGTGGGCCGGCCATGTCAGATACTTTGTAACTTCGGTATCAGAGGCCCAATTTTTATACATCGCTTCCGCATCTCCTAAGGTAAACCGCCTTAATACTAACCGCTGAGTTTCCAAAGATTCCGTTCCCAAGTGTTTCATGGCTTTTCCCTTCCTTCCACTTTTTTCCAGCTATTTGTACCATAATACTAGAAAAGCTTTGGGCAGTCAATATTAAGCTTTTAACATCAGCATGGATGAGGGAAAACACCCCGCTTAATTGTGTCATTATTTTTTCCTGAGTCTTGAATAATAGGTATCTTCCATGGGAAGCTTTGGCCTTAATACATGGTCACGGGCATAGTAAGCTCCCTGGACAGCAGGTGCTGTGGGTATGGTAGTGATCTCCCCAATTCCCTTTGCACCATATGCCACTCCAAGCAAATCTTTCTTTTCCACGTAAATGGCATGAATATCGGGAATCTGGTCAGCTCTCATTAAGCCAAGGGTTCCGTATTTTACCTGGGGAACACAGTCCTTTAAGGGCCAGTCTTCTGTCAGGGCATAGCCTAGGCCCATCAGAACTCCCCCTTCGATCTGCCCCTGTATTGCAATGGGATTGACCACCTTTCCGGAATCATGTGCAGCGTAAACTTCCTTTACACATCCTTCATCATCTATAATGACCACATGGGTCGCGAACCCGTAGGCAACATGGCTTTTCGGATTAGGCTTGTCTGCCCCCAGCTTATCTGTAGGTTCAAAATATTCTGCAAAAAACACCTTTCCTTCAAGGGCAGCTAAATCTCCGTCTGCCTCCTGCAATGCCTGACTTAAGTCTAAAGCAGCCATGCGGACCGCTTCTCCTGTAACCAGGGTTTGGCGGGAACCTGATGTTGTTCCCGAATCAGGCGCCACTTCCGAATTTGAGCCTATGTTTTTAATTCGCTTTCTTGGCAGGCCGGTTGTCTCTGCAACCATCTGTACAAATACCGTAGCGCATCCCTGGCCGATATCGGAAGCTGCCGCATAAATTTCCACGATGCCGTTTTGAACCGCCAGCTTTGCCCGGCCTTTATCAGGCAGGCCAACGCCTACACCTGCATTTTTCATAGCACAGGCAATACCCGCCCGTCCCGGATTCTGTTCATAGGCTTCCCGTACCGCCTCCAGGGTCTCTTTCAAAGCCGTTGAGCAGTCCGCAATCTGACCGTTTGGCAAAACTTTGCCCGGCTCAATGGCATTGCGGTAACGGATTTCCCAGGGGGATATCCCTACCATCTCTGCCAGTATATTAATATTGGATTCCAGGGCAAATTCACTTTGACACACACCAAACCCCCTGAATGCTCCTGCCGGCGGATTATTGGTATAATATCCAAAGCCCCGTATATCTGTATTCTGATAGCAGTACGGTCCCACTGAATGGGTGCAGGCACGCTCTAATACCGGCCCGCACAAAGACGCATAAGCACCTGTATCAAAGTAAATCTCACAGTCCAATCCGGTGAAAATACCATTTTCATCACAGCCAAGTGTAAAGGTTCCCTCCATGGGGTGTCGTTTTGGGTGGTAATTCAACGATTCCTGGCGGGAAAATTTCACTTTTACCGGGCGCTTTACCTTCAAGGCAGCCAATGCAGCAATATGCTGGACCGACACATCTTCCTTTCCGCCGAATCCGCCGCCTACCAGCTTATTTTCAACTACAATGCGGTCCTGCTGGTCTTCCCAGTTTAACATCATGGATATTTCATGTCTGGTATCATACACCCCTTGATCCGTAGAATACACTTTTACTCCGTCTTTATAAGGAAATGCAACGGCGCATTCCGGTTCCAGAAACGCATGCTCTGTAAAAGGCGTTTTATAGCTTCTTGTTACCACGTATTTGGAATTTTCCAGGGCCGTTTTTGCATCCCCACGGGTCACATGGCGTGACTGGCATAAATTTCCATTTGGATGAATGGCAGGGGCCCCTTCCGCCTTGGCTTCATGAACGTTTCTGACCGGCTCCAGTTCTTCATAATCAATCTGGACCAGCTTTTTGGCTTTTTCCAGTATTTCTTCTGTTTCAGCAACAACCAGACAGATTGCATCACCGACACAGCGGGTGATATCTCCTTTTGCGATCATTACATCCCAATCGTGCTGGATATGTCCGACCTTGTTGTTTGGAACATCCTCAGCAGTTAAAACTGCCAGCACTCCCGGCAGAGCCAGAGCCTTTTCCGTATGAATATCAAGTATCCTTGCCCTGGGATATTTGGAACGGACCGCCGAGGCATGTACCATTCCATCCAGGACCACATCATCCGGATACTCGCCATATCCCAGGACCTTTTCCCTGACATCGATACGAAACGCCCGCTTTCCTACACCAAAATCGTCACCTGTTTCCAAATCCTTTTCTATTGTCTGTTCCCCACGGAAAATTGCAGCCGCAAGCTGGATGCCTTCAATGATTTTTTTGTATCCTGTACACCGGCAGATATTCCCCTTGATTGCCACCTTGATCTCCTCTTCCGACGGATCAGGATTTTTATCAATCAGGGCTTTTCCCGCCATGACCATACCGGGAATACAAAATCCGCATTGAACCGCACCTTTGGACCCAAATGCATAAACAAATGTCTCCTTTTCTTCACTGCTCATCCCTTCTATTGTTATAATATTGCGTCCCACCGCCCTTTTGGTGGTCAGAACACAGGCCTTTACCGCCTTGCCGTCTACAATAATGGTACAAGTCCCGCAGGCTCCCTCACTGCAGCCATCTTTCACTGAAAAAAGCCGGAGATCATCACGCAGATACCGGAGCAATGATTTATCCTGTGATGTTTCACACGTTCTTCCATTTACAGTAAAACTATATATTTTATCTTCCATTTCCTCACAAATCCTTCTCTACCGCATTTTTATTATTTTTCTCACTGTCCATGACTGTTTACAGCACCGTAAAAATCCCATCCCTGTCAACAATGGTGCCCCGTGGACATTTTACCGCACACATTCCGCAGCTGATGCATAGATCTTCGTCAATGACTGCGCAATTATCCGTCACATGGATTGCCTCTACCGGACAGTTTTTCTCACAGATCCGGCAGGAAATACAGCTCACCTGACATACTCCTTTTGCATCTGCTCCCTTGTCATGGTTGGAACAGCGGGGCATGATCGCTAAATCCGGCGGGATCAGGCGAATCAGATTTTTGGGGCAGGCCTTCACACATAGGCCGCAGCCCACACATGCTTCCGGATCAACCTCAGCCGTTCCATGGGAATTAATATGAATGGCCTTCAGCCTGCAGGCAGAAACACAGCTGCCGAATCCAAGGCAGCCGGAGGAACATTTAAGGATTCCCTCCGGATAATTCTCCATAACACTGACACAATTACCTTCTATCGCGGTTCTATCTGTTATTTCCGCTGCCCGCCTGCCCCCGCTGCAATAGACCAAAGCAACCTTTTTCTTCTTTTTCTGTTTCACAAGAAATTCATCCTTTCCATCCTTTTTCCATCCTTTTTTCATCCTTATTTTTTTGTAATTAACAAAATTTTTTAGATAAAGCTTTAACAAGCCTTGAAAAACTTGTTCAAATTGCCTAAAAACCAGGAGGATTTTTCTCTTTTTTTTCGATATAAACATAATAATATATCGGATTCAAAAAATCAAGCTAACAAAAATTTTGACTTTTTTATTTATGTTCCCCTTGCCACAAACCCAAAAACTTTGTATAGTAAATTTGAGGTGATGAATGATGCGCGTAATTGCAAGAGTAAGGATCGGAAAAGATAAAATTTTCATGGGTAAAGGCGTAAAAGAAATGTTAGATGCCATTGAAATGTATAAATCCATTAAAAAAGCAACGGAACACACGGGGATTTCCTATCCAAAGGCCATCCGGATGATCCGGACCCTGGAAGAAGAACTGGGTTTTCCTGTTGTTATTTCTGAAAAGGGCGGAAATGAACGGGGAGGAACCCGTTTAACAGATAAAGGCAAAGAAGTCCTTGAGACCTATCGCAAAATTGAGAAATCCGTGGACGAATATGCAAAAAAGCTTGTCGAGGAAGAATTTCATTTTTAATATCCCAATGAGCAGGAAACGATTTTCCCGTATTTTACAGATCATTTTTCAAGAACGCATATTTTTTCCAGCCACTGCGCATACTCAACTGGTGAGGTGATGATATGAAGCTTTTGAGTCTCTGCGAGATAATATTTCGGTGTGCTTTATTTGCGTTAGTAATTTTTCATGTTTTTAAACGGGAATTTAAGTTAATGAAGTCCGTTATTTTAGTATTTGTATTGTCATTCTTACCGGAATTATTAAATGCCTTATTTCGAATAAGAATTGATGCTTTCAGCATCATTGTGTATTTTATCATCATATTTATGGCGTTATACCTTGGAAGCTCTTTTCTTTTTTATGATAAATATAAATGGTGGGACCGGGCAATACATTTCCTGTCCGGCATCGGGTTCGCGGGCTTTGGAATTGCAATTGCAGGCACAAGCTCCGGCATTATGAAATTGGTAATTCTGTTATTGGGCTTTACCTTTCCCATAACTCTTCATGTAATTTGGGAAGTACTTGAATATTTAAGCGATTGCATTACTCATGGAAATGCACAGCGGTGGCAGAAAATCAATGCATCCAATAATCATGTATCTGAAAAGGCAATTCAGCCTGCAGGTCTTGTGGATACGATGAATGATGCGATCTGCTGCATTGCCGGCTCTGGGCTTGCAGTCCTTATCTGGTGGTTTGTTATATAGCCATGAACCCAGAACTCATGAATATATTCCTATATGCTTCTGAATATTTTTCCCTAAAAACTTTATAATATCTTATAAAACGAATTGAGGTGATACTATATGCCAAAAGGAAATATTATTCCGGAAGCAAAGGCGGCCCTTGACCGGTTTAAGTATGAAATTGCAGAAGAGACCGGCTTCCCTATAAAAAGCAATGATTATAGTAAGATGACATCTTATCAATATGGTTATATGGTTAAAAAAATGATTGAAGAGCAGGAAAAACAGATAATGGATCAATCTTTATGACAATTTTAAGCGTTAACAGCCAAATAACATTACCATATAAAAATCATATGATCAGAGAGGTCTAACCATGGGAAAATATAACAACGGTGCGGAATTACCGGTGGGTTTTGGGTTGGCACTTGAAGAATATAAAGCAATGGATTACTTTTTCTCCCTACCCACTCAAACACAACAGCAAATGATCGATCATACTCTTACGATACAGTCGAGAGAAGAAATGCTTGCTTATGTTCAGTCTTTAGTGGCGCCGAAATAAATAACAATCTCCAATTAAAAAACAGCCACACTTGCAAAAAGGCAGATACCTTTCACAAGTGTGACTGTTTTTTAATGAATCTCAATGATAAAAATAATCAGTTCTGTCATAAGCCGTGCGCTACCGGAGTTCATCCCTCCAGAATGCCACCCTCTTCTCATTAATCTCCTTTATCTTCTCCGGATCCACCTTGAAATTTCTCCTGATATCCATTAATCCATTGATTTCCTGCTGCACATCCGTGACCTGGGTATAGCAATAGCCGCATATATAGGGAATCCATACATTATCTCCTGTAATGCTGTCAATCCCGGCCGCCGGTCTTTTACGTCTTAAAACATTCCATGGATCACCGAATTGCTGCTGTTAGGAAATTGTTATAATTTCCAGGATTATTTCCAAAACAAAAAAATCTTGCTGAATTATGTCTAATCTTATGATAAAATGAAAAAAAGTTTCTTCATTAATAAATATGGCCATAATAATATAAAATCCTGCTATATGGCACTTATTTTCATTCGTGATGAAAGAATAATAAAAAAGGAATCTTATGGAAGAATAGGACTGGTTAAATTATGGAACCGAAATTAGAAAAGAAATATGGTCTTTTTACAGCCATTGCAATGGTTGTAGGTATTGTCATCGGAAGCGGTGTGTTTTTTAAGGCGGAAAAGATCCTTACGGCAACCGGGGGCAATTTAAAAGACGGCATCCTGGCATGGGTGATCGGCGGCATCATTATGATTTCCTGTGCTTACACCTTTTCTGTCATGGCTACCAAATATCAGTATATCAATGGTGTGGTGGATTACGCGGAAGCAACAATGGGAAGAAAATATGCCTATTATGTCGGCTGGTTTATGGCTGCAATTTATTATCCCACAATCACCTCGGTGCTTGCATGGGTCTCCGCCCGGTACACCTGTGTAATCTTTGGCTTTTCCATTACAGGCGGAGAATGTATGACCATCGCCTGCCTTTACCTTATTTCAAGCTTTACAATGAATGCTTTGTCTCCTGTTCTGGCAGGGAAATTTCAGGTGAGCACCACGGTCATTAAGCTGATCCCACTTTTTTTAATGGCAGTTGTCGGAACGTTTACAGGACTTCGAAATGGTATGACCATGTATAATTTCACCCATTACGTGTCCCAAAGCACTTCCAACGGTTTGTTTACAGCTGTTGTGGCCGCCAGTTTTGCCTACGAAGGCTGGATCATTGCAACCTGCATTAACGCAGAATTAAACAATGCAAAGAGAAATCTTCCCCTGGCTTTGATAGCAGGTACATTTATTACCATGTCCGTTTATATCCTGTATTACATTGGTTTGGCCGGAACGATTAAAAATGAAGTGATGATGGCTGGCGGCGAAACCGGCGCCAAGCTGGCATTCCAGACGGTTTTCACCTCCGCAGGCGGTTCCCTTTTGTTTGTGTTCGTCATCATTTCATGCCTTGGAACCTTAAACGGGTTGATGCTTGGCTGCACACGTGGGATCTATTCCATTGCTGCAAGAGGCCTTGGCCCAAAGCCCCGGGTTTTCAGCCAGGTTGACCCGGCAACTAATATGCCTGTTAATTCCGCAATTATGGGCTTGTTTCTTTGCGGTATCTGGTTATTTTATTTTTACGGGGCAAACCTGACCGCCAGTTGGTTCGGGTTCTTCAGCTTTGATTCTTCGGAATTGCCCATTATCACAATTTATGCCCTGTACATCCCTATTTTTATTATGTTCATAGCAAAAGGGAAAGGGCTTAATTTTTTCAACCGGATACTTATGCCCTGCATTTCCCTTGCTGGCTGTGTATTTATGATTGCTGCCGCCTGGTTTGCCCATGGAATTGCTGCGGTTGCTTATCTGATTGTATTTTTTGCTATCATGGCATTTGGCGCTGTGCTTTTGCAGAAAGCAAAACTGCCGTTAAATGAGGTACCACATAAATAAAGAATGAATGTGAAATTTAAAAGTCCTGCAGATCCGGATCTTTATACGGCAGGCATGGACAGGAATGGAACAAAGTATAAAAATATTGTGCCGCTTCATAGCTAAGGC
>JAISYJ010000104.1:0-7292 GCA_031270005.1 Hungatella sp. | reverse complement strand
ATTCCCATATCTTTCCAGGCCAGCGGATAACGGTGGTCTATTTTTCATATCCAAAAATCAAGATAAATTTAATCTAGAAAATTATCAATTTCCTATTGACTTTTTATTTGCAGGCTAATATTTCTACTGTAATACACCATAACCCTAATTAAATTCTTTTCAGTAAAATATATTACTGAACTCCTTATCTTTCATTATAGCTGCTTCCCTTTCTCAAAACTTTAAAAATACCTTTAGAACCCTGGCCCCATCTTTCATACCGGCAAGATACAGATAACGATTTTCTTCTGCCGACTGCATGACCCATTCATCCCAAAACTGCTCCATAGCAACTTTTGATTCCTCATCCAACCGTTCAAGAATATTTTTCATCTTGAGGTTAAGCTCCTTTTCCTCATGAAGGGTTTCATCAGAACGTGCATTTAACAGCATCTCAATACGGTCACAAATGATCTGTTCCAGTAAATCTTCCAAATTCATATCATCACCTTTTCCTTTTTTTGCAACAAAAAAAGCCCCTGCAGTCTCACACCGCAAGGGCTAATCCTATTGTACTCGTTGAAACCAATCCGGCACATTATGAGAAACACGGACCGGGATCCCATCTTTATAGATAGCAATTCTTCTAAATTCCTTAGTATTATCATATAGAGAAGCCAGATTACACATAGGAAGAACAATCTTCAAGTTCTGGAATGTTTTCAAATATCGTTTCTCCACATCCTTATCCGGTATTCCTGGTTTTTTCTATGGTTCTAAAAATGGTCTTTCCACAGAGCGTTGTTTCCTGGTTAAAGGAACCTCCCATAGATAGACACTGATTCAATTCCTGAACAGCCCGTTTTCCAGCTTTCATAACACCACTGGTTATTTTCCAGTCCCCAAATGTTTTAAGAATTTCATCTGTATTTATTCTAGGCATCTGATGATACTTGGGAAAAGTCTGATACAGCGTAGACTCCCCAGCCCCATTCACTTCTACAAAAATAACATATCGTTTCATCAAAACCGATTCTCCTCAATTACCTTTCTCTGTCTCTGCTGAAGGACAAGGTCACTGATCATGGAATAAAATTCCTGTTCTTCTTCCGTCTCCGCCCCAAGGATTAATTGTGTCATCTCAGCCGGATCTAATTTCATGCATTCTTTGTACAACATTTTCAAGGCTTCATTCGTTGACATATCATCACACCCTTCTTGTAAGTAAGTCCATTATATCATAGGAGCATAACAAAATACAAAGAACGCTCGAACATTCGTATTGATTTATGCCAGTACATTTTTTCCACGAGCTCTGTAAGTCAGCCATCCACTTCGTTTTGCTTCTACTCCTTACTCAAGTCCTCGAAGAGCTCCTCCTAACGTTCACGTCCATATGCCATCATCATAAATTCCATTCATCTTATAATTCTTGCAACGTTAATACTCAACCCCGCCTATTTCCTGCACAAAGGGCATTCCGGAACCATATAGCTTTGATATATCCGATTGCAGACAGGGCAAATTGCTAATTCCCCTATGCGAAACTGCTCATCAAGCCATGCTTCCGGGTCTTGTCCATCAATACTTAGAAATATTTCCTCCGCTATCTCCCTCTGTCCCAGGCTCAGTTCAAGAAAATCCTCTCCAGTATACTGCCTCCCGGCAAGCTCCGGAATATAGCAAACTCCAGATAAAGAACGATAAAATGCCTCTGGGTTCTTATAAATACCTCTCTTGAAAAAACATTTCTTTTGAAGTTGCCCTAATGCTATTGCATCTTGAAAAATACCCCTATCACTCTGACTTTCCTTTATCATGCAACCTCACCACTTTCCAATGTTTCCGGCAGGCACTCATTCCGGATTTCGCTCATATCAATGGAAAGCTGGGTTTTCACCGTTTCATCTAAGGTTATCGCTTTCTGAAAATCCGACTTAATAGGTGCATATTTTAACAGCTGCTTAATCACCGTCTTTTTCGCCATCCCCTCATAATTATTCTTCCATGGACTGAAATCCGAAGTAAACGCTTTTGAATACTTAGTGGCATAAGCATCTACATAGCTTTTGCTCATAACTTCAAAGCGAAAGCCACCGTTATCCAGCCGGAAAATTGCGTAGAAAGCCCTGATCTCTCCCGGCTCATCAAAAGATGGCCGATGGGTCAAAGATGGATGAAGCCCCAATTCATAAGAAAATTCATCATTTTCATACACCACCTGAGCCTCAATGCTCTGCATCCTGTCATTGCGGTATGCCAAATCTATCAGTCCACGATATCCCAGCTGGAACTGACACTCCAATACCCCTTTATTTTTATATGGGATTAAATAAGCCTGTCCCAGGGGCGTATTGGGCTCCAGCCCAAGCTGAGCCGCATTCATCAAAGCCGCAATAAAGCTCATTGGAGTGCATTCCCCAAGCTTAGGAGTATTATTAATCGCAGACAACGCCATACGCGTAAATCTTTCTGGCGTAAGTATACTGGGAAGCGCCCGTTTAATTTCCGGTTCAAGGGCCTTAACCATATCAACGATTGTCATATTCTTTGTCAGCTTAACGGATTGACTTTGACTTCCGCCGCCTGCTGCCCTCTTCTCTAATTCCTGCTTTACATCTGACATTCTCTCATTCCTTTCATTTTAGTTTATTCAATTCATTTGAAAAGGACCATCCTGCATCCAGCAAGACGGTCCCCCTCGTCAATAATCAAAATATTAAATCAACATAATCACATCTGAAATCAACGACTGAATATATAATTTTGTTTGGTTCTGCTCTCTCATCTTATAAAAAAACCAAATCATTTACCTGACTTCCTTTACATTCTTATTGCATCACAGGTCATGAGGCTTCCCCATCAAAAGATTCTTGCGGATATCCGAAAATGTATCCTCTACGGAAGCAATTCTATCGTTATCCACATCAGCCAGAGCTTCCACCAGAATTTTCCACAATTCCAGCTCGGTTTTCATCTTTTCATACTGGACATGGCTCATCAAAACAGTATCCTCCCGGCCATTTACTGTAATAAAAACTGGTTCTTGGGATTCCCGTGTTGAGGCTGATATCTCCAAATACTTATTTTGTAAATCAGATGAAGGTCTGATTGCTTCCATGTGTATCCTCCTCGTCATGATTTTATTGCATTACGATATCGTGATAAAAATACGCCTACAATCCGCATTTTTGCATTGAGCAAAACAAGCATCATGTGAAGCGTTAAACTTGAATCTTTACATCTTAAACCTCAAACCATTACGCCGCCTTAACAGTAAATCGCCTTGACTGACTGCTTTTGGCAAAATCCCTGTAAAGATCCGGCCGTTCCTCCTTTAAACGCTTGCTGTCAATACGGACCGTATCCACATTGCTCCAGGAAACTCTATAGTGCTCATTAAATGCCATTTCATATTCGCCCATATAAAGCTTAAGCTGCTGTTCAATCTGATTCTGCTCCTGTATCAACTTCTTTGTCAGAAGAATGATTTCTTCCCTTCTTTTCAGCTGCTCATTTAAATTCGACGGAAGAGGAATCGTCTTTTTAAGGGCTGTTGGAAAATACCGGTTAATCACTTCGTTTGAAATATCACTGCCATCCGGGTCCGGCATATTTCCTGACAAAACATGTTCTTCCCAGAACTCTTTTTCTATAGCAATCAGATTTTGAATCAGCTCCTCATCCCGTTCAATTTTCTTATACTTAAATTCCCTTCCCAAAATCACAACAGCCAAATACCAGGCCTTCGCCCCAGTCACTGCCATATAATGATGACACTGAATTTCATAATGGGCAGGAACGGAATCTCCGGTCCATTTATCTGCATTATAGGCACTGGCGGTTTTGCATTCAAGCCCCATATTTTTCCCTGAAATAAGGCGGTCGACATTTGCCAGCATAAATGGATATTCTTCATTCTGATACATGGCATTGGACCGCCGTACCTTTAAGCCTGTCTCTTCCATAAAGCGCCGGGCCACATATTCTTCCAGGTCCCGCCCCTGTCTCATGGATTCATTATCATAATCTTCTACTTCTGAACTTGTTTTTTCATAGAAAACGCTCATAGGGCTGACATAGGGATTAAGGCCGCAGATTGCACCTGCATCAGACCCGCCGATTCCCTGTTTTCTGTATCTCAGCCAATCTTCATGAGATAAGCCGTTTGTTGAAATTAACTTTTTCATTCATGCCGCACCTCCAATTCCAAAAGGCTCAATTCTTTCTTCCCGGAAGCTTACATATCTGCCTTCCGAACCAATCACAATATGGTCAAGCAATTCGATTCCCAGCAATGCCCCAGCCTCCTTAATCCGACCTGTAATAAGAGAATCTTCCCGACTTGGCTTCGGCTCTCTGGAAGGGTGATTATGAAAGCAAATAATTTTTGAAGCATTTGAAAGGATCGCATGCTTAAACAAATCCCTGGTATCTACCGCACAGGCGCACACACCGCCCACTGCCACAACCTCCAAAGCAATTGGTGTCATTGCCGAATCCAGTGACATGACCATCATAATTTCCCTGTCTGAGTATTCAAAAAGAGGTCTTACGATATCTGCTGCCTCTTTTGCTTCATGAAAACGCTGAGTGCCATAGACAGCCGTTCCTTCCCGGATTATTTTCAGCTTTATAATTCCCAATTTTTTCTTGGGAACAGGCCACTTCATCATATTGATTACCTTTTCTTCCTGAGTCATACTTTTCATATACGTTAGATCCTTTCCATGAAAAAAGGAAGCATCCAGTGTTTAAGCAAGATACTTCCTATCTATATAACTATTTTTTTCTACTACTTTTGCAGGATATTTTCTTTCTCGCAATCCAAGCAATGCACATACTTCAATGCTAATACAGAATCATTTCATAAAAATACATAGTTTTTTATTTCCAATAGCAACATTTCTGTGTCAACAAGCCCCTCATACCAGCATACGCTCAGAGGAACGTTATTCAAATAGCTCTGTGTAATCTCACTTAGACTCAGATATTCATTAATCTGTCTTTCAAATAGATCCAGCACTCCAGAGCTTACGTTCTGCTTCAGTAAAGAAAAATCTCTGCAATCACATAATATCTTCCATCGCTTATTTATTTCCACCTCTTCCTTCCTCTTCAATCATCATATCACCAAAAATCATAATAAGGATTTCGGAAATCTCTGGTCCAGAAACAATTCCAACAGTTCTTCAAATTCTTCTTGTAAAGATCCTCTGCATTGTTCAACCACTATACAATTTCAGCAAGTCTTCTTTTCAAATGTCCCTCATGCTTATACAAAATCCAGGCAAACAAGACTACTTTTTAAGGTACACAATAATACGCCCTTTTTTCCTGGTTTCTATCCGGTAAGCTCGTCTTAATTTAATTAAAACACCAACGCCCCCGCCCGCTACTCCTATCATAACAGCTGTCACTGCAGCCTCGGTTCCTAAAATTGCGACTGCAGGCGTCCCGGCAATCAGACTAATAATACCGGAAGTGCCACCCGTTATGGGAACCTGCATAAGCGCTATGATGGCAACAGCCAGACAAACAAGACAAAAGCTCCAAAGAGTAAGGTTAATCTTATACAGCTTTTTCACCTTAGATGCAAGATCTCCCTCTAGTTCGATTCCATCTTTCCCCTCTCGTATCGCTTCTCCAAATTCTTCTTCATTACGAACATACATGACTCTTCCTCCTTTACACTGCAGTTACCAGCGCATATGCTTTATCAATCATGGCATTGCCATCCACCGTCTTGGCAAATAAGTTTTCCCGGTAATTGGCCCGTTCCCGAAGCGGCTTTGAATGAGTAGCAAAATCAGAAACAGCATTGACAAAACGGTACGCGGTTTTCCCTACATGCTGCAAATCGGGAGCATAAAAATACCGGTCCTTTACTTCCTCTTTCATCCGACGCAGATTTTTAAACTGCTGTTCAGTTGCATTATCAATCAGAGGAAAGAGAGCATCAATATATTCGTATACCTGCTTATCCGTCAATTTCTGACGATTCAGCTGGTCAATACCCCTTCCCAGCTCCGCCATATAGGTATCCGCATATAGAAGCGTGTATCTGGCATCCTCCATCTTCCCCCGGATATCCCCTACATGATTGGTGGACCAGGAGCGCTTTGCTGTATTCAGCGCCAGGTTCAACGTGTTCTGGCAGACAACACGGATAGGTGTCATAGCCGCCTTGATTGCTCCCGTTCCATCATGAGAGTTCATGAACACCAGGAAAGGTGTGACCTCATCCCCGCTGATGATATACCTCTGGGGAAGCTTTGCCAGAATCCAGGTCCGTCTTCCCTCCTGCAGAGAGCCCGCCGTTTCATACGTAACACCTTCGCCTAATAACTCATCTGTAAATGCAAAAGCTTCCTGATTCTGTACCACCTTATAACGATCCGTCACCACGCCCAATATACGATCATCATTGTCCCTCACATTTGCCTTAAAACCTAAAACGGGTATACCGTCATCAGTTATGATATCTTTCTGGATAACCTTCCAGTTAAGCCCGGCAAGCTCCAGCGCTGATTTTGAGGTCGGAGCCTCTAATACTGAAGTGCCCAGGCCATGCCAGGGTGCCTTTCTTCCGGTGTAGAACATTGTTTCAACATTTGCTGCCATAATCATTTCCTCCTGTCTTTTCATCCATTTAATTTTGATACCTGCCATTTGCACCTGTAAAATGATTTTTCATGTTCTTTAAAGCGTTTTACCATTCTTTTTCTTCATTTCCCATGTTTCCTTACCCCCTTTCCGAGAAATAAAAAAATACCCTCCTGTAAACATTTCAATAACTATAAATACTTTGAAATGCTCACAAGGAGGGCTAAAGCATGTTGTTTGATGATTACGGAGACCTTTTAAATTTAACTAATATCTGCATGATTTTAGATATAAGACCAGCCACAGCTGCCAAGCTCTGCCGGAGCGGTCGGTTAAAGGCCTTTAAAGCCGGGCGGGAATGACGAATTACCCGGATGGCTCTGGAAAGCTACATTTTCTTTGAAAGCCATTTTTTCCCCTCACGCCTGATATTTCTCCGCAAGCATAAAATCCCCAGGCCGCTAAGTGCCTGGGGAATCCTTTGGTTATTCATCCTTTCCTAAAAGTTCAAGAATGCATGTGACTGCTTTCAGAATAACCGTGAGAATTTCTTTATACATGAAGTTTACCTCCTGAAGTATTCTCACGGTTATAATATCTAATTGAAAAGATATTCCTTTTAAATAACCTGTTTTCCGTTTAGTTTATCTGAATTTAAATTGCCACTATTTTTACATCATTACTGTATATCATAATAACCGTCAATA
>JAISYJ010000102.1:0-9601 GCA_031270005.1 Hungatella sp. | reverse complement strand
ATTCCCATATCTTTCCAGGCCAGCGGATAACGGTGGTCTATTTTTCATATCCAAAAATCAAGATAAATTTAATCTAGAAAATTATCAATTTCCTATTGACTTTTTATTTGCAGGCTAATGTAATGCTTTCAAAATTACAGGAGGAACGCAATTTCACAGAACAGATGATGCTTCAGGAGGAGCTTAAGCTTTACCCCATGGGTGATGTATGGAATTACTTTTGCGAGATAAACGGAGTTCCGGCAAAGGAAGACTGGTTTGAAGAAATCCGCAGCTATGAAAAAGAAGTGCTGCTTAAACGGAAATGAGGAGAAAAATATGAAGATTTTAGAAACTGAGTTTGTAAAAGGCTTTATCCGCTTGTGTGATGATGGTTTCCGCCAGAACTGGCATGAGAGAAACGGCGGTAATTTAAGCTACCGCATCAAGGCCTCAGAGGTGGAATCAGTGAGAGAATGCTTTACGGATAAGAATCCCTGGCAGCCCATCGGGACCTGTGTAAAAGGGCTGGCAGGAGAGTATTTCATGGTGACCGGAAGCGGGAAATTTTTCCGCAACGTGATTCTGGATCCGGAAGCAAATACCTGCATCATTGAGGTGGATGAAAGCGGTGAGAATTACAGGATCCGCTGGGGCCTGGTAAACGGCGGCCGTCCCACCAGTGAGCTTCCCTCCCATCTCATGAATCATGAAGTGAAAAAGAAGGCTGCAGCCGGAACGCACAGGGTGATTTACCATGCCCATCCTGCCAATGTGATTGCTCTTACCTTTGTTCTTCCTTTAGAGGATAAAGTTTTCACCAGGGAATTATGGGAGATGGCTACAGAATGTCCGGTGGTTTTCCCCGACGGTGTTGGTGTGGTCGGCTGGATGGTGCCGGGCGGACGTGATATTGCAGTGGCGACCAGTGAGCTGATGAAGAAGTACGATGTAGCTGTCTGGGCTCATCACGGCTTATTTGTTTCCGGAGAGGATTTTGACCTGACCTTTGGCCTTATGCATACGGTGGAAAAGTCTGCGGAAATTCTTGTTAAAGTGCTTTCCATCCGACCGGATAAGCTTCAGACCATCACGCCCCAGAACTTCCGCGATCTGGCGGTTGATTTTAAAGTGAGCCTGCCGGAAGAATTTTTGTATGATAAATAACCTGTGAAAAAAGCCACTGGAGAGCGTATGCTTTCCAGTGGCTATGCTTAATTTCTGCTTCCAGATTATGATCAATCCATTTCTTCTTCCACAATGGTAGTAGTTTCATCGGCCAGTTCCTTAAGAGCCGCCCCAGTGGATTGTGCTGCTTCTTTTGCCGCATCAAACCCATCCTCGGCTGCTTCTTTTACTGCATCGGCAGCTGTTTCTGCTGTTTCCTTTATAGAGTCTGCCGTTTCTTTGGCTTTTTCTGCCAGATGGTCTGCGGCTCCGGCAGCATAATCCAGGCCGCCATCCTCTGTAGTATCTTCGTCATCTAAAAACGTATCAGTCTGTTCTTTTGCGGTATCAAACATGTCTTTTGCCGTATATGCAACGGCAGAAGCCGCTTCCTTTGCCGTGTCAGAGACAATGCTTGCCGCATCCTTTACCAGGTTTTTTGCCGCACTCACCGCATCCTTGGCAGCGTCTGCCATATGGTCAGCTGCGACCTTAAATTCATCCTTATTGGCATGCAAAGAAACATAGTTGCGGTTCATCGTGCTGTCAATTTTAGAAATGTCGTCATTTCCTTCATCCTCAAAATCATGGAAATTTTCCTCCAGTTCTTTGTGGAAGGATTTGTACTTTGTAAAATAAGAGATACCGGCAGCAATTACACCGGCCACAGTGGCGAGTGCCACGAATTTCCCAAACCCATTACCATTTTTTGCCATTTGAAACACTCCTTTCCTTATTGCCGTCCATGTATTCTAAGCATAGAGGTATGCCTGCAAGGCGCTTGCTTTTCACGGCTTATGCTTTATGGGCATAATGGTGCGCTTGTAAGGCGCTTTATTCTCTTAGTTATTGTAATACGTTCATTGAAAAAAATAAAGGTATATAATAAGAAAATTTCTATAAACTATGTAAGTAAAGGAGAAAAACGCACAAATATGGTAAAAATGTAAAAAAAATATAAAGTTAGCACTCAACTATTGACAGTGCTAATAATGAGTGATATAACTTATTATGTGAATATAATAAAGCTTCTTTCGGAAGGCCAAAGAAAGAAATAATTAGAAGAAAGTTATGAGGAGGAATTGCAATGAAATTAGTACCATTATTTGACAAAGTTGTGTTAAAACCATTGGTTGCAGAGGAGACAACAAAGTCCGGCATTGTTCTGCCGGGGCAGGCAAAAGAGAAGCCACAGCAGGCGGAAGTCATCGCAGTGGGTCCAGGTGGTCTGGTAGACGGCAAGGAAGTTACCATGCAGGTTAAAGTGGGCGATAAAGTAATCTTCTCCAAGTATTCAGGAACAGAAATAGAGACCGGAGAAGAGAATGAGAAATATGTGATTGTAAAGCAGAATGACATATTAGCAGTGATCGAATAATTAAGAAAGCGATATCGCAGTCACAAGGTCAGATTTTAGATAATACGTATCTTTATTTTAACAGAAAACTGGAGGAATGAATCATGGCAAAGCAGATCAAATATGGCGTAGATGCCAGAAAAGCACTTGAATCTGGAGTGAATCAGTTAGCAGATACTGTACGTGTAACATTAGGGCCCAAGGGCAGAAACGTTGTACTGGATAAATCCTTTGGCTCACCGCTCATCACAAATGATGGTGTTACCATTGCAAAGGAAATTGAGCTGGAAGATGCATTTGAGAATATGGGCGCTCAGCTTGTAAAAGAAGTTGCTACAAAGACCAATGACGTAGCCGGTGACGGTACTACCACAGCTACCGTTTTAGCTCAGGCTATGATCAACGAGGGAATGAAGAATCTGGCAGCAGGCGCTAATCCTATCGTTTTAAGAAAAGGTATGAGAAAAGCAACAGAAGCAGCAGTAGAAGCAATTGCAAGGATGAGCGAGCCGATCAAGGGCAAGGCATCCATCGCAAGAGTAGCAGCTATTTCCGCATCAGATGATGAGGTCGGCGAGATGGTAGCTGACGCTATGGAGAAGGTTTCCAATAACGGCGTTATCACCATTGAAGAATCCAAGACCATGAAGACAGAGCTGGATCTTGTGGAAGGTATGCAGTTTGACAGAGGTTATATTTCTGCTTATATGTGCACCGACATGGAAAAGATGGAAGCAAATTTAGATGATCCATACATTCTAATTACCGATAAGAAGATTTCAAACATTCAGGAGATTCTTCCTTTATTAGAGCAGGTAGTTCAGTCTGGCGCAAGACTTCTTATCATCGCAGAAGATGTGGAAGGCGAGGCTTTAACAACCTTAATCGTTAATAAATTAAGAGGAACCTTCAATGTAATCGCTGTGAAGGCTCCAGGCTATGGCGACAGAAGAAAAGAGATGTTACAGGATATCGCAGTTTTAACAGGCGGTACCGTAATCTCCGACGAGCTGGGCTATGAGCTTAAGAATGCGACCCTTGATCTTTTAGGACGTGCAAAATCTATTAAGGTTCAGAAGGAAAATACCGTAATCGTAGACGGCTGCGGCGATAAGGAAGCAATCGCTGCAAGAATTGGCCAGATCAAAGGCCAGATCGAAGAAACTACTTCTGATTTTGACAGAGAAAAATTACAGGAAAGACTTGCAAAATTATCCGGCGGCGTAGCAGTGATCCGCGTAGGCGCTGCAACAGAAACCGAGATGAAGGAAGCAAAGCTTCGTATGGAAGATGCTTTATCCGCAGCAAGAGCAGCAGTTGAGGAAGGCGTTATCGCAGGCGGCGGTTCTGCTTACGTTCATGCAATCAACCAGATCGAAGACACTGTAAAGGAACTGGAGGGCGACGAGAAGACCGGAGGAAAGATCATCTTAAAGGCTCTGGAAGCTCCGTTATACCACATCGTGGCCAATGCAGGTCTGGAAGGAAGCGTCATCATCAATAAGGTGAGAGAGTCCAAGGTGGGAACCGGCTTTGACGCATACAAGGAAGAATACGTTGACATGGTGGAAGCAGGCATCCTGGATCCCACAAAGGTTACCAGAAGCGCCCTTCAAAATGCTACCAGTGTTGCATCTACCTTATTGACAACAGAGTCCGTTGTTGCTAATATTAAAGAAAAAGCACCTGCAATGCCAGCACCAGGCGGAATGGATATGATGTAACATTCACGAAAGCAATGAGCAGTGCGAAGCGGAAGATGAAAAAATTTCGTTGTGCTTGCACATAAGAAATTTTTTCCATCTTCCGCTTCCCAGGGCGAACGCCCGTGAGCGGGTAAAGCCACAGGCTTTACCCGCTGCACTGCGGATTTCCGGTATAACACACATCTTTTGAATCGGGACAGGCTCCGCCGTAAGAAGCCATGCAGGTAAGAGGAAAGGACCCAGATCGTTATGAATGAAATGTATGCAGAATGGCTAGTGAAGCGAAAGTCTCCGGCCTATACCATGTTGATAAAAATTGCGATGGGAATCCTGTGCGTGATCGCGTTTTTCCTCTCCATGTCTCCGGTTTTCGGGATCTTTGGAGTGATCATCCTGCTTGCTGCCGTTGCGGCCGCTTATTTTGTATTCCGCAACAGTGAAGTGGAATTTGAATACCTGTATGTGACCAATACTCTTTCCATTGACCGGATCTACGGCAGAAGCAAGAGAAAGAAAGCCTGGGAAGGTTCCATGGAAGAGATTAAGATCGTTGCTCCTACCGGCTCTACAGAAGCCAGGGATCACGAAACAAAGAATATGAAGTTACTGGATTTTTCTTCCCACGCACCGGGAGCAAAGACTTATACATTAATAAGCCAGGCCGGTGCCGAAACGACCAAGATCATATTTGAACCTAACGATAAGCTGCTTCAGTGTATGAGGATGACGGCGCCGCGTAAGGTTGTGAAAGCAGTATAAAATAAAAAAAGGGACAGAAATCTTGTGTTTGCAGGAGGCTTTCATGTAGGGATCAATGTGAATGCAGAGCAGATCATCTGCAATGACCAGATCACCTGTCTGACCCAGGAAGGCTATTATGTCTTACGGTCGGATATATAATAAACAAAGGATCTAATGGAGCTGTGTGTGCTGGCCTGTTATACCTTTAGCCGTCAGATACGCTTTCATAACAGTCATGAGTTCAACTGTATTTTCAGTTCGATTTTTTGTCAATGGAGAACTTCACCTGTTTACAGGACATCGGGCCAATTTGGCTCGATGTCCTGTATTTAGTTTTTCTTATCGTGCGATAGAGATTATCCGGTTCAGTTACCCTTGCCGCCTCAGTGAATATTATCTCATTGTGCAAGAATATATGAAATGTTCATCGCTGTAAATTCCTTGAGCTGCTCTTTGGGAAAGGCTTGGTTGGTAACCAGATAATCCATGTCCGACAGATGCGCAACCGTTAATAATGCGTTTTTCCCGTATTTGCTGCTATCCAGCATCAAAATAATCTCATCTGCGCATTGTAAGGCTGTCTTTTGAAATGCAACGTCATCATCGTAATACCCGGTGATCATGAGCTGTTCGCTGATGGCTGCGCCGCTGATGAAAGCTTTGTTCGCATGTATCTCCTGCATCATTTTTGTTGTTTGATAACCATGAGCGGCGTGCTCTTGCGGATTTACCCATCCGCCTAAAAAGAATAGCCTCTGGCACAAACCTCCGGAATTAAACAGAGAAGTAATTTCAACTGAATTGGTAATCACAACAAGCGTTTGAAGCAGCTCTGAATCTTGTACCAATACCCTCGCTAACTCAAGATTGGTGGTACAGTTTTCCATTAAAATAGCCTCCCCTTTATCTATCAGCTTTGCGGCTGCTGCGGCAATTTTGATTTTTTGTTCCACATGCTCTTTTGCCCGCAGATCAAACGGTATTTCACTAATCGTATTGGCGAGTGCCACTCCGCCGTGAACCTTAATGATCAGTCCTCCTTCCGCCAAAGCGTCCAGGTCTTTGCGCATGGTTTCGGTGGAAACATCGGTTGCTTTGGCCAACTGTTGTGTAGAACTGATAGGAATCTGTGAAAGCAAGTCAAGTATTTTTTCTCTGCGTAACTGTAATTTATTTGCCATATATAAAATCCTTTCAAAACTCGGTTTATTACCATAATATCAGCGGTATTTTCCGATGTCAAATAATCTGTGCAAAAATCAAACACAATTATTCCATGAAAATAATGAAATATGAAATACTATCTAATAAATATTGCAAAAATCCAATTTTTATATTGACTTAGTAACAAGGAAATGGTAATATTATAATATAAAAGTTGCAAAATACCACGTTTATATTCAGATGAGTTGCTTATTTACAACATAATGTATAAATTAGAAAGGAAAGTCCATGAATTCACCCAAGCCCTACATCTATACAGATAATAATTTTAACACTATGGACGATTATGCGCAGTCCATCCTGCGATTAAAACGACCGGAGCATCCTGTCGATGTTGTACTGGACACCGATCCTTATAATGAGGTGGATGACCAGTTTGCGCTGGCATATTTACTGCAATGGCAGGACCGGCTGAGGCTGAAGGGAATTTACGCTGCGCCGTTCTTTAATCATCATTCGAAGAGTCCGGCCGATGGGATGGAGAAGAGCTACGAGGAAGTTTTCCATGTGCTTTCCATGCTGAACAGACAGGAATTTACTTCGATGGTTTACAGGGGTGCGCCCGGATTTTTGAAAAATGAAGAATCACCGGTTAAATCACCGGCGACAGAAGCTTTACATCAATTAGCCATGCAATATTCATCAGAGAGGCCGCTTTATATAATCGGAATTGCTGCCTGTACCAATATTGCTTCAACTCTTTTGCTTCACCCCGAAATAAAAGAACGTATTTTTGTTATATGGCTGGGAGGCATGAGCTACGAGTGGCATGACAACGCTTCCTTTAATGCCGGGCAGGATATTGCCGCCGCACGGGTTCTTTTGGGGAGTGGTGTTCCGTTGATATTAATTCCCGGACGTGGTGTGCTGGACCATTTTACAACGACCGGACCAGAAATGGAATACTGGCTGCGGGGCAAAAATACGTTTTGCGATTACATATTGGACAAGACGGCGAAGGAAGCCTCCATGTGCAGTACTGAGCGCTGCTGGAGCCGTCCCATTTCTGATGTTGCCGCCGTTGCCTGGCTTCTGGGACAAAACTTTATGCTGGATCGTTTGGAGCATAGCCCAATTATGCAGTATGACAACTTTTACAGCACAGATAAACGCCGCCCTTTTATCCGATATGTGTACAGCATCAACCGAGATAAGCTGATGAGTGACTTATTTAAAAGGCTTTCACTTTATGAATAATTCTAAAACAGGTAATTGCGAAACTCAAAAGGCACTTGATGCGGATAAGTCTTAAAATTCCAAATGAAGTGATCAGCTTTGTGAGGTATAAAGTAAGAATGATTACTAAAAATCAGCAATCAAAGAAAAATCATCCATATTTCCACATTCTTTTCCAAGTGGAAAATCAACATTTTTTGAGGAGAAATCAGTTGACTCAAACCCAGGAAACCAGTATTTTTAACGGTTTCAGAGTTCCGCAAACGCCTAAAATAATCCTAAAAAGGTGAAAGGAGAATGTAATGAATCGATTCTGCGAAGCACAACGATACATACCGGAAAACAGCTCTATAAAATGGGGAAGAAAAAAAGTATTTCGTTTGATAGAACCTTATCTATACCTTATACCTGCCTTTAGTATGCTGTTTTTGTTTACTTATTACCCTTTCGTTCAAAATGCTGTTCTCAGCTTTTTTACCGTCAACAAATTCCGAGAAGTCAAAGAATTTACTGGTTTCTCCAATTATATGCGTGTACTGACGGATGAAAAATTTTTGCAGGCCATCGGAAATACTTTGATCTATGTCTTTACAACGGTACCCATCAGCATTGTGTTCGGATTTGCTCTGGCGCTTTTGGCGCGGGTTCATCACAGGCTGTCTATCGCTTACGAAGCACTGTTTGCTCTATCTATGGCGGTGTCAGCCTCTGTCATTGCTATGATTTTTCAGCTCGCTTATAATCCCTCTATGGGAATTATTAACAAGCTGTTCGGTATTTCGGTTTCGTGGCTGACAGATTCCAAAACAGCATTGTTATCCTTAATCCTTGTCCAGATCTGGTCTAATGTCGGGTACAATTTTATCTTTCTCTTTTCCGCGCTGCGCGGGCTTTCAGACGAAGTGTTGGAAAGCGCACAGGTAGATGGTGCGGTGGGGTGGAAGCTGTTGGGCAGGATACTGATTCCACTGGTGTCTCCTACGTTGCTTTTCCTGTTCGTCAAGGATATCGCCTATGCGATGACTACGGCAAGTCTCACATTGATTTTGACTACCAATAACGGCGCCACAGGACAGCCTAACGGTGCGACTGAAACAATTATGTCCTATATCTATGGGAAAGCGATAATCGGAACAAATTATAACGCGGCGTTCGCGGCGACAATGGTGGGCTTTCTGTTAGCTGCTGTTATGATGGTTTTTAGTCTGATTTTAGACAAGAAGAAGGTGAGCTATGATTGATAAAAGCAGAGATAAAAAAATAATAAGGAACCGGAAAAAGGTTGTGAAAATTACTTTATACCAGTTGTTTTGTCTGGCTTTGGGTCTTTTACTAATGACGCCCTTGATCTATGCGAGTTGTATTTCTTTCATGCGTCCCGATGAGGTTCTGACAAAAGAAATTCATTTTTTCCCCAATACTTTCTATCCGGGCAATTATGTGATCGCATTGGAACAGACTAAGATTTTCCGATTTATGTTCAACTCGTTTATCGTCGCTTTCATTTCCAGCGTTGTGCGTATTGTTACCGCCAGCATGGCCGCATTCTCCTTTGCTTTTTTTGATTACAAGGGGAAAAAGATCCTGTTTTATCTTGTAGTTGGCAGCATGATTATTCCCGCGGACGTACTGGTAGTGCAAAATTACTTTACTACCGCACAACTAAGATTAATTAATACTTACGTCGGCATGATGGTTGTATTTTTCGTATCCGCCATGAATATTTTCGTTATGCGCCAGCATTTCATGACTTATTCAAGAACATTGCGGGATGCGGCGCTGGTAGACGGATGCGGCAACTTTACATTTTATTCCAGGATTCTGCTCCCGTCCAGCACTCCGGTTATTGCCACAGTTTTTATTTCTTCTTTCGTAGGAACCTGGAATACCTACTTATGGCCTCTTCTCGTAACCAATGTTAATGACATGCGCACCGCTCAGGTAGCTATCACCATGTTAAATATTAATGAAGGCAGCTCCTATGGATATGGGACGATCATGGCGGCGGCCGTGATGATTCTGATTCCGTCTATATTTGTTTTTTTCCTGTTTCAGAAGAATATCGTCGGTGGAATGATGACTGGCGCAGTTAAAGGATAATACCGGACATTCCGGGTTATCATACATCACATTAAAGACTAACTATTAAAAGTCAAGTCTAAAAAAGAAAGTTTATGAATGAATTGCAGAAATGCATTTCAAGTAAATCAGTACCTTGAAAACTGCATGACAAACAGAGCATCTTTGCAGG
>JAISYJ010000023.1:0-5020 GCA_031270005.1 Hungatella sp. | reverse complement strand
TCCCATATCTTTCCAGGCCAGCGGATAACGGTGGTCTATTTTTCATATCCAAAAATCAAGATAAATTTAATCTAGAAAATTATCAATTTCCTATTGACTTTTTATTTGCAGGCTATTTTAATACAAGTCTTAAGTATTCCATAAGGCTCTCAGTGGCCGCTTTCCGGTACACGATCTCTCTGGCAAGCACCGGGTAATCCGTTATAATATTGTCTACTCCCAGCATCTTCATCCGCTCCATTTCACTTTTGTTGTTCACCGTCCAGGCATGAACCGCCTTTCCTTTTTTATGGGCGGCTTCCACCAGCCTTTCGCTTACAAAGCTGGAACGGAGGCTGATAAAGTCGATAGCATCGCTGGAATAATAATCCCCATAGGCAGCTGAAATTATATATCCGGTACGGATCTCAGGATCCAGCTCCTTGATCCTGGTTAAATAGGGCAGGCGGACAGAGGTCACCACGCACTGTTCCTTCATCTGGTATTTCTCAATCAGTTCAAAGACCTTATCCGGCAGCTCACTGCCCCTTCCCAAGTCCTTGATCTCAATGTTTATGTTGATCCGTCCTTTGCATAATTTCATGGTTTCTTCTAACGAGGGGATCCGTTCACCTTCGAAATCGTCGGAAAACCACTTTCCTACATCTAAATGCTGCAATTCCTCAAAGGTATAGGAGCTGATGGTCCGGTTTATCCCTGACACTCTTTTTAAGCTGATGTCATGTCCCAGCACCACTACTCCATCCTTTGTCTCCTGGACATCGATTTCCACATAGTCCGCCAGGTCGTCAATGGCCTTTGACATGGCTGC
Source organism: Hungatella sp. (assembly GCA_031270005.1). Classification (GTDB taxonomy): domain Bacteria; phylum Bacillota; class Clostridia; order Lachnospirales; family Lachnospiraceae; genus Lacrimispora. The sequence goes on along the minus strand of JAISYJ010000023.1, from coordinate 4,209 downwards.
CATGGTATTTTCAGGTGCTTCCCTGGAGCTGCCCCGGTGGGCGGTGATCTGAATCATGCTGAGCATATCGGTGGTAATTGCAGAACCGTTCCGCACCACCCCAAAAAGGGAAAACAGGCTGAATGCCGCTGCCGCTGCCATGAAAAGAACTGCCAGCTTGCCGTCCCCATGCCTGCTGCCTGTATAATCGCTGCTTTTGCTTCTTTTTGCAAAGTTGTTGGTAAAACTGAAATACTGGACGCTCAATGCTCCCCAGTTTCCCACGGTAAAGAAGATGCTGGTCAAAAAGATCAGGACCAGCTCAATCCGGTCGCATGCCGCCGGAAGGACGGCAAGGGCCAGACTGTTGTCAGTGAACAGGGTCACTCCCACAGCGGCGATCAGCACACAGAATGCATAGACCAGCCAAAGTCCCACCACAGTCAATGCGTAATAGATGGTCAAAAGGACTACAACCTTTAATATCCGGCGTCTTAAAAGCCATAAGCTTCTAAAATACCCATCCCGGAAATTCTTCTGTTCCACCATACAGGTGTGAAAGGTATAGATTCCCGGAATGACGGCAGCCAATAGAAAAATCAGCAGAAGGGCCAAGGACACCTTTCCTACAGGCTTATTTAAAATCTCGGATATAACAAAATTAAGAGGCTTTACATGGGTCAGCATCTGGTATATGAGATACAGGTTTACAAGCACGTAATCCGCCAGAATGAGAAGCCCCAGCCGCCAGTTTTTTCTGCGGATCTCATGGCCCAGCTTAAAAAAGCCGCCTTCCAGGATCTCCCACAGCTTCAGTTTCCGGGAATAAAAAGCCCCCTCATACAGCGTAAGAAGACAGCCGGTCTCCAGTGTAAGAATCAGGATTCCAACGAACAACAGGGCAACCATTATAAGAAGCGTCCAGGGCTTAGCCAGGAAATAGCCAATGTTTCCGGCAGTCAGATAACTGTATCCTGCCATGCGCAGCGCAAATAAAAGTCCTTTGTTTAAGAGAAGCAGGTACAGGGTCATGGTGACCAGCCGAAACAGCAATTCAAAAACAAACGCATTCTTTTGATTGAACTTTATGATCTTCCAGGTGTCTTTTGTCAATATGCTCATACTATAACCTTCTTTTTGCGGAGAGAACTAAGAAAAACCCGCATTGCCCGTGCAAAAAGCAGCCTCAGCGAGCGGAATCGTCAAGGCTGCATCTTTTAAGTCAAATCGTCCTCTTCCATCGTGTCCTCTTCTGCTGTCTCCCGCTGCTGTGCCTCGCTCAGTTCCAGAATCGACTGGTTTAAGGAAAACATCTTCCCATCCAGCATATTCACCACATCCGCGCAGGCCTTCAGCTCCTGCTGTAAGTACGCCGGTGCATTGCCTTCAAATTTATAATATATCTTATGCTCCAGGCTTGCCCAGAAATCCATGGCAATCGTCCTGATCTGAATCTCAACCTTAGTGTCCACCGGCCCATCCGTTAAATAGATGGGAATGGTTACCACCATATGATAGCTTTTATAACCATTAGGCTTTGGATACTTAATATAATCCTTCACATTAAGGACCGTAACATCGCTTTGCTTTGTTATCATCTCTGCAATCTGGTAAATATCTGATGTAAAAGAACAGATGATCCGTATCCCTGCAATATCATTTAATTTTTCCACCATGTTATCAATGGTCACGTCATAGCCGTACCGCTTCAGCTTCTTTACAATGCTGTCCGGGGTCTTAAGCCTTGACTTGATGTGTTCAATGGGATTGTAATTGTAGATATGCACAAACTCATTATTAAGTATCTCAATTTTTGTACTGATTTCCTTTAATGCCGAATCGTACAAAAACATCACAGATTTCCACTGATCGACCTGATTGAATGATTTGGGAATATTCATTCCACATTCCCCCTCTCTCTCGCCCCCGCATTTCCAACTAAGAATAACACGCCAAGCCGGTTTTTCTTAGTTGACGCGGCATTCGCCCAATGAATATGCTGGCATATTCGTCCGGCTCATTGCTCGCGCAAGTCAGTGAGAAAGGGGCAGCCCCATCGCCCGGCAGCCCCTGCTCCTCAAGAATAGTATACCATAAAAACCTGATATTTTATATTCTTTTTCCGACTTTCTAAAATTTCAATCCCTTTAAGAGCGCTGAAAGCCCTGTAAATGCAGAACCTTCCTCTTTGTAATCAAAGACCTCTTCGTTGGCTTCCTCCTCCTGGAGGGCCTTCATGCTTAAGCTTATCTTATTATCCGCTATGGATATGATCTTCACCTTAACCGTCTGTCCCTCCTTTAACACGACACCAGGATGCTTGATCCTCTGGCTGCTGATCTGTGAAATGTGAAGAAGGCCGGAAAGCCCGTTTTCCAGGTTAATAAATGCGCCGTAATCCTTTAAGCTGTCCACCGTTCCTTCCATGATGGACCCTACTTCGCACTTTGCGATTTTTTTGTTTGTTTCTTCCTTCCGCTTCATAAGGGCAGGCTCTTTGCCTGAAAGCACCAGCTTCTTATTTTCCTCGTCTGCGGTGATGACTGTGACTTCAATGGTTCTTCCATTATATTCCTCTAAGTCCTCCACATATTCCCCCGCCAGCTTGGAAGCCGGAATAAATCCCCGGATCCCTTCCAGATAAGCAACGGCTCCGCCTTTTACGATCTCCGCGATTTTGACCTTGACAACGATTCGGTCCCTTAACATGGCTCCAAGGGTTTCCCAGGCCAGCTGGTCACTTGCCAGCTTCTTTGAAAGAACTACATTACCTTCCCGGTCATTAGGGTTTATGACCGTTGCCGTGATTTCGTCTCCAGGCTGGATTTCCCGGATCAGGCTGAATTCCGGATCATTGCTTAAATTTTCTTTATCAATGATTCCCTCCGCATAATATTTTAAATCCAAAGTGACCTTGTCCTCATCTACGCTTATAACGGTCCCTGTGAGAACATCTCCTTCTTTTACCCTTTTAAAGGAGGCTTCCAGCTCTGCTGCATAATCAGCCATAGTCTCTACTGTTTCTTCCCTTACGTCTGTTTGCTTCATCTCTTCGCTCATTGATATCTCCTCCACTCATATTACACTTAGTTCTGCATAAAATCTACCTATATATTTATCACATCCCGCCTGATATTACTATAGTTTTCTCAGTAAAAATATGTTATATTTATATTAACGGCAATAAAAACACTGCCTTTTATCTTCACTTGCGTTGCAAGTTCAGATAAGTTGTATTATATGAAATATTTTCCACTGGGAATCTCCCAGGCCAGATACAGAAAGGACAAGAATCATGAACGACATAATGGACCTGCATACCCACACCGTAGCCAGCGGACATGCGTACAACACTTTATATGAAATGGCTAAATCTGCTTCTGAAAAGGGCCTTGCCCTCATGGGCTCTACGGACCATGCACCTAAGATGCCAGGAACCTGCCATGAGTTTTATTTCATAAATTTTAAAGTGATCCCCCGTAAAATCTACGGAGTCAACATACTCATGGGCGTTGAGCTTAATATTATGGATTACACGGGACGGGTGGATTTGAGAAAAGGTCTTTTGGAAAAAATGGATTACTCCATTGCAAGCCTCCACGAACCCTGCTACAAAAGCGGAACTTCCGCCGAAAATACAAATGCTTATCTCGGAGCCATTGAAAATCCTCTGATCCACATCATCGGCCACCCTGACGACAGCCGTTTTCCAGTGGATTATGACACCCTGGTTTCCGCTGCCGCTGAGAATCATACCCTTTTGGAGCTTAATTCCAGTTCTCTTCATCCCTTAAGCCCAAGAATGAATGCCGCGGAAAATTACCGGACCATGCTGGAGCTTTGCAAGCACTACCGGGCCTCCATCATCATTGACAGCGACGCCCATACGGAAGCTGATGTGGGAAACCATGTAAGAGCGTTAGAGCTTATTGAAGAAGTGAATTTCCCGGAAGAGCTTATTGTAAATACTTCCCTTGAAAAGCTCATTCCCTACATTCCCAAGCTGGAGGCTTATCTATGATCAACTTCCTGAACCTGGAATATTTTCTGGCGGTTGCGGAGGAATTAAATATCACCCGTGCTGCCAAGCAGTTATACATCTCACAGCAGTCCTTAAGCAGCCACATTTCCAATCTGGAAAAGGAATTCGATGTCCAGCTTTTCAACCGCACCATGCCCCTTACCCTGACCTACGCAGGCCGGGCCTTAAAGGTCCGGGCAAAGCAGATG
>JAISYJ010000006.1:0-5254 GCA_031270005.1 Hungatella sp. | reverse complement strand
TTAATTCCCATATCTTTCCAGGCCAGCGGATAACGGTGGTCTATTTTTCATATCCAAAAATCAAGATAAATTTAATCTAGAAAATTATCAATTTCCTATTGACTTTTTATTTGCAGGCTAGTACTCTACGTCAGCAGCCATTACCTTAAACTGGAAGACCGCAAAGACCGCAATAATTCCCGCTAATAATAATGCCTGTGCACATGCCTCCCCATAGTTAAAATATTTGAAAGCATTGTTAAAAATCAGCAATCCAACCATTGTTGTGGCATTATCCGGCCCGCCTCCTGTCATTAAATACGCCGTCTGAAAGGCCTGAAATGCATTGATCACTCCGGTTATGGCCAGAAAGACCGTGGTGGGCTTTACCATAGGCCATACAACGTATCTGATCCTCTGGAGAAAGGTTGCTCCGTCAATATTGGCTACCTCATAATAGGTGGGATCGATTCCAAGCAATGCGGCCACATAAATAATCACGGTAGATCCTAAGCCTGAGAATATTGTCATGATGATTAAGGACAGCATGGCCGTTTGAGAGCTGCCCAGCCAGTTCTGATTCTGGATCCCAAAGGTCCGGATCACCGAATTTAACAGACCGCTTGGCAGAGGATCAAATATCCACTTCCACACAAAGGAGAGAGCAACTCCCGATGCAATTCCAGGTAAATAAAATACCGCTTTAAAAAATGACTGGCTTCTTTTCTTAAAAGGAACCAACAGAATGGAGATGATGAACGCCACTGAGATGGAGATAGGCACCGTTACGGCCGTATACACCACCGTGTTCCAGATGGATTTGAAGAAAAGTCCGTTTTTTAGTGTGTTACTGTAATTGGCAAATCCCACAAACTCTGTTTTTAAGGGCTTATAGGATTGAAAACTTACAATCGCCGCCTGTACAACCGGATATAATGTGAAGATAATAAATGACACAATGGGCACGAATACGAAAACATACCCCCATTTGACATCATTGTTCAAGCGCTTTCTTTTTCTTGCTGTCTGCATACTCATTCCCTTCTTCCTTTTTTCTAAAAAATATAATATCCTGCGGATAAGAAATGGGCATTGGCACCTGTTACGATTACCAATGCCCCATAAATCATGAAATCCTGTGGATCTTATTTCCCGTTAATCCATGACACAGCCATCCTCGCCAAACGCCTCCACTGCAGCCTTTTTAATGGCTTCGTGCATCTGCTCCGGAGTAATTTCTCCTGCTAACAATCCCTGGAATTTGGGCAGAATAACCTCTTCCTCAATCTTTATGGCCTTTGCCCCTAAATCAGCCGGGATGTCAGGTCTGGCTTCCGCCACCTGGGAGGCAAGATTCTTAACTGCTTCTGTATTATTCACATTTTTACCTTCAATCGGGGTAAGAGAAGCAAATGCTTCCTCCCCTGACTTGCAAACGGGACTGATGTAAAGCTCCTGGCAGGTCTCTGCCGCTCTTTTTCCGCTTGACAGGAAATAAGCTGCCTTTGCCACGTTCTTTAAATGATCCGGATTTGGTTCATCCTTGCCGCGGAAGCACACATATCCATCTACGGCTCCCTGGGCCTGCTGTTTATTTCCCTGGAATGTGGGAACCGGCAATATGATGTATTCCACTTCCTGGCTTCCTTCTACTGCACTGCCGTCTTTTGCAGCCAGCTTTTTATTATTATCGGAAGCAGATTTTTCAAAGACCGACAGTCCCTTGCCGGTGATCATGGTCTGACCGGTCAGGAACATGTTCCACCGTTTCCCCGCATCAACGGAACTTAATTCCTTCGGCATGGAGCCATCGTCGATCAAGGCTCTGATATCTTTTAAAAACGGGACCATCTGGCTGCTGGTGTATGTATATTTCAAATCCTTATTAAATGCGGCAGGCATTCCTGCATTTTTTACAAAAATTGAAAAATAGTCCTTAGCCGCTACGCCTGAGCAGGCAAAAACAAAGCCGTACCGGGAATAAGTATCCCCGTTCTTTACAACGCCTTTTTTAATGGCTTCCCGGAATTCTTCATAGGTCCAGCCGTTTTTCTGCACGCTCTGCCAGTCGATTCCCGCTTCCTCCAGCATAGCCTTGTTTCCGCCGATCGCCTGCACCTCCACATAGGCTGGAAATCCATACAGACCGTCTCCGTTTTTAAAATAGTTTAAAATGTCCTTGTTATAATCATCTATCATGGTCTGGTCAGCATCTTGTGAAATATCCACCAGCATTTCCGTGTCCAGATATTTGGTGACCCCGGTCGAGCCGATAAATGCGATATCAGGCGGAGATCCTGCGTTTACCTGGACATCCAGTTTTTCCGTAATGTCTTCCCAGCTTGCCGTTGTGATCTGCAGCTCTATATCAGGATTGGCTTCGTTGAATTCCTTTGCATATTCCACCAGTTTATCCTGATAGGATGCGGAAACAGGCGGCAGCAATGCCTTAACAATGTCTTTTCCATTGCTTTGCTGCGCCACCGTGCCCTTTGAGGTATTTCCGCAGCCTGCCAGTGTGCCGGCGATGAGGGCTGCTGTCAGCAGTAGGGATAATTTTCTTTTTTTCATGTTTATAATTCCACCTTTCTGCGAAAGGCACCGATGGGGTTATGAAACACCCTCCAGACTTTCGCTTTCTTATTTTTCTTGTTAAACTCCTCTTGTAGGCCGCTGGCATACTACAGAACCCGGGGAGGAGAGTGGTGGGGCTGTATAGCGGCAACCCCGTATGTTTATATGGTGTCGGTCGTCCGTTAAGGCATCAATGAATGGCGCAAAGTAGCCCGTAAACTTATCTCTTCCGAAGTTGACTCGATTTCGCCGGACGACCAGTCCCTGCCAGCCCTGCTAATCTTTTTTCAGGAGGAACTTGATGTTCAAAATCTTTCGTAAAAATTGCTGTGGTCTTGATGTCCACAAAACCTGGCTCTATGCCTGCATCGGAATCACCGATGCTAACGGTCGTACCGAATATCAACAGGCTCGCTTCTCTTCCTTTTCCAAAGGCCTTAAGGAGTTGTCTGACTGGCTTGCTAAATATTCCTGTACGGAAGTTTGTATGGAATCTTCCGGCAAGTTTTGGATTCCTGTCTTCAATATCCTTGAAAAATCATGTTGGGTCACTCTTGCTCATCCAAAATACACAAAACCTCAAAAGGGCAACAAGACCGACCGTAAGGATGCCAAATGGATTTGTGATCTCTTCATGTGTGATATGATAAAACCCAGCTTCATCCCTTCACCTGAAATCCGTCACCTCCGTGATCTGATGCGTTACCGCTCTAAACTTACAAATATGTTGACTGGTGAAAAGAATCGGGCACAGAACTGTCTGACCGTTTCAAACCTAAAACTTGATGATGTCTTCAGTGACGTCTTCGGCAAGTCTTCCCGTTCTATCACTAACTACATCCTTGACCATCCGGGTGAGACCTTTGATGTGACACCCTTTGTCGATGGTCGCTGTAAAACTCCTGTGGAAGAGATACAGGCTGCTGTTGACGGGGTCATTTCTCCCGAGCAGGCTATCAAGCTTCGTGAATGCCTCTTTCATATCGATGAGCTGGAAACACACAGAAAACACATCGAGCAGGAAATCCTTGTGGTTGTGGAACCTTTTTCTGCTGTACTTGATTTGCTTCGCACAGTTCCTGGACTGAATTCCAATCCGATGACTGCAATCGCTGTACTGTCTGAAATTGGTCCCGATATGTCGGTGTTCCCGTCAGCTAAGAATCTTGTTTCCTGGGCTGGCTGCTGTCCGCGTAATGACCAGAGTGGGGGCAAGGTGAAATCCACTCGTATTTCCCGCGCCGGTTGTTATTTGAAGCCTCTCCTTGTTCAGGTTGCAAATGCACTTATCAATTCAAAAAAGCATCCTGAATTCAAAGAGAGATATCGCAGAATCAAGACCCATCGGGGTCACAAAAAGGCCATTATTGCTGTCTGTAAGATGCTCCTGACCGCTATCTGGAATATCTTAAGTAAGCTAGAGCCATATACCCCTGAAGGTTTTTTAGAGCATCGCTCTGTTAATGAATCTAAGGTTCTGACAACGGCTCAGGCTCTGGAACTTTTCAGGAAGAGGGGCTATACAATAACCGATGCCCCTGCTGTGACTGTTTGATACTGATTTTATAATCGTAATTTTTGTCATCCGTGAATTGCGAATGGCTTGTTTGCTATACCCTGTTTTATTGGTTTCCCTCTACTTTTTTGTTTCAAACTTTCTCCTCCATTATTTTTATATATGCTCTATGGCATAACGCACATGTCCACGTGCCTTTACCAACTTCTCCCGTGCTTCCTGGGTCCTGCATCCCGATAATATGGATACAATCGCTGTCTTTGCATGGCCGTCTGAAGATGTCAGCGCCTCCTGCGCATCCCTCCGCCTGCAGCCCGTGGCTTCCATGACGATGTTTTCCGCCCTTTTTATCAGTTTTGTATTTGTCTGTACCACATCCACCATCAGGTTCTGATATGCTTTGCCTATTCCCACCATACTTGCAGTGGATATCATATTACAGACCATTTTTTCCGCCGTACCGGCCTTTAACCTGGTAGAGCCGGTCAATATTTCCGGACCAACCACCAGTTCAACGGCGACCTCCGCTTCTTTTGCCAGTATGGAACCGGTGTTGCATACAATGGCAGCCGTCCTGCATCCGGTTTTTCCCGCATACCGCAGCCCGCCTAATACATAAGGCGTTCTGCCGCTTGCGGCAATGCCGACCACCACGTCATCTGCTGTAAGGTGAATGTTTCTTAAATCTTCCTCTCCAAGGGCTTCACTGTCTTCCGCGCCTTCCACTGCCTTTATAAATGCACCCTCTCCGCCGGCAATCAGCCCGATCACTTTTCCCGGTTCCACTCCAAATGTGGGAGGACATTCCGCCGCATCTAAAAGTCCCAGCCTTCCGCTTGTGCCTGCTCCCATATAGATCAGCCGGCCGTTTCCTCCAAGACTTTCCGTGCACCATTCCACTATCCGGGCGATTTTCTCCATCTGGGTTTTTACTGCTTCAATCACCTTTTCATCTTCTTCATTCATAATACGGATCAAATCCAGAGGAAGCATTTCATCCAGATTCATGGTTTTAGGATTTCTGGTTTCCGTGACCATATTAGACAGATCAATCATCCGTATCCTCCTTCCTACTACAATATATTTATGGTTAATATCCCTTACAGCCAGTAAGGAATTATCCATCTTGTTGCTTAACTGTTAGAATGTAGGTAGCAATCGGTATATCGTCTCCCTTCCTTGGAC
>JAISYJ010000135.1:0-37491 GCA_031270005.1 Hungatella sp. | reverse complement strand
ACAGGCCCACAGTCATAATAGCGTTCAAAACCAATCGGCGTGCCAGCATAATTTTTAATTACATCGTACCAAAATTCCTTTGTATTAACATTATCGTATGTGGCAACCGAGCCCCCATGACCCATTGTTCTTACTACAAAATATACATGACCATTCATTGAATCTAGAGCAGGACTTCCAAAGTTCTTATTCCAAACTCCTTTTTCTATAATACTCACACTTAAGACCGGTTGTAGCGGCGCTGCAAAAGCAGTCATTGAAAATACCATTAAAATAGAAATCGTGATTAATAATGTTGATATTACTCTTTTCATATACTTTTTCCTCTCCCTCCTACAGTAGAATTAATATCCTTACTTACCCCCTAAACTCCCGTAGATTATACTCCCCTTATCAAATAATGTATCAACACACGCAAAAGGAGCTGCTGTGCCAGCTCCTTTAATAGTCACTTTATTTATTTCTTTGTTTCTTTAAGTGCCAGACAAAAACTAATTATAAACCATATTGCTGCTATGAATGTAATCACATTGATACGTGCTGTAATTATATTTTCCAGGTGAATTGCATCAATGAAAAAAAGACCTAAAAACCGTACACATAAAAAAGAAGATGCGCATATTATGTTGGTTATATAAAATAATATTTTTTTCATAATCTTAGAATTTATAGTATTTTAAACAGGTTCCGTCAGTTTTATAAAACTGATTTTTGTAATTTTGTAAACTCCCTGCACTCGTTACTTTACTTCCATTGAGATTTTGGGCATTTACAGTTGAACCATCAAGTCTAATTAACTGAGAACATGATTCAGTGGAAACGTCTGCAAACATATATTTGGTTTCTCTTCTTAAAAAATTACCTGAATATTTTTGTGTTACTTTATAATCATATTTAACCAATTTCCCATATCCAACAACAAAGAAAGATCTGTGGGTAGCATTTTTCCCGTCCGCCAACTTAGTGCTGGCAGTAGGACCGCTTTGAGTAATTGATTTAGAGCCGGAAACTGATGCTGATATTTTGTAATTTCTAACATCTGTTCCTGCTGATATTGACCATGAACATGTTTTAGTTTTGGATTCGCCTTCAGGTATAATATCCCCAAATGATCCTTTAACAGCACCATATGGAATAACTGTCGTTGTTGATTCCAAAGTCCAAACTTCACCATCTGCTCTGGTATTTACATTTCCACTCATTTGATTCGCGTAACTGTTTCCAACATCTATAACATTTTGTGTTATGGATTCGTCTCCTATGGGAAGCTTTGTATCAACAGCACTGCTTTCCATGACACCAATATAATTCGGTTCCTGTGCATATACAGACGTTACCAAAGCAAATGCCATAGTTCCTGACAATAATAATACCGATAATTTTTTCTTCATTTTAAACTCCATTCCGCCGCCTCTTGGTGGCCAAATAATTATGAGAGGTTTACGATAAGGCATCTACTCCCCAGTACTGTGCTGACTATGATAAACCCGGCCTATATAGAAGCACTTTTATAACTTTTGAAACACAAGTAATTATTCACCAACTGGAAGTATACAAAAATGTCTCCAGAGGGACAGTAAATAAATAGTATAAATCACCCCCTACTTTTTTATTATTATGCATAAATGGCCAAAATACATGAATGAATATTGATACTATACCACAATAACACTCTATAAATTATTTTTGCAATTTCCGTTGTTTTTTTCTTCTTAAGCGTAAATTGTTTTTTATAGATTAACAAACTCAAATATTTGATATTCCGACATATTTTTTAACTTGTAGACATTTTTGATTTCTTTTTTACACCATTTCTTTTTTTCAATGAAAGCACACTTCTATACACAAAAATTAGTTTTTGTCATATCGGAAATGCAATTTGTTTCACGCGCGTCTTTTACTTCATACACTAACCCGTTTTTAATCATTACAGCTTGTGCTAGTATAACCGCTTCTGTTTCGTTGAATGCCGTAGCAAATACCGTTTTATTGCTACTAAATGTGATTATAAAATATTTGTCCTTCATATTATCGACTCCTTCTATGAACATTGAGTTATAAACTCATCTGTACTTATAGCTCCTTCCCACCAGCTAACAACCGCTGGCCTATCTTCTGATCCGTTTAGATAACTCTGAAGCTGTCCTTCAAAGTACCCAAGCATATCATCATCAAACACTGCCTTCAACTTGCCAAAGTCCTTGCACTGTTCTAATTCTCCATATCCCACGCGAAACACCTCCTATTAATAATCTACCACTAATTATGTGCGGTTAGTGGCCTATGCCAGATCAACCACTATCTATGGTAAGCAGCAATCATTTTCTGACTACCGGGAATGCCTTGTTTACTTTCGCAGTACGGTCTATCCTTCCGGATCACCGACAAGGCTATGTATTAAGATATAATGTAATGTAAGGCGAAAATCTCCGTGAAATTATCAAATGTAGATATGTATATGCCATTTGCATACATTTCAATTTTTCCTTCCTTATTTTTCATGTAATGAAATTTTATATCGCTATTCATGTTTTAATCCTCCGATCTGTGTAAATAAAGCAGCGCTTACTATTATCAACAAAGCTGCCAATGTCCAGTTTCCGTCCTGGTCTGGCAGCATAAAGAGTACAAAAAAAGAAAGCATAATTAAAATGCTTCCTATGATTTTACGGTACTTATTCAGTTGTTTTAATTTCTGTTTATGCGTTCCTGTCCCATAACTATATGAATTGTCGTAGTTCTTAACTGTATTTATCACGCTTGCCTCCTCATTTGCTGATTAGAATTATCTCATTATCAACTATGCATCTATTATTAAAAAAATTGTTAACCATTTCAATTATGTCGTATTCATCACAATACATTCTGTCTTCACAGCAATGACTCAAAGTATATCCGCCATATCCTCCGATTAATATAATCACTGAGTCAGAATTCGATTTTTTCAACCCTATAACTGGTTAAAACTTCTTCGTCATCAAATTCGTTCCAGTCAAATCCTTCTCCTACTCTATCACAAACAACATTTTCAAATTGGAAGTCTGGAAGAAGTAATCCAAAAATAGATGCTATGCAGAAAATTGCTGATTACTTTGGCATTACTTTAGATTACTTGATGACAGGAAGTGAAAACGGAGAAGAGAAAAAAACAGATTTAACTCCTGTTTCTGAAAGAGATATTGCCAAAAGGTTTGATGATATCATTGGCGATATAAACGACCCTGACGGAAGCCCACTGTATTTTGATGGTGTAGAACTTGATGACAAAACAAAGGAAATCATAGCAACTTTTGTGGCCAATATAAGACAACAGTTTGAAATAATGCGCGAAATGGCAAAGAAAAAATAATTTATAAGTTATCATGTAAAAAAGTGTCTTCGACACTCTCAGCTCCCCTGCCCCTCACTCATGAGGGGTTTGGGGGTTTTCTTTGTGCTACTTTGTTGTAAAATTCTTTTATGAATATCTTACAAACCATTTTTTCTGACTATTATGAACACATCATTTATGAACTTCGTCCCAGGCGCTCTGTTGTTGAGAATGTAGAACGACTGATTGACTGTGGGGATCCCTCCAAGGGTGGTGCTATGCTTGGCTGCCCTCTTTGTGGTGACCTCAAATTTGTTCCGTTTCGCTGCAAAAGCCGCTTCTGCCCTTCTTGTGGCAATAAATACAATCAGTTTCGCTCTCTTCACATGTCCTCTAAACTTATTTCTTGTGTTCACAGGCATTGCGTTTTTACCATTCCTGAAGAGCTTCGTTTTTATTTCTTAAATGACCGTTCTCTTCTGGACTGCCTCTTTCATTCCGTCCGCGATGTTGTTCTTCGTATGTTTTTCAAAATAAATAAGGGGGAACTCTTTACTCCTGGCTTCATCTGCGTCCTTCATACCTTTGGCAGGGATCTCAAATGGAATCCTCATATCCATTCCCTTATTTCTGAAGGTGGTGCCGGCAACTTCACTCCCTGGAGAACGGTTAAGCACTTTGACTATAACTTTCTTCGTAATGCTTTCCGTAAAGTTCTTCTTGAACAGCTTTCCAAACGACTCGGGCCTTCTTTTAACAAGATCAAAAATGCGATTTATAAAAAGCATGAAGATGGTTTTTACGTTCGAGCCAAACCAAACCTTTGCACTCCGGATATCACAATCAAATACATCAGCCGTTACCTTGGTCGGCCTGTTATTGCTACTTCCCGAATCGATCACTATGATGGGGATTTCGTTACCTTTCATTACACGAAACATGAAGATAACAAAACCGTCACGGAGCGTGTACCTGCCCTAGATTTTATCAAACGACTTATCATACATATCCCGGAGAAGCATTTTAAAATGCTTCGCTATTATGGCATTTATGCCAAACACCACAAACAAGAGAAAAATCTCCGGAAATGTCTCTCTCCGGAAAAACGAAATTTTCTCTTGCGACATTTAGACTGGCGTAATTCTATCCTTTTTACTTTTGGATATGACCCACTTGGCTGCCAGAAGTGTGGCTCTTCTATGTTGGTTTTAGAAGTTTACCACAAAAAAACTGCACTATTTGAACGATATCGAAAGGTCATGGGATATGGATAGATCCATATCTGTAATTCTTCCTCTATAGTCAGATAGTGCAGCCAAACCAACAAAACAAAAAACCTCATAAACAACGTCATGGCGAAGTCACCCCTTCGCTCTTTTGCTATGCTATTTTTTATTTCATTACTATTATACACTATTTTTGACTATTTGAGAAATTTCCTATAAAGTAAAAAAGCCTAGTATACACTAGACTTTTAGAGTGGAGCAGACGGGAGTTGAACCCGTGTCCAAAAACCAATTCCCTGTTCTTCTACTATCATAGTTAGTTTATTGACATTCCCTCCACCGCCCGGGAACTAACACCCTGACAGCTTCAGTAGCTTCATATTACGACCGCGTGCTCAAAGCTTTGCATACGTCGTTTCTCACATAGTCGATGCCGGGATCTTAAAGTGTGAGTGCCTTAAGGCCGACAAGCTGCATTAAGCAGCTAATGCTAATTCGTTATTGTTAGCGTTTATATTTAGGTTTGCCATTTAACGCATCGCATGCGGATAGCTTCACCAGCTGCATAGCCCCTGTCGAAACCAGTACTGCCCCTGACTGGTACTCTTCTAGAGAGCATTCTCATACTAACATGAATGAAATCAATTGTCAAGACCTGTGCATTTCCTGCTGCTATTACCTTGTGGCAACGCTGCCTTTTGATTCACCTTTTTCCTTATTTTGGTTTTTAATTCCTTCTGTTATCCGGCATCTGATCTAAAAACCTGTTTTTAACAGCAGGAAAAGCACACGCCCGTTAAAACCTATTTCGCCTGCAGTGCAGCCATTGTAAAGTAATTATAAGGCTGGTTAAAATGAGGCAGGAAGAAAATGTCCGTCAGTTTTAACCGGTCAATGGTTACCTGCTCCTGAATGGCAAGGGAGAACATATGTATTGCCATGGAGACATCATATTCCGAGCATAATTGTGCCCCCAGAATGATGCGGGTCTTCTTATCATATACAATCCTGATTTTTACCTTGTAATTGTCATGCTCAATAAACGCCGGTTTTTGGGTATCCTCATAATCTGCTGCTGCCGCATCATACCCCAGCTTTTTGGCTTTCGCATAGCTGATCCCTGTAGAGACCATTTTAAGATTCCAGATGCAGATTCCGTTAGATCCCTGAACGCCAACAGATTCCAGGGGGGTGCCGCAGACGTTATGGGCAGCCACGATTCCGGAACGAACGGCATTGGTAGCCAGAGCAATGTAGTTTGTCTTTTGGATGGAATTATCAAAAACAGTGGCACAATCACCGATCGCATATACATCCGGGCGGCTGGTCTGCTGCCGTTTGTCAACCAGAAATGCCCCATTGCGGAACAGTTCAAGCTCCTCTTTACCTAACTGATTGTTAGGCTTAAAGCCGATGCCCAGTATTACCATATCAGCATGGTATTCCTTTTTGTCGGTGACCACCTTTTCTACCTTGCCGTTTCCTTCAAGCCTGGTCACGATTTCATCATAAACCAGCTGAATTCCATGGCTTGATAAGTTCTCGGACATGATATCTGAAAACTCCTGATCATAATAGCTGGACAGACAGGTGTGCATATTGTCGATCAGGGTGACATTCTTTCCCACACGGCGGAATGCTTCCGCCAGTTCAACGCCGATATACCCTGCTCCTACTACCACAATATCTTTCAAGGCACTGTTATGCAGCTTGTCAATGACCTCTTTCGCATTCTGAAATAATTTTACAAATTGAACGTTGTCCAGCTCTTTCCCTTCAATATCAGGAGAAATAGGAAGAGAACCTGTGGCAAGAATCAGTTTATCGTACTCCTGCTGGTATCTCTGTCCATATTTTCCCACAGCAAAGACAGTCTTTTTATCATAATCAATGCGTTCAACTTTAGTTTCCATGTAGACTTTTGCGCCCTTTTTTTCAAAAATATCTTTGCTGCAATAAAACAGGCCTTCGGAGGAGTGAATCTGGTCTCCAATCCAAAGAGCCATACCACAGCCCAGAAAACTGATGTTGTCATTGGAATCAAATATA
Organism: Hungatella sp.; assembly: GCA_031270005.1. GTDB lineage: Bacteria > Bacillota > Clostridia > Lachnospirales > Lachnospiraceae > Lacrimispora. The sequence continues at coordinate 30,906 of JAISYJ010000135.1, read as the reverse complement.
ATAACTTTCTTGTCCTTATAATTATCTAAAATTGTGTTTATTGCTGCTGTTCCGGCATGGTTTGCGCCGATTACCACAATGCGTTCCATAAATAGCCTCCTTAAAAATTGTTTTTCTTAATTATAACACGTTGTTAAAATAAAAACAATTATTATTATCGAAATTCATGTATTTTTTTTCAGCATATTTCACCTGTTACAGGTCATCCACCAGAGCACTGCTTTTTGCATAGGCCGTGCTTTTTGCTTCAAAAAAATCAGTTTTAATCAAATTGGCGTTGCTGTACTGATTGACCCATGTCATGCTTTCCGGCTCCCTCTCATGCCCCTCATAAATCCGCTCCCAGCCAAGGCTTGCACAGCGTAAGTTTCCCAGATACATGATATAGTCCGTAATCATTTCCCTTGTAAGCCCGGGCACTTCATCTCCGATGGCATAGCAGCCCCAGGCGATCTCCTGCTCGCAGCCTTCCCGGATCATGACCCGGTAAACCTCCACCCGTTCCCTGGTAAACAGCTCCGGTTCTTCCTTTTCCAGTTCCAGAATAATATTGCGGAACAGCCACAAATGAGTGTTCTCATCCCGGTTGATGTAACGAATTTCCTGGGAGGATCCGGTCATTTTATGGTTCCGTCCCAGGTTATAGAAGAACATGAATCCACTGTAAAAATACACGCCTTCCAGAATAAAATTAGCCACCACCGCTTTCATGAAAGCAAATGCGCTCTTGTCCTTTTGAAACTCATTGTACAGGTCGCCGATAAAGGTATTGCGGGCAAGAAGATGGGGGTCGCTCTTCCACTGATAGAGCACCTCATTCCGTGTCTGAGGTTCACAGATGGTATCCAGCATATAACTGTAGCTCTGGCTGTGTACTGCCTCCTGAAAGGTTTGAATGGAAAGGCAGAGATTGATCTCATTGGCAGTCACATATTCTCCAAGGGCCGGTAAATTAGCGGTCTGGATGCTGTCCAAAAACACCAGAAAGGATAATATCTTATCATAAGCTCTCCGCTCCTGAGGACTTAATAAAGGATAATCCTTCCTGTCCCTGCTTAAATTAATTTCTTCAGGTATCCAGAAATTATTCATGGCCTGCCGGTACCAGTCGCTTACCCAGGTGTATTTCATATTGTTAAAATCATTGAGGTTTGTGGTGTTGCCGTTGATCATCCGCCGTTTTCTTACCTCAATCTCCCCATCCGGATGAAAAAGGGGTCTTTTTTTTAATTGTTCCATATCACTCTCTCCAAACTCTCCTGTTTTATTATGGTCAACCGTCCGGTTTAACCAGAACCGGCCTCTAGCTGGAGCAGGCCTCGCATTCATCCACTTCCAGGCTTTTGGAACGGACATAGTAAATGGTTTTTACGCCCTGTTCCCAGGCCAGGATATAAAGCCCCAGCACCTGACGAAGAGTATAGTCATTGGTTATATAAAGATTCATGCTCTGGGCCTGGTCCACATGGCGCTGCCGGACTCCCGCTGCCCGCACAGACCATCTCTGGTCAATATAATGGGCATTTTTATATTTCCAGAATGTTTCCGGTGATAAGTCCGGTGCCACCCGGGGTACCAGGCCATTCTTTTTTTCCTCCAGATAATACCGGTTCATGACTGGGTCCAGCCCTGCCGTGGTTCCGGAGATCATGCTGGTACTGCTGGTTGGTGCAATGGCGATGAGCCAGCCGTTTCTCATGCCGTTTTCTGCCACCTTTTCCCGAAGACGATTCCACTTCTCAGAGCAATATCCCCGTTTGTCAAAATATGCCCCTGTCTGCCATTCGCTGCCTTCGTACAGGTTATATCTCCCTTTTTCCCTGGCAAAATCACAGCTTGCTTCAATTGCCGCGTAATTGATGGCCTCAAATACCTTGTCAGCAAATTTAAGATGCTCCTCTGATTCCCAGGAGATCCCATTTTTTGCCAGCATGTGATGGTATCCGCTTACCCCCAGTCCCACCGGGCGGTAGCGGAGGTTGGTGACTTTTGCATAGGGCACAGGGAAAAAATTCAGATCAATTACATTGTCCAATGCCCGGACAGCACTTCTTGTCAATTCCGTCAGCTCCCCGGTCTCCTTAAGATCAATCTTTCCCAGGGAAAGGCTGGCCAGGTTACACACAACAAAGTCTCCCGGCTTTGTCACGGTAACCACCACAGTTTCCCCGTCCACTGTCTGTATCTGCTGGTCAACCTGCTCGACTCCGCTCATGTTCTGGGCAATTTCCGTACACAGGTTGCTGCAGTAAATGATGCCGCTGTGGCTGTTGGGATTGGCTTCATTTACAATATCCCGGTTAAAGGTAAAGGGCGTTCCTGTTTCTACAGCACTCTTTAAAACCAGGCGGATAATATCTTTAATGGGAATGATCCGCTTGTGGATACGGCTGTCATTAACACATTCCAGATAACGTTCCTCCCACTGGGCTCCATAAGAGTCCTCCAATGCCCAGCCCTTTATTGTCAGGATTTCATGAGGGCACATTAAATACCAGTCTCCCTCTATGTTCTCCTTTGCCTGTTTCCAGAACAGGCTGGGATAGCAGACAGCCGGAAAAACATCATGCGCCTTCATGCGGTCGTCTCCGTTATTGGTCCTGAGAGTCAGAAACTCCGGCAGGTCCTTGTGCCAGACATCCAGGTAAACCGCCACGGCTCCCTGCCTTACTCCAAGCTGGTCCACTGCCACAGCCGTATCATTGGCCAGCTTGATCCAACGGATCACACCTCCTGCAGCTCCCTTAAAGCCGCGGATCGCACTCCCTGCGGCGCGGACCTTTCCAAAATAAAGGCCCATGCCTCCCCCGAACTTACTGACCTTTGCAAAGCTGTCAATGCTCCGGTAAATGCCATCCAGGCTGTCCGGAACCGTATCAATAAAACAGGAGGAAAGCTGATGGTAAGGCTTTCTGGCGTTTGAAAGGGTGGGGGTTGCCATGGTAACCTTTAACGTACTGAGCATATCATAAAACCGTTTTACCCAGGTGTCCCGGTCATCCTTTTCCAGCATGGCAAGATGCATGGCAATTCCAAGAAACATTTCCTGAGGCATCTCTAAAGGTGCATTCTGGCGGCTGCGGATCACGTACCGGTTAAGCAGAAGTTCAAGTCCGGAATAATTGAACAGATGGTTTCTGCTCTGATCCATATACGCTTCATATCGGTCAATTTCTTCTTTTTTGTAATTCTTCAGAATGTAATCCCCGTAAAGCCCGTCCTCTGTCAGAAAACAGATCTTATCGTAAAAGCTTCCGATCTTCCTCCGGTCCAGCTCTTCCTTTAGCCTGGTTTCAAAGCGCAGCATAAGAAGCCTTGCTCCTATATACTCCCAATCCGGCGCCTCTTGGGTCGTCAGCTCCACTGCCGCCTGGATAAGCGCCTCAAACCGTTCCCCCAGGCTCATATTTTTCTTACAGAACCCTGTGAATTTTACGGAGAGGTGACAGAGGTCATATGATGCGGAATCCCAATCCTTACGGATTCCGTCTAAAATTCCATCCAGTGGCTTGACCTCTTTAAAATATTCCAGAATCTCCTGTTTTCCATCTGTCTTATCCATTTATAATTCCCGCCATTCCCTATTTTATATTAGTATCAATAACTGTTATTGAATCTCATATGTAAAAATATACCACAACATATAGTTAATTTCAACCACCGAGATACAAAATATTCGTTTTTACACGATCTTCTCTTTTTCTTATTGCCAGACAAAAGCTGCAAAATTAATTAATCAAACGGATATTCCCAATCCTAGCCCCTACTTGCTCACAGCGTGCCCCGTTACACCGGACATAACTGAATAGCAGCTACCGCCGCCTGTCAGGTGGAGCGCTTGCTTCTTGTCACAAAGCGGCAAAATGATGGCACTCCACCTGACACAAGTAAGTCCCCTCCCCCCGCTTAGTGCTTTTCACATTTGAAGTGGGAGACTTACTTGATTCAGTTAAAAAACGCCTGAAGTCTTACAACGTAAGATTTCAAGCGTTATCATTAATAGGAACATCATAGATAAAAAGGCCTAAAAATTTTTATCTGGCGCCGCGAATAAATGGCTTCCCAAGGTTTTCCGGCCCATGATTTTTGTGGGCCGAACCCAGCAGGGCCGCTAAGGTGGTCTTATTCTCCGCCAAATGTTCCTCCGGATTCTTTTAAATCCAATTCTCCAAACAGGCTGTCAACCACTGCCCTGTAATCTGCAAGGTGCTGGGACTTCCTGATCTTTTTGCCATGTTTTTCGCCTCCCTCAAACATCTGAATCATATAAGCCCATAACTCCTTCATCTTAAACAGGACGTTGCGGTCCCCGGATATGATCTCTTCGTATCCTTTGAGAACTTCGTCATGAAAGGCTTTTAGCTGCCTCTTTTCCATTTTCTCCCCGCTCTTCATTTCCCCTGCCAGACCGGGATTTGCCACCATTCCCCTTCCAAGCATGACACAATCTATGGAAGGAAAGGCAGCAGTGAATTTCTTATAATCTTCTGCCGAAAACAGATTTCCGTTGTAGCACAAGGGATTATTGCTTAAAGAGACCGCTTCCTTCATTACTTTCCAATCAGGCTCATTCCTGTAATAGTCCTTCTGGATACGGGGATGGATGATCAGTTCCTCTATGGGATATTTATTATAAATCTCCATAAGCCTTCCGAATTCTTCAGGGCTGTCCTTTCCGATCCTGGTTTTTACAGAGATCTTCATGTCCAATGAAGAAAAAATCTGATCAAAGAATATCGTAAGCAGCTCCGATTCTCCAAGAAAGCCGGATCCTCTTCCCTTGGAAACCACCGTTGGAGAGGGACAGCCCAGATTCAGATTCACCTCTTCATATCCAAATTGTTTTAATTCCTTTGCCGCCCATATAAAATCTTCCCCCTTATTGGTGAGAATCTGAGGAATCACATGCAATCCCACATTATGCTCCGGCAGAAAATCATTTTTTTCCCTGGAGGTAAATTTCCGGTTCTGGGTGGGCACGATAAAAGGAGTAAAATACACATCTACCTGCTTAAAAAACTTGTGGTGAGCGTTCCGGTAAATATAGCCGGTGATCCCTTCCATGGGGGCAAAATAATACTTCATATTTCAGTCTCCTTTTTCAGTTATTTCTATATCGGTACATTTTACCACAACAAGAGACAAATTCATAGAATGCCATTTACAGAATCTGCCAAATAGTGGTATAATGTAAGGCAAAACGCATTATTCTGGAGGATCGATCATGACTCAATTAAAGAACTTAATACCAGCCGCCGCCAAGGCCCTTTTACTTGCCGTTCTTATTTCCACCACCTCCTCTTCCGTCTCATGGGCAGAAGAAGAAACCGGGCCAGCCTTTGCTCCTCCGGTAACCAAAACAGTAACGCCTGAAATCGGACCGGGCATGCAAAACAGCTCCAACTTTATCGTAGTCCTGGACCCGGGCCACGGCAAGACAGGCGGACATTATTCCGGCTGCCACTTTGAATATAATGGAATTACCTACTATGAAGATGAAATCACCATGAAGATCGCCACTTATACAAAACAGTATCTGGAGCAGTTTTCCAACTATACGGTTTATTTAACAAAGGACAGTGCGGAAACTACCGTCCCCCTGGATCAGCGGGCTTCTTTTGCCGCCTCCGTGCATGCGGACCTTTTTGTAAGCCAGCACATAGACTCGGCATTGAGAAACGGTACGGTGAAAAATGCTTATGGAGTCAGCTCCATGGCTCCCAGGACCGGCCGCTATAACAATGATTTGGCCATCCAGTCCCAGGAAGCCGCCAATACCATTTTAAAGCAGTTAAACACTCTGGGGCTGCACAACCGGGGACTGATCCTCCGGGATTCAGAGAACGGAACTTTATTTCCCGACGGAAGCCAGGCCGATTACTATGCAATTCCCCGTTATTCCCAGATGTATGGAATCCGAGGCTTTATCATTGAGCACGGCTTTTTAAACCACACCAGCGACTTGACCCTTTTTCTGTCAACAGAGGAACAGTATAAGGCATTGGGAGAGGCAGATGCAAAAGGAATCATGGAATATCTGCAAAAAGCGGGAAAATCTAAATTTGTCCAGACAACTCAGACCGCTCAGGCAGCTCAGGGTGCCAGCAACCAGAATGAAGGGACTGTTGCCCCTCCCCCTGTATCTGAAAGCAAAGGACCGGGCGTGAATTAATATCTGCCGGTTAATGCCTTGCCGTAGAAAGAACATAGCAGGCATCCTACCCATAAAAGCGTCAGCGCAAAAGAAAGCCCCTGTCTTCCTTCATGAGGACAGGGGCTTTCTTTGCGCTGTTTTATTACTTTGTTAAAATACTGACAAAATGGTTCTTTGGGTACATTCCACCAAAGGCTATTGCAGGATACTAAATCTGCAAAGAAATAATAAAATTACTAATATTGCCGATAATAATCCTGTAAAATCCGAATATCATCATTATTAGATATCTGCAGACACGGTTATAATTGCAGGAACAAAAGCAAAGAATACCGTTAAGAAAATGCTAAAAATAATACCATAGTCCAGATTTCTTCATAACAATTAGATAAATCGTACCTTTTTTTAGTAAATTCATTCATTTTTTTGTTGAAATTATATATTATTTGGTACTATAATGAAATCATCAAAATATAAAACAGGAGGTATGAATTAATGGATGCAATTTATTTTGTATCAATGGGGTCATTGTTGGGGTTATTCTTTGCCTGGGTCATGTTTCTTCGTGTCAAAAAACAGCCAGAGGGCACCTCGGAGATGGCCCGGATCTCTGAAGCTGTGAGAAAAGGGGCAAATGCCTACTTAAAACGGCAGTATTCAGGGGTTGCAATATTTTTTATTGCAGTCTTTTGCATTTTACTTATTATGGCATTTAACGGTTTCTTAAGCTTTTTTACCCCGTTTGCATTTCTGACGGGCGGCTTTTTCTCAGGTCTGTCCGGATTCATAGGCATGCGGACGGCAACCATGGCTAACTGCAGAACCGCAGAAGGAGCTTCAAAAAGCTTAAATAAGGGACTCCAGGTGGCATTCTCAGCCGGCTCTGTTATGGGCTTTACCGTGGTTGGACTTGGTCTTCTGGATCTTTCTATTTGGTATTTCATTTTAAACGCTGCCTTTCGTCATCTTCCGGTAGACCAGCGAATTACAGAAATAACAGCGAATATGCTGACCTTTGGTATGGGTGCTTCCAGTATGGCCCTCTTTGCCAGGGTCGGCGGCGGTATTTTTACCAAGGCTGCAGATGTGGGGGCAGATCTTGTTGGTAAGGTGGAAGCCGGTATTCCCGAAGACGATCCGCGTAATCCGGCTGTTATTGCTGATAATGTAGGGGATAATGTAGGAGACGTAGCCGGAATGGGCGCTGATCTCTATGAATCCTATGTTGGCTCTATTGTTTCAACTGCAGCTCTTGCAGTTGCCGCAGGATACGGAATCAAGGGTGTGTCCATACCCATGCTCCTTGCAGCACTGGGCGTTGTAGCCTCCGTCATTGGTACCTTTTTTGTCAAGACAGAGGAAGGCGCTTCTCAGAAGAATCTTCTCAAAGCGCTTAGAACCGGCACATATATCAGTGCAGCAATCATTATTATTGCAGGGTTTTTTATCATTAAGCTGATGCTTCCCGCCCATATGGGGCTTTACGCTGCCATTCTCTCGGGATTAATTGCAGGAGTTTTAATCGGAGCTATTACAGAATATTACACATCAGATACCTATAGCCCTACCCAAAAATTAGCGGAGTCCAGTGAAACCGGAGCCGCAACAGTAATCATCAGCGGATTATCCCTTGGTATGCTTTCTACTGTCGCACCGGTAGTAATTGTAAGCATTTCTGTCCTTGTAAGTTACTACTGTTCCGGAGGCGCCAATGATTTTAATGTCGGACTTTACGGCATCGGTTTATCTGCAGTTGGAATGTTATCCACTTTAGGCATTACACTGGCTACGGATGCTTACGGACCAATCGCTGACAATGCCGGCGGCATTGCTGAGATGACACATATGGATGCTTCCGTAAGACAGAGAACAGATGCGCTTGACTCTCTGGGCAACACCACCGCTGCTACAGGAAAGGGATTTGCTATCGGATCCGCTGCCTTGACCGCTCTTGCACTGATTGCTTCCTATGTTGATAAAGTACATCAGATCCAGCCAGATTTAAATCTGGATTTAACCATAACCAATCCAAAAGTACTGGTCGGCTTGTTAATTGGCGGGGTATTACCCTTCTTATTTGCTGCTCTCACCATGGAAGCCGTTGGCAAAGCTGCTCAGGCAATCGTATTGGAAGTCCGCCGTCAATTTAAGACCATAACCGGGATTATGGAAGGAAAAACGGAACCGGATTATGCTTCCTGCGTTGACATGTGCACAAAATCAGCCCAAAAGCTGATGATCGCACCGGCCATGATAGCCGTTGTTATTCCTATTGTTATTGGCTTGTTATTAGGGCCAGAAGGTGTATCAGCTCTTCTTGCCGGTAATACCGTTACCGGTTTTGTACTTGCAGTTATGATGGCTAACTCCGGAGGTGCGTGGGATAATGCAAAGAAGTATATTGAACAGGGCGCACACGGCGGAAAGGGAAGCAGCCAGCATAAAGCTGCTGTGGTAGGCGACACCGTAGGCGATCCGTTTAAGGATACTTCCGGGCCGTCGATCAACATTCTCATAAAGCTTACTTCCATGGTTTCCATCGTATTTGCATCCCTTGTCCTGACCTTCCATTTATTATGATGAAGGATACGTATTCCTGCTGATTCTAAAAAGAACAAAAAAACCTTCAAGCCCGGCAGATCATCTGCCGAAAGCTTGAAGGTTTTATTTGCCGGCCATTGGCCGCAAAATTACTCTTCAACAAACATGTCCTTACCAACTCCGCAAACTGGACAAACCCAATCTTCGGGTAAATCTTCAAATGCAGTACCTGGCTCAATGCCAGAATCTGGATCACCGATTTCAGGATCGTACACATATCCGCATGGTTCACAAACATACTTTCCCATCCCTATCACCTCCTTTAACTTACTGTGCTTTCTTTATAGCATATTATACCATTTTTATCAATAGATTTATTTCGCATGTCCCATTTTTATTTCCAGTAAGACTCCGTTATTTATAAAAAATCTTCTCTCATGGGCGTAAAGATATCTACCAGTATTCCCTTTTCAAGGCATATGCAGCCATGGGTGATTCCATTCTGCTTTAAAAGACTGTCTCCTGCCTCTACGACCTTTTTTTCATCCCCTATGGTGAACTCAAACTTTCCGCTGGCAACATAAGTGATCTGGGTATGGGGGTGGCTGTGCAGATTTCCCACTGCTCCCTTCTCAAACTGGTTTTCCACACACATCATGCCATCACAGTATGCCAGAACCTTTCTGACAACACCTTCTGAAGCCTGTTCTCCTTCTATGTCCTTATTAAATACCCACATCTGATCTTTCTCCGGTTTTTTCATCATACCTTCTCCTGGCTCCTTTCTGTTAAGCGGATATTCGCAATCCGCAGCCCTATCTGATTCGCTTAAATCCTAGCTCCAATTCTTCCACACCTCCGGCTGGTATCCAACCGTAGCCAGCTTTCCGTTTCTGACAATAGGTGTTTTCAGTACCTTCTGGTTCTCTAAGACCTTTTCATCTTTATCCTCACCGGCAATGTATCTGATAAGCGCCAGGGCTTCCTGATCCTTACATTTTTCGTCAAGCATGGCCTCAAGTCCTCCTACTGCCTGTTTGACTCCATTGTACTCGCCTTTGCTCAGCCCCTTTTCTTTCATATCAATAAACTGATATTTGATTCCACGTTCCTTGAAATAGCGCTCGGCCTTCCTGGTATCAAAACATTTTCCGGTTCCAAAAATTTGTATGTTCACGGGTCTTGTCCACCTTTCTGGTACTTTTCTTTTTGACAGGCCAATTATAACACAGGGAACCGCTGGTTTCAATAACCAGGGGTTCCTCATTTTTATCATATTATTTTACATACCGGTGTAATGTCTTTCTCACTGCCCCCGGGCCTTCCAGCATTTCATAAAGCATGGCTTCAATCTTTCCGGAAAGACCTGCCTGAACCAAATCGGTTCCAAAAAGAAGGGGATTGGAAAGGATCTCTTTAAGTCCCTCTTTTCCATCAGGCTTTTCTCCCAGCCTGATTCCCTTTAACTGTTCTTTTAATTCTGAAAGCATTGGATCGCTGCTGATCTCCATGGTTTTTCCCTCATCATCCACACCAAGGAGATAGCGGAGCCAGCCGGCAATTGCCAGCGGGATGGCGGTCAGATTCTGGACATCCAGATGATCATCTGCAAGATAAGCCTTTATGGTTTCTCCAAAGCGGATGGGGATCTTCTGGCTGGTATCGGTTGCAATTCTCTGGGGGGCATCGGGGATAAATGGATTAGGCAGACGGTATTCAATGACCTCCCTGATAAAATCCTCAGGGCTTAAGATTCCAGGATCCGTAACCACCGGCAGGCCTTCCTTATAGCCGATCCGCTCCACAAGGGACGTCAAGTCCTCATCTCTCATCTCTTCGGCTATGCTGTTATATCCCAGCAGGCAGCCGAACACCGCCAATGCCGTGTGCAGGGGATTTAAGCAGGTGGTGACCTTCATCCGCTCTGTCTTGTTTACCGTATCCCTGTCCGTCAAGTATACCCCAGCCTTTTCAAGTGCAGGACGTCCGTTTGGAAACCGGTCTTCCACCACTAAATACTGAGGGATCTCCGCATTGACAAAGGGGGCAATGTATGTGTTCTTGCTGGTGATGATGGGCGCCATATTTTCGATCCCGTCTTCCTCCAGTAATTTCTGCACTACCTCAGCAGGACGGGGAGTGATCTTATCGATCATGGACCAGGGGAAGGAAACCTTATGTTCATCCTGGACCCAGGAAAGGAAGTTCTCGGAAGCAAGCCCCTTTTCAGTCCATGCCCTTGCTATGGAAAGGATACTGTCCCTTAGCTTTTCTCCGTTATGGCTGCAATTATCCATGCTGACCAATGCCAAAGGATGGCCTCCTGCAAGATACCGTTTAAGAAGAAGAGCCGTCACCACACTCATGGCATGGCTGGCTTTTTCCGGGCCTTCTTCCATGTCCCTTTCCACTGCTGGAAAAAGCGCTCCACGGAAATTAGCAAGAGCATATCCTTTTTCGGTTATGGTAAAGCTCACCATCTGAAGAGATGGATTCTCAAAAGCCTTTACCAGATATCCGAAATCCTTTTCATTGCCCACATCAGCCATTACGCCCCTGGCAACGCTTGCCACTACCTCCCGGTCCATGGTTCCGTCCGGTTTTAAGCTGACCATCATGGTCATATTGTCAAAGGGAGTATATATTTTATCAATGATATCATAATCAAAGGTGTCTGTCGCTATGATGCCGCTTTTTTCAAGACCTTTATTCAGCAGGTGCTGCTGCAGCACTGCAATGAATCCCCGGAAAATATTCCCTGCCCCAAAATGGATCCATGTCGGCGACTGATCCGTGGCCGACCTCATTTTTTCCCAGTCAAATTCCGGCAGCTTTACAGAAGCCTTTTCCCAGGCTTCCCGGTTTGTTAAACAGGACCGATTCAGTTTCATAAATCCATGCCTCCTATTTTCTGTTTTTATGGGTTTTATCAATGGCTTCCCAAAGACCTAGTAAGTAATTTGCCCCAATGGCCCGATCGTATAAGCCATATCCAGGACGGGCCTGTTCTCCCCAGATCATGCGTCCGTGATCCGGACGGATATATCCCTCAAAGCCGGACTCATAAAGAGCCTCTGCAATGGCAAACATATCTAAATCCCCGCAGGAAGAAAGATGAGCCGATTCATCAAAATCCTTTTCCGAAATATGGTGAACATTCCTGATGTGGGCAAAATGTATCCGCTTCCTGTTTCCAAACTCCCGCATCATGGCCGGAATGTCATTGCTTAAATCACTTCCCAGACTGCCGGTGCATAAGGTCAGACCATTATAGGGGCTGCTGTTTAAGTCAAGAAACGTCCGGATATTTTCCGCATTGGTAATGACCTTTGGAAGTCCGTAAAGAGGCCACGGCGGATCATCTGGATGAATTGCCATTTTAATATCATACTTCTCCGCATAAGGAACTACCGCATCCAGGAAATATTTCATATTGTTCCAGTATTGCTCCCTTGTCATGGACTGGTAAAACTCGATGTCCTGGGCCATGGCATAAAGCCGCTCCGGCTCCCAGCCCGGCAGGGAGTATCCTCTGGCTTTTCCCTCCATGACCTTTGCCATTTTTTCCGGATTCATCTGAAGCACTTCATCGTGGCGGTAAGCCATGACATAGCTTCCGTCCTCCGTCTGAAAAGCAAGATCACTCCGCGCCCAGTCCATTACTGGCATAAAATTATAGCAGAGGCATTTAACCCCTGCCAGGCTTAAATGCTCCAGTGTCTTTATATAAGCATCAATATATTCATCCCGGGTGGAAAGGCCTTTCTTTATGTCTTCATGGATATTGACGCTTTCGATTACCTCCATCTCAAGACCGGCCTCATTGATTTCCTCTTTCAGGGCTTTTATGGTCTCCAGGGGCCAGACCTGTCCCACCGGTATCTTGGGCAGGCAGGTGGCCACACCGGAAACTCCAGGTGTCTGGCGGATCTGGCTGAGGGTCACGCTGTCATCCCCAAAGGGAAACCAACGCATAATCATTTTCATGTTTGAATACCTCCGTTTCTTTGCGGCTATTAAGTCCTGTTTTAAGTATATATCTAGTATACTAGTAGTTCAATCAGCATATTTCATAAATATCGACTTTTTTTTTATGTATTATGTACAAGCATCTGATTGTTCTCAATGATTTGCATCCGATCATCAAAAAAACGGTAATAAGAAATAGGGGCTTTCCCTCTCTTATTACCGCTTTCATTATGCATTGTGAATCATATAAGCCAAGCGGATATTCGCAATCCGCGCACCTACTTGATTCGGTCAAATCACAGGAAATACCCCGGATATTCTCTTCGCAAGGCTTCCTCATCAATTTTATATCTGGATAAATGCTTATCCATCAGTTCTTTTGCCAGGTCACCATCCTTTGCAGCAATGGCTTCCACAATGGCCTGATGGTCGGAAACTGTCTTCAAATCCTTTACTGCAATCAGAGACATGCTGCGTATTCTGTCAAAATGAATGGTGATGCTGTCCATAAGCTGATAAACCTGATCCTTGCCGGTTATATGAAACAGCAGCCGGTGAAATTCGTCATCCAGCTTAAGAAGCTGCTCAGGTGAACGGTTTTCCAGATAAAACTCCTGAAGCTTTACATTATCTTTTAACTCCCTGACCGCATCTTCCCCAGCCGTCTTACAGGCCAGCTCCACGACCGCGCATTCCAGTACATTGCGCATAAAACGCGCCTCTTCCACCAGGTTATAATCGATCAAAGCCACCGCGCTTCCCTTTTGGGGATAAATTTCCACGATTTTCACCTTTGACAGCTCAATCAAGGCTTCTCTCACCGGGGTCCGGGACAAATTCATTTCTGAGGATAATTCATTTTCGCTCAGCAGCTTTCCCGGAACCAAATCAAGATGTATGATATTATCCTTTAGCATCCTGAGTGCATATTCCCTTCCAGTCTCTTTGGAATACCGTTCTGTCAGCCGCATATCATGACCTCTTTTCTCAAATTCTGTTCATACATAGAATAAGCGAAATCAACCTCATTGTCAAGCACTAGTATACAAGTACATTGTTACCTGGAACCCACGGCCATTCGACAATACTAATACCTCATGGGGATGATTTCCAGATAGTCCTTAACCGTGGCACCTGCCAGGAACATATCTATGATCTGCTTTCCTAACGGATTTAAATCATCGGTATAATATTTCATCAGCTCCTGTTTAAAGAAGTCTGTCAGGATTTTTGCTCCGTCATCGTAGCCCTGGATTCCTACCTCCTGCTGGGTTTCCGGTCTTAAAAATGCTCTTCTGATGTACTGGCCGTCAATTTTTAAGGAGTCAAGGCCAAAGCCAAGAAGCGGACAGCGTGCTTCCACAAGATGCTCCGGTTTAAACTTGGCGCTGCCCCGGCGGGCAATGTATTCCCTTGCAACCCATTGGGGCATAAAGCTCACCTCATATGCACCGATATGCTGGTTGGGGATCAGGACATACCGGGTATTGGTTGAACTTAAAATCTGGTCAAGCAAAAGGTTGGCCTGAGTCACCATTTTACCGGTTGCAAAAGGCCAGTAAGAACCGACTCCTTCACTGGTCATTTCAAGAGAATCGATAATGCTTGGATTGTTAAATCCTCTCGGAGCCACAAGACGCCATAACCAGGCCAGTGCCGGAGGAAGTATGTGGAGAATGCCAAGAATTCCGTATGTCGGGTTTTCCTTTGTACATGCCGGAGTCCGTACGCCAAAGCTTCTCACGTCCACTTCCACGGGAGTATCAATGGCTTTGGGAACCAGTCTTCTTGGTAAAACAACGCGGGGGTTTGGACAGGGCTTTCCGTTCTGATCCAGGGTATGTTCCCAAACCAGGCAGGTGGCACCAGGTACTGCCTGCATGTTTAAGAAAATAAGGGGCTCTTCCGGCTGGATCAGTATTTTTTCATATTGGGGAGAAGAACCATAGCATTTAATGTTATCAAGGCGTAAAAACCAGGCGGATTCTGCATCCTTTACTACCAGCTTTTTGCTGTCATTCTGCATTTTGGGATGGCATAATGCCATGTCATCTGTCACTGGTATCAGTTCACAGGTTTCACTTAATACCAGATAATTTTTTTCACCTGTGACCGTATTTCTTCCTAATATGGCTCTGCCATCCATCTCCTTATGAATGTCTTCGATCATTTCACTTTTTCCGCCTCCGGAGGCGCCTTCGTGCATGATGACGATCTCATTGTCATAAGGAGTGATTACTTTTACCGTTGATGCGTGTGCTGTAACCCAGCCTTCCTCTTCTCCTATATTAAGAAGAACTCCGTAAATACCCTTTTTGGCACTTGGTCCGGGATATAAATTATAGGAATAAACTTCATGAATTCCATTCAGACGGTTATGAACCACGATCTGCTTTCCGTCAAAATGAGTATGTCTGAATGGAGGAGCCAGAAATACAACCGCTCTTGGCTTAAAGTCGGAAGAAATCTCGTCAATATTTAAAAATCCCTGTAAATCTGCAAGTCCGGCAGCGAAAAATCCTGCGTTTAAGGGCGCGATCAGGATTGAATCATATCCATATTCAAGTCCGCCTGACTTAAATGGAAAGAAAATCAGCTCCTGCTGTTTCAGCCAGTCAAAGGTTTCCGTTCTCAGTGTCTCAAAACCGGAATGATAAATCTCCTCATATCTGGGTTTATCCGTTGGTTTTTGATCCGCAATTAACAGACAGTCAGGATCACGTCTTCTCATGTAATCGTCTGTGTAATTGACTACAACTCCATTTTTACACTTTACAGCGGTAGCCTCCAATACCTTGCCTTTGCCTTCCACTTCATATTCAATATCAAACTCGGTATTCTCAGAATTTCCCATTGCAAGCGTCAGCAAATCTTCCCTTGTCTTAGGTATGACAACACCTTTTGACTGAACCAATATATCCATTACATACTCGGGTAAATTCAAATCACGTAAACATTCCAGCATATTTTCCTCCGTTCCTGCGCACGCCATTATGCACATCTGATGTTTGCACCAAATATGGGTCCGGCGCAAACCATGTAGTTAAAATGGTTTTCTTCAACCTTCATTTCCCAATTTTATTAAGTATTACATAGTTTCTATTATAATATTCCATGCATGAGATCCTTCTGCTATTTTCCCCAAAGCCCTTTTAGACTCATGCTGAATACCCTCTGCGCATAACTGAAAAACTCTTCTGACTTCCATTGTTTCGGTGTTTTCCTGTTCACCTATCGCCTCCTTCCTTATATATATAAAGCCGATATCCATAAAATGGATATCGGCTTACTTACAACTTAGAATGATGATTCTACTTTGTGACGTCTTCCGGTGTTATTTAACTGTATAAAACTCCTCTAAATTCCTGTCAACCGTTATGACAATGATCTTTTCACCTGTTTTAGTGCTGATATCGGAATGAGTGCTGATAACGGTCACATCCATGACTTCTGTTAATAATTTCTCCAGGTATTCTCTTCCGCCCTCAAACAGGGAAGTACGGACTTTTTTAAGCAATTCAATACCCGGGGCACTTTCCGTAAGCTTTTTCTCAGAAGGGCTTAAAAATCCTAATAACCTGACAATGATCATGTCATTTAATACATAGGTACGGACCATCTTGGGTCCCCTGCCCATATATTCAACTTCAAATTTACTAATGACTTCACTGATCTTAGCTTCCAATTGACCTTTTGTCATATTGCATCACCTGTGAGATACAATATCATGAAAACCGGGTCGTGTCAATAATTTTTTAACCGAATCAAGAAGCTTCTTCATAAACATCAAACTGCCATGAAACGCTGTGACCAGCTGCATGTTACCAAATGTTTTATGGTGCAGCTCCCCGGAATCTGAATATTTCCTGTGGTTTTCCGGTTTTATTTATGGTAAGATAGAATAAACTTGGTTTTAAGCAACTTTAGCTTGAAACGAAAACCAGGATTATAAAAGGAGAATTAAAATGCAGCTATGCATTGGCATTGCTCCGTGCAAGGTCTGAACCGGACGAAACTGCATGGAGCGGATTAAATTCGTCCGTTGGACTTTGCACTTTCATTAAATCGAACCATTTTATTTGAAAAAGGAGCAAAGTCATGATAAAAAATTTAATAACAAATATCAGGGAACTTCGAACTTTCCTGATTTTATGGATTACACAGTCATTTTCGGCCCTTGGCAGCGCAATGACCAATTTTGCGCTGGTGATCTGGTCCTATCAGCAGGAGGGATCGGCTCTTACCACCTCGTTATTGGCCATCTGTTCCTACGCACCATATGTCCTTTTAAGCATTTTTGCAGGTGCACTGAGTGACCGGTGGAACAAAAAGGCCACCATGCTGCTCAGTGACAGCTTTGCGGCACTTTGTACTGTTTCAGTGCTTATTCTGCTGACAACCGGTAAACTCCAGATATGGCATCTGTATTTGATCAACACCTTAAATGGACTTATGAATACCGTACAGCAGCCTGCGTCGGATGTGTCCATCAGCCTGTTAGCTCCGAAAAAGCACTACCAGAAGGTCAGTGGGATGCGTTCCTTATCCAATTCCCTAATTACCGTACTGACGCCTGTACTGGCTACATCCATGCTGTCATTTTCGGGAATCCGGTTTGTCATCCTGTTTGACCTGATTACATTTGTAACAGCGTTCGTTTCGCTGCTTTGCTTTGTCAGAATCCCTCAGGTAACAGAAGGCCGCAGCATGGGAAAGGAGACGGTATTGCAGTCTGCCAAAAGCGGCTTGCAGTATTTAAGGGACAACAGGGGAATTCTGGATCTGATTCTGTTTTTGGCTGTAATTAATTTTACTGCCTCAATCTTCAATGCCGCCATGCCCGCTATGCTGCTTTCACGTGCCGGCGGCGGAGAGCTGGCCCTTGGCATGGTCAACACCGTTACAGGAATCGCAACACTATCTGGAAGCATTCTGGTTTCTATCCTGCCCCCGCCTAAAAGCCGGGTCCGGACGATCTGCAATTGCCTTCTTTTTTCCATGAGCACTGAGAACTTTATCCTTGCTTTTGGAAAGAGTACTCCTGTATGGTGTTTTGGTGCTATCCTCGGCTGGATATTCATTCCTGTTATGAATGCCAATATGGATGTACTTTTTCGTACAAAAATCCCTATTGAGATGCAGGGCCGTGCCTATTCAGCAAGAAATACCCTGCAATTTTTCACCATTCCCTTAGGGTATCTGTGCGGCGGGATTTTAGTTGACCGGGTGTTTGAACCATTTATGGCAGGGCAGCCGGCGGGCAGTCTGTTGACTGCACTGTTCGGAACAGGGAAAGGCTCCGGCGCTGCTTTGCTGTTTCTTGTTATCGGAATTACAGGATCATTATCATGTCTGCCCTTTCGGGCGGACAGAAATATCTGGAAACTGGAAAAATAATTGTCCTTTTATCCAATTAGCTCAGTAATGTGCTCTTACAGCTTCTTATTGTACCTGTTAAGCTGGTGCGGGCAGCAGATTAAACCAGGAGGTGTTTTATAAATGAATAAACCCAAAATAGCGTTTGTATGCGTCCATAATTCCTGCCGAAGCCAGATAGCTGAAGCACTTGGCAAGCACCTTGCCTCAGATACCTTTGAAAGCTATTCTGCCGGAACAGAAACCAAACCGCAGATCAATCAGGATGCAGTACGGCTTATGAAGCGGCTTTACGGAATTGATATGGAGCAGACCCAGCATAGCAAGCTTCTGTCTGAGATTCCTCAAGCAGATATTGTCATAACCATGGGCTGCAATGTGAAGTGTCCGTCCCTGCCCTGCAAATATCGGGAAAATTGGGAACTTAAGGATCCCAGCGGTATGGATGATACCGTTTTTTTAGAAACCATAACCCTCATCCGGGATAAAATACTAGGCCTTAAAGATCGTATCCAAAACGGAACTTTATAAAAATAGCTGGCAGGTGTTTTGCACTTGCCAGCTATTTTGTTGCATTACGGGAATCAAGCAGTCCATACCTGGAGGGAGTTTTCTACAATACATGATATGATAACTATTCAAGCGGATATTCGCAATCCACAACACTACCTGATTCAGTTGAAAAACGCTTACTCATTATTTATAACTGGAACTGAAGCAGAAATCTTAAGGCGGTGAAATCGTGACCAATGATAAAGTAAATAGTAAATATGATAATTTGACAACAAAGTGGAAAATTGATTGTAAGAAATGCAGCGGATTATGCTGTGTTGCTTTGTACTGCACAAAAACAGATGGTTTTCCCGGGAATAAAGAAGCTGGAACACCATGTAAATATCTGGATTCAGATTTTCTCTGCAAAATCCATTCCAAACTGGCTGACAAAAATTACAAAGGCTGTTTAGCCTATGACTGTTTCGGTGCGGGACAAAGAACGACCCAGCTTTATTTACCAGATGGAACATGGAAAACCAATCCTGAACAAGAGGAGGAACTCTTTCATGTATTTATGATTGTATATCAGCTGCATCAGATGCTATGGTATCTGGTTGAAGCATTTACTTTGACATCAGATCAACTTTTAAAATCAACCATTGATTTGCTTATTTCAGAGAATGAACAAATGGTACAGCAGCCCAGGGATAATCTTTCTACCCTGGATCTCTCAAAATACAGATTAAATGTGAACAAAGTATTAAAACAAATAAGCACCGCAATTTCGGAAAATGCTTCATCTAATCAAATTCACGGTGCAAACTATTTGGGGAAAGATTTTAAGAAAGCAAATCTTGACAGAAAAAACTTCAGTATGTCATTATTGATCGCGGCAGATTTTTCAGGATGCAGTCTAAGAAAGACTAACTTTTTAGGTGCTGACCTCCGTGACGCGAACTTCAAAAATACCGATTTAAGCGAGAGCATCTTTCTAACACAAATGCAGCTTAATTCCGCAAGAGGAAATTCCAATACAAAAATACCCGTAAACTTGTCCCGTCCGGCCACATGGGAAAAATGAGCTGAAGGAGAAACACATGGAAACTGTAAAAAGTGTATTTGTGCAGGTTATGGAAAAGCCGGAACGAAAGGTACTAATCAAGAGAGGGGTAAAAGCTGCCGGCTATTTCGCTTATTGCCAGGAGGTCGGCTGTGATGTGTGGGGACTTTTGCAAAGCATCAAATCCATTAGCGGTGAACCGGTCTGCCTGTGGCTGCCCCCAAAATATATTGTTCCCGGCACCTCAGAGTATGTGCAGGGCGTTGAGGTGCCAGTGACTTATGATGGGGTTGTTCCCGATGGATTTGATGTTATTGAGCTTCCTGCCGCGAAATACCTGATGTTTCAGGGAGAACCCTTTGCTGAGGAGAATTACTGCAAGGCCATCGAAGATGTGCAGACAGCTATCGGTAAGTACGATCCTGCTGTTATTGATGCACAGTGGGATTCATCAAATCCACGAATCCAGCTTGAGCCTATAGGCTCAAGAGGCTACATTGAACTTCTGCCAATCAAATAATTCAAAAGCACAAGGTGGCTTGGATAAGCCGTCTTGTGCTTTTGAATTATAAGCCGGAAATCGTCCGGATGTACAGTAGAGCTGTCAGCGCTCAGACGCTCTTATCTCCCCGCCTCTTTTTCAGACTACTCAATCCCTTTGCCAATATCCCGCCTCATATACTTATTCTCAAAAGAAACCCATTCCGCCGCCTGATAGGCATTTGCTCTGGCTTCCTTTAGATCTCTTCCGATTGCCGTCACTCCCAGCACTCTTCCGCCATTGGTCACCACTGCCCCGCTGCCGTCCAATTTACTTCCTGCATGAAAAGCAAAATATCTTTCCTGCCCCTTAAATGCTTCCAGCCCGGCAATGGAATACCCCTTTTCATACTTCTCCGGATAGCCATCCGATGCCAGCACCACACAGACCGCCCCATTATCTTCAAACTGCAGGTCAATCTGATCCAGCGTCCCGTCAATGCAAGCCTCAAAAACCTCTACAATGTCATTTTTCATCCTGGGAAGCACCACCTGTGTTTCAGGGTCGCCAAACCTGGCATTATATTCCAATACTCTGGGGCCCTTTTCCGTCAGCATCAGCCCAAAGAATATAATTCCCTTAAATTCCCGGCCCTCTGTTTTCATGGCATCCACAGTCGCCTGATAAATATATTGCTTACAAAACCTATCCACTTCTTCCGTATAAAAGGGACTTGGAGAAAAGGTTCCCATTCCTCCCGTATTAAGGCCCTGGTCTCCATCCTTTGCCCGCTTATGATCCTGGGCAGATGTCATAATTTTAACAGTCTTTCCATCCACAAAGGAAAGCACTGATACCTCCCGGCCAGTCATAAACTCTTCCACCACGATCCGGTCCCCTGCGGAGCCAAACCGCTTATCAAGCATTAAGTCGTTTACCCCGTTTTCTGCTTCTTCCCTTGTGCTGCATATCAAAACGCCCTTTCCCAAAGCCAGGCCGTCAGCCTTTAATACAATGGGCATTGGGACTGTTTTCACATAGCTTAATGCCTCCTCAGGAGAATCGAAGATTTCATATGCCGCTGTGGGAATTCCATACTTTTTCATCAAATCCTTTGAAAATGATTTGGAGCCTTCCAGCAGTGCAGCACGTTTTTGCGGGCCGAATACCCTTAGCCCTGCTGCTTCAAATGCATCCACTGCTCCGGCCACCAGGGGATCATCCGGTCCTATGATGGTCAAATCGATCTCCTTTTCCCTGGCAAATGCCACCTGCCTGTCAAAATCCATTACCCCCATATCCACGCATTCCGCAAGCTCTGCGATTCCTGCGTTTCCGGGGGCACAATATATTTTATCAACCTTAGGGCTTCTGGAGATTTTCCATACAATGGCATGCTCCCGCCCCCCTCCGCCTATGACCAAAACCTTCATTGCGATTCCTCCTGTCCGTTTGCAATCAGCTGTATGGCATCTGGAAGGATCTGCCATTCTGCCTCTTCCATGACACGCCGCTGCAAAATCTCCGGCGTATCTCCTTCCCGGACCTCTACTGCCTTCTGCAAAAGAATTGGCCCCGTATCCATCCCCTCATCTACATAGTGGACCGTGGCTCCCGTAACCTTCACTCCCCGTGCCAGGGCAGCCTCATGAACCTTAATCCCATAATACCCTTTTCCGCAAAAAGACGGGATAAGGGACGGGTGAACGTTAATGATCCGGTTCCTGTACTTTTGTATCATGGCTGCCGGAACAGCGACCAGATATCCGGCCAGAACGATCAAATCAAGGCAGTACTGGTCTATCTTTGAAAGAAGGGCTTCATAAAACTCTTCTCTTTCCTGAAAATCCCCGGGAGAAATACAGAAAGCCTCAATTCCATGGTTTCTGGCTCTTTCCAGGGCATAAGCGTTCCGGTTATTGCTGATGACCACCTTTACCTCTGCATTTGTGATCCTTCCACAGTCTATGGCGTCTAAGACTGCCTGAAGATTGGTTCCCCCGCCGGAAACCAATATACCGATTTTCAGCATAACGTCACGCCCTTCTCTCCTCTTTCCGTATGACCGATCACATAGGGAACCTCTCCAGCCTTACAGATGGCTTCCATAGCCTTATCTACATCTGCCGGGCTTATTGCTAAAATCATTCCGATTCCCATGTTATAAGTATTGTACATGACCTTTTCTTCAATACCGCCTTTATCCGCCAGCAGCCTAAAGATGGCCGGCACCTGATAGCTGTCCTTTTTAACCACCGCCCGGATGCCCTCAGGAAGCATACGGGGGATATTTTCATAAAAGCCGCCTCCGGTGATGTGGCTGCAGGCTTTGATCACTGCCCCGCTGTCTTTTACGCTTTTTAATGTATTTACATAGATTTTGGTAGGAGTGATCAGCGCTTCGCCAAGAGTTTTACCCAGCTCCTCATAATAGGTATCCAGGCTTTCTTTTGTCATGTCAAAGACTTTGCGCACCAGGGAGAAGCCATTGCTGTGAATGCCGGAAGAGGCAATTCCTATGAGAACATCCCCCTCTGCCACATCAGCCCCGGTAATAAGATTCTTCTCATCCACCACACCAACTGCAAAACCGGCAAGATCGTATTCGTCCTCAGGATAAAATCCCGGCATCTCCGCTGTTTCACCGCCGATCAAAGCAGCATTTGCCTGCTTGCAGCCGTTTGCAACCCCGCTGACGATTTCCGCAATTTTTTCCGGATAATTCCTGCCGCAGGCAATATAATCCAGAAAAAACAAAGGTTCTCCGCCTGCGCAGGCAATATCATTGACACACATTGCCACACAGTCGATTCCAACGGTATCGTGCCTGTCCATTAAAAATGCAAGCTTCAGCTTTGTGCCCACCCCATCGGTTCCTGATACCAGAGTCGGCTTTTCCATGTTTTTAAAAGCTGATATGGAAAATGCTCCTGAAAATCCCCCGATTCCTCCAAGGACCTCGGGTCTCATGGTTTCCTGCACATGCTTTTTCATTAATTCAACCGACTTATACCCGGCTTCAATGTCAACTCCTGCATTCTTATAATCCATCTTTCTCCTCGCCTCCGATTTTCTCACTTCTTCATCTGGGATAAATATTCCTGATAGCCGATCTGATCCAGTTTCTCCGCTTTTTCTGCTACCTCATTTTTTAAGTTTTCCGAGTATTCCTTCAGTCTTCCTAAAAGTTCCCCGTCACTGACTGCTAAAATCCTGGCTGCAAGGATTCCTGCATTGGTTCCTCCGCCTATTGCAACGGTTGCAACCGGAACTCCGGAAGGCATCTGTACAATAGAATAAAGAGAATCCACTCCGCCAAGGTCCGAAGTCTTCATGGGGATGCCGATCACCGGCTTTGGGAACAGGGCCGCGCACATTCCCGGAAGATGGGCCGCCTTGCCTGCGCCGGCAATGATGACCTTTATGCCTCTTGCTTCCGCCGTTTTGGCATATTCAAAAAATATATCCGGTTCCCTGTGGGCGGATATCACCGTCATCTCAAATTCCACTCCCAGTTTTTTCAAAATATCTGCCGCCTGAGCCATAACAGGCATATCAGAATCACTTCCCATAACAATCGATACATTTGCCATAGTAAATTCTCCTTTTTTTGTTTGATGTGAGGATTCATTATTTGCAGTAATACATTCTATTAGTTTAATTAATAATTACTGCTCATTAATTAACTTTTACTTATTAATTATAATACAAGTTTTTTTCTGCTTCGTCAATGGTTTTCTTAAAAATTTGACCACAGCCCCATAAGAGATACAAAAAGGCGGGAGAACCGGAAAGATATCTTATTCTCTCCGGTCTCCCGCCTGACTATGTATGGTTAATACTTTCCGCCTCCAAATGAGGATGGCTCCTCAAAATAAACTGGATCAATGGTAAGGGCCGGGACCTCCTGGTCTTCTGCATAAACCGGTTTTTCCGGTTGGGAATCCTTAGGCTTGGATTCCGTCGCCTCCTTCTCACCCTCATAAAGATCAAAGCCCTGAACAAGTCCCTTCATGATCTGGGCCTGACCTGACAATTCTTCGCTTGCTGCAGCACTTTGCTCCGCTGTAGCGGAGTTGGTCTGAACCACGCAGGATATCTGGTCAATTCCCTGTGCAACCTGATCAACTGCCACCGCCTGCTTGTCAGAAGCCGATGCAATCTCTTCAATAATCGTATTAATGCGTCTGCTTCCTTCCACAACCGCCTGCATAGCCTTCGCTGTTTCAGCGGTAATTCTGGTTCCATTATCCACGGCGTGCATGCTTTCCTCAATAAGCAGCGTGGTGTTCTTTGCTGCTTCTCCTGATTTGCTTGCAAGGTTACGTACTTCATCTGCCACAACTGCAAAGCCTTTTCCGGCTTCTCCCTGCACGGGCGGCTTCAACGGCCGCATTCAACGCCAGGATATTCGTCTGGAATGCAATATCCTCAATGGTCTTTATGATCTTTCCAATTTCATTGGACTTATCACTGATCTCCATCATGGCCTGGTTCATTTCAGACATTTTTTCACTGCTCTTTGCCACATTCCTGGTTGATTCTTCTGATGTGGAACGTGCCTCTTTTGCATTTTGGGCATTGACGTTTATCTGGTTTGATATATCGCTTATGGCAGCTGCAAGCTCCTGAATGGAAGAAGCCTGCTCCGTAGCGCCCTGGGACAATGCCTGGGCGCCGGAGGATACCTGCTCCGAACCATTGGCTACCAGATCCGCTGACTGGTTAATGCGGAAAAGGGCTTCGCTTAAATTATTCCTGATACCGCACATGGCCATAAGAATAGGCTCATAATCCTGGACATACTGTTCCTGATGCTGGGATTCAATCCGGAAATCCCCCATTGCCAATGATGTCAGCAAGTTGCTGATATCGTCAATCATGTTTCCGATATTGGAAATGGTGGCCCGCATGCTGTCAGCCAGAACTCCCAGCTCATCCTTTGACTGGTAATTTAACTGAATATGAAGACTTCCCTTTGACATTTCCCCTGCCGCCTTCTCAATCTCCTTGACCGGCACCACGATGCTCTTGGTCGTGAAAATCGAAAAGCCCAATGTAGCTAATATAGCAAGGAACTGCAAAGCGACCACTGCCGTCTGGGTTATTCCTGCCGCCTTCTGAGCGTTCGTATAATTGGCATTGGCACTTTTACTGGCATCGTCACTGATTTTCACCAGATCATCCTGAACCTTGGTGAAATAAGGATTTAATGATTCAAAGAATATATCTGCTGCCTGTCTGGTCTTATTTTCCCTTGCCAGGCTAAACACCTGATCTTTAAAAGGCTGCGCCTCATTTAAGGTGTTCTCGATGCTGTCCACCATGGATTGGTCTCCCTGATAGTTTTCCCTTAAAAACTGTATTTTGTTACGAAACTCTTCAAGGTCAGCCTCTGCAGTATCAATATATTCACAGTAGTCTGTAAATCAAGGCTCATGGTTGCATATCCTACATTTTTAGCCGCAGACTGGATATCACGTCTCATCTCAAGAGTCTGCATATCGATCTGGTGTCCGTTGTTAAAGAAATCTACAAATTTACCGTTGTTTTGCCTTAAGCTTACCATGGAAATTGTGGAAACTATTAAAAACAGCACAAGGATAGCCCCAAAAGCAAGTCCAATTCTATTACCAATCTTTAAATTCTTCACCTTTGTCCTCCAATCACTTTATCTATCCTATTTTTGTATAACTAATAAATCCATATATATCTTATCGGCAAGTCTTACTTTTTTATAAGCATTTTAATATAATTTGTTAAATATTTGGATATTTCTCGTTTTTTTAATTATTTTTTGCAATTAAAGTCCTGATAAAGGAATATTTAATTCCTCCGTGCCCTTTAATACAAATCTGCCGTCGTCAATAATTAAAACCTTTTCTCCTGAAGCCGTGACAGCCTCTATCCTATCCAGCTCCGCATAAGGTATGGTTATATCCGTATGGCAGCTGAAATAAGCCTTAGATACATCTTCTTTTCTGAGAATGGAAACTTCATTATCCCTGGCAATGATCTCCTTGCCATTGGGATTGTAAACAGGGCTATCCTCTGCCCAGCTGTAACAGGTGTCGCCCACTGCAAAATGGGGCCCCATCTTTTCCACAATGAGGATTGGCAGCTTATCGATAATTCCGAACTTACGGGCCATAGCATAAGCCGTGGTATTGGTACCTATGGCAAACTCTCCCATGGGAAGGGTGTCGTGGTTCTTTAAGATCACCTGTTTCACAAGGGCCTTTCCTTCCGACGGATCCTCAAAATTGCTGCAGGAATAGTCCTTTATCATACCATTTTCAAAGGTCATGACAAGATCTTTAAACTGGAAGTCCGTAATATACACCGAACTGACTGCCAAAGTCCCTTCCGTTCCCGCAAGACTTGGGGACGTAAACACTTCTCCAAGGGGAATGTTCACATCAGCCACACAGTTTTCAAACTTTGTTTCCTTATTCTTGTCTGTCAGGGGGCGAAGGGCCACTTTAAGGTGTGTCCTGTTATTTCCTTTTCCCGTTACCTCCACGTAATCTGCCTCATCCAGAACATCGATAACCGCCTGCTGGATTGCCTTATATTTCTCATAATCAAGGGTGTTGATTGCAATGGTCTCTTCAAAGATCTTTTCAAAGTCCTCCCCGATTTCCGGTACCGGAAAAGCAATGATGGTGAAGCTGGTCTCATCTCCAGGTACGTATTGATTGAGAATTCTTGAGGTTTCATTGGACATTTCCGCTGAAAGCTTTTCCTGTCTGGCATCCAGACGGTTGGCTTCCGGCTTATTCACCGGCTTAAAGCCTTCTTTTCCAAAGGTTTCAAGGACCGCAGGCCCTGCAAAGGCTGCCGCCTGTTCCTTGTAGGTTTCATAAGCCACCTTTAAAACTGCCGCTTTCCGGTCTTTAAAGGCCTTATTCAGATAAAGGGCATCGTCATAACGGTGATCATAATCATACTGTCTGTTGGGAGATGTGCTGTAGTAACCGGATTTCCGGCCGGCATTGGTATTGACTGTCCAGACAGCTGCACGGCAAAGGATGACCTTAAGACCAAGCTTTTCGAAGTTTTCCATGGCATATTTCACCATGCGCTCAAAGCCCAGCTCATAGCGGATCTGTACTGCTCCCTTTTTCTTTAAATCCCTTCCCATTACCTCAAAGCCTTTGCGATATCCTTCGGTGTAGGTATCCGCCATAAGGCGTACCGTTTCCTCTGGCAAGGAATTTAAGAATTCTGCGGTTTTTAATTCTGAATCGGAAATGTATTCGCCAAAATAATACAAATACCGAAGATCCCCTAAGTCATTTTCCCGGATGATATCCGCTGCAAAGGAAAGCGTCGGATCAAGCCCTTCCCTGACCCGGAAGGTAACCGTATGATCCGTATAATCGCTGACAAACCAGTAGATTACTTCCTTAATTTTAGAAACCTCAGGGATTTCCTCCTCAAATATGTTGTAAATTTCAATAAGCGTTTCATTTAAAATGGTAAGATCCGTAAGTCTCCACTCATGGACAAAGACAATGTCCCCCCGGATCTCCTTATACAGATACGAAAGAAGCTGGCCATAGCCCTCTCCCAGCTTTGATACCGCATATGCCGGGTTGGCATAGCTCTCCTCATAATGGCCGGGTAAAATATCCTGGTAAAGCTTCTGATTCCATTCTCTTAATACCTCCGCAGAAGCCTTTTTCTGGTCTCCGGACTCAATAAACCGGAGATACTCCCCCATCATGGTGATAAAGGACGCTGTCCTGGCGAAATAATCACGGTAAGGTTCCGGCACAGTTTGTTCCGTTGCCATCTGCCCGATCCGCTCCATAGACAGCTCAAAGCGCTCCTTAATATCCTCATTTTCCTGTTTAAACAATACTTGATAATCCATAATCTTTACCCCTTTATTCCTATAATGATAAGCACTGTCCAAAGAATGATAAGACCTAAACTGATCCCCATTCCTATTTTAGACAGTATGTATTTCTTTTCCTTTTCAAAGAAAGAAAGAACACCGTAAATCAGTGAAAAAAATGAAATCAACAGGCTGCAGAAGCAGACGGCTGCCACATTAAGCTGCGCCTGCCCTTCAGCCATTACAGAGCTGACGATTCCAATGATTCCTAGTATAAGTGCCCCGACTGCAAGTCCCAGGGACAGAAAACTTCTTTTTGCAAAGGGCTTTCTAATGTAGGACACTCTTTTCTGCTTTTGCACGTCTTTTCCTCCTCATTCTCACTCTTGTATGCTGAACGATTTTATACAGGATGTATCCAAGGACACCTCCCAGTGTATTCAGTAACATGTCATCTACGTCAAAGCACCCCACCTTGAAAATAAGCTGGGTGGTTTCAATGCTTAAGCTGAACAAAAAGCTTAAAAGCATTGTATTAAACCATTGACGGCTCCTGCGGCTGATGACCGGAAGAAAGAAGCCGCAGGGCATAAAGCCCACAATGTTTCCCACAATATTCATCAGAAAGGATTCCAGTCCGACCACATGGCGGTAAATAATAAAACGCCGTATTTCCTTAAACGGGGTTAAGTTGTATGCATATTCCTGCCGAACATGGCTCCCCCTGCCGAAATAATCGGAGAAAAATAAAAAGTATGCCAAAAAGATCAGGTAAACTATAAAGATTACCCAACCCATCTTCTGCCGTTTTGTCGCATTTCTAATCATAACAGCTCCATCTATATGCGGCACTAAGGAAAACAGGTTTTCCTTAGCTGCCGCGGTATTGGCCCAATGAATATGCTTGCATATTCATTCCGCTCATTACTCGCGCAAAAAAGAGAGGGGCTGCTTATAAGCCACACCTTTCCACCAGCATCCTCTCCCATAATAACAGTTAAAATGTAATTTCAGATTTTCTCTTCAGCAAAAACGCTCCATTTATAATTGATATGGTCCCGGCGGCAATTCCGATAACGGTCATTACAATTCCAACACCAATGCTTAAAGCTCCTATATTTCTCATAGTTTTATAAACTCTCTCCATATTAAGCTCTCCTTTCCTTATTCCCGCCCATGCTCTTTGGGCATAAAGGTATGCCCGCAGGGTGTTTCCTTATTCCCATCCACGCTCTTTGGGCATAAAGGCATCCCTGAAAGGGATTATTTTACACCATAGATTTCGTAATAAGCATCAATGGCCTCTTTTATACCATTATCAATAATAACTTTTCCATTATACTCCCTGTTATGCAGATATTCAATGACTTCTGCCATGGAAACGATGGCTGCTGCTTTAAATCCATACTTTTCCTGGATTTCATCCAAGGCTCCCTTGTCCCCTTTTCCCTTTTCCATGCGGTTTAAGGAAACCATCAGGCCTAAAATCTCCACTTTTCCCTGGGCCTTGATAATAGGGAAGGTCTCTTCAATGGATTTTCCGGAGGTCGTCACATCCTCAATGATCACCACCCGGTCTCCATCCTTTATGGGGCTTCCAAGGAGGATTCCTGCATCACCGCCGTGATCCTTCTCCTCTTTTCTGTTTGAACAGTACTTGATTTCCTTTCCGTACAGCTCATGAAAAGCGATGGCAGTTGCTACGCTTAAGGGGATACCCTTATAAGCAGGCCCAAACAGAACATCAAAATCATCCCCGAAATTATCGTGAATGGCCTTTGCATAATATTCTCCCAGTTTTTTTAACTGCGCTCCTGTCACATAGGAACCTGCATTCATAAAAAATGGGGACTTTCTTCCGCTTTTCAGTGTGAAGTCGCCAAATTTAAGGACATTGCTGTCTACCATAAATTCAATAAATTCCTGCTTATACTGTTCCATACTGTCGTTTTCTCCTTATTCTATGCGCCTTCCAGCGTTTCAATCTATATTGAATTTGCCTTACTACACCATTTTACACCATTTTGAATTTATGCACACTTTTGTTCCATTTTTTCCACTTCAGTAAATAAAGTCTCTTCTCTCACATGGCAATATAAATCCATTGTCATTTTAAGTGTACCATGTCCAAGTATATGTTGGAGTGTCTTTGACTGTATTCCATTTTCAATAGCTCTAGTTGCAAATGTATGTCTGAATGAATGAGACATAAAGCGTTTAAATGAAGCATCTTCTTTTTGAATATTCTTGATAACCACACCCATACTTCTTGCATTGGTGTAAGACTCAAAGTTGTTAATTTTCTCCATCCTAAATCGTCTTTTATGCCCTTATAGTGAGTCTCGTATGATTCTATAGATGAGTTTCTACAGTTTTCCTTGTATGTATTCAACCATATATCATACCACTCGTTTAAAGCTTATCCGTTTTTATAACATTAACTTGTTTTTCATCTGCATATTGTTCTGCCCATAACTTTTGTGATATTTCATTGTATGTTTTTGCATAGATAGATTGTCTTTTACCGAACCTATTTACAAATCTGGCTTGATATAGACCGTCTTTCCTCTAATTTATACCTTTTCCGAGTTCTTTCCCTTTGAGTGTTTTTCCCATCACTACCTCCTTTCGGCAAAAAATCAAGGGAAGAGTCTTCGTTAGAACATTCACCCTCAATTTTACCATATTTGTTATATATTTTCAATCAACAATCATTAGAGAATTTGGTCTGCCTATGGTTCAAAGGCTCTTATGCGTTACTCAATAGCAGGAAATATAGAATCGTCAAAGTTCAGCCAGCCTTTCCCCATGGCTTAAGGCTAAAGGAATAGCGCATTCCGCCAATGTCTCAGACAGAGCAGAAGGTCCTGGTACATCTGCAAAAGCCCGTCAATCCCCTTTTGAAGATCAACATATCCACAGGCAAGTACCACATGCCGGATACTTCCGGCATCTTCAAGCATGAGATAACTCCTGCAGAATTCTAT
>JAISYJ010000134.1:0-58071 GCA_031270005.1 Hungatella sp. | reverse complement strand
TTAGCTTAATTATAACAGAAATCTTAGAATAGTGCGCAAAAACCTCTACCATTTATGACAACTTTTAAAGGGCAGTGGAATTTAGTCCTGCACTGGAATTTACTTTTTCAATTCAGCATAATTTGTCAACTGGTGGTTGCAGATTCTACTTTACTATATCAATGACCGTTTTTACAATACAAATGTGATGATTTAATGGAAATACTAAAAGAATCTTTATCGTTCCATTTCTGATCCGATCTCTAAAATTGGGTCTGAGGACAAAGTAAATTACTGTTAAACTATATCCCAAAAATAATACATTAAAATATGCAGAAAAGACTTGACTACTACGTAACGTGATAGTGTACCATTTAGTCATGGAACGAAACAGAATATTCGCCGGCAAATATCTGAATTGTTCTCTCAATTATTCAAGTTAAAGGGGCTGATAATCATGAAAACTATAAGACAGGTTGCTGAATTAACAGGTATCAGCACACGCACGCTGCAATACTATGATGAAATTGGTCTTTTAAAACCAAGTGAATTAACACCATCTGGTTACCGCTTATACAGCGATGAAGTCTTGCAAAAGCTGCAGCAAATTTTATTTTTTAAAGAACTGGATTTTAAACTGAAAGAAATTAATGAAATACTGCAAAAACCAGAATTTGATAAAATGGAAGCTTTTAAGAAGCAAAAGAAGTTACTCTGTTTAAAACGTGATCGCATAGACAAACTTATTGAGCTTCTGGATCGATTAGAAAAAGGAGAACAGTGCATGAGTTTTAAAGAATTTGACCTAAATGAATATATCGAAGCATTGGAGCAATTCAAAAATCAAAAGGAAGACGATGTTATAAAGCATTGGGGCAGCATCGAAAACTTCAATCAGCTTATACAAAAAATTAAAGATGATGAATCCAACGTAGCCAAACTTGCCATGAAACAATTTGGAAGTATTGAAAAATACACAGAAGCCATGAAATACAATCTGGAACATTTTTCGGATTTAATGGAGCAATCAAAAGAACTCGCCAAAAATAAGGACGAACTATTGCAGAAAAGCAATGATTTATACATGAATTTAACTTCTGATTTAACGAAAGATGCTGCTTCTAGAGAAATTCAGGATACTGTTCACGAAATAGTGGAGTTTTACAGCGAAAACAATTTAGGGATAGATATGGGTGATGGCTTCTGGGATATGGTAATAGAAAGCTATTCCCATGATACTGTCAGGGAAATCACTGATAAAAAATATGGAGCCGGTGCTTCCGAATATATTATGAAGGCATTGCAATATTACTTTCACAATTAAACTCTCAAATAAAAAACAGAGCCGCTTTAGATCCAAAGTAAAAAAAGAAACACCGGAATCGCCTCTATTCATAAAGAGTCAGAAATCCTTGAATCTACAAGGATTTCTGACTCTTTATAGTTTACTCAAACTCAATCGTAGCCGGCGGTTTCCCCGTACAATCATAAAGCACTCGGTTCACGCCCTTCACTTCATTGACGATCCTTCTGGTCACTGTCCCTAAAACCTCCCAAGGCAGTTCCGCAGATTCAGCCGTCATAAAGTCAGAAGTTAGCACTGCTCTCAGTGCGATGGCATAATCATAGGTTCTCTCATCTCCCATGCAGCCAACTGAACGCATATTAGTCAATGCTGCAAAGTACTGTCCAAGTCCCTTATCAACACCAGCTTTAGCAATCTCTTCTCTATAGATCGCATCTGCCTCCTGAACGATTCTCACCTTCTCAGGGGTAATTGCACCGATGATCCGGACGCCAAGTCCCGGACCTGGGAATGGCTGACGGTAAACCAAATATTCCGGAATACCAAGCTCCAGGCCTGCCTTTCTCACTTCATCCTTAAACAGCAGCCTCAAAGGCTCAATAATTTCTTTAAAATCCACATGCTCAGGAAGTCCTCCCACATTGTGATGGGACTTGATCACAGCAGACTTACCAAGACCGGACTCGATCACGTCAGGATAAATGGTTCCCTGTACAAAGAAATCCACTGTTCCGATCTTCTTAGCCTCATCCTCAAACACACGGATAAACTCCTCGCCAATGATCTTGCGCTTTCTCTCAGGATCTTCCACTCCTGCCAGCTTGCCATAAAAGCGGTCCTGGGCATTTACGCGGATAAAATTCAAATCATAAGGTCCCTCCGGCCCAAATACAGCCTCAACCTCATCTCCCTCGTTCTTACGAAGAAGGCCGTGATCAACAAATACACAGGTAAGCTGTTTTCCGACAGCCTTTGCCAGCATAACTGCAGCTACGGAGGAGTCTACACCGCCGGATAAGGCGCAAAGCACCTTGCCGTCTCCAACCTTTTCCCTGATGGCCGCAATGGAA
This sequence comes from Hungatella sp., assembly GCA_031270005.1. GTDB lineage: Bacteria > Bacillota > Clostridia > Lachnospirales > Lachnospiraceae > Lacrimispora. The sequence goes on along the minus strand of JAISYJ010000134.1, from coordinate 55,716 downwards.
GCCTCCACAAAGGAGTCCATCTTCCAGTCACCGGAGCACTTGCAGACATTATAAACAAAATTGGAAAGCATCTTGGTGCCCTCCTGGGTATGCATAACCTCAGGATGGAACTGTACGGCATAAAGGCCGCGCTCCTCGCATTCCATACCAGCAACTGGGCACGCCGGAGTATGAGCTGTAACATGGAACCCTTCCGGCGCTTTCTCTACATAATCCGTATGGCTCATCCAGCAGACCGTTTTGGAGCTTACATTTTCTAAAATTTTACTGTCAGCCTCTATGTCAACTTCTGTCTTGCCGTATTCACTGACAGGCGCTGTGGCAACCTTGCCGCCCAGCATATATGCCATTAACTGAGAACCGTAGCAGATTCCCAGAATCGGTATTCCCATTTCAAAGATTTCCTTCGTACAGCGGGGAGATTCCTCCTTATATACGCTGTTTGGACCACCAGTAAAAATGATTCCTTTCGGATTCATTTCTTTGATCTTGTCCAGTGACAGTGTGTGGGGATGAACCTCACAGTAAACATTGCATTCTCTGACCCTTCTGGCAATCAACTGGTTGTATTGTCCACCGAAATCCAGAACGATAATCATTTCTCTCTCCACGGTATTCCTCCTAATATAGTCTTCAACAATAAAGCTTTGGGTTACATTATATTCTACTTCCACTTTCTTGACAAGTATTTTCTTGAAATCTTCCCTGGCCTGTTTTCCCAACTCTTTTTAATTTTTATAAATGAATGAATCAAGCAGATATGCTTACACATCCACTTGATTCATAAATTCAAAGCCGGAAGATATTCTTCTCAACCTTATCTCATTCAGCCAAAAAAGCCTATTCTAAATATCTCTTCACATAATATCCTGTGTATGAAGAAGGGCATTCCGCCACCTCTTCCGGCGTGCCCTGGGCGATTATGGTACCGCCCTTTTCGCCGCCCTCCGGTCCGATGTCAATGAGGTAATCTGCAGTCTTGATCACATCCAGGTTGTGTTCAATAACAACCACCGTATTGCCGCCTTCCGACAGCTTACGTAAAATCTCGATCAGCTTATGGACATCCGCAAAGTGAAGACCGGTCGTAGGCTCGTCCAGAATGTAAATAGTCTTTCCTGTTCCCCGCTTGCTCAGCTCCGTAGCCAGCTTGATTCTCTGGGCTTCTCCGCCGGAAAGCTCCGTAGACGGCTGTCCCAGCCTGATATAGGAAAGTCCCACATCATTGAGAGTGGAGATCTTCCTTGCAATGGAAGGAACATTTTCAAAAAATTTCAACGCTTCTTCTACTGTCATATTCAGGACGTCATAAATATTTTTTCCCTTGTATTTTACATCCAGTGTCTCACGGTTATACCGTTTTCCGCCACAGACTTCACAGGGAACAAAAACATCGGGAAGGAAATGCATCTCGATCTTAATGATTCCGTCGCCGCTGCAGGCTTCGCAGCGTCCGCCTTTTACATTAAAGCTGAAACGTCCCTTGGAATATCCCTTTGCCTTTGCGTCAGGAGTGGAAGCAAATAAGTCACGGATTAAATCAAATACTCCCGTGTAGGTTGCCGGATTGGACCTTGGTGTCCGCCCAATCGGGGACTGGTCGATGGCAATGATCTTATCCAGCTGCTCTGTTCCCTCAATTGCCTTATGTTTTCCCGGAATAATCCTGGCACGGTTCAATTTTCTCGCCAGAGATTTGTAAAGGATCTCGTTGACCAGAGAGCTCTTTCCAGAACCGGATACACCAGTTACACAGGTCATGACTCCCAGAGGAAAGGTCACGTCAATGTTTTTTAAATTGTTCTCCGCCGCACCCTTAACAGTCAGATAACCGGCAGGCTGCCTTCTCTCCTTTGGAACCGGAATTTTAATCCGTCCGCTTAAATAAGCGCCTGTAATGGAATTCTTATTCTTCATGATCTGCCTGGCATTCCCCGTAGCCACCACATTTCCACCGTGTTCCCCGGCACCCGGGCCGATATCCACAATGTAATCCGCTGCCATCATGGTATCCTCGTCATGCTCCACCACGATCACGCTGTTTCCCAAATCCCGCAGATGCAAAAGAGTCTTTAGTAATTTATCATTATCCCTCTGATGAAGGCCGATGCTTGGCTCGTCCAGAATATAAGCCACGCCTACCAGGCCGGAACCGATCTGGGTCGCAAGACGGATTCTCTGGGCTTCGCCGCCGGACAGGGTTCCTGTAGCACGGGTGAGGGTCAGATAGTCAAGTCCAACATCAATGAGGAATGAAATCCTGGCCCGTATTTCCTTTAAAATCTGGTCTCCAATGGCGTGCTGCATAGGGGTCAGTTCCATCTCGTCCATAAAATTCCGGAACTTAACAATGGACATATTGGTTGCTTCGTAAATGTTCTTATCCCCCACCGTAACAGCAAGAGACTCTTTTTTCAGCCTCATCCCCCCGCAGGAAGGACAGGGAGTGATCCGCATAAAGGATTCATATTCTGCCTTGGAGGACTCGGAGTAAGTCTCCCGGTATCTCCGGGCAACATTCTGAACCAGCCCCTCAAAGGCCACGTCATAAATGCCCTCTCCCCTCTGTCCTTTATAATGGACCTTTACTTCCTTTCCATTGGTTCCATTAATGAGAACGTCATGAATTTCCTTAGGGTAATCCTCAAACGGCGTATCCAGCCGGAATTTATATTCCTTCGCAAGGGCTTCCAAAACAGCCCGGGTATAGCTGCCCTTATCCGTACAGGACTGCCAGCCCAGCACCACAATGGCTCCCTGGTCAATGCTTAAGCTCTTATCCGGGATCATCAGATCCTCGTCAAATTCCATCTTATATCCAAGTCCAAAACAATCCGGGCAGGCACCGAAAGGATTGTTAAAGGAAAAGCTTCTGGGCTCCACCTCATCAATGCTGATGCCGCAGTCCGGACAGGAAAAGCTCTGGCTGAAATTAATGGGCTGTCCCTCCACCACATCCACGGTCATCAGACCGCTTGCCAGCTCCATAACCGTCTCAATGGAATCGGTCAGACGCTTTTCGATTCCTTCCCGGATCGCAAGACGGTCCACCACAACCTCAATGGTGTGCTTGATATTCTTATCCAGCTTGATTTCCTCGGAAAGTTCATAAAGATTTCCGTCAATGCGGACCCTTACGTATCCACTTCTCCGGGCATGCTCCAAAACCTTTGCATGCTCCCCTTTCCGTCCGCGGACAACAGGGGCCAAAAGCTGGATCTTTGTCCGCTCCGGCAGTTCCATGATCTGATCCACCATCTGATCAATGGTCTGCCTGCGGATTTCCCGCCCGCACTTTGGACAATGGGGAATGCCGATCCTTGCGTATAAAAGCCTCATATAATCATAAATCTCAGTAACCGTGCCCACCGTGGAACGGGGGTTGCGGTTGGTAGACTTCTGGTCTATGGAAATAGCCGGTGACAGCCCTTCAATACTCTCCACATCCGGCTTTTCCATCTGTCCTAAGAACTGCCGGGCATAGGAGGAAAGAGACTCCATATAGCGTCTCTGCCCCTCGGCGTAGATGGTATCAAAAGCCAGGGAAGACTTTCCCGAACCGCTGAGGCCGGTTAAGACAACCAGCTCATTTCTTGGGATATCCACGGAAATGTTCTTTAAGTTGTGCTCATTAGCACCTCTTATCTTGATATACTGTTTTGCCATAATAAACTCCTGTAATAAACTAAAATCATGAATATGGAATGCGGACCATATCTGGCCCGCACCTGAATCACTCAGCAACCGATTTTCTCTATTATATCATATCTTTTTTCTTATTGCAAACATTTGTTCGAAAATCCCTTGACTTCTGCCGCGTCATGACCGGCCCTGCTCCAACAGAGTCCCTTCTATATGCAGTCTTTTCCAGTCAGCAGGGTGGACAAAATGGAGAGTCCTGCCCTCTTGCTAAATAAAATTAATAAACAATGAATCTTAAATACTAACTTTAGTTTATTTAACCGCAAATTTTTCTTGCAGATGCTGCATTTCCTCTTTTTTGTCGCACCAATCCCTGTATTTATTTGCATACTGGAAAATTAAGGAAAGCTTGTTCTCTTAAATAAGAGATGGTATAATATGGCATACGCAAAATGCAACAATAATGGTATAAACTTTAATCTACAAAAAAAAGTATCTGGCCTCTGTGGATTAAAAAGAGATTCTAAATAAAGATTACAACGTGTTTGCCGGTGGTGGTGGAGCAGATATATCATCATATTTTCAAGAGTATAATTACAAATAAGTATATGATAGATTCTACTCAGAACGCGTAAAGAAATCACGGCGGCCAGACAAAAAACCGCAATAGACTATTTAACGCTCTGTAAGGAGATGTTACACATAGTAACAGAATAGGCGTCAGAGGTCTCACTAATTTATTTTCTGTATATGTTTTTCAATTTCAATGATTAAGGGGTAGGAGCATGAAAGAAATAGATTCAAACAAACACGCATGGAGCCAGGTTTCTCAAGACCACTACTTTGCATTTAAGAAATCCCTTTTAAATGGAAGCCACAAGTTCAATAAATATATTAAAAATGAGCTTGGAGATTTGAGCGGTAAGAAGATCATACATTTACAATGTAATACCGGAGCAGATACTATATTGCTTGCAGGAATGGGAGCCAGTGCAACAGGCGTTGACTTAGTGCCGGATAATATCAATTATGCAAAAAAACTGGCAGAGGATTTGAATATTACAAATGTTGATTTTATAGAATCCGATATCATGAAGTTCATGGATCAACATAAGGAAAAATATGATGTCGTATTCGTATCTGAGGGAGCAATCGGCTGGCTTCCTGATCTGAAAAAATGGGGAGAGACCATACGTCATTTACTCAAGGATGATGGATTTTTCTATATTTTTGACAGCCATCCGTTTTTTCTGGCAATGGATGAACAAAAGCTTGCCAACAATATAATGGAAGTAAAATATCCTTATTTCGGGAAAGAACCCGATGTTGATGATTCTATAGGTGGATATGCCTCAGAGCCAAAGCATGGTGTAAAGGCATATTTTTGGATGTATACTGTTTCAGATTTAATCAATTCCCTTACTTCTGCGGGGCTGCATATCCAGTATTTCAATGAATTTAAGGAAAACTTTTTTGATGCCGGCGGCTTGCGCAATATAGGAGATGGACTTTTTAATTATGATTATAATACGGATAAGTTCCCAATGTCCTTTAGCATAAAAGCAACTGTGTATGACAAGTGAAGAACGAAAACCTGAAACGAGACTGCCATTCATAATTATAATGCCGGGACGGTTTGCTTATTGCAGCTTGCCGTCTTTTTTTACCCCTTGATTCGCCTGATTTACCGGATACAGCTTCTGGTATCGGGAAGTTTTACAGGCTTTGATATAGTAGATGGGAAAAGGGAGATCATACCATGAAAAAAATTATAGAAGTAGCCAATCTAAGAAAAAATTACGGCAAGATAACTGCTGTAAAGGATATCAGCTTTTATGTGGAACAGGGCAAGCTGTTTTCCTTTCTTGGTCCTAATGGTGCGGGAAAATCCACCACCATTGATACTTTATGTACCTTATTGGATTTTGATAGTGGGCAAATCACTATCAACAGGCTTGACCTTAGGAAGGATAGTCAGGCGATCAGGCAAATGATTGGTGTCGTGTTTCAGGACGGCGTGCTGGATACCTTACTCACTGTAAGAGAAAATCTGACTATCAGGGCAGGCTTATATACATCGGATAAAGCCAGGATCAAAAATGCCGTACAGGAAGCCGTGGCAGCAACAGAATTGGAGGAATTTATAGACCGGCCTTACGGAAAGCTTTCCGGTGGTCAGCGGCGCCGGGCAGATATTGCCCGCGCGCTGGTCCATACACCCCAAATCCTGTTCCTTGACGAACCTACTACCGGCCTTGATCCCCAAACCCGGAAAAGCATTTGGAACACGATCAGACAGCTTCAAATAAAAACAGGCATGACGGTTTTTCTGACAACCCATTACATGGAGGAAGCTGCCGAATCGGATTATATAATTGTAATCGACCATGGGGAAATTGCTGCCAAAGGTACGCCTGCCGCATTAAAGACGCGGTATACCACTGATACCTTAAGATTGTCCGTTCTGGATGAATCGGCCCTGCGGCAGATCATGGAGGAACTAAAGCTGGATTTTACCGCTTCGGCAGGCGAATTTGTTGTAAAGCTGCCGGATACCATGGCCGCTATTCCTATAGTGGAAAAATGCCAAAGCTATATCAACAGCTTTCAGGTCCTGCAGGGCACCATGGATGAAGCATTTATCGGCATTACGGGAAGGGAGCTGCGGCAATGAAAATATTTATTAAACGCAATTTAAAGCTGTTTTTTCGTGATAAAAGTGCAGTGTTTTTCTCTCTGCTGTCTGTTTTCATCATTATTGGGCTTTACGCGGTGTTTTTAGGAGATGTCTGGCTGAACAATTCCATGAACGATCTTAAGCATGCCCAGGTTTTGATGATTAACTGGCTGGTGTCAGGACTTCTCACCGTGACATCCATGACCACCACAATGGGAGCTTTTGGTGTTATGATCGATGATAAAATCAAAAAAATCAACAAGGATTTTGATTCTTCCCCTATCAAACGAAGCAGCATAACTGGCGGATATATTGGAAGCTCCTTTTTAATCGGCGTGATCATGTCACTTGTTACGGCTGTGGCCGCAGAAATTTATATTGTACACAGCGGCGGGGAATGGCTCACTCCCCTGGCCTGCATCAAGGTCTTTTTATTAATGCTTCTTACATCGTTAACTAATACCTCTTTGGTTTGCTTTGTCGTGTCTTTTTTCAACAGCCATAGCGCCTTCGGCACAGCCAGCACCATTCTTGGTACTCTGATCGGGTTTTTAACCGGCATATATCTTCCCATAGGGACTTTACCTCCGTCGGTTCAAACGGTCATAAAAGTATTCCCTGTATCCCATGCCGCATCGCTGTTTCGCCAGGTGCTGATGGAGTCATCCATGCAAAATTCCTTTGACGGAATACCTGCCATCTATTTGGAGGATTTTAAGGAATACATGGGTGTGACCTTTCGTTTTGGCGGGCATGAGGTGACACCGGCTGCCAGCGTTGTGATCTTAATCGGCACTGCAGTTATGTTTTATAGTCTCTCCCTTGTCAATATGTTGAGAAAGAGAAGATAGTATGCCTCGATCACAGACACAAGAAATGGAGAACCTGTTTTCATTTTATGTTCATATGCAAGGAGGGAGGGTGTCTCAAGGCACCCTCCCGGAAAATTATCCGTTTACACTCTTTTCCACTGCTTTCAGCCATATCAATTTTCACATCAAGGGCCCGCTTTTCCGGGATATTAATCTCCATATTGAAGTATCTGTTCCTGACTGATCGGATCAGCAGTTCTCTTATGTGTTTATATTAACGAGAGCGTTTCCCCATATCCATAGACAGGCGGCCTGATCCTGTCTAAGCTTCAGCCTCCTGCAGGTATCCTTCACTTACTTGATGAGGTTAAATCAAATCAGCAGCAATCCACATAAAACGTCCCGGCGGTGTTGTCCAAACCTCCCTGTAGGTGGCAATATTGGCTGGAGGCCAATAGGGAAGGTCTTCATTTCCCCTGGTCTGGACACCTACCGGCATCTCTCCAACGGTTTCTCCCAACAAAGCTGTATATTCCTGTCCGTAGTGGTTTCCTTCCCCATAGATCAGAGACTGGCCGAAGGGGTTCTTTCCAAGAGTCCAGTAAAGCTGCTCCCTGGCAATTTCAATTAACTCTTCATCGCCAAAATACGTTCCTATGATGGAGGCCGCTTTTCCCATGGACAGCTGGATCGCTGAGTTTCCACGGAAGGAAAACCACACCGGGAAGATTCTCACATAGTATCCGTCTCCCAGGTCAATGCCCTGTTTCAGCTGTTCCACATAATTGACCCGTTCTCTGTCATAATCAACCTTTGGATGCACAACATGGAAGGTTTCCTGATCCTCTGCCTCGCTGATATGGTGGATTCCGGCCGGCAGCATGCCAAAGGGAGCCGTATATTTCTGCAGGCCTTTTAAATACTCCCCATGGAGTTTTAAGCCCTCTTCCCACACAGCCTTGTTTTCATGCTCTGCAAGAGCACCGCATACCTCTGCCAGTGCCATGGCGAAAATCTGGTTCCTTGCCTGATGGGAGAAATGTACGATATGGGTTTTGTTTTCATCCCTGCAGAAGAATCCTTTCATAGGCAGGTCATCCCTGGTCTCCTGGCAGGAAATCACTTTATCTGCATACTCAGCAGCCTTATCATAAAAATAGCTGTCACCGGTAATTTTATAAATCCTGGCAGCCGCCCATGCTGCTGCAGCATAGTACTGGGAAAGGCTGGAGCCTGCCGTATGTTCCAGTAAATGATGCGGTCCTTCCACACCAACCTTCCGGAACCGTTCATCGGCAAAACGGAAGTCTTCCCTGGCTGCATCCACACACTTCCATGCCAGCTCCCGGTCCAGTTCCTTAAAGGCTTCTCCGGAAGCGGCTTCTACTGCGGCAAAAACAAAGTTTTCAAAGGACCGGTTGTGAACATCTGCTTCACAATCATCCATATTTCCGATAAAGTTGTCGGTCCACCTGCGGATGGCCGCCTGGGATGCCCGGTAGCCGTCTCCAAATCGCATACGAAGCACAAAATCCAGTCCCCAATTGGCTTCTTCCATCATTCTGCCAAAAAGCATTGGATCGGAATCCTTTACCTTCCCTGCGGAAGCGATCATGGCATCTAAGATTTCCGCCGTCTGCATGGTCTGCTGGGAAACATCTGCCGCATCGTGCCAGCCTCCCGAATACACCAATTTTACCCCATTATGTTCTGCGATCACATCCTGATGACAGGTTCCATGGCCTCCTGGAACCGGATAGCCGCACCGTTCACAATACAGGAAATTGGTCAGCTTCCATAAAGTACTTTCCAACACGTCATTTCCTATGATGAACCGTTCGCTTACCGTATTACCAAACCGGATCCTGTATGTGCCTTCGGTTTTTAAATCTGAGAAATCCAATACCCCGAAGCTTCCCAGATGATTCTCCACCTTCTCAATCTGCCCATGGTATGCCACTTCTTCCTCTAAGCAGCCTTCTTTCACGATTTCAAATTCTTTGGCTGAGGTATTGGCGATTGCGGTTTTTCTCCCGTCTGTAAAGTAACCGGTTGTAGAAAATACTGCTTCCTCTTCCTCACACTGCCAGCCATGAACGACTCCCGGCTTTACCTCCTGAAGCTGGATATCGCTAAGTTCAAATCTTAAGTCATCGCCAGTGCTCACTTCCTTGCCATACCTGTGAATGTTAAATGAAATTTCCTCAATTGCATCATGGGCAATGGAATCGATTTCCCAGGTACAGGTATTCCATTCATTATTTTTCAGATTGATGGCATGAAAGCCTTCCCTTGAATAGACATCAGGTATCTTGGTCACCCCATTATTGACAAAACCAACACGCACAATAGGGCTGTGAAGGCCGGGGCAAATGGGACGGATCTTAAACCATATCCGGTTCCCTTTTCCTAACTCCAGCCCCTTCACATTCAGCCTTGCAATATAGCTTCCAAAGGTGGCATAAAGCCCTGCTGCCGCATCGTTTGCCCGGACTTCATCCTCCGGCCAGTGGTCTGCCCGTGACTTTGTTTCCAGGCACAATATGTTTCCTTCTATTATTTGAACTTCTCCCTCGCCCTCAAAGCTCCACGGCTCCAGGCTGGTTCCATTCCATAAACTCACAGAAGACAAGACTGGCTTTTTTAAGTTATAGGTTTCCATGCTTTTGTCGTATTCCGGCTTCAGTGGGTAATGTACGTATAATGACTCTAGTAAACTTTTTTTAAATTGACGATCCATTTTTATCCCTCATTCAAAATTTATTCTTCAATTTCAAATATAGCTTCCGTCTCAACAGGAATATTTCCAGGCAATACGTTGACTCCTATGGCTGAACGGGCCGGTACATTCTCCTGACCTAAAAGCTGTAACAGTAATTCACTTCCTCCGTTAGCCACTGCCGGCTGCTCATAAAAGGTATCCACACTAGCCACGAAGGTAAGAATCTTGATTGCGCGTTTTACCCGGTTCAAATCCCCGATCTTATCCTGTAACACTGCAAGAACATTTAACATGGCATCCCTGGAAAAGGTTTTTCCCTCTTCTGTGGTAAATTCATTTCCAAGCTTTCCACAAATCCCTTCTCCTCCCATCACCGGCCCGCAGCCTGATATGTATACCAGGTTGCTTCCAAATTCCTGGCAAGGGGAGTATACTCCTCCCTTAGGCGGAGCTGCCGGGATCTCCAAATCAAGTTCCTTCAGTTTTTCATAAATATTCATGTCTGCTTCCTTCTTTCCTTGTTTTTGCCCATTTCTCCAGGGCCTACAGATATCCCTGGAAAGGGTTTAATACCCCAAAGCTTACTTCGCCTTCCATTTTAATATCCCATGGCTTACTGTATGGTATCTGGCTTAAAGCCCTTTCTTAACAGCTTCCCTCCGGCACGGTCCAAAAGAATGCCGTCTGCCAGCACCTGTCTTCCTCCCATGAACACCAGGTCCATGCCCGTACATTGGTCATGCTTTCCGGTATAATCCGCATGATCTAAGAATCTCTCCGGCTGAAATACCAAAACATCTGCCTGGTACCCGGGCCTTAAAAGCCCCCTGTCCTCAAGGCCCAGCCGTTTTGCAGGCAGATAAGTCATCTTGCTGACAGCCAGCTCCATGGACAGCACGTTTCGTTTTAGTACAAAATCATTTATAAATCTGGCTGTTGTGCCAAGGAGACGGGGATGGGCGTTCTTTCCGTTACCGCCGTACAGGGCGTCTGAAATCAGCAAGGTAAAGGGCAGACGGGCTACCGCATCCACATCCTCCTGGGACATGCTCAGAACAATAATTCCCACTTTCCCGTTTTCCTCTGCAAGCAGGTCAGCCACAAGGTCAGAAGGTTCTTCATACCCAAGCTTCTTTGCCAGCGCATCGATTGTCTGTCCCTGCATAAATCCATTTTTTTCCAGGGTTACGGAACTGATGATGATCCGGCCCCAGCCAATGCTTTCTGACATATTGTCCCAGCCCTGGTGGGCTTTATTTAACTCGGACCGCAGCCTTTGCTTCCCCTCCGGCCCTGATAAACCTTTTACGAAAGCCTCGAAGGATTCTTCCATAATGGTTGGCGGAAGAAGGGACTGGAGGGTGGTGGAACCGCCGTCATAGGGATAAAAATCCGCAGTAACATCCTGCCCTGATTCCCTTGCCTGTTCAATCCTGTGAATGGCCTCAAATATCTTGCGGTTCCAGTTCTTGATTCCCGTTGATTTCAAATGGCTGATATGTAAGGGAATCCCTGCCTTTGCCGCCACATCGATCACTTCCTCCACCGACTCCACAAGACTGTCTCCCTCTCCCCGGATATGAGTGCAGAGAATGCCGCCATTTCCGGCAATTGCCTTTACAACTGCAGTAAGCTCCTCCCGGCTTGAATAGCATTCCGGCTGATACATAATTCCCAGGGTAATCCCAAATGCGCCCTGGGCCAATGCATTTTTTACATACTCCTGAGCTTTTATCAGTTCTTCCTCCGTATATGCCTTGCGTCCAAAGCCCTTTAGAGCCACCTTGATGCTGTCCGAGGCCGCAAAAAAGCCCATGTTGACCGGAAGATCTATTGCTTCCAGAGCATTCCTGTAATCCTCATAGGTTTCAAAGGCCATAGTTTCCGGAAGCCTTCCGATTACAGGCTCCAGGTAATCATATAATTCCTTCCGCCATGAGGGAACCGAAGGAACAGGAGCAAGACCGCAGTTTCCCACAAAGGTGGTAGTGATTCCCTGAGCCAGCTCTATTTCCCCAAAATGGGGATTGGTAAACGGTGCAATATCACAATGGCGGTGAATGTCAATGAAACCGGGCGTTACTGCCTTCCCGGAGGCATCGATCCTCTGGGCGTCTTCTTTCTCAATATCCGGGGCAATTTCAATGATTTTTTCCCCCTCTATCAGAATATCACCCTGAAACGGCATATCTCCGCTGCCGTCATAGATCAGTCCTTTTTTAATAAGAATGTACCTCATACCAGCATTCCCCTTGCATCTACTTTTTGTTTTCTGAGAGAACCATTTTCCAGGAGGTAAACGGAATTCTGCATATTGACAGCTGTACATACATGGATGGGGATCAGGGAAAGCACCTGGCCCACATAAAGCCCTGTTTCCCCGTTTATGGCCGTAATGATCCCATGTTCTTCATTCATCCGTGACAGTCTTAAGTTGTCATTTCCTTCCACCACTGCATACCCGGGATAGTGAAACGGTGGCTGTCCCGGAACCACATCTGTAGGAAAACACTTGGTTCCTCCGTCTACCACGGCATATTCCGTATGCTGACAGCTGACTACGGCAGCATAGAACCGGACAGCGATCTCACTGATATCGGCCACTTTTTCCTTTGTCAGCATAAAATCATCAAAAATGTAGGTGCCCGGGCGGATCTCATTTACCTTTCCCGTCTGTGCCACTAAGGCGCCTGTGGGGGAAGACCCAGCACTGATGTCCTGAATCCGGACTCCCGCATTTTTCAGCATTCTGGCAGTTTCGGCCATCATGTCTCCTTCTTCCTCCGCAGCCAGGAGATTATCCTCTGTAGGCTTGCCGGACAGGATCAGGCTCTTGAACGTATAAATGCCTGTCAGGTTCAAATGCTTCATCTGTCTGATAGCAAGAGCCAGTTCTACGGCCCGGTCCATGGGTACTCCCGTGCGTCCGGCTCCTGTATCGATCTCCATACGGACCTCCAGCACTACATCCTGGTCACAAGCTGCCTGATTCAGCGCCTCTGCACCTTCCAGGCTGTCAACGGCCAAAATGAGCCTTTTGATCCTTTTTGCCAGGGTAATTGACCTCTGGATACGGAAATGTCCGATCATGGGATAAGCAATGAAAATATCCTCCATACCACCGTCAGCCATGACCTCGGCTTCGCTCACCTTGGCACAGGTGATCCCGCTTGCGCCGGCCTTTATCTGCATTCCGGCAAATAAGGGCATTTTATGTGTCTTGATATGAGGGCGCAGCCGGCAGCCGGCTCTATCTGCTGCTTCCTGCATCCGTCTGATATTTTTTTCTGCCAGATCCATATCAATAACCAGGCAGGGTGTCTCTAACTGTTGTATCTGTTCCTGTGTAAGTTTCATCCCTTTCCTCCCTTCCCAGCTTCCATAGCTGTCAGCCACACTCTGTACTGCCAGGTTCTCTTTCACCGTGAATTTACGCCTTCAAACCACTGGTTGCAATTCCTTCCACAAAGTTCGTCTGGAAAATCCCAAAGCATACAATGACCGGAAGTACAAATACAACTGCCGCAGCCATCAGCCTTGCCCAATCTATGGAATACTCGCTCATATACTGCTGAAGTCCCAGGGAAAGTGTATACATGCCTGGCTTTGTTATAAAAATCAAAGGATATAAATAATCACTCCAGGCATCCAAAAAGGCGTATATTCCGATCGTGGTCAGAACCGGCTTACAAAGAGGAAGTGCGATTTTATAATAACGCTGGAATTCCGTGGCTCCATCGATTTTTCCCGCCTCGATCAGGCTGTTTGGAATGCCTGCAAAAAACTGCCGGACAATGACAATATAATATGCCTTTCCGAAAAATGCTGGCAATATCAGGGGTACATATGTATTGGTAAGGCCCAGCTTTGAATAAATCTTATACAAAGGCACCATGGTAACCGTTATGGGGATCATCATCGTCGCCATGACCAGACCAGAGATGATGTCAGCGCCTTTCCATCTGATTTTTACCAGTGAATATGCGACCATTGGCGTGACCAGAAGCTGCCCTATAAGGGAAATAGCCGTGATAAACACTGTATTTCCCATGTATTTAAAATATGGAATTGCTGCAAAAGCTGCCGGGTAGTTTTCCTTCACCCATTTACGTGGAAACAGCTTTACCGGAATGGTGAACGCATCGCTGTTGGTTTTAAAGGAAGTGAGCACCATTACCATAAAGGGTGATATGAAAACCAAAGCCAGCAGGGCAACCATAGCAAAAAATAAAACCTTGCTTATATTTTTCTTCATCCTTATTCACCTCCGGCATTTTCTGTTGCTTTTCTCGTTACCTTGGTCATAACAACTGTCAGGACCGCAACAACCATAAACAGCAGCCACGCCATTGCCGAAGCCTTGCCCATTTTTAAATAGGTAAATGCATTATGGAACACATACAGCGGATACATAAGAATGGAATTCTCAGGACCGCCGGCGGCGCTTCCGCCTTTTACTCCGGCATTTGCAGTAATAATGATGTAAACCTGCTGAAAATACTGGAATGCATTTATAGTGCTTAAAATGGCCTGATACACCAGAACATGAGCTATGCATGGTACCGTAATATGGAAAAACCTGGCGGCTTTTCCGGCTCCGTCGATTTCGGCGGATTCATAGTAGCTTCTTGGTACGGACTGTAAGGCTGACATGCAGACTAACATCATGGTTCCCGTATTCCACGTTCCCATAAGGACCAGCGCCCATTTGGTATAATGGGCATCCATAAGCCATGCCGGCCCGCTGATCCCAAACCAGCTTAATACGTTATTGATGTAGCCGTAGGTAGGGTCAAACATCCAGATCCATACCATAGTTGCAGCAACCATGGGGATTACGGAAGGCAGGAAAAATGCTGTCCTGACAAACCCCCGCCCCTTAAAATCGGCGCATACGATGCTGGCCAGAAGCAGCGCTGCGAACAGGTTGATCGGCGTAGATACAAAGGCCATAAATAAGGTATTTCCCAGACTCTTCCAAACAAGGGGATCATGAAAGATGTCTTTGAAATTATTAAGTCCCACCCACTGCGGAGCTGTCACGGCATTGAACTTTGTCAGGCTGTAATACAGAGAGCTTATCAGCGGATATACGCTAAAAGCCAGAAAGCCCAGAATCCACGGAGATGAAAACAGCAGCCCGTTTATAAAATCCCGCTGTGTCGCGTTTCGTCCCTTCATTCCTTTTCCCCTCTCAAACATTAAGATCAGGGCACTGCAATATGCAGATTTCTGCTCACAGCGCCCCTCATAAGTGAATTATTATTTTAAATTTGCACTCTGTCCTGCAAGAGCTTTCATTGCCTCTTCAGGAGTCTTTGCGCCTGAGTAGACCGTATCCAGTGCTGCATTGATCATAGATATGTATTCGTCATAATCTGCCATTACCGGATACTGAATGCCCTTTTCCAGCTTCAGTGCATCAATAAATTCTGCAAATCCAGGAACTGCCTTGATATCAGCATCATCGTATAAAGCTTTTACAGCCGGAAGATTTCCTGTTCCAAGGTCAATGATCCTGGCTCCTTCCTCACTGCAGAGCCATTTTGTAAAGTCCCAGGCTCCCTCTTTATTCTTAGCCATTGCCGGTACTGCTACAGAGTCGGTCTCATACCGGCTGGTTCCTCTCAGTTCCGGGTTCGCCTGTGTTCCGGGAATCAGGGTAATGCCGTAATTAACAGTTGATTTAAAGTTCTTCATCATTGTTGGCAGCCAGGAACCGTCAAGACGGAACAGCTGCTTGCCCTGGAAGAACATATCCTGCTCTGTATAACGGTTTGTATTAGCTGTACCGATAAACCCGTCAAGAGCTTTTCCGCCAAACTGGTTTCTGAATTTTACGTTCATATTAAGGCTGTCTAAAATGCCTGCGTTATCTGGTGTAACTTTTGAATTCTCATCCCACCATCTTCCACCAAAGCCGTAGATCAGCTCCTGTCTTGCAGAGGCATATGGGAATAAGGGATATCCAAGCACTTCGATATTTCCGCTGCCATCTACCTTTGTAGCCTTTACAGCCATTTCATACATCTCTTCCATGGTTTTAGGCGGCTCGGTGTAACCGGCTTCTTTTAAGAGATCCTTGTTGTAATACATCTGAATCGTGTAGGCATCAAGGGGAAGTGCATACATGCTGCCGTCAATGGTATTTGCCTTTACAGCCTGTTCTGAATAGATGGAGGAATCAAAGGATTCCTTATCTGCATATGGCTGCAAACTCTCCAGCAAGCCATTCTTCTGATACTGGGTCACTGTCTGGTTGCTTATTTTGATGACATCGGGTGACTCGTTGCTGCTCATGGCTACAATTACTTTCTGGGCATCTGTAACGCTTAACCCTTCCACCTTATAATTGCTCTGGGAAGCGTTGTACTCACTGATCGCTTTCTCATAGACAGCCGCTTCATCCCCTGTGTTGTTGTACCAGAAAGTGATCACCTGCGCTTCCTTGTTTTCTGCCGGAGCAGATGTTTCCCCAACCGTTGTCTCTCCGCCGGCCGCTGTTGTCTGTACTGCGGTGGCCTGTGCCTGCGAACTGCTGCCGCAGCCTGTGACCGCCATTGCAGCCATACCTGCAGCCATGATGATGCCAATTGCTCTTTTCATAAAATACCTCCTTGCAATAATATTATTTGAACTTTTCGTTTACTTACTTTCAACATTTTGTTTAATCTATAATCAATATATACTATACTTATTATCTTTTGTCAACAATAATAATTGGATTAATCCATATTTTTTGTTTGTTTTATATAATATTTATTTTTAAACTTCAACAGATTCAATAAATACATTATTGTCACTGGACTTTAGCTCTCATTTCATTTATAATTTATTTAGACATTTTGTTGAAAGGATAAATAATACTATGGGATATGTTTCTGATAACCTGAATCTGTTGTCTGACATTGCAAAATGCATTGCCATGCAATTCGGAGAAAACTGTGAAGTGGTTTTACATGATCTGACCCTGCCATATGACCAGACGATCGTCGCAATCTGGAACGGGCATGTGACCGGAAGAAAAGTTGGAGATGGAGGCACCAATGCCGGATTAGAGATTTTAAAGGGATCCGCATCACCGGATGACCAGTACAGCTATATCAACGCCACACCCAGCGGACGGGTTTTACGTTCTTCCAGCAAGTATTTCCGTGATGAATATGGAAAAGTGAACGGAAGTATGTGCATTAATTTAGATATTACAGATATGATTAAATGTGAAAACACCTTACGGTCCTTTACCAGTTCCGGCTCCTCCTCCCTCACCCAGACCCCGGAACTGTTTGTGGGCAATGTTGATGAGCTGCTGGAGATCATGATGAAGGAAGCAGTCAATATGACCGGAAAATCCGTGGGGAATCTGACCAAAGAAGAGAAGGTGGCTATTGTCCACAGCTTAGACGGCAAAGGGTTTTTCCTGATAAAGAAGGCCGCGGAAAAACTGGCTGACTTTTTGGGATTGTCCAGATACAGCATCTATAACTATCTGAATGAGAGTCATTAGTCTGCCATGGCCGGTATAATAAAGAGGTTCTTCCTCAAGCCTTGAAATAGCTTGAATAAGAACCTCCTTCTGATCTAAAACCAAAGGGCAGATGCCTGGGGCAGCCAATGAAGCGGCCTTTTTTCGCTTATAACACTTTATTCCGTGAACAGAAAACTTTCCTGTTCAATACCAATTCCTGTCTCGCAGATTGTGGCAGCCAGTTTCTGCAAGTCTGGTTCCTGTATCTTATTTTCATCAAGCATGGCTTTCAGCTTTTCCAGTTTTGACTCTTCAATCTGATAACCATATTTTGAGTATTTTTCCCAAGTCTCCATGTCCATGTGCAAGGGCCTGAGCCTGGGGAACATTTGATTCCTGATAAATTCAAAAATCCGGATTCCACCATAATCCAAATCTCCGGTATGGTAAAATTCCACCTTATCTTCCGGAAGGATCGAAGCCAGCTCTCCAAGAACCCTTCTCTCACCAGGAGAGAAATATCCATGAGAAAACAAAACAAGGGTTCCTGCTTCAAAGGGAAATGTCATATAATTAGCCTTGTTTTCCACAGTTATAATTTTTTTAATCTTTTGTTCAGGGACTATGGAAACATTTTTAAGAGTTACACTATTTAAAACCGTTCCATAAGGAAAAAGGGATAAATCAATTTCTTTATCATCGATTTTGATAAGCAGATCTCCTTTTAACGATAATTCATCCGCATAGTGATCCAAATAAATCTGAGCTAGGATCTCCGACTCGGTCATATTGTCATCGATAATATCATAATATTTTTTGGCAATTGATGCTATACTCTTTTGTAACTTTTTTTCAAAGACCTTGGAACCTCCTAAATATTGTTTACTGAACACTCTTTTGTATACAGATCCTTCTAACCTGTCAATTCCCAAAAAACAGTTAAAATTCAGTTCCCTGTTTTCATGGCTGAGTTCCTCCGGTTCCTTGCCGGCCTCTAAGCTTTTAAGAATTCCGTCATAATAAGCCCGGATCCATGGTTTATGAATCTTTTTTGCCTGTTCTTCCACAGCTTCCTTCATTTCCCTGATACGGTCTGATTTAGGAATCTTCCCTGCCTTTTTATATAGCGCTCTTACATCGCCGTAAGAATAATTCACATGAGAAATATCCGACCTGTCGGTAATCCATTTACACCGTACAAGCCCCTGACTCTCTAGTTCTGCAGCCTGCTTTAAAAAGTTCTGTTTCCCAAGAGCATCTAAATCCTTTTGTTTAATTTCAATATTTCTATTGCCTTTTGCACCCTCTCTCCAAGCAACAGTGCTTCTTTCTATTTCACTAATAATCATATCAATCAACGTCTGCATAATTCTCCTCATCATCAAGCTCCCGCATCAGCTCCGGAAAGCTTTCTCTCTCAAATTCCTGAATGGATATGGACTTCTTATTGGGATTGGCGAACACAAAGGTCTTGTCCACGTTTTCCACATAATTCTGAATCTTGTCATTGGTTGCGCTGATAATGGCCTGGAAGCCCAGTCCCCTGATCAGTTCAATACAGCTTGCCACCTTTTCCGCATCCATCTTGGAAAACGCCTCATCAAGCACTACCAGGCGGAGGGTAGGATTTCTCTGTATCTTTGGAGACAGGCTGATCCGGTAAGCCTGGGCAAAGCTGGCCAATAAGGCTACATAAAGAGGATTTTGTCCCTCGCCCCCGGAATTCTTCCTGATCATCTTGCTCAAACGGATCTTAATGACCTCATCCTCGTTCTGAATGATCTGCTGCATGTCAAAGGATAAATACGTCCGGTAATCCGCATATTTATCCATGTTCCGCTTGGCCTCCTCCATCTGCTCCGACGTAGCGTTTTCCGGCGGGATGAAAATGTTTATCAAATCATTGATGATTTCCCCGTACTGGTTCTCATGTTCTACAGTAAACAGGTTCATCTGGTTATCAAGGGAATTCGTAAGATGAGCAGGATTTACCTCCAGGGAATCATCCATGAACATATCATAATATCTCCCATCCGGTCCCTTATTCCTTCCAATAACAAACTGGTACTTATCCTTGCCGAAATCCAGTTTGCTGATGATCTTGTTCAGCTCATCTTTTCGCAAAAGCGCATCCCTTATGGCACTTCGGATCTTGAACATAAAGTCATCCTTAAAATGAAGGACAGCAGACTTTGCCTGCTCGGCAGCCATCTTTTTGTATTCTTCCAGATTTCCGCACTCCATGCTCTCAAGAAGGCGGTCGTATTCCCCATTATCCTTTGCTGTCAGGGAAAAATTCCGGTTGGGATATCTTCTGGCATACTCGCCTCTGGAACCTACAAGTTCCTGGAACGCCTGGTCACGGGCTTCCTCTGCCTTCCTGCATTCTCCGAAAAATTTATTTTTAAGCTGGTCATACCGGTAATTTTCTTTGCCTTCCAAAATTTCATTTATCTTGTCTTCCAGTTCCTCATCCGGTTCAAATTCCCGCTCTTTTAAAACCAGTTCTTCCTGCAGCTGCAGGGATTCCCCGCGGAACCGTTCTAAATCGCTGTTGATCCCGTAAATCAGCTCAGTCATTTTGCTCTGCTCCGCCCTCTTCCTATCGCAAAGCTGCAAGATGGCTTCCCTCTCCTTTACCCATTCTTCTACATCTTGGGCCTTCAGTTTTTCCAGCTTCTGTTCCAGCCGCCTGATTTCTTTTTCCTTTTCCTTAAGAGCCTCCATGTCCTGCTGCCACTCCAGGTAAACACCTGTGTCTTCACCTAAGTCCTCCATGGATAAGATCCGCCGGCATTCCTTTAAGACCTGTTCCTGGGGCTTTTTCTCCTCTTCCAGGGAAACCAGGTTCTTTTCAAGAAGCCGGATCCTTCTCCTGACACTGTCCTTGCCAATATATGCAAATTTCGTATAATTATCGGGATTCATATGCTGCAGACGGAAGGTATGGTATAACATGCAGTCAGGGGTCACTCCAATGCGGCAGCGGCGCAGTTCTTCTAAGCTTCTGCATTTGACGACCCTTCCCAGAAGCAGGTCAATGTATGGCTGTAAATAAGCTTCTCTCACCGTAATTTCTTCGGCAAGGCCGTCTTTTACCACTTCATAGGAATTCTGCCCCACCTTTTCCGTATCCAGGACCGCCACATTAAAATATTCAGTCCTGTCCAGTTCCCCGTAAACAGCCATGGCAGCTTCTGCGTAAGCCGGGGCAACTACCAGGGACAGCTTGTTATTGCCCAGATAGCCTTCCACTGCATTTCTCCAGGTCTCATCCCTGATATCCAGAAGATCGGCAAGCACATGGACCTCCACCGCCTTGCCGGTTTCCTCCAAAAGCCGCTGCTGGATCAGGGACCGGGCGCGTTCCAGATACTTTGGATACGCCTTATTTCCAGCCTTTAGCTGAGCCAGCTCTTCACTTGTCTGGCGCTCCTTTTTCCGGATATCCCGCAGAATCCCTTCCGCCTCTTTCTGGGCTTCTTCTGTTTCCTTCCTCATTTCGGCAATGGATTTTCTCAGGCGGTTTAGCTTCTCCTCATCAATGGTATTTTTCTCAAACTCTTCTATATCCCATATGGTCTGGTTGGAGGTTGCCTCTTCGTCAATCCATTCCTTCAGCCGCTCCCCTGTCTGGGACCATTTGGTAAAGCTTTTATTTAAATGGGCCGATAATTCCTTTGCAGAGTCCAGCTGATTCTTAAGATCCTCATAGCCGGTGGAAGAAATCCGCTTAAGGAGCTCATTCCCCTGCCTGGTCAAGTCTTCCATCTGCCCTTCAAGGGCTGTCCTCTGGCCTTCCTGGCGGCCTAAATCCTCTCTTGCAAGCCTGGATTTATCCGTCAAAGCCCGGATTCTGGCCTGATAATCCAGAATCTCCATTTTGCGGAAGAAATATGTATTTTTGCCTATCTCCTCTTCTTTTTCAAGAACTGCTGAGAACTTTTCCCTCATTCCTTTTAAGTAACCGATCTCCTGGACCGTGTCTTCGATCTTCTTTCGCATCCGTCCGTACTGCATGACACTTTCCTGCATATCCTCGATATGAATGTCCTGCTCCATGCAGATGTATTCCTTTACAAAATCCTCCAGCTTGATGTTCATGCGGAAGGGAATGGCCCGCTTGAACAGAAGGGGGAATTTTTCCGAATCAAGACCGCCTAAGTATACATCATACAGCTGTCTGCGGAACCGCTCGTTATGGGAGGTCGCAAAATAAGCGTCTTTGGGGTAAATGGTCTGCAGATAAGCGGTCACTTCATGAGTGGTCATGGTCCTGGAACCGGTACGGTAGCCATTTTCCCAAAGAGGGCCTTTGTGCCAGAAGAATTTCCTGGATATTTCATTGGTGGCTGTCTCCACGTCAAAGACGATTCCAATGCACTGGCATTCTCCCGTATCCGTCCGTTTCAGTTCCAGCACAATGGTGGTGGAAAAATTCTGATTCCTTAAATAGGCGAATTCGTTGTTCTCACCGATATTCACCATACCCCGTAAATATTCGATCAGGCTCCGGTCCGAATCATCGGCTGCAGCCTTGTTAAAGAATCCGCGTCCGTCAGTATTGGCGTAAAGGAGAATCTGCATGGCATCAATGACCGTGGATTTTCCGCTGCCTGAATGTCCGGTAAAGAAGTTGATCTCCTGGTTAAAGGATAAGGTCTTCCGGCTGATATAATGCCAGTTATTAAGGAGTATCCGGGACAGGGCTTCAAATTTCTGATTCGTCATCGTCATCGTCTCCTTCTCCAAATGCTTCTAACAGGGCCCGCACGTCATCTCCGAACAGCACCACATTGATGCAGGGATAGATGATCATACGGCTGTCCCCATCCAAGTCCTCCAAAATATCCAGAGGCTCCAGAATCTGATACTTTTTTAACAATGTGATTGCCCGCCGTATTTCCGTCGGTGCAGGCTGTTTCTTAAATAATCGGTAATTTCCCAGCTTTTCATGGATCTCGCTTAATGTAGTGTAGATGTTGATGCTGGTGGAAACTGCCGCCATCTGCTCATCATAGATCAGTTTTAAGATCAGCAGATAAAGGGTTGCCAGTTTGGGGAGCTTGTCTCCCACCGTGTTCTCTCCCTGGATATAAATAATACCAAGCTGGCTGTTTTCCATAACAGCCACTCCGCTGACAGCCAGATAGGCCCGGATAAATTCCAGATGCTTGTTGCAGATTTTAAATTCCGGATTATAGGCAAACCGGCTTGTCCGCTTGTCGTACTTGTGCTCCAGAACAAAGGTCTGCTGCAGAAGAAGCTTTAAGCCTGCCCTTACTTCTTCCTTTTCCCCCTGTCCCAGGGCGTCATAATATGGAATCTGGCTGATGATGCCAGCACTTTCTTCATAGGTCATGATTCTTTCCTCCTTACAAATACCAGCTTTGGATAGCGGTACCTGCCGTTGTCAATGAGCTCCGCCTCCTGGTCCTCCACCTGATACAGGCTTTTTCTTCTGGTGGAGTAATCATAGGCAAGGATCAGCTTTTCAAATTCCTCAGGAGAATTAACCGTATCTTCCGTTACCTCCATGCGTCCATTTTCCAGATGAGCTTTAATGTAGCTTTCGATCTCCTGACCGCTGTAGCGGCTTTTTAAACGGTTTAAATTCAGGACCTCTTCCATGGTAAGCTCCACAGCCTCTTCCTCCGGCATTAAATTCTCCTTAAAGCCTGACCTGGCCCTTCTCTTTTTATAAAGGGATTTTTCAGAGAGAATGGATATCTGGGATAAATTCATGTGGCTTCCCACTTCTTTTATGGCCTCATCCTGGTCCTCTGACTCAGACAGATGATTTAAAAGCCTGATAACAAGCCCTTTCATGCTGTCTTCCTGGTTTAACAGATAATTAAGCCTTGTAACTGTTGCGCGGATATACCGGGAATGCTCCCTGTCCATATTGGCGATGCGGTGTTCGATATCATCGAATCCTCTTTCGATCTGATCCAGCTTTTCCCCAATATCCGCTGCCGTCACCTTCTGGCCGCTGCGGCGGCTCATCTGCTCCATCCACTCTTCATCTTCCCGCATGGAGCTGATCCACCGCTTGATATCATTTTTATAAAGATAAAAGTTATCCGAAGTCTTTAACAAGTGGTATTTCTTTTTTACAATTTCCTCCACATATCCTTCCAGATGCTCCTTTAACAGTTCCCCATATGCCCTCTGCTCCAAAAGGCTTGCAAAGAATTTGTCCATGTTGTGAAGCATGTCCTGTAAAGTCTTGTTAAGCCGCTTGGTATTGACATAAGCAGTATTCAAAAGGCTTATCCCGGCTCTTGGATCATTTTTCAAGGAGAACAGGATGGCATAAACATTCTGGATGTAAATCTGGGTCTCATCCTCTTCATCACTTGCAAGCTTAAAAAATGCCTCAATCATGACGGCAGCATAATCAGGGATCACGATATTGACCGTCATGGAGGCATAATCATCCACTTTTCTTAGCCAGCCTGCCTTTAAAAGCCAGTTTAAGACCCTGGCCGCAGGAGGCTCCAAGGCATCCGCCTCATCTTCCAGCTCATCCTGCCAGATGACCAGCCGCTTCGCGGCAAAATACTCCTCTAAAACCTGAATGCAGACTTCACGGCTTAAAAAATAATTGCTGTATTCATATTCCTCATTGATTTTTAATAAAGCTTCTATGTAGGTGGACCGGTTAATGGAACGGAACAATCCCCAGAACCGGTCCGGTATCTCATTCATTAATATCATTTGTTTCTGTCTCATCTCCTGTTTTTCTGCTTCCTCTGACTTAAACCATGAATTACCGGTCTTATCTTATAAAAGCAGACAAAAAGAAACGGCTATCACGATTTTGACAGCCGATTGATCTTCGTTTTCACGGGTTTTTTGTTTAATCCAAGGCCTCTTTCTTTATATTATAACAAAAATCCTCTTTTCTTACAATAAAATTATGGAAACGGCAGCGTAAATAAACTTTCGGAAATGAAAGGACAGAACTCACCCTGCGCGATTTGATTTTGTTTTAAATTTTCTTATATTCTATAACTGCTCAAGCATATATTGACAGCAATCCCATAAAGGGATAATCTCTTTTCCATCAATTCAGCTGCAATACTTTTCTTTCTCATATTATCTCTTCTTCTGCACAAGTGCCGTGCTTGATTTCTACTATCCACATAAGACCAGGAAATTATTCCCTGTCAAGCCTGCCCATTGCATTGTACAGGTTATTTCTTCGAAAGGATTTCTAATATTTATGTCACATGATAATTTCATTAATCCATATGTTATTCCCCTGTCTTTTTCATATTTTATGCACTTTATACAACACATATTATCTCGTCTTTAACTATATTTTAATTTTTATCTGCATTAAACTTAGATATCTTAGTTTTTTCTAGCATATTGTTGACATTTTAAACAATACGTGTTAACATGAGTTATGTGCTATTTTTGATTTAAACAGCAGACAGCTTTCGTGTTAACAGAAACAGCTATTTTAAGGAGACCAGCTATGAAAAAAATTATTATTGCGTCTCATGGAGATTTATCCAAAGGGATGAAAAGTTCTCTTCAGATGATATTAGGATCTATGGCCGACCCCATCGTCACCTACAGCCTGTATCCTGGTCAGAGTGCTATGGACTTTGCCAAACAGATATCTGAGGAAATTCAAAACAATCTGCAGGATGAGTATGTTATCTTTACCGATGTATATGGTGCAAGTGTGTGTACCTCAATGTATCCCTTGACTGTAAACCCCAATGTAATTCTATTTGCAGGTATGAACCTGAACCTTATTATTGAGTATATGGTGTCCTACCCCGATCCTTTGAGACAAGAAGACATTGAACAGTTGTTATTGCTCTCCAGAGAAGGCTTACGGCAAGTAGCATCTGATGCGGCAGAAACAGAAGATGATTTTTAAAATAATTTAATATAAAGGAGATACTTCATAATGATAAAAAATGATTTTCTGGCGTTATTCGCCAAACCCAAACCGGTTATGGGCATGATTCATCTAAAAGGGATTGATGATGATGATGTTTATCAACGGGCACAGAAAGAAATTGATATCTATTTAACCAATGGAATTGATGGTATTATTCTGGAAAATTATTTTGGTAACTACTACCAATTGGACAGAATACTGGAATATGCTCACAGCCAAAACCTGCCTATACCATATGGAGTCAACTGCCTGAACATGGATGCCATGGGCTTTGAATTGGCCATAAGGCACAGTGCCTGCTTTGTTCAGCTTGATTCTGTTGTCGGTCATGTAAAACCAAGGGATGAGGCTACTGTTGAAGCATTTTTAAATATGTACCGTGAACGCAGTAAAGTACCTGTCATGGGCGGTGTACGATTCAAATATCAGCCTGTTTTATCCGCAAACTCGACCGAAAAGGATCTGGTTATTGCCAAAAGCCGTTGTGATGCCGTGACCGTAACACAAGATGCTACAGGACAGGAAACTTCCATGGACAAAATCCTCCAGTTCAGAAATGCGTTGGGGGATTTCCCGCTAATCGTTGGAGCAGGAGTGACCAAGGAGAATATACGCAGCCAATTTGAAGTAGCCGATGGAGCGATAGTAGGAAGCTACTTTAAAGATACAAGGAAAGATACTGGTGAGCTTTGCGGGAATCATATAAAAGAACTGATGGAACTGGTAAACGATATAAGGAGGTAATGATATGATTAAGATGGTAAGGGTGGACCACAGGCTGCTTCATGGTCAGGTAGCATTTGCATGGACCAAAAATCTAGGCGTAGACTGTATTCTCATTGCCAATGATGAAGTGGCAAAGGATACATTGCGTATGGGTGCTCTCCGAATGGCCGCTCCGTCCGGCGTAAAATTGGTAATAAAAAGCATTGAAGATTCCGTTGCCAACATTAAGGCAGGAAAAACAGACAAATACAACCTTTTCATCCTTCTGGAATCTATTGAGGACGCCTATCGGCTAACGGAAGAGGTTCCTGAAATTAAATTTATCAATCTCGGTGGTATAAAAGCTGCCCCTGACAAGCGTCAGATTTCTAAAGCCATCTTTGTATCTGATAAGGACTGCGACCTGCTTCGCAAAATGAATGACAAAGATGTGAAATTGGAAATACGCATGGTTCCAGACGAAAAACCTTTAAATGCCATGGATTTAATCTAAATAAAGCTTACGAAAGGAAAATAAAATATGCAAAGCTTAGGTTTCCAGGCCGCCTTACTATTTTTAGTCGCGGCATTCGGTTATTTGAACAGCTTCTTTGGCAGTGGCAACATCGGGCGCCCTATTATTATGTCCACACTGACAGGCCTTATATTGGGGGACATGCAATTAGGTATCATCACAGGTGCCACCCTGGAATTAATCTGGCTGGGTGCCTTTCCTATTGGTGCAAGCAATCCGCCTGACTATACTGCCGGCTCAGTGATTGGCACCGCCTACGTAATACTTTCCGGTTCCGATGCAGCCTCCGCTGTACTTCTTGCTGTTCCAATCTCTACTCTCTGTGCTATGCTGTCCAATTTCTTAATGATGTTTGTAGTGCCCATGCTTGGTGCCCGGGCCGACCGCTATGCAGAGAAAGGTGACTGCAATGGCGTAGACAATATGCATTATATGGCTATTATTGTCCAGGTCATACCTCAATCTCTGGTTGTTGCGCTGGGCTTCTATCTTGGAGTACCGGTAATGGAACAGGTTGTAAACAGTATACCAGCATGGCTGAATGACGGCTTGAACTATGCCACAGGAATCATTCCTGCCATTGGTTTTGCCATGATAGCCAGAATGATTATGAACAAACAACTGTCCTGCTTCCTTTTCCTTGGCTTCCTTCTGGCTGCCTATCTAAAAATGCCAGTTATCGGCCTGGCTGGTATCGGGTGCTGTATTGTAGCATTCCTGCATTTTAATTCCCATGAAGAAAAGGCAGCTGTAGAAGGAGGTTCATTCGATGACAACGAATTCTGAGAAGAAAAAAATATCCAAAAAAGAATTAAAACAAATTTATATACGCTCCTGCCAGCTGGATATTTCCTGGGACTATGAACGTCAGCAGCATCTCGGCTACTCTTATGGCATGACACCTGTCATCCGCAAACTGTATCCTGGCGAGGAAAATAAAGAAAAGCGCGTGCAGGCCCTGAAACGCGGTCTGGAATTTATGGCCATTACCCCACAGCTTTCCACCCTTCTTATGGGTATCAATGCGGCTATGGAGGAAGAAAATGCCTGCAACCCCGAATTTGATGGTAATTCCATAAATGCAGTTAAAACCTCCCTAATGGGACCTTTGGCAGGGATCGGCGATTCACTGATTCCTGGAACTCTGCGTATTATCGCCGCAGGTATAGCAATCTCCTTTGCACAATCAGGAAATATTATGGGACCGCTTCTGTACCTATTGATTTTTAACATTCCAGCCTTTATTATCCGCTATTACTGTCTAAAATACGGTTATGGGATAGGATCCAGCTTCATCTCCAAGGTTGCTGACAGTGGAATCATGCAGAAGATATCCCACTATGCAGGGATCATTGGCCTTATGGTAATAGGCGGTATGATTTGTAACCAAATCTGGCTTGACTTGCCAATCATGGTAGGAAGTGGTGATTTTGCAGAACCCCTGACCAACTATCTGGATCAAATCATGCCTTGCCTGATTCAGCTTGGACTGTTTGGAGGTATGTACTTCTTATTAGGTAAGAAAGTAAAGACCACTACCATATTAATCTCTTTGATCATTATCTGCTGTGCCCTTAGTTTTATCTTCAGATAAATTATACCTGACACCATAGAGATTACACCGAATAAAATCATTGGCTTAATCCGACATAAGAAACATAAGAATCAATGCAGTCATTATAAGAAAACTACTGGCTATTAAGTCAAGCGGATATTTGCAATCCGTGCCCCTACTTGATGAGGTTAAACTAAAAACCGGCAGCACTGAAAATGCCCATATTTCTCTGAAGAATTATGGGCATTTTAAATACGATTCTTTTAATTATTTTATATCTGTTTGAACTATTTTTCTTACGCTCTTTACCAAGTGAAAGGTTTTGGCAGATTCTTGCATGGTAATTCCATCAGGCATAGAATTATCAATATCCTTACTATTTTCCCATATTTCTTCCTGCCGTTTCTTTCCTTAAGATATTAAGCACATACCGTTATAATTACTTTGCACACCTTTCGTTCATCGCCACTTCAAAGCTCCTCTATAGGATAATGGGTATAAAATGCAACTGCTGAAATTGCATAAAATTCCAGCAGATTTCTCCGGTAGTCATAATGTTTTATTGGGGATTTACCGATTATTCAGACTGATTAATAGATTTCACTGTGAATTTATAAATGTCTGTCCTGATATACTGCTGGTTAAAGTACAGAATCTGGCCCTGGTCTCCAAGCACGCTCTGACTAACGCACAGAAGCGGCATCCCCACTACACAGCCAAGGACTTCCGATTGCTCTTTATTCGCATATTTAATATCCATAATATCAATAAAAGAATGTGCTTTTTTGCCAGTTCGTTTTCTTATAACATCCATCAGTAGATTATTCTCTACATCCTCGTTTAATATAAACTCCAGGTTTGCATGGAAATAATCTTCCTCCAGAATGGACGGCACATCGTTAACCAGGCGCAGCCGCTTTATGCAGATTACCCTTTCCCCTTCATCAATTCCCAGATGTTTGGTAACCCACTTATCCCCCTCTGTCAGCCCTTTTGAAATAATCTTTGTACTTGGCCTTTTCCCCATTTTCAAGCAAGATCTGGTAAAGCTTCCTTCTTCCGATATTGTATCCATATAAACTGGCATGGTGACAAATGTTCCTTTTCCATGCTTCTTTTCCAGAATGTTCTCGTTACACAGTTTCTGTATACCACTACGCACCGTTACGCGGCTAATCTTATACATTTCACTTAGCTTCGCCTCCGATGGAATCATGTATCCCACTGGATATTCTCCTGATTTTATTTTGGTCAATATGGCATCATATAACTGCTGATATAATGGTGTTGCAATATTATCCTGAAACTCCTCCATAGCAACCTCCTGCTCTGAATCTTTACCCGTTTTTGCTATCCACTATGGATTATTTTAACATATTACTGTAAAAATAACAACACAGCTTAACAGGTATTCCACTATAAGACATGATAACACGTATTGTAATTATGGTCAATACCTTTCAAAAGAACGGGCGTAAAAGGATGAAAAAAAGCAGCTGCTGCACGGCTCTGTCCATGCATCAGCTGCCTCCTGATCTTTAATCTTTAATATTTCCAACGTCTAAAACGGATTCCTTCATTTCCTTCTTTTCATCTGTCCAATCGGAAAGGCCGTCTTCCACTTCCTTTGCGCCTTCGCCGTTTTCAGAATCCTTGCTCTCTTCCTTTGGCTCCGGAATTCCCTTTGCTTCTCTGAATATCTTCATGAATTCCTTACCGGTAATGGTTTCTCTCTCAATCAGGAATTCTGCGATCTTATCCATTACATCCCGGTTCTCCGCCAGGAGGCTCTTGGCTTCTTCATAAGCTTCCTTGAGCATTTTCATGACTTCCTCATCTACCTGGGAAGCAGTGGCTTCCGCACAGTTCATTACGGTACGTCCGCTTAAGTACTGGTCTTCCTTGGTTGCCAGCCCCATAAGGCCAAATTTCTCCGACATGCCGTACTGGGTGATCATGGCCCGCGCCACCTTGGTAGCCTGTTCAATATCATTGGCAGCACCGGTGGTTACGGTGTCAAAGACAATATCCTCTGCCGCGCGGCCGGCCAGATAGCCTACCAGCATGGCATGAAGCTCTTTCCTGGAATTTAAGAACTTTTCTTCTTCCGGCACATGCATTACATATCCCAAAGCACCCATGGTCCTTGGAACAATGGTGATTTTCTGCACAGGCTCTGAATCCTTTTGAAGGGCGCTGACCAGGGCGTGTCCCACTTCGTGATAAGAAACAATGCGACGCTCCTCCTTGTTAAGGACGCGGTCCTTTTTCTCCTTACCTACAAGCACCACTTCCACAGCCTCAAATAAGTCCTTCTGAGACACCGAATGACGGCCGTTCTTCACCGCCAGGATAGCAGATTCATTGATCATGTTGGCAAGATCAGAACCAACGGCTCCTGAGGTTGCCAGAGCAATGGCATCTAAATCAACGGTATCGTCAAGAAGCACATCCCTTGCATGAACCTTTAAGATATCCACACGGCCTTTTAGATCCGGCTTATCCACAATGATCCGGCGGTCAAAACGGCCCGGACGGAGAAGAGCAGGATCCAGGATCTCAGGACGGTTGGTTGCTGCCAGAACTAAAAGTCCCTTAGAGGAATCAAAACCATCCATCTCAGAAAGCAGCTGGTTTAAGGTCTGCTCTCTCTCATCGTTTCCTCCGCCGAATTTGGAATCACGGCTCTTTCCGATGGCATCTACCTCGTCTATAAAAATAATACAGGGAGCGGATTCCTGAGCCTGCTTAAATAAATCCCGGACACGGGAAGCTCCCACACCTACAAACATCTCTACAAAATCAGAACCGGACAGAGAATAAAAGGGAACATGGGCCTCTCCTGCAACCGCCTTGGCAAGCAGGGTTTTTCCCGTTCCGGGGGGGCCTACAAGAAGTGCTCCCTTGGGAAGCTTTGCACCGATCTTTGTATATTTTCCCGGATTATGGAGGAAATCCACGATTTCAGTTAAGGATTCCTTTGCCTCATCTTCACCCGCCACGTCCTTAAAGGTAATACCTGTTTCCTTCTGCACATAAACCTTGGCGTTGCTCTTTCCCACGCCCATGAGTCCGCCTCCGCCGACCCTGCGCATCATGAAATTCAAAAGGAATCCCATGGCAGCAAACAAAAGCAGATAGCTGACAATGGTCTGAATGAAAAAGTTGCCGTCACGGCGGGTCCGCAGGGTTTCCACTCCGGC
This sequence comes from Hungatella sp., assembly GCA_031270005.1. Lineage (GTDB taxonomy): Bacteria > Bacillota > Clostridia > Lachnospirales > Lachnospiraceae > Lacrimispora. The sequence goes on along the minus strand of JAISYJ010000134.1, from coordinate 24,473 downwards.
AGTGCGAAGCCGCTCAGCAAGATTTAAATCGTTGTCCATCCTTACCGTATAATAGGTAACGCCAGGTTTATATCCTTCCCAGGTTTTCTTGGGTTTTATCGTAATCTTTGAATCTTCTACATTAACCGACTCCACCTGCTTGTTATCTACCATATTCATAAAGGTATCATAGCTCAGCTCCTTATTGGCCCTCATCGTAATTGCGCCGTGGAGATAAGAGATCCCTGCTACCGCAATAAGAAACGCGATAACCCATATGGCGATAGCTTGGGCATTCTTCGGCATCTTATTATTATTTTGATTCTTGTTATCCATCTGTGTGAATTCTCCAATCCGGATAGTCTCTACCCATTTTATACCTCTATCATTATAGTGTCAGTTTCCCCATAAATCAAGAAAAGAATTATTAAATCCTTATAAACACCGGGCTGGTTTTATTTAACAGCAATGAGTTTTTTTATCATAGGAAAGCTTCCATGCAAAATTTTACACTTAATATTCTAAGTTTTTTTCATAAGGCTCTGGATTTTTTCAAAAAATAGCTGTATAATGTCGTTTTTAAAATTATTCACATACTATCACAATATCACAAAAGGAGGTTACACTGTTATGTCAGTGAAATACGTATTTGTCACCGGAGGAGTCGTGTCCGGACTTGGCAAAGGTATTACCGCAGCATCTCTTGGACGTCTGCTAAAGGCAAGAGGCTATAAAGTCACGATGCAGAAATTTGATCCCTACATCAACATTGATCCAGGCACCATGAATCCGGTACAGCATGGTGAGGTTTTCGTCACCGAGGACGGCGCTGAAACCGATCTTGACCTTGGCCACTACGAACGTTTTATCGACGAAAACCTGACTCAGAATTCCAACGTTACCACCGGTAAGGTCTACTGGACCGTACTGACCCGTGAACGGCGCGGGGACTTCGGGGGAGGCACCGTACAGGTTATCCCTCACATTACCGACGAAATTAAAAGCCGTTTTCACTGCAGCAACAGCAACTCCTCTGAAACAGAAATCGCTATCATAGAAGTAGGCGGAACGGTAGGCGACATCGAAAGCCAGCCATTCCTCGAAGCGATCCGTCAATTCCAGCACGAAGCAGGCCACGAGAATGTCATTCTCATCCACGTGACCCTGGTTCCATATCTAAAGGTTTCCGGCGAACTGAAAACCAAACCGACCCAGTCCAGTGTAAAAGATCTACAGGGAATGGGTATCCAGCCCGACATCATTGTATGCCGTTCCGAACTGCCCCTTGATGACGGGATCCGAAGCAAGATCGCACAATTCTGTAACGTTCCCAAAACCCATGTACTCCAGAACCTGGATGTGGAAGTATTATATGAGCTTCCTCTTGCCATGGAGGAAGAGCATTTAGCGGAAGTCGCATGTGAAAGCTTAAACCTCCCATGCCCAAAGCCTGATCTGACGGAATGGACTTCCATGATCGAAAACTGGAAACATCCGGAAAAGGAAGTGACAGTCGCCCTGGTAGGCAAGTACATCCAGCTTCACGACGCCTATATTTCCGTAGTGGAAGCATTAAAGCACGGCGGTGTCTTCCACCGGGCCAAGGTTCATATTAAATGGATCGATTCAGAGCTTGTTACCGATGAGAACGCAGCCAGTTTGTTCAGCGATGTAAGCGGGATTTTAGTTCCCGGCGGTTTTGGCAGCCGGGGCATTGAAGGAAAGATTTCATCCATCCGCTATGCCCGGGAAAACAACATCCCATTCCTGGGCCTCTGCCTTGGCATGCAGATGGCCATCGTGGAGTTTGCCCGCCATGTGGTTGGATTTGAAGACGCCCATACCTCAGAACTTGACACAGACACCACCCATCCGGTCATCCACTTAATGCCGGATCAGGACGGCATCGAGGACATCGGCGGCACTCTGCGCCTGGGCTCCTATCCCTGTGTGCTGGACAAGTCCTCCAAGGCTTATAAAGTATACGGAGAAGAGTTGGTCCATGAGCGTCACAGGCACCGCTACGAGGTAAACAATGACTACCGTGAAGAACTGGTAAATGCAGGAATGAAGCTTTCCGGCACTTCCCCTGATGGGAGAATTGTGGAAATGGTGGAAATTACTTCCCACCCCTGGTTCATGGCCACCCAGGCACATCCCGAGTTTAAATCAAGGCCAAACAGACCACATCCGCTGTTTCGGGAATTCATTGGTGCGGCCATTAAAAACCAATAAACAACCAGGTTTTAAGATAAATCAGGGAGTCCGGACTCTTATCAAAGGGTCCTGGCTCCCTGTTTAATGGGGCAAGCGGATATTCGCAATCCGCTTTGCTACTTGACTCGGTTAAATTAATATTTTTCTTTATATTATTATTATCTTTCATTTTTTTCTTGCACTTTTTCAATCTTATGTATATAATATAATGCAACGTGTATCTGATACAGAGACAGTTGTGTTTGCATGGGATACATATAAAGGAGGATAATCATTATGAAATTGAAAAAAGTATTTGCAATCACTCTTGCAGCATGTATGACTGCCAGCCTGATTGCCGGTTGCAGCACTGGTTCCTCATCTTCTGCTTCCGATGGTGAAAAGGTCGTTAAGATCGGCGTGTTCGAACCCACCACCGGAGAAAACGGGGGCGGCGGATTACAGGAAGTCCTGGGAATGCGCTATGCAAACAAGACCCATCCAACGGTTAAAATCGGTGGAGAAGAGTATCAGGTAAAACTGGTGGAAGTGGATAACAAATCAGATAAAACAGAAGCAGTCAACGCAGCACAGAAGCTTGTCAGCGAAAAGGTCTCCGTTGTGCTTGGAAGCTATGGCTCCGGTGTTTCCATTGCCGCAGGACAGATATTTGCAGATGCAAAAATTCCTGCCATAGGCGCCTCCTGTACCAACCCTCAGGTAACCCAGGGAAATGATTTTTATTTCCGCGTATGCTTCCTGGATCCGTTCCAGGGTACGGTCATGGCCAATTATGCCAATGACAACGGGGCAAAGACGGCTGCCATCGTTACTCAGTTAGGAGATGATTATTCCTCCGGCCTTGGTTCCTTCTTCAAGACAGCGTTTACAGGCTTAGGCGGCACCGTTGTAAGCGAAGAACAGTTCCAGACCAACCAGACCGACTTTAAGGCGATCCTTACAAATATCAAGGCTCAGAATCCTGACATCATCTTTGCACCATCTTCCATAACCACGGCTCCTCTTATCATCAAACAGGCCCGTGAACTTGGAATTACAGCTACCATCGCTGCAGGCGATACCTGGGAGAACTCTACCATCATTGAAAACGCCGGCAATTCCGCAGAAGGCGTTGTCCTTTCCACCTTCTTTGACGAAGCAGAACCGGCCAATGAGGAAGCAGCAGTCTTCATCTCCGGCTTTAAGAGCTATTTAAAGGAAAATAAGCAGGACGAAATCATCCCGGCCGTATCCGCACTGGGATATGATGCTTACCTCAGCGCATTAAAGGCAATTGAAACCGCAGGCTCCACTGACGGCGCTGCCATCTGTGATGCATTAAAAGGCGTATCCATTGACGGCGTTACCGGAAGCATTTCCTTTGATGAAAATGGAGATGCCAAAAAAGACATGGCCTTCATCAAGACCATTGAAGACGGCAAGTTCAAATTTTTAACGACTACTACGGTAAAATAATAGTAAGATACCGTGACAACGCAGTCATTACCAGATGAGTGGGGACGTATTTCCTTCCCCACTCGTTCCATTTGCACAAGCAATATTTCATACTCAACAGATAGGAGGCATCTCGCCACATGAGTCTTACAACCTTTTTCCAGCAGTGCCTGACCGGTATCTCCCTGGGCGGCGCTTATGCGCTGATTGCCATTGGCTATACCCTGGTTTACGGTATCCTGCGGCTCATCAACTTCGCCCACGGCGACATTTTCATGATGGCCGGTTACTTTATGATATTTGCCATGGCAAGTTTTCCATGGTACATTTCCATTCCAGTGGTTTTACTGGTCACCGTATTATTAGGCGTATCCATTGAACGGGTAGCTTACCGCCCCTTACGCACCGCTCCCAGAATGTCCGTCATGATTTCTGCCATCGGCGTCTCCTACCTTTTGCAGAACCTGGCTACCTATCTGTTCACAGCTCTTCCAAAGGGATATCCGGAAATTCCGTTTCTAAAGAAGATCTACCAGATCGGCGGCCTTTCCGCATCCTTTGTCACATTCTTAACGCCGGTCCTGACCCTTATGATTGTTTACGGGCTTATTACCCTGATCAATAAGACAAAGATCGGCATGGCCATGCGGGCGGTTGCAAAGGATTATGATACTGCCGCCCTTATGGGGATCAAAATCAACCGCATCATCACCTTTACCTTTGCTATTGGCTCTCTTTTAGCTGCCGTCGGCTCTGTGCTTTATTTTACGGACCGCATGACCGTATTCCCATTCTCCGGCTCCCTGCCTGGCTTAAAATGCTTTGTTGCCGCAGTATTCGGCGGTATCGGCAGCATTCCGGGCGCCGTGATCGGAGGCTTTATCCTTGGTCTTGGCGAAACCGCCCTGGTAGCCATGGGATATTCCACCTTCAGCGACGCATTTACCTTTGTTCTGCTAATCATCATTCTCCTGATCAAGCCTACGGGACTGTTCGGTGAGAAGACGACCGATAAAGTGTGAGGTGCCCCCTATGAAGAAAAACTCAGTTTCCAAAAACAAACTTTATACCCTGGCCGCTCTTTTAGCCATCATTGGCCTGCTGGCTTTTTTACAGGCTAACACTTCCAGGTACAGCTATCAGATCTCCATCCTGGAACGAAGTGCCATTTATGCGGTTGTTGCCGTTTCCATGAACCTGCTTACCGGTTTTACCGGATTATTCTCCTTAGGCCAGGCCGGTTTTATGGCAATCGGTGCCTATACCGTGGCCATTCTTACCATTCCTGTTGACAGCAGAGCAAGCGTTTACTACGTTAACGGCATCTCTCCTGCTATCGCAAACCTGCACTGTCCTTTCTGGCTGGCCCTTATTATTGCAGGACTCATTGCCGCAGCCATGGCCGCCCTTATCGGCATTCCGGTTCTCCGGTTGAAAAGTGATTATCTGGCCATTGCTACCCTGGGCTTTTCTGAGATCATCCGGGCAGTCATTGCGGCTCCCCAGTTAGACAGGATCACCAACGGTTCCTACGGATTAAAAAGCATCCCTGGTTTTCCCAACCTGTTTACAGCCTTTGGGCTTCCGGTCCTTTGCATCCTTTTAATGGTCCTTCTCATTAATTCCTCTTACGGGCGGGCGTTTAAGGCTCTCCGTGAAGATGAAGTGGCCGCTCAGGCCATGGGGCTGAACTTATTCCGATACAAGGAGCTGGCTTTTGTCATCTCTTCCTTTTTCACAGGCGTAGGAGGAGGACTTCTGGCCATATTCATGCGTTCCATTGACTCAAAGACCTTTTCCATCAACCTGACCTATGATATCCTGCTGATCGTAGTCCTTGGAGGAATTGGAAGCATTACTGGAAGCGTTATCGGCGCCTTCCTGGTCACCGCAGGCAGGGAATGGCTCCGCTTCTTTGATAACCCTCTGGTTATCGGCGGATTTGAAGTTCCCCTGTTCCGCTCCGGTTTCCGTATGGTCATCTTTTCTATTTTATTGATGATGGTCGTGCTCTTCTACCGCCGCGGGATCATGGGCAGCAACGAATTCTCCTGGGAAGGGCTTGGACGGCTTATCCGAAGCATTCCAGCCAGGCTGAAGAGAAAAGGCAAAGCACAGAAGCACCCTGCGGGTATACCTTTATCTCCAGAAAACGTGGACAGCAATAAGAAAGGAGATAACGCATGATGTCAGATACAGCAAAAACTCCAATTAACGTGCTCCACATGCAGGACATTACCATGCAGTTCGGCGGCGTTGTGGCTGTAAACGGCCTGACCCTTGACGTAAACCAGGGAGAGATCGTGGCCTTGATCGGTCCCAACGGCGCGGGAAAAACAACCGCATTTAACTGTGTTACCGGTATTTATGAGCCTACCTTCGGACAGGTGGATTTTATGGGAGAAACCATTCTTTCCAACACCCCAAAGGGAAAAATGAAAAAAACATATCTGGGAGAAGCAGCGCCAAGACCCATTCCTGTAATCAGCAGCACACCGGATGTAATCACAAAAAAGGGCATTGCCCGTACCTTCCAGAACATCCGCCTTTTCGGTCAGCTGTCTGTATTCGATAACGTGCTCATTGCAAAGCACATGAGGGCAAAGCAGAATGTATTTTCCGCAACTCTCCGGTTAAACCGCAGGGAAGAGGAACGGATGCGGGCAGAAACCACTGTCCTTTTAGAGGAACAGAACCTGCTTCATTTAAAGGATGAGATTGCTTCCTCCCTTCCCTACGGCTTACAGAGGCGCCTGGAAATCGCCAGGGCCCTTGCAACGGAACCAAAATTTCTGCTTCTTGATGAGCCGGCTGCAGGCATGAATCCACAGGAAACCCAGAATTTAACAGATTTTATCAAAAAGATCCGGGATTCCTACCATCTTACCGTTTTCATGATCGAGCACCATATGGATCTTGTCATGCAGATTTCGGACCGCATCTATGTTCTGGATTTCGGCAAGCTGATCGCACAGGGAACACCGGAGGAGATCCAGAACAATGAACGGGTAATTGAAGCATATCTGGGGGTGAGCGACGATGCTGAAGATTGATAACTTGCGAGTGAATTACGGAGGAATCGAAGCCGTTAAGGGAATTTCCTTTGAAGTGCCGGATAAGAGCATTGTGACCCTTATTGGGGCCAATGGAGCCGGAAAAAGTACGACTTTAAAGTCCATAGTAGGGCTGGTGAAACCGTCTGCCGGAAGCAGCATCACCCTGGATGGGGAAGAATTGATCGGCAAAGATACGCCGGATATTATATCTAAGGGAATTGCCCTGGTACCGGAAGGGCGCCATGTGTTTCCGGATATGACTGTTATTGAAAATATCAAGATCGGAGCCTACTTAAGAAATGACGATCTTAGGGACGATATTAACTGGGTCTATGATTTATTTCCCAGGCTGAAAGAGAGGAGCTGGCAGCTTGCCGGTACCCTTTCAGGAGGGGAACAGCAGATGCTGGCAGTTGCCAGAGCCCTTATGAGCCATCCAAAAATCCTAATGATGGATGAACCCTCACTGGGGCTTGCTCCGCTGATTGTAAAGGATATTTTCTCCATTATCCGGGAGATCAACAAAAAAGGTGTGACCGTGCTTCTCATTGAACAGAACGCCAATATGGCCCTTCATACGGCTGATAACGGCTATGTGCTGGAAACCGGGCGCATCACCATGACAGGGTCCGGGAAAAAGCTGTTGGCCGATGAGTCGGTAAAAGCGGCTTATCTTGGAAAAAAGAAAGATTAAAATAAAGGCTGCAGACTGGCGGCCCCTTTCTTATGGGGCGTCAGTCTGCAGCCTTTTCATTTGTTTTACTTATCATTTTCACTGGATCACCCGTCGTATGGTGACCGGCTTCCTGTAATTCCAGGAGGAGATTTTGATCCCGCTCCTGCGGTTTGCCGCATGGACGATCTTTCCCTTTCCAATATACATGGCCACATGGTCGATTTGCCTTCCGCTTGCATAGAACAGCAAGTCGCCAGGCTCCATGCTGGAAGCAGGTATGACTTCTCCCTCTTCGGCCTGCTGCCTGGAGGTACGGTCTAAATGGACCCCCGCGGCATGTTCCATTACATACTGGATAAAACCGGAGCAGTCCGCCCCTGTATTGGGATTGGTGCCGCCCCACCGGTATGGGTTTCCTACAAATCCGACCGCATAATTTACAACTTGATTGCGGAGGTCACTGCATTTTTCCGCTTCAGGTATGGTATATGCGACCGTGGCATTTTCCGGTATATAGGCATAAGCTGTCTGACCCTTATACTGGATTGTTGCCCATCCCCCTTTGTTGGAGATAAAAGGATAGGTTTCACCCTCGTGAATCCTGCCCAGTACTTCAGAATCCGTATTCGGTTTGCTGCGGACCCGAAGGGTTTCGGTGTCTACCCGGAGCATCAGCTTCATGTCATAGTAGGCAATTGCTCTGGCTTCCTGTCCAGTGGTCAGATATTTTCCGTATACATAACCGGTTATCTGCCCTGACTTTATTTTATACCAGCCATTTTCTTCTGACAGCACACTGCTGCCGGCATGGTTTTTTAATTTCCCCACGATTTCCGCATCATTCTTTGGTTCTTTCCTGATGTTCAAGGAATCCTCCACCACACTCACTCCAAGATTCTGAAATATTGAGTTGAAGGTTCCATACCTCACTTTTTCCTGCGTAAGACCGGCCGGCGTTTCCGCTCCTCCCTGTTTCATGGATTCCTGATATTGATCCATATAGACCGAAATGCCTGCTACTGGCGAACCGGTCTTGACAGAAGGCTCTGATTTTGCGGCCTGTACATCTGCTGTTCCTATCCATACGGCGCTGCCGCATGCAATAGCAAAGCCTAGTACCTTCCATGCTTTGTCAGTCATATGCACTTTCCTTCGCAAGTTTTGGCCTTTCCTTTTACAAATGAGTGATTTGCTGATCAGAAAGGGCTTTTAAATACCGCATCCCGTATTCTCTATCCTTTCCGATCTGTGCCTTTAATTGTTCCAGCCCTTCAAATTTCCGTTCAGGACGGATGAAATGCAAAAGCTGTACTTCTATAGTCTTTCCATAAATATCATCATTTATACCATAAATAAATGTTTCTGCTCCAACAGGGGAAATTCCCTCCACCGTGGGCTTTTTTCCGATATTAGTAATACCTCCATAATAAGTACCGTCAACATATACTTTGGACACATACACGCCGAATAAAGGAAGGTGTTTCTCCGGCGGGGGCATAATATTTGCTGTGGGGAATCCCAGAACAGCCCCTCCGATATGGTTACCGTGAACTACGGTTCCATGTATGGCATATGGCTCTCCCAAAAGCTCGTTGGCCTTTTCCATATTTCCGGCATCCAGCTGTTCCCTGACGTAGGTACTGCTGATATCCCGTTGCTCATCCTGCTCTTTTGGAATAACGATCAGTTCATATCCGTACCGGTCTTTCCACCGGAAAAGGCTGTCCGCATTTCCTGCTCCCTTATAGCCAAAGGAACAATCCGTGCCAACTACGATGATCCTGGCGTTCATCTGGCCTGCCAGAACACGCTTTACGAATTCCTCCGGCTCCATATGGGAGGTTTCCTCTGTAAAGGGATACTCCACTAGATAATCGATACCGATCTTTTCCAGATTGTTTTTTCTCTCCAGATTGGTAGTAATGACCTTCTGGGGGCTTCCTGTCATAAGTGCATTGGGGGACATGTCAAAGGTAAGGACAGCCGTCTTATACCCTTTTTCTTCCTTTATCTCTCCCATCCGCTTTAACAGCTTCTGGTGGCCTCTGTGGCGTCCGTCAAATTTCCCCAGAGTTACAACTGCAGGCTCTTCAATCTGAAATTCTCTGGTTCCGGCTATATATTCCATGATTCATTTCCTCTCTCCTGCCCTGTTTTCTGGGCATATAGGATCCCTTAAGGCGTTCCTCCCAGAAATACCTTTTGAGGCTTAAGAAGCTTCTTCTCTCTGTCAGGTCCGTAAACACCGATGAACTGGTTTCTGCTGTCATATACTCTTACAGGCCCGTCAGGAAACCAGGAATCTCCCTCAGCCTGGTTTCTGTAAAATGGGTTTCCATTGTGGACCAGCTTATCAAAATCCGGCTTCATTTTAAGAGCCGGATATTCTGAAAACACCTTGTCCACAGCAAGGATGTGTTCTTCCAGGGTTCCCTCATCCCGAAGCTCCTCGATCCTGGCCAGGGTCAGGCTGTCCTTTAAGCAAAACCCGGAAACCTGGGTGCGGAGAAGGGATTCCATGCAGCCCCCGCAGCCAAGCTTTCTTCCGATGTCATAACAAAGGGTCCGGATATAGGTTCCCTTGGAACAGGTTACGGTCATGGCTACCCTGGGAAGCTCGATCCGGTCTACACTGATCTCCAGTATTTCCACAGGCCGGGCTTTCCGCTCCACTTCTTTTCCGGCTCTGGCCAGCTCATAAAGCTTTTTTCCATCCACCTTTAAAGCGGAATACATGGGTGGTATCTGATCGTAATGGCCCAGAAAGCTTAGTACTGCTTCCTTCACCTGAGCTTCATCTATATTGACCGGATATTCCGCCAGAACTTCTCCCGTAGTGTCCTGGGTATCCGTTTCCCTGCCCAGAAGCAGGACTGCCTCATAAGTTTTGGTCTTATCCGTCAGCATATCGCAAAGCTTGGTCGCCTTTCCCAGGCATACGGGCAGCACTCCTTCTGCCATTGGGTCCAGGGTTCCTGTATGTCCTATCTTTTTCTGCTTTAAAATACCTCTCATTTTCGCCACAACGTCATGAGAGGTAAATCCTTTTTCCTTGTATACATTAATAATGCCGTCTGCCATAGCTCCTGTCTCCTAGTTAAGCTGTTTTGCAATCTGGTTCGACAGATTGTTGATCACGTCATGAACGCTTCCTGCCATGGTACAGCCGGCCGCTTTTTTATGGCCGCCGCCGCCGAAATAAACGGCAATTTTGCTCACGTCAAGATCCGTGGTGGAGCGCAGGCTCACTTTATACTCCCTGCACGAGACCTCATACATGAATATGGCGCATTCCACACCCTCTGTGATTCGAAGCTGATCAATGATTCCATCCATATCTGCACCGGTAACACCGTAAAAATCCATATCCTTTTTGCTTACGGCGCTGAAAATACACCGGCCGCCATGAAAGGTTATGCTCTCTAATAAAGCCCTGCCAAGAATCTGGTTCTGGATATAGGTCTTCCGGTAAAAGCTGTCATCGATGATCTTTGAAAAGTCGATGCCCTTTTCCATCAGCTTTCCTGCAATCTCCATGGTCTTTTTGGAGGTGCAGTCATATTTAAACACTCCGGTATCATGGATGATGCCGGTATAAATGCATTCCGCGACTTCCCTGGATATCTTATTTTCATCCAAAAGGCCGTAGAGCACCTCACAGGTGGAACTGGCATCATCCTGTACTATATTCTCTTCTGCGTATCTTAAATTGGTAACGTGGTGATCCACACAGAGACTCTTTTTGGCGGCAGTGAAGAACTTTAATGCCTCTCCGAACCGGAGCGTATCGCTGCAGTCCAGGCAAACACAGAGATCATATTCCTTATCCTTTGAAAAGTCGCTGACAATGCGGCCAAAATTCTTAAGATAATCAAACTTTGAAGGAGGGGTCTCAAGATAAACCACAGCCTCCACTTCCGGATGATTCTCCTCCAGGTAGTTGTAAGCCGCCAGACAGGAACCAACACAGTCTCCATCCGGACGGACATGACCGATAATTGCTACCGTTTTTACATCTTCAAGCACTGTGTCAAAAAAACTCACAAGGGCACCTCCCTAATCTCTGATATCTTTTGTTACCTCGTCTATCAATTTGGACATATTTACTCCATACTCAATGGACTGGTCCAGAATAAACTTGATCTCCGGCGTGTTGCGAAGGTTCACTCTCCTTGCCAATTCACGGCGGATATAGCCTTCTGCACTCTTTAATCCTTCAATGGTAGCCTTTCCGGCCTCCTCATCTCCCAGAATACTGATGTATGCCTTGCAGTATTTTAAATCCGGAGTAACCTGGACGTCAACCACGGTAGTCATGGGATGGATTCTTGGGTCTTTGATTTCCAGACGGATAATCTCGCTTAATTCCCTCTGGACCTCCATGTTGATTCTTGTATTCTTTATACTGTTTTTACGCATGTTATTCCTTTCGCTTTTTGTCCGCATTTTCAAAAAGACCAGCCCGCAGTTACGGGCTCATCTTTTCAAAATTCCAGGATACAGGTTCCTAGCGGGGAACCTCTACCATGGCATATGCTTCGATCATATCGTCTTCCTGGATATCATTAAACTTCTCAAATACAAGGCCGCACTCGTAACCTGTTGCAACTTCCTTCACATCATCCTTAAACCTCTTTAAGGAAGCCAGAGGGCCTTCGTAGATCTTATTACCGTCACGTGTGATGCGGACGCTGCAGCCTCTCTGGAATTTCCCATCCATTACGTAGGAACCTGCAATGGTACCTACGCCGGAAGCCTTAAAGGTCTGGCGCACGGTTGCGTGGCCGATAATCTTCTCTTCGAACACAGGATCAAGCATGCCCTTCATAGCTGCCTCTATATCCTCAATGGCCTGATAGATTACCTTGTAAAGTCTCATATCCACTTTTTCCCGGTCCGCTATGGATTTTGCAGTCACATCCGGTCTTACGTTAAAGCCGATGATGATCGCATTAGAAGCGGAAGCCAGAGAAACGTCAGACTCATTAATTGCACCTACGCCTCCGTGGATTACCTTTATCATAACCTCTTCGTTAGACAGCTTCACAAGGCTCTGCTTTACCGCTTCCACGGAACCCTGTACATCCGCCTTTACGATGAGCGGAAGCTCTTTGATGTTACCAGCCTTGATCTGGCTGAATAAATCATCCAGTGATAACTTAGCTTTTGTATCTTCCAGTAATTTATTCTTACCTTCGGAAATAAATGTCTCAGCAAAGCTTCTTGCTTCTTTCTCATTTTCAGTTCCAACCAGAACTTCGCCTGCATTCGGAACATCGTTAAGTCCTAAAATCTCAACCGGAGTGGATGGACCTGCTTCTTTTACTCTGCGGCCCTTGTCATCCATCATGGCACGGACTTTTCCGTAACAGGAGCCTGCGGCAACCGTATCGCCCACATGAAGAGTTCCCTTCTGTACCAGTACGGTAGCAACCGGTCCCTTGCCCTTGTCAAGCTCAGCCTCAATAATAAGACCTCTTGCCCGGCGGTCCGGGTTAGCCTTTAATTCCTTTACTTCTGCGGTGAGAAGAATCATTTCCAGAAGTTCCTTGATGCCTTCCTTGGTATGAGCTGAAACCGGAACAAATACGGTGCTTCCGCCCCAATCTTCAGGAATCAGTTCATATTCAGATAATTCCTGCTTTACCCGGTCAACATTGGCACTTGGCTTATCAATCTTATTAATGGCAACAATGATCTCCACTTCGGCTGCCTTGGCATGGTTGATTGCCTCTACAGTCTGAGGCATCACGCCGTCATCAGCTGCTACTACAAGAATTGCGATATCCGTTGACTGAGCGCCTCTCATACGCATGGCAGTAAAGGCTTCGTGTCCGGGAGTATCCAAAAATGTGATCTTCTCTCCTTTTACTTCAACCGTATAAGCACCAATATGCTGTGTGATTCCGCCTGCCTCTCTGGAGGTTACATTGCTCTGGCGGATGGCATCAAGAAGGGAGGTTTTACCATGGTCAACATGGCCCATAACGCAGACTACCGGCGGTCTGGTAACCTTATCTGTCTCATTTTCCTCTTCCTCTTTCAGCAGTTCCTCAATAACATCTATTTTTATTTCCTTCTCGCAGAGAACATCATATCCCATGGCGATCTCTTCTGCCTGATCAAAATCGATTTCCGTATTAAGCGTTACGATCTTACCTTGTAAAAACAGCTTCTTTACAATGGCGGATGGCTGAAGCTTCATCTTCTCAGCCAGTTCCTTAATGGTCATAACCTCCGGAATCGTTATGGTCTTTATCTCTTCTACCTTAGGCTCTGCATGCACTGGAGGCTGAACCGGAGTTTTTAATGGCTTTCCACCCTTGCCCTGTGCTCTTTTCTTAGCCTCATCATCTTTATCTCTTTTATCAAATCTGCCATTTTTATAGGCGTTCTTTGTAGCCCTATTGCTGGTAGGCTTTGCCTGGATAGGAGTATCAAAGGAACCTGTCTTCCCAGCGCCATCTCTGCCTGTACGTGGTCCCTGTGGTCTTCCGTCACGGTTTCCCTGATAGCCTCCCTGGCCCTGTGGTCTTCCGTCACGGTTGCCCTGGTAACCTCCCTGGCCCTGTGGTCTTCCATCACGGTTTCCCTGGTAGCCTCCCTGGCCTTGTGGTCTTCCATCGCGGTTTCCCTGGTAACCTGATCTTCCGTCACGATTACCCTGGTAGCCTCCCTGGCCCTGTGGTCTTCCGTCACGGTTTCCCTGGTAGCCTCCCTGGGGTCTTCCGTCACGATTACCCTGGTAGCCTCCCTGGCCCTGCGGTCTTCCATCGCGATTACCCTGGTAGCCTCCCTGGCCCTGCGGTCTTCCATCGCGGTTTCCCTGGTAGCCTCCCTGGCCCTGCGGTCTTCCGTCGCGGTTTCCCTGATAGCCTCCCTGGCCCTGCGGTCTTCCATCACGATTACCCTGGTAGCCTCCCTGGCCCTGCGGTCTTCCATCACGGTTTCCCTGGTAGCCTCCCTGGCCCTGCGGTCTTCCATCACGGTTTCCCTGGTAGCCTCCCTGGGGTCTTCCTTCACGGTTTCCCTGGTAGCCTCCCTGGGGTCTTCCTTCACGGTTTCCCTGATAGCCTCCCTGGGGTCTTCCGCCTTCCCGGCTTCCTGTATTCTGTTCTCTTGAATGTTCAGTAGTTCCTGATAAAGACTGCTCTGTTACCTGACGGTTTCTTTGCTCCCCGCCCTGCCTTTCAGACTGGTAAGATCTTCCCTTCTGGGACTGGGAATGCTGTCCCTGAGGATTCATCTGCGCGTTCTGCGGTCTGAATACCGCCGCGATCTTTTTCTTCGGCGCATCGGAATCCTCCCCAGCCGGTGCATTGGATTGAGCCGATGAAGTCCCCCGATTGCGTCCGCCCACTTCCTTTTTCACGATTGCCGCCTGCTCATCCGTAACGTTGGAAGAACTCTTTAAATTTATATTATGTTTTTCCAAGATATCCAGTATTTCCTTACTACTGTCTTTTCCCAGTTCTTTTGCCAGATCATATACTCTCATGCTTTCCTCCATTCTGTGCGCGCTCTGCAGCACATACCGGCAGATGTGAACACTCACTGCCGACCTTTGTATTCATCAGTTTCACGACTGCCTTTGCAAACCCATGATCCACGATAGCTAAAGATGCTCTCATCTCCTTACCCATAGCGTGGCCCAGTTCATCTTTTCCCCCAAAAAAGTAGATTGGAACGTTATAGTAAGTACACATATTGGTAAACATCTTTTTAGTATTCTCCGAGGCTTCCCCTGAAATAATTACTAATGATGCTTTCCCGGTTTTTACGGACTTTTCTGTCATGAATTCTCCGCTTACAGTCTTTCCTGCTTTTGTGGCCAGACCAATCAGATTAAGGATCTTTTGTCTGTCATTCAAACTGCTCCATCTCCTTTTCCAATGCTTCGTATACTTCTTTTGGAATCGCCATCTTGAAGGAACGCTCAAGCCCTTTGTTTTTTACTGCCTTCTTAAAACATTCCATAGAAGGACAGAGGTAAGCTCCCCGTCCGTTTTTACGTCCGGTTGCATCAAGAAGAATCTCATCCTCTGAGGTTTTCAGAACACGAATCATTTCTTTTTTATTTTTCATCTCACCACAGCCGATGCACTGTCTGAGCGGTAATTTCTTTGTACTCACGTTTCCATCACTTCCTGTTTTTTATTCTGGTAATCACCAGCCGGGTCTTATTCCTGGTAGCCGTCCTGATACTCTTCCTGGTAGTCCTGCGTTTCGCTGTTTCCGCCGTCATGGTATTCATTTTCATAGCTTTCATATCCGGCTCCTGCTTCCTGATATTCAAGCCCCAGTTCTTCAAACAGACCGAGCTCTCTTGCCTGTGTCTCACTTTTAATGTCAATCTTATATCCGGTAAGCCGGGCTGCAAGCCTTGCGTTTTGTCCTTCCTTACCGATGGCCAGTGATAACTGGTAATCCGGAACAATCACCTGTGCTTCCTTTGATTCTTCATCTGCAACAACACAGATAACCTTTGCCGGGCTTAATGCGTTTTCAATTAAGTAGGCCGGGTTCTCATCCCAGTTAATGATATCGATTTTCTCTCCTCTTAACTCATTCACTATGGAATTGACCCTTGCACCATTTAAGCCTACGCATGCACCAACCGGGTCCACATTTGCATCATTGGATTTAACAGCAATTTTTGTCCTTGATCCTGCTTCCCTTGCAATTGCCTTGATCTCCACAGTTCCGTCCTTTACTTCTGCGACCTCGGATTCAAACAGGCGCTTTACAAGATCCGGATGGGTTCTGGATACGGAAATCCTTGGGCCCTTTGGAGTGTCCTTTACTTCCAGAACGAACACCTTGATTCTCTCTGTAGGCTTAAAAACTTCCCCTTTTACCATTTCTGTTTCATTCAGGATGGCATCCACCTTACCTAAATTAATGCTTACATTCCTGCCTAAATATCTCTGCACAATTCCTGTGACAACTTCCCTCTCCTGGCAGTACCAGTCGTTAAAAAGAGATTTTCTGCCTTCCTCACGAATCTTTTGCAGAATCACATTCTTTGCATTCTGTGTGGCAATTCGTCCAAACTTTTTAGAGTCAATCTGGCAATGGATCACATCGCCGATATCGTACTTAGGATCTGCCATCTTTGCATCTGCCAGGCTGATCTGCAGCAGGGGATCTTCAACTGTTTCCACCACTTCTTTTTCTGCAAATACATTAAAATCACAGGTTTCACGATTGATGCTGACCTTGACATTATCCGCTTTTCCGAAATGGTTCTTGCACGCCGTAAGAAGAGAATTCTCAATTGCCTCTAACAGGGTGTCCTTGCTGATATTATTCTCCTTCTCCAGAATATTCAGTGCTTCTAACAGTTCCTTATTCATTTTTTTATCCTCCTAATATCTCTTACTGTTTAGAAATCAAATGCCAGCCGGATCAAAGCGATTTCCGGGCGGTTCAACACAAGCTCTATTCCGTCTTCCTGGGTAATGGTCACTGTTTCCCTGTCATAGGATGTAAGCGTTCCTGTAAAATCCTTTTGTTTGTTTAATGGCTTATATAACTTAATATCCACGTTTTTTCCGATACTTCTCTTAAAATCCTTATCTTTTTTAAGCGGTCTTCCAAGCCCTGGAGAGCTGACCTCTAAAATATAGCTGTCTGCAATAAAATCCTTTTCATCCAGCCAATCTCCCAGTCTTCGGCTTATGGTTTCACAATCATCCACCGTAATTCCGCCTTCTTTATCTATATAGGCCCGCAGGTACCAGTTTCCTGCCTCCTTTACGTACTCTACATCAACCAGTTCATAATTGTTTTCTTCCATAAGGGGCAGCAAAAAGCTTTCTGTCTTTGCCTCGTACTCTTCTCTCCTCGCCATCTCTCTCCCACCTTTCCAAACAAATTTAAAGAGTGGACTTTCGCCCACTCTTTATCATTTTAACTGTCATGTTATCTTAGACAGTATAACACCGTTTATTCCCCATTGCAAGGGTTTTTTCTTATTTTTCCAGTATTTCAGCCATATATTCCACCATTTTAATCAGCCCTCCCTGTAACCGGATCTAAAATCAGGCTGTGAAAGAAAAAAACTGCAATCCGGCATTTTGTATTAAGGCTGGGAAGGCATAGTCCTTCACACTCCTTTTTTTTGTACATATCATAACACTATATCAGATCAAATCTGTCATATAAGGAGGACCCATGAAGCCAAAACTGGAAGTTCGCGGGATCAGTTACTCCTATCATTCCCTTGAGGGTGAGACACTAGCCCTTTCCAATATATCTTTTACTGCAGATAACGGGGAATTCCTTGCAATTGTCGGTCCATCCGGCTGCGGGAAATCAACCCTTCTATCTCTTCTTAGCGGATTATTAGTTCCAGACGAAGGAGAAATCTTAATTGACGGCGTCTCCCAGGCAAGATCCGGCGTCAATATCGGTTACATGCTGCAGCGGGATCACCTTTTTGAATGGCGTACCATTATGGGAAATGCCGAACTGGGGCTGGAAATTCAGAAAAAGCGAAATAAAAGCTCCAAAGAAAAGCTGCATCAGATGCTCCATACTTATGGCCTTGGAAGCTTTGAGCAGGCAAAGCCGTCTGAACTGTCCGGAGGCATGCGGCAGCGTGCCGCATTGGTCCGCACCCTGGCCCTGGATCCGGACCTTCTTTTATTAGACGAACCATTTTCCGCATTGGACTATCAGACCAGGCTATCCGTCTGTGATGATATCAGTTCCATTATAAAAAGTACTCATAAAACTGCGATTCTTATTACACATGACCTTTCTGAAGCCATCAGTGTTGCCGACAGGGTCATCGTACTGACAAGCAGGCCGGGCAAAATAAAAGCCATCATACCGGTTTCCTTTGGGGATAACTATATACGGCCTCTGACACGGCGGAACATGCCGGAATTTTCTGTTTACTTTAATCAGGTATGGAAGGAGCTGCAGAATCATGATTGAGACTCATCCCACCTTAGCCCAACAGGAGTTTATTGAAAAGGAAAAACTGCACCGTCGCAATGTCCGGGTATGGCGTACCATGCTGCTGGTACTGCTTCTTTCCCTTTGGGAGCTGTGTGCAAGACTGGGCATGATCAATGACTTCATATTCAGCTCTCCTTCCCGTATGACCATCTGTTTTTTTAATATGGTAGCGGACAAAAGCATTTTTATGCACATCGGGGTAACCGTAATGGAAACTCTCATAAGCTTTGCCCTGGTCACCGTCTTTGGACTGCTGATCGCTATTCTGTTATGGTCCAGCCGCAGTGTATCGGAAGTACTGGAGCCTTATCTTGTCATGCTTAACAGCCTTCCAAAATCCGCCCTTGCTCCCATCTTAATTGTATGGCTGGGCAACAACATTAAGACCATTATTGTCGCTTCCATTTCCGTGGCGGTTTTTGGCTGCATCATGACGCTCCATACCGGTTTCTCCCAGGTGGATCCTGACATGATCAAGCTGATCTATTCCCTGGGCGGAACAAAAAAGGATGTTCTTTTCAAGGTACTGCTTCCTGGTTCTGTACCTCTCATCATCAGCAATACAAAGGTCAATATCGGGCTTTGTCTGGTTGGTGTTATTATTGGAGAATTTTTGGCGGCGAATAAAGGACTGGGATATTTGATTATCTATGGAAGCCAGGTGTTCCAGATGGATCTGGTGGTGATGAGTATTGTGATCCTGTGTATTGTATCGGCGATTTTGTATCAGGGGATTGCTTTGCTGGAGAAGAAAATTAAGTTTTAGATTTTACTTGATACAAGGAGGTCTTGCAGTATATGAATCATGCTGTAAAACCTCCTTTTATCCACTTTTCACTTCACTACCTGCTTTTATTATCAATCATATGCTTGCATTTACTGATAATTATGTTTACTTAATAGAACATCAGGAAATCTATTTCCGAGAATCTATATCCTTTAATCTATTCAACCATTTTTCAAAACAGCCGCTTTTAAAGAAGTCCAGTAACGCTCCATCACAGAACCTCTCAGCGCGAACAGCTCCTGTGATGAGAGCCATGATACACTGAGCATCTAATGACGACACCTCTGCATCTTTCATAGATTCAATTCCCCATTGAAGACCATTCTTTTCTAAAATTTCTCCATAACGATTTAATTCCATATCTTTATTTTCATCTATGCATCTATATACATCTTGAATGAATGTACTGACAAAATCTGAGTACTTAACAAATGGCATTTGAATTGGGTTTTCTACGGTTCCTTTATTTTTCTTATCAATTATCCAGTTACCGTACTCAGCTTTTGTAAGTTGTGATATATATTTTGTTAATATTACAAATCTCTCTGCCATACACTACACCTCCTAAAATATAACTTTATCTTATTAATAAGCCTTTTTCCTAAATATCTATTGTTTATATACTATTCCAAAATGTATTATTTTTCTATTTCATATTATATAAAAGCTACTACATCGATTTTATTTTACTATTTTATTTCATAGACATTCAGTGAAAAAAACATCATAATGTATTCTAACTAATTCTAGGAGGACATAATAAATGTTAAATTATACACAACTCACCAAGCATTATCTTGAATATTGTCAATATCAAAAAAAACTAAGCGAAAAAACCCTGAAAGCTTACCGTATTGATATTACGCAATTTCA
Source organism: Hungatella sp. (assembly GCA_031270005.1). Taxonomy (GTDB): domain Bacteria; phylum Bacillota; class Clostridia; order Lachnospirales; family Lachnospiraceae; genus Lacrimispora. The sequence goes on along the minus strand of JAISYJ010000134.1, from coordinate 4,483 downwards.
AAGATATATGATGCATACTGAATATGATGGTATCAAAAACCTTCTATCTTCTTATATTACATATTTGCATAAGGAATATAAACCTAAAACAGTTAAAAGAAAATTAGCTAGCATTAAGGCATTTTTTACATGGTTGGAATACGAAGAAACTATTAAAGAGAACCCTTTTTCTAAAATTAATTTAAAATTTCATGAGCCCAAAGTTCTTCCTAAAACGATTTCCTTTGACGTCATTGAACATCTGTTACAAACAGCCTACAATGAGCCCACAAATATAAATGTTACGGCATACCAAAAACAAGTTCATCTGCGAAATATTGCAGTATTAGAGTTATTGTTTGCAAGTGGTATGAGAGTTTCGGAACTTTGTTCATTAAAGACAGATGATATTAATTTGAGGACCGGTGAAATTCGAATCTGGGGAAAAGGTGCAAAAGAACGAATTGTTACAATTGCCAACCCAGAAGTACTTAAAATAATCAGAGAATATCGCTCAACTTTTAATGTTCAAAACGATTCTATAGAATATTTGTTTATTAACAGAAAAGGAAACCGGCTTTCAGAACAATCTGTTCGTATCATAATTAATAATTATACAAAAAAAGCAAATATCTGTAAACATTTGACCCCACATATGTTTAGACATTCCTTTGCAACACTGCTTTTGGAAGAAGATGTTGATATACGTTATATACAGCAAATTTTAGGACATAGCTCCATAACAACAACACAAATTTATACTCATGTATCCACTAAAAAGCAAAATGATATATTGAGTATAAAACATCCAAGAAATCATATGTGTGTGAAATGAGACTAAAGGCCAAGTGCATTATAATAATGCTCGGCCCTTATTTGAATGAAAGATAATAAGTAATTATCCTCTTTTCAATATGGAGGTCTTTATGTCAAAATATTTACCTATCTTTGAATTGTTGTGTACTGATATGGCGAAAAGAGAGAAATCTGCGCTTCCCTTGTGTGCAGCTGAAAATGTTGTATCTCCTTTTGCGAAAATTGCATTGGATTCTTTTATTCAAGAGAAATATATTATGGGTGGAGTTCACGATTTTGATGCCGATAATAATTTTATGGAAGCCGAATTGCTCTTTAAATTTTATCAACTAATTAACACGCAATGTATGGAACTTTACCATAGTTTATACGCAGATCCTCGAGCATTGTCAGGTGTTAATGCCGTTATGGTACTTTTAATGAGCATATTTAAAGAAGGTGATACACTCCTTATTTCTTCCGAAGACAGTGGAGGACATGGCTCCATGGCTCTTATTTGTAAGCGATTAGGGATTTCCACCATAGAATTACCTTTTGATTATTGTACGATGGATTTTGACTATGATTCCATAAATCATATTCTAAAAACAAAAAAAATACATGGCATGCTTATTTGTCCTTCAGATCTGCTTTGGCAACCTAAATTAGAAAACTTAATTTTACCACCGGATTGTACTCTAATTTATGATGCAACTCAGACATTAGGCTTGATGCCACATGGGGCAAATGAGAACCCTCTGCTAAAATTTCCTGATGATGCTCGATTCATTCTCATGGGGGCGACACATAAGACAATACCTGGGCCAACCTGTGGGCTTATTATGACGAGAAACATTGAGCTGGCAAAAAGCTTTGATAAAAAAATAAATCCAGATTATTTACGAAATGTCCAGTTTCACCATGTACTTAGCTTAGCCTTAGTCCTCATGGAACTTGAAGTATATGGTAAAGCTTATAGTAAAAAAATTATATATAATGCTAATTACCTTGGTAAGAAATTAGAAAAAAACGGATTTAATGTCATTAAAGACGAGAAAGGACTATACACTACAACTCACCAACTGTTTTTACCTATGTCAATTATGCATCTAGAAACATATGTAAAAAGATGCAAAGAATTGGGGATAACACTAAATGCTAGATATAAAAAATTATATCGAAATGCAGGAATTCGCTTGGGGGTACAAGAAGTTACACGGTATGGTTGGGGCAATAATGAAATGGATGAAATCGCCGATATTATGACAGCAATTTATTATAACAACTCCGACAATCAATCAATTGAAAACAGAATATCTAATCTTGCAAAAAACAAAAAAGTTTACTATACCTTTGAAGAAGAAGTCCTTTGCAAGATAGATAAAATATTACATAACAGTTAATTTTAAAATTCCCGGACTATCAATCTGTTTCGCTAAATCATAATAATTATTTTGTTTGCAGTAAATAAAAAATTCCTGTAGTGGCTTTTCATCAGACAGAAGAAATTTTACATACGTAGCATATGCTGAATTTATTAGTAAGTCTGCTTCTTTAACTTTTTCATATTCATCTTCAACAATGTGAAATTGTTTTTTGCGCCATGCAGAAGAATTCTGCGGGGAGGACCACAATGTTAAGATTTTTCCTAAACGGGAGCAACACGCTAGATTTATATCTTTGTTTTCCTCAGCAAAGTCAATCGCTTGGTCGTATAAATGTAAAATAGCGTTGATATCATGTTTGGCTGTTTTTTCTTCATTTTGTATACGCATTAACTCAGCCTTTTCAAAATAAAAATCATAGATTATACGCCATCTGGTCTTCTCCAGTTGTTCTAAGCATAAGTTAATTATATTTAATGCCTCATGAGAGTTGTTTTGAATCTTCCAATAGTAATTTGCGATATGCCTCTGCATATGCACTTGTTCCGGACTGTTCTTTTCAGCAGTGTCACGAAGCATTTGTATTGTAGATTCATAAGGAAAGCTTTTATTTCCCCAAAACAAATGAATCGCCATGCGTGAATAAAGCACTTTGACGCGCATAGTTTGAGTCAACTTTTTTTCAGACAGTCTTTGTAGAATGCTATCTGCTAAGGGCAAATTATCACCCTTATGTTTTATGCAGTGAGCCTTAAGGTACAAAAATCTATTCATATAATCTTCTTTTATATTTTCCTTTTGAGATAAAAGAGCGTCAATTTCGTCTAAAGCTAAATCAAATTGATTGCTAAGATGGTGTAAATCAATTATTAAATACTGCATCTCAAACCCCAATAAGTCATTAGTTTTGCGAAGTGAGGGTAAAGAAATTTCAGAACTTTCATAACGTTTTAATTCATCTATTGCCTGAGAATACTGCCCCAATTGTAGTAATGAATTTAGATGATAGTATCGAAATTCGTTATTAAATTCTTTGTTTTCATTTAAATATACTAGTTTGTTTTCTTGATCCAACTTCCCGAGTTTTACAAAGAAAAAATAGTCGTTTTGTGCATATTTCTTGCTGAATATATCCTTAGGAACATTTAGTTCTTCTTGAACATGTAGCATAAGCATTGCCGTTAATGCAATATCACTTTCTGTATCTTTCTTAAAATAAAAAGAATAAATATCTTTAAGAACATCATCGGGGTATCCAAACTGTCGGCAATATCCCGCTACGAGACTATCCATTCGAATATATGATTTTTGATGCTGCTTATATTCATGGGCTAAGGCTGTATCTAAAACTGATGAAAGATGGTCTTCCGGAGATTCAGAAATATCTAATATGTCTTTCTTTGGAATTCCTCCTTCATAGCAGAGGTTTAAATATGATAAATAAACAACAATCTTTTTCTGGTCAGCGAGTGTTTCAAATTGATTCTTAATGACATGCTGAATATCTTCAATATTGGATAATTGAAACGACGTTTGTGAGACTTTAGTGTCAAAAAGCATTCTGACATAAGACGGTATTCCACCAGAAATACGAAGAATTTGCTGTTGCTCTTCGGATGATAACGGTTTATTGTAAACTTGGGAAAGTTCTTGGATATGCATTTCGCCAAACAGGGGCGGTATTAAAGCATCTGACTCTTCGATTTTTGTATCTACAGTTATAACCAAAATAATCTTTAAAAAAGCACTTTTGTATAAAAGTGCATGTGCGGCTTCAATTGCAGCACGGCTTTGCTCCTTACATATATTATCAATAATAAGCAAGACCTTGGAACGATAGCTAGCCTTTTTAATAAAACGAACAACTTTTTCACATGTATTTAAGGAATCATCATTATGTAAAATTTGACTAATACACAAAAATATATCATTTTTATTCCCATCTATCGGAACGTAGTAAGCGGAATATTGTTTTTCTTCTGGATAATTCTTTAATAAGTTGCCCATCCTGCTATTTCTATTTACATCATCGGCAAATCTTTTTATTAATATACTTTTACCTCGGCACATACCACCCTTCAGAAAAAAAAGTGCGCCATTATCCTTATTATCCCTCTCCAAAAATGAAAAAAGAATACTGCGCTCCTGTACACGATCAACGAAATATTCATCTCGGCAATATGTTTCAGGTTTTAACACAGCTTTTTGAATATTCTTGTGCGGTGGAACCGCTGTTCCGGAGGAACGGAAACCGGGTGTCCGGAACATGGGAACCACCATTATGAGTTTACTCGCTTATAGACTTATCCAAACCATACACCTCA
>JAISYJ010000020.1:0-5294 GCA_031270005.1 Hungatella sp. | reverse complement strand
TTAGCTTAATTATAACAGAAATCTTAGAATAGTGCGCAAAAACCTCTACCATTTATGACAACTTTTAAAGGGCAGTGGAATTTAGTCCTGCACTGGAATTTACTTTTTCAATTCAGCAATTTAAAGCATTTACGCAAGATTTCCGAATTTTACCAGTAAATATTGACTTATCTAATCCTATTATTTCCTCATTGGGAATCAAAAATGCTGTATCCTTCCTACAGGTGAAAGGATACAGCATACAAGATCATTTATCTTTCTTTATATTTTATAATTCCTTTGGGTCTATTCCGAAATGATCAAAGAGAATTTTTTCTGCTTCCCCGTTCCACAATCCCTTGTGCGCCTTACAGGATTCACTGAGCTTTTTAAACAGAGGATCAGTTTTTCCCAGTTCTTCAAAATCATCAATGGCTGTCAAAGGCATATCAAATTGTGTATAGGCAAGCTTCTTTCCTCCAGGTATGGAAGGCAGATTTTTTGTTGCTTCTGCAATGCTGTCGATCCCTCCCACATGAGTTACCATAACAGCCGCTTCTATGGCTCCTTCTGCCGAAAGCTTATTGGCCTCAATCAAATCATCCGTATTACCACCGGTGGTTCCCATAATATGAGTACTTGTATAGTGGCAGTTATAAAGATTTATTTCTGCCTTAAACCGGCTGTCCGAAGGACCGGCAAAGAAGTTCATACAACCGTCAAAGGCCAGAAGCTTATCTCCCATCTCTGCAACCTCTTTTACAGGCACATATACAAACACATCATCATAGCCATGACCACCGGTAACAGCCATTAAATCAGAAACAGGGTCAGCCATCTTATCTGTATTTACATAAAGAAGTTCGATTCCTCTCTCCTTTGCGGATTCTTCTGAAATCACTTCCCTGGCCCTGGCGATCCGCTCATCGCTGATATCCGTAACTACGATCCTCTTCGGCTTATTCTCAAACTGAAGACCATAGCTGACTGCTCCCAGCCCCATAGGGCCGCAGCCTCCCATGATCAGGATATTTCCGTCCACTTTCGTTCCCATGGCATGATCGTAATTTCTTTTGTTGGTGTGATAATTGGCATGGAATCCACCTATGATACAGCTCATTGGTTCACCTAAGGATGCCTCAAAAAAGCTCTCTCCCGTGTATTCCAGCAAGCATCCCAGTTCCATGACCTCGTTTGGCATAATACAGTATGTACAGGCGCCTCCGCAGAATTCATAGGAATATCCCGGCGAATCCAGTTTTCCCATATAGTTTAAAGCAGGCTGCAGTGAAAACTTTTGTCCCGGCTGAAACTGATCCTGCCACTTTTTTCCCACTTCCACAATCAGTCCTGAGCACTCATGGCCAACGATCACCGGATTGGTATCTATATTTTGAGGGGCCCTTTTATGCTTTTTGCCCTGTTTTACCAGTTTGTAGGTAGACATGCAGATGCTGTCGCTCATGATTTTTACAAGAACCTCATTTTCAGCAATCTGTGGCAGTTCAAACTCCTCTAACCTTAAATCATCTGTGCCATACATTCTTACCGCTTTTGTTTTCATCTTTCTATCCTCCAACCTTATTCATTTCATTTACTTCTGGATTTCCAACAATTCTGCCTGCTGCATCAATTCATCTACCAGGCTGCGGCCGGGCGGCTTGGTTCCTATGCTGGTAACCGCACCTGCCGAGGCCCCCATGCATAATCGGATGCATGTTTCAAGGGGAAGCTTTTCATTCCACCCGTAAGCCATGGCCCCTACCAGGGCATCTCCGGCTCCGACCGTTGAATGTGCTTTTACCCGAAGCCCAGGGCACCGGTACCGTTTATCCCCTGTTAAAAATAATGCTCCCATCTGGCCGAGAGAAATCACAGCCATATCTGATCCATGTTCCAGCAGCTTTTCTCCCATGGAAACCAGCTCCTGCTCAGATGCGCGGTAATCCATCTGGTAATAACGTTCCAGCTCTGAACGGTTAGGCTTTAACATATCCGGTACTGCCTTTAAGGATTCAGCAAACAGCGGGCCGTCCGCATCTAACAAGACCTTTGCCCCTTTCCGGTGAACTTCTTCCGTGATCCTCCGGTATATATCCGTTGGTATGCCTGCCGGTATACTCCCTGCCAGTACAAATAAAGTATCAGGTTTTGCATAACCATTCAGCCTTTTAAGAAGATCTTCCAGCTGCTCTTTTGACACCTCAGGTCCGGGTTCATTAAGCTCTGTTACTTCTCCATTTTCCTCCACCACCTTCAGATTCGTTCTCATCTCCCCTTTTACTTCCACGAAATCTGTTTGAATTCCATGGTCAGCCAGCACCTGTCTGATGATGGTACCGCTGGTTCCTCCCACAAAACCCATGGCAATGCTTTCTCCGCCCAATTCCTTGATGGTCTTGGAAACGTTGATGCCTTTGCCTCCTGCATCCAGCTCCACACGTTTTATTCTGTTTAAATCCCCCCGTTCAAACCGGTCAATATCTACTGTTTTATCAATAGCAGGGTTCATAGTGACTGTAATAATCATTGCGGACACCTCTTTCCTGTAAACATGGTAAGGATTTCTTCTGCACTGCACCTTGTAATCCGGTCCACATCAGCCGGATCAGCCAGACATTCTGCGATGATTGAGAGTATTTCCAAATGCTCCTCTCCTGCCCCTGCAATCCCTATGACCAGCTTTACCTTTTCTCCTCCCCAGTCTGTTCCCTCAGGGAATACCATAACTGCAATGCCGGAGCGCTTAACGGATTTTTTAGCGGCCTCTATGCCATGGGGAAGTGCAATTCCATTGCCGATATTGGTGGAAAACGACAGTTCCCGTTTAAGCATGGCTTCTATGTAGGATTCTTCCACACAGCCGCACTTATAAAGCAGCTGCCCTACCTCCCTTATTACAGCCTCCTTTTTTTCTGGTCTGCAATTCAAACGGATATTCCCAATTTCCAGAAGCTCTGTATTCTTCTTTTCATTCTTTTTTCCGTAGCCAAACACCTTTCTTGCCCTCCTGTGTTAACTTTCTATCTAAATTATAGGGGCGTTATCACCTTCTTTTCAATGAAAACAAAATGGCATTTGGCGCCATCTGATAATGCCAAATCTGAAATGCAGCATAAAAATACGAGAATTTTATAGAATAAGGAGCCAATGGCCCCAAAGAAAAAATATGCTTATCTGATTTCAATTACTAAACGGTTTGTCAGGCCTGTATTACCAGAACATGAAACTACAAAAAAGGTTTATAAGCCCTTAGAGCTTATAAACCTTTTTTGAAATTCGGAACATTGTATAGCGCCTATTGAGACAGTGACCTTTTGGATATGGACCTTTTAATTTCCGGACAAAATTCTTGCGAGTTCACTGTTTTTATTCAAGATAATTGTTTTATTCGTACCTTTTAATGAAGACTTTAGGGCGTCCAGAGAACGGACGTAGTTATAAAAATCCGCTTTGGACTCGTCATTATAAGCATTACTAAGAATCTGCATATACTGAGCTTCGCCTTCTGCCTTAATCATTTCAGCCTCTGCTTCTGCTTTTGCTACAGTCTCTTTTACTGTCCTATCCGTTTCGTTACGGATTAGAGATGACTGATAATCTCCATCTGCTGTATACTGAGCTGCAATATTATTTCTTTCAGAGATCATACGTTGGTATACAGACTCTTTATTGGAATCCGGCAGATCAAGCTTTTTTGTTTCTACAGCAAGGATCCGAATTCCATAAGAATCCATTGATGTTCCTATATTATTTGTAATTGCCTCTGCAAGTTCTCCAGACCTGCCTGAAATAATTTCTTCCTGGCTGGTTGCTGACATAACAGTTTTGATGGAATTATATACAACATTGTCAAGCCTTACCTCAGCCTTTTCAATGCTTGCATTTAAGGAAGATAAGTATTTAACCGGATCTGTGATTTCCCATATTACGAACGAGTCAACATTCATTACTTTTTTATCTTTGGTCGTAACATCACTTGGAATGAGGTCGTAGATCATTTTTTTCTTGGAATCTTTTGTATACTTTGAATCATAGGAATCTTAAAAGACGGACCAGCGGTATTTTCCACACGCATGACCTTACCGAACTGCTTGACTAATGTGTATTCGTTTGCCGTTGTGATAACAAGTGAATTTAAACCTATAAAAAATAAAAGTAAAATAATAACCGCATATTTTATTTTCTTAATCATTGTTATTGTTCTCCTTTCTCACTACTTACAAAGGGTTCTAAAGGAAGCATTGTCTGTGTCCCATCAGATCCATCGATGATAACCTTTAGCGACGGCAGAATACTTTCCATGGTCTCGTAAAACATTCTCTTTTTTGTGATCAGCGGGTACTTTATGTATTCCTCATACATATCGTTAAATCTTGATACCTGACCTTCTGCTTCACTAATTCTTTGCTGCTTATAGGCTTCCGCATCCTTTTTTGCCTTATCTGCTCTGGCATTTGCTGCCGGGAGCTGCTCGGACTGATACTTTTTCGCTTCATTAATTTTCGTATCCATACTCTGTTTTGCATCTTCTACTGCCTTAAATGCATTGCTGACTTCTACTGTAGGCGGTTCTGAGTCCTGTATGGTTACGTTATTAATACCGATACCAATATCTTCTCTTTCCAATCGTTCAGAAAGAAGCTGCTTTACTTTTGCCTGGATTTCAGCTTTTCCTGTGGTGATCACCTCATCTACACTATAAACACCTACTGTATCTCTGATATAAGACTGGGAAAGATTTTCTAAGATATCCACAGCATTGTCACGGTAAATATACGCTCTGGCCGGATCTACAACCTGATATTCTACATAGAAATCAACATTAACAAAATTAAAATCTTTCGTGATCATTTCGGATTCACTAACGGTTGATTCATTATTTTCGTTATAGCCGATCCTCATGCCTTTGATTTCTTTTGACATCTTGTAAACTGTTTGTACCAATGGAATCTTAAAATGAGGCCCCGTCTTTGTTACACTGGCAGGCTTACCGAATGTACATACTACCGCAACCTTATCCTCCGTCAACGTATAAAAGCTGTTGAAAAAAAAAGAAAACAGCCAGTACCACTCCTAATATAAGATAGATGCCCTTTAAAATTACCTTTTTCTGCTTTTCTTTTGGAACTTTTTCGATATTTACCGGTCCTTGATCGCTGGAATCCTCTTGGCTTCCAAATCTTTTTTTCATACTTTTTGTCATTCCTTTCGCTTCGCTCAAGGCACAAACAAGTCATGAAAAAAGTTGTTGTGCCCCTCCTCTTTTTGATTTAAAATCTTGTTATGGAATAGCAATATACTACAGAGCACGG
>JAISYJ010000092.1:0-75218 GCA_031270005.1 Hungatella sp. | reverse complement strand
AGCTTAATTATAACAGAAATCTTAGAATAGTGCGCAAAAACCTCTACCATTTATGACAACTTTTAAAGGGCAGTGGAATTTAGTCCTGCACTGGAATTTACTTTTTCAATTCAGCTTTTTCTGAAAGTCATCTCAATCCCCTATATAAAATAGTTGGACTCCAAGGAAATGATCCTGGATAAAAATTGTCTGGTTCTCTCCTCTTTTGGATTTGAAAAAATCTGTTCCGGTCTTCCCTCCTCCACAACAACCCCTTCATCCATAAAGATCACTTTATTTGCTACATCCTGGGCAAAGGACATTTCATGCGTTACCACAATCATGGTAATTCCTCTTCCCGCCACCTTCTTAATGATATCAAGGGTTTCCCCCACCAGCTCCGGATCCAGGGCGGAGGTTGGTTCATCGAATAAAATCACTTCCGGATTTAAGACAAAGGCTCTGGCAATGCCGACCCGCTGCTGCTGTCCGCCGGAAAGCTGGGAAGGATAGCAATGATACTTCTCCCGTAACCCCACCCAGTCAAGGGCTTCTTCTCCCCGTTTTCTCGCTTCCTCCCTTGGAACGCGCCTTGCTGTAACAAGGCCTTCCATCACATTTTCCAATGCCGTTTTATTGGCAAAAAGATTATAATTCTGAAAAACAAAAGCTGTTTTTCTTCTTATCTCCAGAATTTGCTTTTGGGTCGCCTTTTTTAGGTCCACGCGGGTATCCCCGATAGCAAGCTGGCCGCTGTCCGCATTTTCCAGGAAATTAATACACCGCAGCAATGTGGTTTTTCCCGATCCGCTGGGACCCAGGAGCACGACCACCTGGCCATCCTCTACCTCCACAGATACATCCTTTAGGACCTGCTGCTTTCCAAAGGTCTTTTTAACATGCTTTACTTCAATCATAGGGATTCCTCCTGAACTTACCTGTATGGCGTCTTAAAACCTTTGCCAGGCATTCGATCACAATGGTAAATGCCCAGTATATGACTGCGGCCGCCACATACCCTTCAAAAAATGAATAGGTCCGGGAGCTTGGAATGGTGGCTCCTGCCACAATTTCCACGATTCCAATGGCCATGACAACGGATGATGCCTTGATCAGACCGACCACATGATTGATCAGGGTCGGGATCGCCGCCGGTATCATCTGGGGGATGATGATCCTCCTGATAGTCTGGACTTTTGTAAGTCCTATGGAATACCCGGCTTCATCCTGTCCCTTGTCAATGGATAACAGCGCACCCCGGACCGCCTCTGATATGGAGCAGATCGCAGTAAGACTGAGGGCAAAAATGCCTACCCAGATATTATCCACGTCAGCTGCATTTTTTTTAATATGTAAAAAACTTGCCATATCATTGAATTTGAGCATGAAAATCAGGTTATATATCATCAAAGCCACCACAATGGGAACTCCCTGATACACCGTAACAAATACCCCAAGAAACTTATTAAGAACAGGCACCTTATAGACCCTGACCAGCGCGGTTACCGTTCCAAGAGCCAGGCCTATGGCTAATGGAATGAACACAAGCCTCAGGGTATTGGGAAAATACCTGATTCCGTATAGAAAGCTTTCATAAAAATGAGCTGCATTGAAATTCATCCTTTTTCCTCTTTTCCAGTCCCTGTCCTTTCTCTTCCATACTCCAGTTTTATATTCAGGTAATAAAAAAGAAGCCGGACCGTTAAACTAATAACAATATAGATCATTACCACAAACACATAGGCTTCCAGTACGTGTTTTGTGGCCGCACCAATGGTTTTGGCCCTTCCCATAATATCGGTAACGCCGATAAGAAATACAAGAGAGGAATTTTGGAACAGGCCCACCAGATCAGAGCCAAAGGGAGGCAGGGCGATCCTTACCATCTGGGGCAGAAGGATCCTTCCAAAGGTCTGAAACTCCGTAAGCCCCACACTTAACCCTGCCTCTGTCTGACCATAGGGGATGGATGTGACTGCACCGTAAAATATGGCAGAAAGAAACGCTCCCTGATTCAGGATAAAGGTGATATAAGCAAAAGTCACCGCACTCCATCCCCGGTTTAAGTTGGTGCCAAAAACAGGATCAATAAGGGCCGGTACCCCGTAATAAATCATCATCAGCTGCACCAGCATGGGGGTTCCTCTCATGAATGAGACATAAACCTTTAGAAACGGATTTAAGACCGGTATCTTTTTTAGCTCTGCCAGAACAATGAAAGCGGCAAGAATCACTCCGAATACTGTGGCATAAACCACAATCCAAAGGGTCACTGATAAATACGGAAGAATTTTAGGGATATTTTCAAGGAACCGCTCCCAGCCAAACAGTTTATTCATACCATTACTCGCTTTCCGTATAATTCCCGCCGATTACATCCTTTGATATCTGTGCAAGCCTTCCGCTTTCCCTTAATTGTTTTACCGCTCCATCCACTGCCTCCTGCAGTCTGGTATTGCCTTTTGCAAATAAAAAATACGTGGAAGAGGACTGGATTGGCTCTCCCGTCACCTTTATGACTTCCCTGCCGTCTCCATAGTTTTTATTCAACTTTTCCGCATCCCGCTTTGTCAGGATGGTGGCAGCCCAGACTCCGTTTACAAGTCCTGTTACAGTTTCTTCATCGGTTGAATTGTTCACATAATCAATCTTTATGGGATTATCCGGATGGTCTTTATTATAATTTTCCAGGATGTACACGGAATTGGACCCGGTGGAGCTTTTTACCTTCCGGCCATTAAGATCATTCAGGGACTGGATATCCGTACGGTCACCTGCTACGGCCAGATAGGTCACATAGGTGGTATACGGTTCTTTTCCAAACAGATATTTTTCATCTCTTTCCTTGTTATACTCGTATTGATGAGCTGCAAGATCAATCTTGCCCGCATCAAGGGAAATCAGCACATTGGCAAAATCAGAGGTCTGATATTCAAATTCATACTGGGGAAGCAGCTCATCTACTGCCTTTAAGACCTCATATTCATACCCGGCAAGCTCCCCTTTCTCATCCAAATAACAATAAGGCGCATAGGCATTGCCGGTTCCTACCACCACTTTTGTGACACCGCTGTCTGCTGCTGCCGTCTTTTTTCCGCATCCTGTCAGCATTGCCGCCCCCAATGCTGTCAGAACCGCTTCCAAAGCCAGCTTTCTTATCCATTGATTCATTATTTTTTCCTTTCCTTTTCTTTTTATGGTTTATTCGCCAGCCCCCGAAGTGTCTGATGGTGATCCACCCGGTAAAAATAGCCTGTGATTTTCTCCAATGTGTTCTCAATTTCCCCTTCCACATCAAAGGAACTGACCGTCTTTTTCTCCAGCTGTTTCTGAATGTGGAAACCGATCCTTTTACAGATGACACAACGGCAGTCTGCTATGAAATCCACCCCGTGATGGTTTTCCTGTAAGCCTTCGCAGCTCCTTCCTTTGCACCCGTCCTGGCAGGAGGAAGGCTTTCCGGCTGCATTTACGGCTTCTCTTATTTCCAAAAGGACGTACTCCCCTCTTTCTCCCACTTCATAGATGTAAAATTCATGGGCCGCCCCAAAATTCATGTCAATATTCACACCGTCAGAAGATGCAACTGCAATTTTATATGGCATAACACTCCCTCCATGAACCTGCCTGTTAATTGAATCTTGTTCTGGCAACGGAATAGATGTCTTCGATCAGCTTCAGGCCACCGTCATATCCTGCATAATAGCTGTTCATGACCAGCCTTTCATTGACCGGCCAGGATACATTAAGGAAATGGGCATCAGTCTGTTTGGCAACCTCTTTCTCCCAATAACCTCCAAGGATCAGGGGATATCCATGATAATCATGGGCTTTGATCTCATTGTGGATCTTATAGCCATCAGTCTCAAAGTCCACCTCTGCTTCTATGCCAAAATTCAGCTCCTTAAAAAAGGACCGTACCTTATTCCGGAATTCTCTTGGAGTATCATCCGTTATGAACTGCTTTGCCGGAAACAAACCCAGGTCATTGACCAGGAACTTTGTAATGCCAAGGGCATATTGGGCATCAGACACAACCGTAAACTGCTTTGACATGACTCTGGTCTCCAGGAACAGATCCGCATAGCGTTCGATGTAATAGTAATAATAAGACTCTTTCTCTGCTATAAGGCTTTCGATCTTTTCCTCCGGCACTCCTGCGAACCCGCCTACTTCCCGAAGGAATTTACTGGTTTCAAAAGCCCCTATGGGGAGGGTGGGATAGTGAAGATAAGGGATTCCAAGCTTCTTCTCCATGCTCTTCATGTTATTAAGCCCGACCCACGGAGACACCAGCAGGTTAAATTCCGCTTCCGGGATTCTCTTTACGTTACTTAATCCCCTTTGATAGCCAAATATGGTATTGGGCGTAAGGCCAAGCTCTCTGACCAGATTTTCAAGCTCTCTTAAATTTCCCAGCCAGAATTCATCCTGATAAGGCACATCGGCCCATATATTGACCAGATTTTTCAACCGGATATCTGACCGTTCCAAAAGCTGGTCAATGATTGCCTCCACCACCTGTTCATGGCCCTTGTAGTTGTTTCCCTTAAAGCCTGCAGTAGAGGCATAGATGACCGGTTTATCGGCATCCTGGAACCCCTCCACCACTTCCTCGGTGTTGTCGCCCACGATCTCCGGGATACAGCCGGTCAATACCACATATAAATCGGCATCAATGACATCCAGGGAATGTCTGATGGTTGATTCCAGCTTTTTAACGCCTCCGAATACAACATCCTTTTCGTTGATGCTGGTACAGGGATAGATATTGGGAGAAAAATATCCGGAGCTGCCGGAGGAATTGGAAAGCTTCTGGGCACAGCCCGGCCCGGAATGGAGGACCGGAATGGCCCGTTCAATCGCCTGAACAGTCTGCATGGCGCTCATGGCGCATTTATACCTCTGTTTGTCTAATATCTTCGCCATCAGCCAATCCCCTCCTCTAAAAAGCTTCCCACATCCTGCTTATACCACCAGTCCGTGTAAGGCAGCTTCACTCTTTTTGCCAGATTTTGTTCAAAGCTCCGGTTCCGTATGGTATCTAAAACCGTATGAGCGAACTCCAGCGTATGCTTATATCCGAATATCATGTATTCGTCCGCCACATAGACCGCCGGCGTCCCCTGTTTAATAGCCCATACCGTAGAGCCGGGATGGCGGGAAAGGTATAAATCAGGACGGTATTTGTTTAAGATGTTCATCACCTCAAAGTTCTGCTGGTCCGCCACGCTGGTTTCAAAATTGATGTCATTGTCAAGAAGATAACTCATGGCGGGAGGAACATCCCCGTTTTCGTATTTCTTGTCATAATGCCATGACAGCGCCCAAACCACTTGGATTCCCAGCTCGTTTAAAACTCTCGTCACCTCAAAGGTATAGCCCGGTCCCATTCCGAGAACCGCTTTTAATCCCTTTAATTCTTTCTTCACCGCTTCAATCTGGGGAATATAGATCTTTCTCTGTTCTTCTATGTATTTCTCCACCTCCGGCTGCTTGCCGGACACCCTTCCGATTTCCCGAAGCCAGGTCTCAAATCCGACGATCCCTAAGGGATTGACGGTCCGGATATAGGGAACGCCGTAGTGCTCTTCTAAGCCATTGCCCAGATAATTTCCAAGAACTCCGCAGATGCACGTTGTCGCAACGGATTCTGATAAACGTTCCAGTTCTTCCACCGTTGCGTTGGCATATAAAAAAATGGGTTCTAAATCAAAATTCTTAAACATTTCAATGATTTCATTTCTGGCGCTTTCGAAAAAATTTTTAAAATTAATGGTTTTTCTTTTCTGCTGGGGAGGCTTTACGATTCCGCTTAATACCGCATGATCGGATATATCAAACCCAGTCGCCCAAATCCGTGATTTAAAACCTTCGCAGTGAACGGCTATGACAGGTACCTGAATCTGATCCTTCACATCATCCACCACGCTGTCAATGTCCTCTCCGATGATCCCCGTGGCACAGGAGCTGCTGACAAAAATTGCCTTTGGCTGGTAACGCCGGTTAACCTCCACAATGATATCCGCCAGGGCTTCTGTAGAGCCGAAAATAGTATCATTCTCATTCATGTCCGTGCCGATGTACACGGATTTGTTTACGACTCCCCTTTTAGCAGCCACCTGATTGGTAACAATGTACTGAGAGCCGGCCGTGGCCGAACACCCGGAGGGGCCGTGGTGGATGACCGCCACATCCCGGATCCCTCCCAGCTGGCTGAGGGCACAGCCGGAAAGGCAGGTGCTTGACTGGGAAAAACAGCGTCCGCAGCCCTTTAAGCTGCCGCACTTGCTCTGGCTGGCGAGATCATGTAAGTCTCCTACATATCCGGTTATGGAACCTAACCGGATCTCCCTGGTAGCCAGATTGGAATTTGATAAATTAATCGCCATGTTTAACCTCCAAACTTTGACTAAGCTTCTTCAAAAAGCTTTGTGGACAGGTACCTAAGACCGGTATCCGCTAAAACAACTACAATATTCTTCCCTTTGTTTTCAGTTCTTTTTGCCACCTGGGCTGCCGCGAAAATAGCGGCTCCTGAGGAGGTTCCCACTAATATCCCGTCCGTCCTTGCCACTTCCTTTGCAGCTTCATAAGCCTGATAGGTTTCCACCTCATATTTTTCATCATAAATGCTTCGATCCATGGTAAGGGGAACCCGTTCTGCTGGCACTCCTTCAAAGGGATGGATCCCTGTGATATCCGGAGGCAATGGATCGGTCTCATTGGGCAGGGAACCCGGCCCCGGCTGTATGGCTATGATCTTAATATTTTTATTTCTGCTTTTTAAGTACTTCCCCGCCCCCGATACGGTTCCTCCCGTGCCGACGCAGGCCACCAGAATATCTACCTCTCCATCCGTATCCGCCCAGATCTCCGGCCCTGTGGTCGCTTCATGAACGGAAGGATTTGCCGGATTTTCGATCTGATTGACAAAAAAGATGTTTTTTTCCTTTGACAGTACTTTCTCCTTCAGAGTCTTAACGGCCGCCACAAAATCCCCGCCTGTTTCCTCCAGCACCGCCTGGACCTCCGGCACCTGGGAAAATCTGATGGCTTCTCCGCCGAAAGCTCTGATGTTCTTAAACCGTTCCTCACTGACATTGTCCTGGACATATACCCGGAAGGAATATCCCCTGGCTGCCGCGATTGCCGCAAGGCCGATCCCCGTATTTCCGCTGGTGGTTTCCACAATGGTATACCCCGGCTTTAGAAGTCCCTTTTTTTCTGCATCATTGATCATGGCCAGTGCGATCCTGTCTTTTACGCTCTGGTTGGGATTAAAATACTCAAGCTTTGCGATGATCTTCGCTTCCAGAGCGTGTTTTTTTGCATAGTTTTCCAGCTCCAAAAGAGGCGTTTTTCCTATAAGTTCCGTGATTGATTTATGAATATTACTCATTCATGCCCTCCTTGTTCCAGCACCCTTTGTGCCTTAGATCTTATAATCGTCGTTGATGTTCATGAGCCCGAATTCAAAAAGAATTTCTTCCAGCCGTTCCTGGTCCATGGGCGTGGGAATGGTGAAATCCTGATTGTCAATGACTGCCTGTGCAAGATTCCGGTATTCATCTGCCTGGCTGGAATCGGGTTTGTATTCAATAACTGTTTTGCGGTTGATCTCCGCATGCTGCACAATGTTATCCCTTGGAACGAAGTAGAGAAGCTTGGTCCCAAGCTCTTTTGAAAAGGCGCGGAGCAGATCCAGCTCCCGGTCCACGTTCCGGCTGTTGCAGATGATTCCCCCAAGCCGCACTCCTCCGGTCTTTGCATACCGTTTGATGCCTTTTGCAATGTTATTTGCCGCATACAGGGCCATCATCTCCCCGCTTGCCACAATGTAGATTTCTTTGGCCTTTCCTTCCCGGATGGGCATGGCAAATCCTCCGCAGACCACATCTCCCAATACATCATAAAACACATAATCAAGGTCATCAGTATAGGCACCCAGATTCTCAAGAAGTCCGATGGAAGTGATGATGCCTCTGCCGGCACAGCCTACTCCCGGCTCCGGGCCTCCTGATTCCACACACCTTGTTCCCTTATAACCTTCCTTCATAATGCGGTCCAGTTCTACACTGTCCCCCTCTTCACGCAAAGTATCAAGAACCGTTTTCTGCGCCAGACCGCCCAGCAGCAGCCTGGTGGAATCCGCCTTTGGATCGCACCCCACAACCATGACCTTTTTCCCAAGCTCCACCAGCCCTGCTGTCAGGTTTTGGGTTGTGGTGGATTTTCCGATTCCTCCCTTCCCGTAAATAGCAATCTGTCTGATCTGTCCCATTGTTAAAATCCTCTCTTTCTGATTCTCATCATAAATTATCGTATAAGTCTTTAATTAAAGTCAGGCTTTTCTGCCGCTCTCATAGACCATGTAAAAATCATTTTGGTTCATGGTCATGGATTCTTTCTAAGCTTCATTTAATAACTTTCGTACCTCCGTGTAAGTAAGAAGCCTCCGGATGGAATCCTCAATATATCCCGGCAGTTCAAAGGCCTCTATGTGGTTTTGTTTCAGGACAGCCCCCGCACCGACTCCGATCCGGCTGACCAGGACATAATCACAATCTTCCAGCAGGACTGCCAGGGCTTTTAACTGTGTTTCATCATGCTCCTGTCCCTTGCATAGAGGAACTGTTTTACGGCTTTCCTCATATGTGAATGTCATATCCCGGCTGTCGGCTGCTACGATGTAAAAAACTTCGGCTCTGCCAAAATGCTGGTTTACTACCTTTCCGTCTGTTGAAGCGACTGCTATCTTATATTTCATGGCATTTCCAATCCCCTTTTCCTTTATCCATGGGAAAAGGTATCACTTCCTGCGATCCTTCTCTGGTATATGAAATCTCCGTAATCCTTTCCCCCAAGCATGCCCACAGCATCGGCACGGCAGTGCTGGCAGTGGCGGAAAACATCGATGTGCTTTCCTGCCAGAATCCTGGCCTCGTCGATTTCCTGACATACAGGGGCTGTTTCATGGGAAAGGTCTGCCTGGGGAATCAGGGGAATGATGTTGTAGATCCTTGCGCCTGCCTCTTTTACGGCCTTTGCAATATCCTCAATATGATCTCCGTTTATGTTTGGCACCAGCACAGTATTCACTTTCACCGTGATCCCTGCATCCGCTATCTTTTTGATTCCCTTTAACTGGTTTTCTATCAGGATCTCAGACGCCTGTACTCCCTCATAAATTTTTCCATGGTACAGAATCCACCGGTTTAACTCTGCCTCGATTTCCGGGTCCACCGCATTCACCGTAACGGTCACGGATTCCACTCCGATTTCAATGATCTCATCCGCCCTTTCATAGAGAAGGAGCCCGTTGGTGCTCATGCATTTGATCAGCTCCGGATGGTGTTTCTTTACCAGGCGGAATGTCTCAAGGGCGTAATCCGTGGCCAGGGTATCACCTGGACCTGCAATGCCTGCCACCGTGATCTCCGGACAAAGGACAAGAGCCTTTTCAAGAACCTTAAGTGCCTGCAAAGGGGTGAGTACCTTCGAGGTCACTCCCGGCCTTTCTTCGTCATCGTTAATTCTTCTGTCGCAGAACTTACAGGAAATATTGCAGCCAGGGCTTACCGGAAGATGGATCCGGCCCACGTTGTTTTTATTTCCTCCAAAGCATGGATGTGACTTCTGCAGATTTTGATATGTATTTGCCATTTCACACTCTCTTTCTTAAATTAGGATACAAAAAAAGACAACCTTCCCTGATACGCATTTCTGCTTATCAGAACCTCCGGTTGTCCAGTCAGCTCTTTAATCTGATTTTTTCTATTTTTTCGATCTGTACTATTTTTCCATCCTGAATCGTTATGGTAATGGAACCATACTTTACATGGCTGGCCATTTCATGGATCAGCTTGATGTATTCTTTTTCAGGATCAGAAGCACTTGAATAGGATATAGGAATCACCTTCTCTCACTTATGGATCGCCTCCAGAACCGTATCTCTTTCCCCGGCCCGGTTTCTTTTTCTCAGGTGGTTCTTTTTATATGTATTTTCATTCTTTTCGTATTTCCTGGATCTTCCTGTCCTTATGGATTGATCCAATGGCATAACCTTGGACTTTATCATTGATTTCCGCTTATAAAAAAAACAGGTACTATTATAGTACCTGTAAAACTCCAGTTTTCACGGATCCAGGTATTCTAATACATACAAAAATAAGCTGTATTCATATACATGCGCACAGTTTTACAACAACAGCTATCCATCTTTTCAAAGCTTGTAAAATGGTTATTCCATGCAGAAAACATTGTGTTTATCATATGAATGACATCCTTTCTTCAATACCCTATTATCTTTATAGGTTTAATATGTATTGATTATAATATTATCTTTTTGGGATGTCAACATCTTTTTAATATTTTTATGATATCTTTTTAACGGCTTGTCCATTATTATCTCCATTATTCCCCCGTCCCAGGCCGGCGCCCATGCAAAATGGCTGAGGATTGACCGGTCTTAAGAAGGAAATCAAGTGGCTGGCAGAAAATAAACAGGCCGTAAGAAATCAGAGCATTCTTTTTCTCTGACCCTTATGGCCTGTTTTCCGGCTTGCCGGTATTTTTATAGTACGGAGGCGCGCATCAAAGCCTCATCAATGCATCCTGCAATATTCTCCCGTCCCATATCATCTACGAATCCCGCCCGTTCCATCATTGACATAGGCTGTTCGTTTACATGGGATAACATCAGTGTGATGTTCTTTCTTTTTAAACTGTTGTAAAGCTTTCTTAAGCTTTTTAAGGCAGTTGTATCCATGGCCGGAACGCTCCGCATGCGGAGTATCAGCACTCTCTTTCCGTCTTCTAAGACCACCTTGGATATCTTATCTGCAGCTCCAAAAAACATTGGACCATTGATTTCAAATACGGCCACATGCCCTGGAACAGGCTTTAAGTCAATGCGGTCTCCTTCATTCTCCTCTTCGTCCTCCAGATACTTCCAGCCGTTTACCTCGGCCACATCCGCCATACGCTTCATAAACAGCAGAGAAGCAAATATCAGGCCAACGCCGATGGCCACCACCAGATCAAATACCACGGTCAGGATAAAAGCGACCAAAAGCACGGACCAGTCACTTTTAGGGGAGGTTTTTACAATTGAAACAAATTCTCTCCACTCGCTCATATTATAAGCAACCATAAACAGAATTGCTGCAATGGCCGGCATAGGGATAAGGGCTGCATATGGCATGAGAAATACAAGGATCAACAGCAGAAGAACTGCATGAACCATTCCCGCCACAGGAGTCCTTCCCCCGTTTTTCACGTTGGCGGCCGTCCGCGCAATGGCGCCTGTGGCCGGGATTCCTCCAAACAGTGCAGAGAAGGTATTGCCCAGTCCCTGGGCAATCAGTTCCATGTTGGAGTTGTGCCTGCTGCCTATCATTCCGTCTGCCACGACGCAGGACAGCAATGATTCAATGGCAGCTAACACCGCAATGGTCACTGCATCGGGCATGACCTTCCCCATCATGTCAAGGGACAGCCTGGGAACATGCAGAGCCGGAAGGCTGGGGGAAATGGTATACAGATCACCAATGGTATGTACCGGAAGATCCAGTACCTTTACCAGAACCGCAGTAAGAATGACTGCAACTAAGGATGGGGGTACCTTCTTAAAATATCTTGGCCAGATGATAAGTACCGAAAGAGCGATCATTCCTATTGCCAATGCCATGGGATTAAGGGTTCCGATGGAATGTACCACCTGCTCCAGCTTTTCCATGGTCTCCACCGGTGCCTTTTCAAAGGTAAGCCCGAGGAAATCCTTTATCTGGCCGATAAAAATAGTCACCGCAATGCCGGCGGTAAATCCGGTTGTAATGGTATAGGGAATAAAACGTATCAGGCTTCCCAGCCGTAAAAATCCCATGATAACCAGGATAATTCCGGCCATTACGGTTGCCGTGGCCAGACCGTCAAGCCCGTTTTTTAAGACAATACCTGCTACAATAGAAGCAAATGCAGCCGTAGGCCCTGCAATCTGCACCTTACTGCCGCCTAAAAATGAGATCACAAAGCCTGCGACAATGGCCGTATAAAGTCCCTGCTCCGGGGTTACGCCGGAAGCCAGGGCAAGCGCGATAGAGAGAGGCAGGGCAATGATTGCCACAATAATCCCGGAAATAATATCTTTTATAAACTGCTCTCTTGTATAGTGCTTCATTGATAAAAAAAACTGGGGTATCATATCCTTCATTTTTCCTGATCCTTTTATATTATAAATTTTTCACAAACTTTTTATAATATAACTGTGAAAAGAAAAGAATGCAAGTGAATTTCCCATGTTCTTCAAATAATACAAGGATTCCTATCTCAGGCTGTCCGCTGCCAGAAGCTCTAAGCCCTTCTCATCAAGAAGCTCCACACTTCCCCTGGTGAGTTTAACCAGGCGGTCCGCCTGGAACAGCCGTAAAAGGCGGGTCACCACTTCTCTTGCCGTTCCCAGATGATGGGCGATCTGCTCGTGGGTAATGGAAAGCTCCCCGGAACCCGTAAGCCTCCCCTCTTCCAGAAGAAAGGCAGCCAGGCGGCCATCCATTTTCTTATTTAAGACCTGGTCCATGAGCCACATGACATCGGTAAAACGGGAAGCCATCAGCTCATTGGTAAAGTTAGAGACAACTGCTGACTGCTCCATTAACGTCTTGTAGACCTCCGGCGGGATCACTGAGACCACGGAATCCTGCTCCGCTTCCACCGTAACATCAAATTGAATGTTTTTAACCATACAAGGGCCGGAAAAAAGGCAGATATCCCGCTCAAGCAGACGGTAAAGCGTCAGCTCCCGCCCCTCATCCGATATCATAAAAACCCTAAGCTGCCCTTGGGTCACAAGCAAAAGCCCGCTGCAGCCGTCAGCCCCGCCATGGACCAGCATACCCTTTTCAAACCTGGCTTCCCTGGCTTTTTCTTTTAAGAGCATTCTCTGTCTCTCTGTCAGCTTATTCCAAAAAGGAAGGTACTCTCCCAACACCATAACATCAAACCTCCATGTGCCTAAGAACGTTGAAACCCAATCTCATCATTGCAGTCAAAAAGCTTAAAGCACTCACTGTAGCCCAGTCTTCCTGATTTCAGTTCTTCTGCCATCAAAAGAAGATTCATGGAATTGACTGCAGCTCCGCAGATCCCGGAACGCATCCGGATATTCTCAAGCCTTTCCCTGAATCCTCCGGTAAACGCCCCGGAAACAAAAGCAAAGCGATAGCGTATCACACCTTTATCAAAGATCTCCCACCACTTGTTTGGATTAAGTTTCTCATTCCGCTCCTTATTTTCCTCTATGTAGCGGTACATCTCATCGGCCTGCTTGATGGGAAGGGAATACCCTTTTCCATAAGCCTTATTATCAATGATCAGCCCATCTTCCCCATAATATACGCACACATCCGGCTTCCTGGTGTCCCCAAGCCTGGCTCCCTTAAAGTCCAGTTCAGCTGTTAAAAGCTGGGCTGTCTGTATCTCATAATCCCTGTCTGAATTGCCGTCAAATCCAAGATCCAAAAGGATCAGATACCTGTGGTCCACATGGATCAAATGGGATCTTAAATAATCCTTGCACAGGGATACCTCTGATTTTACCGGCACCGGTCCATGGCTTTCATAAGGCAGCTCAAGGCCGGTTATTTCCTCCATGATCCGATAGGTGTTTCCGGTCTTTTTCACTTGAAGCCCAATATTTTCAAGGCTTCGGATGTCATCGAGAATGGTCTCCTCCTCCTCTTCCATGCCCATGGCTTTTAAATATTCCTTTACCTGCAATGGGGAGCGGTAGGCTCCTTCCAGATATTTTATGATATGGGTCCTGCGGTTGCGGAGATATTCCCGGTCAGCCACCTTGGTAGCCAGCATATCCCACATCACCCGCTTGGGAATTCTGGGGAATCTTGAAACGCCTGTTACATGCTTTAATACGGTCCTTCCCTTTAATGTCAGCTGGTAAGACTGGGGAATGGTTCCGGCGCAGGTTTTTCCTCCAATGGCAGCAGTTACCTCCTTTGCCACCTTGTTGATCCAGCCCATCTGTAGGAGCCAGCTGCAAATAGTCCGGACGTATTTATCGCTTGTGCCTTCCGTATCCTGGAGAAGCTTTGTCCTCTCTTCCCTGGTTTCTGCTTCCGCCAGCCCCTGGAGGATCATGTACTGGGGAATGGAGGTAAAGCCTGCCTCTCCGATAAAGCCAAGCCTTGCACCTATCTCAAACTTTGTCAGATGCCCTTCTTCTCCTAACAGGGACAGGACTCTGCACACGGGCGGATAGGAAAGAAGGGCGGCCCTTAATGCGAAAGCCTCCTCCTCACTGCCTGCAGGCGCATTGGCGTACTGTTGTCCCAGGGGGGACAGGGAACAGACATCCTCTTTCCGGCTGTAATGAAGAAAACCGATGCTCACTGCCCATCTCAAAAAAGAATCTGCCGGCCAGTCGCTTTGGTATTCCTTTCGCTGCCCCGGCAGGACGGCCTGAATGATCCCGGAACAAGGGGCATTGCTCCTTGTATAGCCTGCAGGCGTCCCTTTTCCCTTCAAATGGGTATAGGGGATGGAAATTTCCCTGCCGCTTAATTCCCGTATAAACTCTTCTCTTCCGTCTTTTTCCGATATGAGCCTGGGGATCTTATCCATGCGCAGGATCCTGTTGATCTCTGAATCCGGCACAAACGCGGATACCACATTTTTTAGATTTTCCAGGGTATAGGCCTCCTGTACCCAGCCAAATGTCCGATCTGCCACTGTCATTTCCTCTCTGCATTTTTCTTTTTCCAGCCCATGTTCATTGGGCATAAAGGGATACCCGTAGGGTGTTTTCTTAAGTATACCATAGCCGCCAGGGATTGACCACGTAATTTTCCAGGGAACGGACAAAGAGTTTGGTTTGTGATGAACGGATTCCTGTGATATAATGGTAAAAACTTCAGTCAAATTCCTGCAAAGCTGCGGGGCTCAGCCTACGCGGGCAGTCTCCGGGGTTAAGCGTGCTTTAATATTAACTTGTTGTCTTTAGAGATTAAAAGGACCGGAAAGGAACAGAAAATATGGGAAAGTTACAGATGACAATACTTGCTTTTATTGCAATTTCCTGCTGCATTCATATCAGGCGGCAGCTTAAGGACAGAGATTATTTCAAACATCTGTTTTTAGGAAATGATGGCGGAAAAAGCAGGATCCTCTACCTGGATTATGTCCGTCTTATTGCCGCCCTTTTCGTTATTCTAGTCCACTGCCTTGATTTCTCCGCAGCCGGGCTTACGGCCGGGAGCAAAACCTGGGCAGGGGTGCAGTCCCTTTCCTCTATTCTTCTGGTCTGCAACACCCTGTTTATCATGAACAGCGGTGCATTGATCCTGAGAGGGCAAAAGGAGGGCCTGACTGCCTTTTATTATAAGCGGTTCCTTCAGGTGGCCCTTCCCTTTTTTTGTTACTACTCCATTTATGTCCTGCTCTCCTGCCAGTATTTTAATTCCGGCTTTATGAACGGAATCTTTAAAGCCTTAAGGGATATGGCGGCAGGCCCTATTGACTGGGCGCCTCATTTATGGGTAATCTATGTTATTTTATCCCTCTATATCCTGGCTCCCTTTTTCAGCATTCTTTTAAAGTACCTGACCGACTCCATGCTTCACGGACTGGCGGTCCTGATCCTCCTCTTCCGCTGTCTGGCAGTTTACCTGCCTGTCATGGGCCTGCCCTTAAACTTTGACCTTATGATCAGTCCATGGGAAGGAGTGTTTTTGCTTGGCTATTACTTTGCCCAGCCCATTTCCATGAAATACAGGAAAGCCTGGTGGGGACTTGGCATGGTCTCTTTCCTGTTTACCATCCTCTGCACTGCCCTGCGGCCTGATTATAAGGCCATTTTATTGGCAGAAGGCGCTCCTGCCATGACCCTTCTGGGGGCCTCAGTTTTTCTTATGCTTCGTTCCCTGGAAAACCGGCTTCCAAAACCAGGGATCGTGATGAACTTCCTGATCCGGCACAGCTATTCCATCCTGCTGGTTCACTGGGCCGTGCTTTATTATGTCAGGGAGCGGTCAGGTATGGACTGGCTTTCCTTTGGCATGGCAGGCAGCACCCTGCTTTCCTTTATCCTGGTTCTGGTCCTGTCTGCCGCGGCGGCCTTTCTCTTTGACCAGACCGTAGTCCTTTGCGTCCAGACACTTTTTAAAAGTCTGGTCCATCCATTAAGGAGCCGGTGAGCTTTACTCTTCCGGCTCCATTGTCCTTTCTGCTGCTATGGGCCTTACCGTGATTCCGTTGATTTCCACATGCTCGCTGATGCCGATGACAATACATGGCCTGCCGTCGATCATCCGGTTTTCTACCAGATGGGTCTTATCAGAAGCTACCTTTATACTCACGTCCGGTGTCTTGATCTCAAAGCTTTTGGTATTGATTACATTGGAAGCGATAAAGGGAGGCACAGACCTTTCTTCGTCTTCGCTGTAACGCTGCTCAAATTCCTCCAGCTTCTCCTGACTGGCTCCATTGTTCTCCAACAGTCTTTTCATCTGGTACTTGTCCAGGGTAAAGGGAGCCGGCTCATCCTTTGTTTCTTCAAGAATCTCATTTAAATTTTCGTGAAGGTTCTTAACCGTTTCAAAATCGCAGTTATCTCCCAGGGTTTCCTCTACAATGGCCTGGAACGTCTCCTTCTGGCTCTTGGCGGACATCGGTATCACACAGCCAAGCAGTTCGTCAATCAGGCGTTCCGGCATCTGCTCCGGGTTTTTGGCATAGTATAAAAGGCTGTGGATATCCGTATTCCTGTCTGTGAAGGCCGGAAATAAAAAGCCGGTATCAGGAGCCTCCACGATCCAGTCCCTGTTGCGGTTTTCGATGACATTAGCCTCTGAATTGTAGCAAAGCCCTGCCTTTGACAGCTTTACAGGGCAAATGGAGCACTGAATGAATTCATACACAAAATCAGAGGCATCTTCCATTTCCAGGCCATCGGAGCTCCTTGCGGGAATATCATAGGCGCAATGGATGAGGATGATGTAATAATTCTCCCCGTAGCCGTAACTGGCAATTAACCTGTCATAGAATTCCTCAATCAGGGCATCATCCTTTAACTGGCTGTCCCGGAGCTTCAGCAGAAAATTCTGGGTTCCGCCTTCTGCTTCCGTATGTAAGGGAAATTCCATATTGACCATGTTCTTACCAATGGTTCCTGACAGGCCGCTTCTAAAGATGGTGAAATATTTAAATGCTTCTTCCTCTGGGAGGGATAAAAATGCTTCCTTAAGTTCCGTTCTCTTGTTCTTTTCCGCGTCCACATAGCAGCCGCAGATACGGCTGATGGCACAGTTGGCCGGAGTAAAAAGTTTCTTTATTTCATTGGCTTCTTTCTTGTTCATTCTACGGTCTTCTCCTATTCTAAAGTAAAACTGCAAATTTAATACTAGTGCAAATCAGGCCAGAAGTCAAGAATTGGTATTACGAAAAAAAGCTCACAGACCATCAGGCCAGTGAGCTTTTCAATTTTCTTATTTATCAGCTTTCCATAATCCATGAAGATTACAGTATTCGTATGCAGCAACTACTTTATCCCCGTCGCAAAGCATGAATTCAGCCACCGGTTTATCTCCCGGGTTCAATACCTTTCTCTGGTTGCCCTGCTTGGTCTCTAATGCGATCCAACCAATGAAATGTTCAGGAAGCATTGGGTGTTCAACGGAACCAACAGTAACTTTTACATGCTGTCCGTCAATCTCAATAACCGGAACGTGCTTCTCAGTTGCAGCATCTGTTGTATTGGCTGCCAATTCGTGCATATTTTCTCCGCAACACGTAATTGTACCGCCTTTTTCTTCTACAACCGCCACAATATTACCGCAACGGTTACACTTTAAAAATTTCATAGCAATAACCTCCTTCGTCTTTTGAATCTTTATTGAATTATATTCTCAGTATACCATAAATACCAATAATTTACAATAGATTCCAGCTTACAGGCAATGCCCTTTTCACTTACCGCATCTTTCCTGGTATTCCGAAGGCGAAACTCCCAAAAGCTTTTTAAACTGTGCACTGAAATAGGCTGTGTCCGAATATCCTACCTGGTCCGCCACTTCATAAACCTTGACCCGGCAGTCTTTAAGCAGGGACATGGCTACCTGCATCCGGTAAAAGGTGAGATAGCTGGTAAATGTATAATCCGTTTCCTTTTTTAACACGCGGCTTAAATATCCTTCGCTGATTTCCAGATATTCCGCCACCGTGCTGATGGTGATGTTCTCCTGATAATGCATCCGGATATACCGGATGGCCTCAGCCACATATTTGTTTTTGGATTTCTTGTCTGCATGAAAACGGAGTACCGGTGCCGCAGCCTCACTCTCTTTTTCCGTGCCTTTCTCGATCTGGCTCCTGATATGAAGGATGGCCTGCTCCAAATCTCCATCCTTTAAGGGCTTTAAGAGGTAATCACTGACCCCTAAGCGCAATGCGCTTTGTGCATACTTAAAATCCCCGTAAGCAGTCAGGATAATGAACCTGGCTGCACACCCTTCTTCCCGCAGTTTGGTGATCATCTCTACCCCGTCCATGCGGGGCATTTTCACATCCGTCACGATAATATCCGGGGATAGCCGTTCCACCAGACAGGCACCTTCCTCCCCGTTGGCAGCCTCACCCGCTATGACACAGTCCAGAGCCGCCCAGTTGATGGTCAAAATGATTCCCCGGCGGACCATTGTCTCATCTTCCACAACTATGACTTTATACATCCGTCACCTCCCTCTGGACCGGCAGCCTTAAGGCAATGGTAGTTCCCTCCTTTGTTACCTCCGCCCTGATCCCGTATTCCTGCCCGTAATAAATTTTCAGTATGCGGATCACATTGTAAAGTCCCAGGTGCCCATCCCTTATGAAAGGATTGTCACTGTTGATCCAGTCCACCATTTCCCTGTCCATCCCGCACCCGTCATCCGTGATGGAAATGCTTAGCACTCCATCTTTCTCATCTGCAAAAATGCAGATGTATCCGTTCTCGCATCCATAAAGCCCATGGATGATGGCGTTTTCCACCAATGGCTGCAAAAACATTTTAGGCACCATGCAGTCCTCAAGCTGGTCAGGTATCTCGGTTTCATAAAGGAAACGTCCTGTAAAACGGATTTTTTGGATCTGTATATAGCTTTCAATGGTTTCCAGCTCCTCCCTCAAGGTGATGAAAGGGCGGCTGGAAATGCTTCTCCGCAGGATCACCGCAAGATTCTCCGCCAATATGGCGATTTCCGGAATCTGGTTAATCCTGGCATTCCATTTAATAGTATCCAGGGTATTATAGAGAAAATGAGGATTTAACTGGGTCTGATACAGTTTAATGGTGGTCTTATTTAAATCCTTCTGCTTCTGAACCGTATCCTCTAAGTATTTCTGCAAATCCCCTGTCATCTGGTTAAAGCTTTCTGTCAGCCTTCCCAGCTCATCCTGCCGGTTTGTATGAATGCGGATGGATAAATCCCCTTTTTTCACCTTTGCCATCGCCTTATCAAGCTGGCTCACCGGCTGGGCAATTCCTCTGGAGAGAGCGCCGGAAATCAGCAGACAGAGGATCAGCCCCAGAGCGGATAAAAGAAAACTTACCGTCCTCATGGTATGGATGGCACCGGCACTGATCGGTGCGGAGCGTCTTAAGAGGACATAGATTCCATGAGAGGGTTCCCTGGTCCACAAATACCTGGTATATACTCCCCTCCCTTTTTCTCCCTCCTGTCCCGTTATTCCATGGAGAATGATATCGCCCATCTCCTCTTCCCCATACTCCGGCCTTGAGCAGTATATGGGTCTCTGATGGGAATCCAGCAGCAGTAACGTATCTCCTGAGGAATAGAAGCCATTTAACAGATTGTCAAAATTCTCCCGGGAAAAATCCAGAACCACATACCCAGTCCTGGCTCCCCGGGAATTTTCCAGGGAATAGGCTCCCTGCATCAGGATATTTTTATCCGTTCCCGGAAGGTAGGGATCGGTCCTGTAATAGGTGATCCCCTTCACCCCCTGGACCTTTCTTAAAAGCCCCCAACGGACGGGAAGAGAACTGGTTTTGGAACCAGTATCCGTTGTAAAACGAAGCTTTCCGCCAGAATCATAAATGCTGAACTGGGCACTGCTGTATATTTCCTGAACCGCCTGATATAAAGACAGGTACAGATCCTTCTGCTTCTCAATGGCATCCTTGTCGATCATCACCCTGGCTGCTGTACCGTCTGCTGTAAAAGCCTGGCAGGCCTTCTCACAGTTTTCAAACAGCTGGGTCAGCTTTGTGCTTACCTCGTCCAGCTGACGGTTCCCCTCCACCGCCATCTGCCGGTTGATGGAAGCAGTAAAAAGCCTGGTCACTACCACGCTTGAAAAGGTCAGAGGTACCAGAGCTACCAGCAGGCATCCCAAAAACACCCGTGTTTTGAAAGAAAACCGACCGTACCATTTCATTCTCCGGCCCTCCTTTTATGCAGGGACAGGATCCCGTTCCATTGTTTCAGAATTTCCTCTTTTTCCCGGGACAGCTCCTTTAAATCCATGTCAATGGTAGAAAGCCTGCTGACAGGGGAAAGTCCGGGCAGAGGGGCTACGTCCAGCCGCACGGACCGCCTGTTTAAATCCGAAACAAGGATTTTCTGGGCATCCTTGCTGACCGTGAAATCCAAAAACTGTCTGGCAGCCTCCGGGCGGGGGCTGCCGTTTACAATGGCAGTGCCATCAGGCAGCACTGTGGTCCCTTCTTTCGGGTAGATGTAGTCCACATCCGCACCACCGGAGCGCAGGGCCTGGGCTGCCCCTTCAATGGTGACTCCCAGGGAATACCTGCCATCCAGAATTCCGGAATTCACCTCTGATAAACTGGAAAGGCTGCTGTATTCCAGGTTATCTGCCAGCAGCTTCAAATAGTCTCCTTCTTCCCGGTACGTATAAACAGCCGCAGCCAGAGCTGAGGAATAGATATCCGACATGCCTGGATCCATAAAGGCTACCCGGCCTTTCCATCTTGGCTCCAGCAGGCTGGCCCAGCCAGCTGGCACCTCCCGGTACGTCACCACATTGGTGTTGTACATGATGACTAAGGGACAGGCAGAAAAGCTGGTCCATTTGTGATCGCTGCACCGGAATGCCCCGGCTATGTATGGGATTTCAGGACTTTCGTAAGCCTGCCAGTATTCCTTTTTCTCTTCCAGAGTCTTGGTTCCCACTCCAAATACCACATCCCATGTTTCTCCGTCATCGCCGTAGGGACCGCCGCTGTCCTCTAAAGTCTTTAAAAGCTCCTCCAAAGACCCGGCTTCTACCTTTACATTCAAGCCTGTGCGCTCCTCAAACTCCTTTACCACAGGCTCACAGATCCCTTTCTCCTGGACCGTGTAAACCACCAAATCAGCCTGGGAAAGCATGGGCGGCCCTCCCGTTTCCGGCTGGCAGGAAGACAGCAGGACGCAGCAAATAAGAGACAGAGCGCAGACCGCCGGCCATTTTCCCCTGGTACTGTTAGTGAGTCTCATGGACGCCTCCTCCTCTCCTGTCCGAAATATGGCTTCATTTTATTTATTATATCAAAAATATGCTCGTTTTTCCATGGGCAGAAGACCTTATTTATGGTAAACTTTACCTAATAAATAATTGGAGGTGCCTTCCATGGCCGTACATATCATAGAACAATCCATTATTCCAAAGCACAGGGAAAGCAGCCTGTGTGAGGATGGGTTGTTTATAAATGAAAACTTTATCGCCGTAATCGACGGAGTGACAAGCAAGGGAGTCCTTACCTGGCCCGAAGACCTGGGGGAAGGCACTGGAAACATGACCAGCGGATGCTATGCAAAAAAAGTGCTGTCAGATGCCTTAAGTGCCATGCCCCCCGACATTGACGGAGCCGGCGCCATGGACTATTTAAACGAATCCCTGGCCCGGGCCTGCCCTGCGCGCCGTTCCCTCCTTAAGGAGAAGCCGGAAGAACGCCTGCAGGCAGTCATCATCCTGTACAGCCTTTGCCGCAGAGAGGTATGGGCCTTTGGTGACTGCCAGTGTATCATTAACGGCATCCATCACCAGTACGGCAAAGCCATTGACAGCCTCCTATCCCAGGTCAGAAGCCTTTATATTCAGACGGAGCTGTTTTTAGGCCGTACTGAAGCCTCTCTTTCCGATCACGACACCGGACGGGAATATATCCTTCCCCTCCTGTGCCGCCAGCTCCTTTTCGCCAATGAGGATTCTCCCTACGGATATGACGTATTGAACGGTTTTCCCATTCACCCGGGTCATGTCATCATCCTGCCCGTCCCCCCTCACTCACAGATAGTTCTGGCAAGTGACGGTTATCCCGCCCTTAAGGAAACTCTGGCAGAAAGTGAGGCTGCCCTTAGGGAGCTCATAAAAAATGACCCCCTCTGCTTTCGGGAAAACATGGGCACAAAAGGGCTGGTCAAGGGAAATGACAGCTTTGATGACCGCACCTATATCCGCTTTGATACTTTATAAGGAAAGCGCAGAGGGCTGCTGCAGTCCCAGATATTCCTCAAACAAACTGCACACGCTTACAGAATCTGCCTCTGCCTTCATCTCACAGAAGATCCGCAGCAGCGGTTCCGTACCTGAGAATCTTGCGATCACCCAGCCGCCGTTTTTAAAGTAAACCTTGCAGCCATCCTCATAGGAGATCTTTTCAATCTCAAAAGGCAGTTGGGGAAGCTTCCGGTCAATCATAAGAATCCGGTCGATTCTCTCCTTTTCCTCGGCTGTAAAACGGTAATCCCGCTCCGTCATATGGATTGCCCCGTACTCCCTGCGGATGTCTGCTGCAATCTCAGACAGCTTTTTCCCGGATACTGCCATCATTTCTACCAGAAGGGAGGCAGCATAAATTCCATCCTTGCCGTGAATATGCCCCTTAACCGTCAAGCCGCCTGAAGACTCTCCGCCGATGATGGCATCCGTCTCCTGCATTTTTGCGGATACAAACTTAAATCCAACGGGTACCTCATAACATTTCTGTCCAAAGCTCTCCGCTACCCGGTCCAGCACATGGGTGGTGGAAAGGCTTCGGACCACCGGTCCTCTCCAGCCCTTGTATTTCAGAAGATAATAATACAGCATTACCAGAATGTTGTTGGCATGGAGGTAACGGCCCTGATCGTCAATGACTCCCAGCCTGTCCGCATCCCCATCCGTGGCGATTCCGATATCGCAGTACCGGTCCAGCACATAATTTTGCAAGCTCCGCAAGGTCTGCTCCGTAGGCGCAGGCATTTTTCCCCCAAACAAAGTGTCATGCTGGTCGTTGATGGTTTCAATGGTACACCTGGCAACGGAAAGGATGGTGCTTAAGGCCGTAAGGCTCACTCCGTACATAGGGTCAATGGCAACCCGGAAATCCCGGGAGCGTATGGCATCCATGTCAATGACGGATATGATATTGTCCAGATATTCGTTTAAGGGGTTGATTTCCTCCACCACTCTTTTTTTCACAAGCTGAAAATACGAGGCTGGCGGCATCTGTCCAGCCTCCTCATCGTTTGGCTGGTATATCTTCTCCGCTTCTAAAAGATATTTTTCAATATCACCGGTCTGTTCCTCATCCGCATCACGCCCTCCATAAGTAAACACCTTGATTCCATTATAAATGGCCGGATTATGGCTGGCCGTTACCATCATGCCGTAGCTTAAACGGTGCTTCATCACATAAAACATGATAAGAGGCGTGGGGGAACTGCGGTTTATAAAAAACACCTTGATTCCCTGTTTTCCAAATATCTCACAGGCCCATATGACCGCTTCCTTGGACAGGAAACGCCTGTCATAGCCTATGACGATTCCTTCTCCTTCTTTTTTTTCTGCTTTCATCTTAAGACTAAGGGCAAGAGCCAGCTTCTGGATATTTTTCTTTGTAAATTCCTCTCCGATGATGGCTCTCCAGCCACCGGTACCAAATGTTACCATCCTTTGTATCCCTCCCTGTTTTCTGGAAATGCCCAAAGCTTTCCACTAAAAACCTTGGGCGGATTATTATGCCATATGTCCGCAGTGCAACTGGTAAAACCTGCGGTTTTACCAGCTCACGGGCATTCGCCCTATAAAAAAGAGCAAAAAAAGATTTTCTTATGTGCGAGCACAACGAAAATCTTTTTCTGTCTTTTTCGCACTGCTCATTGCTTTCGTGAATGTCATACAACCGAAACCTTCCCCTTGCTTACCTTTAAGAAAATAAGCAGGGATATGACCGTACTGACAGTCAATATGGATGCCAGTGCTGCCGCCGTACCATAGCTGTTTCGGACGACCTCCGTATAGATGGCCACGGATATGGTACTTGTCTTGCCGCCATAAAGCATAACACTGGAAGACAGCTCATTGATACAGGTGATCCAGCTTAAAATGGCTCCAGAGAGGATGCCCGGGGCCATAAGCCTTGCCGTCACCTTGGCAAAGGTTTTCATGGGGGATACCCCCAGACTGATGGAGGCTTCCTCCACACTAGGATCCATCTGCTGCAGGAATGCGCTTCCCGACCGCACCGTATAGGGCAGCTTCCTGACTACAAAGGCAATAATCATAATAGCGGCAGTACCTGTAAGGATCATGGGCTGTTTATTAAAGGCCACAATCAGGCTGATGCCCAGTACCGCGCCCGGAATGACAAAGGGGAACATAATGAGAAGATCCATCAGCTGTCCTGCTATCCCTCTCTGGCGTACTACAATGTAGGATATCAGCATGCCCAGCAGGATAATAAATACAATGGCTGATGCAGAGAATACGAAGGTATTCCGGATATTGGTCCACAGCCTGTTAAAAATCGTCACATAGCTTTCTATGCTAAAGCCTTTTTTAAACCCTGTAAAATCGCTTTTTACAAAGCTGCTGACCACCACCACGATCTGGGGAAGAATTCCGATAAAGGTCACCAGCAGAACCGGCAATGTTACCAGAAAGCGTTTCAGTCCGTGAAGTTTTTCTTCCTTAGGCGGTCTCATGGCTGTCATAACATAATTTTTTCTGGTCACAAAATATTTCTGCACCAAAAGCACCGTAGTGGAACAGAGCACCACAATCACGGACAGAGCGCTGGCTAAATGAGCATTTCCACCGATCTCACTCATGTATTCGTTATATACCAGAACAGGAAGGACCATATAACCTTCGCCGATAAGCATGGGCGTGCCAAAGTCCGCAAGGCTTGTCATGAATACCATAATGGCTCCCGCTGCGATGGACGGCAGGATGACCGGTATGGTGATGGTCAAAAGCCTGCGCAGCTTATTGCTTCCCAGATTTTCCGCCGCCTCCTCAAGGCTTGAATCAATGCTTCCCATTGCCCCTGACGTATATAAGTACACATAGGGAAACAGCTTGAACGTAAAAACAAGAATAATGCCAAGCTTTCCATAAATACTGGGAAGATGGATTCCCATGCCTGCAAAAAACTGTGTGACAAAGCCGGCGCGCCCGAACAGCATGATCCAGCTGTAAGCGCCGATAAACGGAGGGCTCATAAGGCTCATAATGATGAATATATGGATAAAACGTTTTCCAAAAACATTGTATCTGGACATCAGATAGGCCATGGGCACCCCTACGGCCAGAGTCGTGGCTGTGGTGACAATGGAGACGAACAGGCTTCGCCCAAGAGAGGAATAATAATACTTTTTCGTGAAGAACCGGATGTAGTTTTCAAGAGTAAAGCCTTCCACCTTGCCGGAGAAAAAGCTTCGGGTGATCAGGGTGCAGAATGGATAAATCAGAAACAGCAGCATAAAGCCTACCACCGCTACCTTCACCCAAAACCAGAAATCCGGCTTCCAGCCTTTCTTTACCATGATATCACCTCCTGGGTCTGGGCATCGTATACGCCTGCCGCACTGATATCAAAGTTCACCCGCACCTCCTGTCCGTCTGGCCGGAGGTCCCTTGCATCCTTTGTGTATTCATTTAGCTGAATGGTCTGGCCATTATTCAACTGGATCTCATACTCAATGAAATCTCCCAGGAACGTGGAAATGACGATCCGGCCGGTCAGTCCTTCCTTTTCATCGAAGAACAGCTGCTCCGGCCTTGCGGAAATGATTCCCTTACCCTTGTAGGCGGATTTCAGCCTGCAGGTCAAACTGCATTCATCCTTGATATTTAAAACAGCTTTGTCCGGGACGCCTCCATCCACCTCACAGTCAATGAAGTTTGATACGCCGATGAATCCGGCCACAAAGGTGTTCTCCGGCTTTTTGTAAATCTCTTCCGGCGAGCCTACCTGCATGATGTTGCCTTCCTTCATGACTGCGATCCGGTCAGAAATAGCCAGAGCCTCCTCCTGATCGTGGGTAACATAAATGGTGGTGATCCCAAGCCGTCTTTGCAGCTTTTTGATAACTGTTCTCATCTGTACTCTGAGCTTTGCATCCAGGTTGGATAATGGCTCATCCATGAGAAGCACTCCTGGCTCAATAACAAATGCCCTTGCAAGAGCCACCCGCTGCTGCTGGCCGCCGGACAGCTCATTTGGCTTTCTGTCTTTTAGGTTTCTGATCTGCACTAAGTCCAGGGCCTCTTCCACCTTACCTGAAATCTGGTCTTTGGGATATTTTTTTGCTTTCAGGCCGTAAGCCACATTCTCCGCCACGGTCAGATGGGGAAAGATGGCGTAGTTCTGGAACACCATGCCAATATCCCTCTTGTGGGCATCTAAGTTGTTGATTACCCTGTCATCAAAGCAGATCTCCCCGCCATCCACAGAATTGAATCCTGCGATCATGCGAAGCAGAGTCGTCTTGCCGCATCCGGAGGGACCAAGCAATGTGAAAAATTCCCCCGGCTTCATCTCTAAATCCACCCCATTCAGGGCTGTAAAATCACCGTACTTTTTCACGGCCTGTTTAATAATTACTGCATGGCTCATATGTTTTGCTCCTCCTTATCCCATCGGCTGTCTTTTTTGCACCTTACAGAAAAGACCGTCCTGTCCCTAAGGGGCCGGGACAGTCTTTTTTGTCAGAATGTATTCCTATCCTTTTATTAATCGACCATAATGTCGTTGAATTTCTCAATAATGGCTTCCTTTTCATTTGCCGCCCAGTCAAAATCATAATCCACCAGCACGATATCCTGCAGCTTCGCCATTCCTTCTCCTACTTCCATGTCGCTTCTTACCGGACGGCGTCCCCAGTTCTTACTCTGCTCTGTCTGGCATTCCTTTGATGTAACAAAATCAATAAACAGTTTTGCGTTTTCCTCGTTAGGGCCGCCCTTTACAAGAGCCACGCCATCTGGTACTGCGCTGGTTCCGTCTTTGGGATATACGAACCCAACGGACGGATCCTCCTTATACTGGACTGCGGATTTCTCCAGAGTCAGGCCTGCGTAGAACTCGCCGTCTGCAACCATCTTGTGGCACTTGCCGGAAGAGTCTACAATCTTGCCGTCCAGATTGTCATATAATTTCTTAATGAAATCCCAGCCGGCTTCCTTGCCGCCATGGCCAAGGATCATGGTACATAACTGAGTGTAGGCTGAGCCGGACTTGGAGGGCAGGCAGTATGCGATCTTGCCTTTCCATTCAGGCTTTGTCAAATCCTCCCATGTCTCGGGAATTGCAAGGCCATCCTTTTGAATCAAATCCTTGTTGTAGAAAATAACCATAGGCAGAGGGCTTTCTCCGATCCACATGTCCCCGGAATCCTTATAAGCATCGCCGATGAACTCGTCATTGGCACATACATAGGGAGCGAAATATTCCTTAAACGCTGCCAGAGAGTCGGCGCCGCCGCCCCACAATACATCTGCGATGGGATTTGCGGACTCGGCTGCAATACGGTTGCACAGCTCTCCTGTACCTGCCGCCACGACCTCCACCTTCACATTGGGGTACTTCTCCATGAATAAGTTCACGCCTGCATTGAGCGGGTCTGCATCATGAGGAGAATATACGACAACGGTACCTTTGTAATCCTCCGGTGCTTTTGCTGCTGCCTCGGCTCCGTCCTTGGACTCCTCTGCCTTTGCTTCGTCAGATGCCGCCGTCTCTGCAGTAGTCTGGAGAGCTGCTGTAGTTTCCGCAGGCTTTCCGCCGCCGCTGCAGGCGGACAAGCTCAATGCTGCCAGTGCTGCCAGTGAAGCTGTTAATAACCTCTTTTTCATAAATAACCTCTCCTTTATAAAATTATTTTAGTTCACGCTTATATGGAAATCTTTAATTCCTATGACCTAATTATAAGGTTTTAATGTGCATTTTTCCATTTAATATCCTTACATTTCTTTTGTCATTCTGAACTTTTTCACTGTTTTTTATTCTAATTTCAAATATACATGTACATAATGCATAATTTCCAGAGCATCTTGTTCCAAAACAATCAGGCCGCCAAAGAATGGCGGCCTGAAAATGAAAAAGTTATTTCGGTAATACCTGATAAACATCTTTAAATTTCTTTTACTGCATATTCAAATTCCAGATCCTTGATTCCGTTTCCCTTAAACAGAGTCAATACAGGATCGTCACATAGTTCCTTGATAATAGGTATCAGCTCTTCCCTTAAATCTGCTTTATAGTTTTCAAGTGCGGCTCCCCACGGGCCCCGTTTATGGTTATCCCAGTAATCCAGGAGGTTTACCAATTTGCTTTTTCCAAATATGCGTAACATACTCTTCATAAACCTCGGCATTCCTGTTGAAGCAAGCAGCTCCAGATAAGGACCTTCGGAAAAATAAATAATCGCATTATATGGGTTTTTCCTCGCCCCATACTCCACTTCAAATCCCTTGTTCTTAAATCCTTTTACTGCCTGGTATAAGTCATCTACTTTATATATAATATGGCTGGTTTTCACCTGGATCCGCTCCTCCTGTCCGTTTTAGGGCCATGATTAATTATTTTGAAAAACGCAGGTGTATGAATTTCATCATATTTATCCGGTCCATGATTTTCATCATAAAGCGGATACCAAAGCTCCACTGCCTGTTAACCGGTATGCCCTTAAAGTATTTTTCACAGGCAACGGCCTGGATATCGGGGGACCAATGTTCCAGATCTTTTATATCATTGACGTAAAAATGCATTATAGCGCCTTTATTCCCGGTTTTTTCAACCATACGGTTCGACTTCTTAACCGCCTGCCTTGATTCCGCATCAAAATAAATTTCTCCTCCGGGAAAACGGTGAGCCATCGCTTCAAAGATTTCTTTTAGCTGCTCTTCCCTGAAATAATAAAAAACTCCGGCCGACACAAATAAAATGCCGTCCCGGCGGTTAAAAATAACATCATCAAACCAGGAAGTGTCAAACAGGGATTTGGCAATGCTTGTGTTACGGGGGGAATCCGGAAGGAATTTCTGCCGGAAAGCAATGGCATCAGGCAGGTCAAGATTATACCAGTTGATACTTCCGTTATCCACCCTGGAAAAGGTAGTATCCAGCCCCGCCCCGATATTTACAATAGAAGCACGGGGATGTTTTCGGATGAATTTACGGATTGTATCATCAATTTTCCTGGCACGGACGATATAACAGATTCCACCGAATTCACCGAAGGTTTTTGCAATGTTGCTGAAATCATAATCGCAGTTTTTGATAATTTCTATGGCTTCTTTATCATTTAATATTTCAAGGTTTTTCGCACTGGCCGTGGCACGGCCCCACAGCGGTAAAAGCATGGTGTTTTGTATTGTTTGAGAATTTAATTCCGATTTCATTTAATATACCTCCTCCATTTTCCCCTTAGACGCTCCAGCCCATGCTCTCCTGCCACAAAAATAGCCAGACGTGTATCATTTATTTGATCACTCATTCCTTCCCCTTTTATAACACTGTTATATAATATTGCTATTATGGATTGAAAAAGGCAGGACGTCAATACGCCCTGCCGGTTATTTTTCTCATTAAGTTATTTTAAGACGGCTGTTGATGTTTTTTCTCAGATCCTGTTTCCTAAACCTGACCGCCTTCCACCACCAGATTTTCCGGATCAATTTCATCTCCATACACAGGCTTTAAGGTTTCCTCAAAATCCTTGTGGAAGAACTCTTCCTTGCCAAGAGTTTCGATCTCGTTATTGATCCAGTCTAAAAGCTCTTTGTTTCCTTTCTGAACGGCCGGAGCAATGGTATCCAGATTTCCGATGGATTCGATTCCTACGGTAAATCCCTTGTTCTGAATGGCCCAGGCGAGAACCTCTGTGTTATCGGTGGAGAAAGCATCTCCTCTTCCGTCCAGAAGTGCGTCATAGGCTTCCTGATACTCATCAAACTTTAACAGCTTGACTTCCGGATGGTTTTCTGAAAAATAAGTTTCCGCCGTAGTACCCTTTACCACAATCAGGGTCTTATCCCTTAACTGTGTCACATCAGTAATCAAAGCGGCATCAGGGGATACCACGCCAAGAGCCACCTTCATATATGGAAGTGCAAAATCCACCTGCTCCTTTCTCTCATCTGTAACAGTGAAATTAGCAAGAATCACATCCACCTTGGCTGACTTTAAATATTCCACCCGGCTGGCAGCCTCTACGTATACAAATTCAACCTTATCCTCACTTCCAAATAAATCCTTTGCCAGGCGCTTTGCAAAATACACATCATAGCCCTGGATTTTTCCGTTGGAATCCACATATCCAAATGGATTCTTATCGCTGAATACGCCGATCTTAATGGTTCCGGCATCCTTGATTTCAGATAAGGTTCTTGCCTTTGCAACTGCCCCTCCTGTGTTTCCTCCATTGTCCTTTGCCTGGCCGCAGCCTGCTAAAAGACCTGCCGCCATGGTAATGCCTAATAATGCTCCCAGTAATTTCTTTTTCATAATTACATCCTCCTTTTAATTTTTTATTTTATAACGCTTCATAATGAAACGTATTTAAAAACTGCTTTGCACGCTCGGTCCGCGGAGAGGTGAAAAACTCTCCCGGCAGGCTCTCTTCCACTACCACGCCCTGATCCATGAACAGGACACGGTCAGCCACTGCCCTGGCAAATTCCATTTCATGAGTAACGATGACCATGGTCATTCCTTCCTTTGCCAGCTCCAGCACCACCTGTAAAACCTCCCGCACCATCTCCGGGTCCAGGGCTGCCGTAATCTCATCTAAGAGCAGGATTTCCGGATGCATGATAAGCGCCCTTACAATGGCCACTCTTTGCTTCTGTCCGCCGGACAGCTGCCTTGGGTAAGAATCCTTTTTATCCAGAAGCCCTACCCGGGCCAGAAGCTGCTCCGCTTCCTTTTCCACCTCTTTTTTATCTCTTTTCTGCACCTTTAAAGGGGCCAGAAGGATATTCCCCAGAATGGTCTTATGGGGGAATAAATCGTAGCTCTGGAATACCATGCCGATCTTCTGTCTTATCTCATATACATCCCGCTTGCTCCTGTCAATGATCCGGTCCTTAAACTGAATCGTACCGGAATCAATGGGCTCCAGCATGTTGAGACATCGTAAAAAGGTGCTCTTTCCGCAGCCGGAAGGTCCTACGACCACCACTACCTCTCCTTTTTCCAAGGTAAAAGAAATATCCTTTAAAACCGGCTGCCCGTTTTCATAGGACTTCCTGAGATTCTCTGTCTTTAAAATCATTTCCTGGCTCATTTTTATCAATCCTTTAATTTTTTATCTAGCAGGGCAGCTGCCCTGGAAAACGGGTAACAGATTACAAAGTACAGGATGAAAATCACTCCATATACCCAGAGGGCCGCATCAGGGACCGTGTATCTTGAGGCATCAATGATCTGTTTTCCAACCTTGACCACCTCAATCACGCCGATCAGTACAACAAGAGACGTGGTTTTGATCATTCTCGTCAAAAGATTCATGACTGACGGCAGCAGCCTCCTTATGGTCTGGGGAATCACAATATACCGGTACACTTGAAGCTCCGTCATGCCAAGGCCAAAGCCGCTTTGATACTGATGGACCGGAATGGATTCCAGAGCGCTTCGCACCAGATCTCCCATTTCAGCCGTCCCCCAAAAGGTGAATACAATGACCGCAGCCATTTGCCCGGAGAAATTCACGTTCAAATGCTTTGCAGCCCCAAAGTAAACGAGGAATAAAAGAACCAGCTGAGGCATGATCCGGACCGTCTCCAGATAAAGCCTTGTGAAAAACTTAACCGGCCTTTTCTTGCTGGTCATCACCATTCCAAGGACTATTCCAAGTCCCACGGATAAAACCATGGATATGACCGCAATCCTGAGAGATACCAGGAGTCCGCCAAACAGCCGTAAAAAATTATTTCCCTCAAACAGTATCCTAATTCCCAAATTCTGCATAGCGGACCCTCCTTTCTAGCCAGGAACAGAGTAAGGATATTGGCAGCAGAATGATCAAGTATGCCGCCACCAGCATCAGGAGGGCCTCATCTGTTTTATAATATATTCCTATCAGATCCTTTGCCACAAACATTAAGTCAGCCAGGGCCACCGCACTGAACACCGATGTTTCTTTTATCAGAAATATGATGTTGGCACAAAATACAGGAACTGAGGTAGTGACCGCCTGAGGAAGGATGATATGCCGGAATACCTGCCATTTTGTAAGGCCCAGGCTGAGACCTGATTCTGACTGGATGACCGGTACCTGTTCAATTCCCGTGCGGAATGCTTCCGCCATGTAGCTTCCTCCTAAAAATGCCAGCCCTGTTACGGCGCAGCTTTCAGAGCTTAAAACAACACCGATTTTAGGAAGTCCGAAGTATAAAAAGAACAACTGGATCAAAAGAGGCGTATTCCTGGATACCTCAATATAGCCATTCACAATACTTCTTAACACCGGTATCTTAAAAATCTTGACCAGGCTGCACAAAAGTCCAATGGCTGCTGACAGCAGGATTCCCAGAAAAGATATTCGAAGTGTCATACCCGCCGCCTCTGCATACAGCGGCGTATAGGCACGGATAAATTCAAAATCCATGATTTTTCTTTTCCCCCTCCTTCTTTCTTATATGGTTCATCAATTTACTTCCTCCCTTTTCTATTAATAAATGCAAAAAGGAGCAGGTATACGCATATACCTGCTCCCTTCCATTTATTTTCTCAGTGTCACAAGATAACAATTGGAATTCAGAAACCAAGACGCGCACGCAAATAAACCGTATCTGTTCCCAGGAAGCATCTACAGCAACAACATTTCATCATAT
The DNA here is from genome assembly GCA_031270005.1 of Hungatella sp. Taxonomy (GTDB): domain Bacteria; phylum Bacillota; class Clostridia; order Lachnospirales; family Lachnospiraceae; genus Lacrimispora. The sequence goes on along the minus strand of JAISYJ010000092.1, from coordinate 42,116 downwards.
GATTCATGTTTCTCTTGCAGCTCGTATTCATTTTTTCTGTTTCTCCTTATTCATACTAAACCTATATGTTTAATATACTGTTATCTTGACTATTTGTCAATCTTTTTTTAACCGAATCAAGTAAGTCCCCCACTTCAAATGCGAAAAACGTTAAGTGGCGGGTGGGGACTTGCTTGTGTCAGGTGGAGTACAAGCTCCACCTGACAAGCAGCGATAGCTGCTATTCGGTTATGAGCAAGTAGCAAAGCGGATTGCGAATATCCTTGACTTAACTTCTTTTTTACCCTGATACCTCTATCCCCTTTCTTTCCATCTGAAAGCATTTGTCCCTTAAAGTATGCTTATCATTGCAACATCAGACCGACTGCGTTAACTGGAACTCCATGACCATTTCTTTTAACGTCTGCATCTGGCTTAAAAGCTCTTCACTGGTCGCCGCGCTTTCCTCTGCAGTCGCTGAGTTGGCCTGGGTGACCATGGAAATCTTCTGCATTCCATCTCCCAGTTCATAGACACTGTTTGCCTGGCTCTTCAATGATTCGGATATCTTTGACACCAGCGTATTAACGGAATTAGTCTGTTCTACGATCTTTTTAAACACATCGGCGGTCTGCTCTGTGTTCTTTTTTCCCTGTATTACAGACTCAATGGTGCTGTGAATTAAATCGGTAGTCTGCTTTGCTGCATCCGCACTTTTGGAAGCCAGCTCCCGGACTTCGTCAGCTACCACCGAGAAGCCTTTTCCTGCCTCACCGGCACGGGCCGCCTCTACCGCTGCATTTAATGCCAGAATATTGGTCTGGAAAGCAATATCATCAATGATATGGATAATTCCCTGGATCTTTTTGGCAGAATCATCAATGCTTGCCATGGACTGCTGCAGTCTCTGCATTTCCTCATCTCCATGCTGAGTCTCAAGAAGTGCTGACTCTGTCATGCTCTTCATAGAAAGGGAATGCTCCGCGTTCTCCTGAATGTGATGGGATACCAATTCCAGGGAATTGGTCAGGCTCTCTGTGGTCGCCGCCTGTTCCGCAGAATTTTCAGCCAGATTCTGTCCGCCAAGGGCAACCTGGGCGGAACTGGCGCGGAACTGGTCCGTTGAGTGGGCAATATTCCAAAGCGTACTGTTTAAAGAATCTAAAATCTGATCTAAGGCTGTCTGGATCGGAATAAAATCACCCTGATACTGTACGGCACTTCTTACGGTCAGATCTTTGGCAGCCACGGAGTTCAGCACATTTGAAATATCCATGATATAAGACCGAAGTCCATGGATCGTGTTCTGCAGCGCCATGATAAGCCGTGCGCTTTCATCTTTTCCTTTTACCGGCTCAACGTCCTCGTCAAGCTCCCCCCTTGCCAGCCGTTCGATCCTGTAGGTAGCGTCCAAAATCGGTTCGGTGATCTTTTTGGAGAATATTCTGGTAACAGCAATCGCCGCCAAAAGCAGTGCCAGACCTGCGATCACACACATCATCAGAGTATAACTCATATTTTTTTCTATCTGTACCAAAGGCGTGGTGACTGCAACCGACCAGCCTTCCGGTCCGTTTAAGGGAGTGTATCCCACCAGGCGGCGCTGTCCGTTATAATAGCTGAAACCGGTTCCGGTCTTGCCGGAAGTCATTTCCTTGAAAATTTTAGCTGTAGGAGCATAGGATGAATCCTTTTTTGCCAGTTCAAAATAATCTCTTGGATTGGATACGTCATCATCATTTGGGTGAATGACAGTCGCACCATTCTTATCGATAACAAAGGCATACCCGCTTTCACCGATTTTGATCTTTGTCAATTCAGCGCTGATGGCTTCATATGGAAGAGATCCATACAAAACTTTTCCGGTGTCAGCAATGGGAGCTGCCATGTAAAGACTCAGCTTCTGGTCCTCATTTAAAAATGGATTAGAGACATAGACAACTCCTTTTTGGGCCTCCTTAAAAAAGTCCTGATCTGCAATCTTGTCGCCTTTGTCATTGGTTCCCTGTGCATCCGCTACTGTTATGTAATGAAAACCTGAAACTTCTGCTTCCTCTTCCAGCAAACGCTTTCTTTCTAAAGCTGATGTTCTTCCATCAGTTAAGAAACTCTTTGATGCAGTTGCCTTTAATTCGCTGCGGTAAATATTTAATACAGAATCGATTCCCTGCTGATATGCTGCTGCCAGATAAGACGAATTCTGTTTTGCCTCATCCATGGAGCTTCGGTAATAAAGAATAGAAGAAATGGTGGTCAGGAATATGACCGTAAAAATCAGCAGCAAAGAGATAAAAAGTAAAAGCTTGTTTCTTAAGTATTTCATGTTTTTTGTGCCTCCTCAAAATTACAATTTTGAAATCCTGAATTTTGAATATCTTTGTACAGGCATTTCTCTTTCGTATATACAAAATCTAACACAGTACCGTTCAAACTGTAGTATCATAAATCATCATACTGGATTTTTTACGGATGGATGTTATACTGCAGGCATTATAGCACAAATTATGGAAATGAACAACTATACGCAAAAGTGGTATTACCTTTTCTCCCTCATAATACGGATGAATAACTCGGCAATAGCCGGATCATATTTTTGTCCGGAACCCATTGAAATGGCCCGCAGTGCCTTTTTCTTTCCCACTCTCCGGTCCTTTTCCCGGTTTAAGATCCGCTCATACACTTCTGCAACAGCTAAAATACGTGAATTAAGCGGGATTTCCTCCCCTTTTAAGCCCTTAGGATACCCAGAACCATCCCAGCATTCGTGGTGCCCGTACACCCCGCCAGCAAGGTCCAGGGTTTCCTGGGACAGATTCAGGATACGGTATCCGATGGCAGGATGCTGCCTTATCATCTCATTTTCAACTTCATTCAGCTGCTCCGGAGTTTTTTCAAGAATCGACTCGCTTAGAGTGATCTTGCCGATGTCGTGAAGATATGCCCCATCCCGCAGCTTCTTGAGATCTGTTTCAGGAAGTCCCATGGCTGTACCGATCTTTTCGCACAGCTTACTGACTTCTTCCGAGTGTTTTTTCTCCCAGGGGCTTTTCATATGAAGAGAGGTGATGATGCCATTAATCGCATGAATTCCAAAGTTTATGGAAGAAATGCTCTTTTCCTTATACATCTCGTTCTCAGCTGCCTCCAGTATCTGTTCAATCTTCTGCCAGTGCCTGACCTTTGCAGCAATTCCCACTGCAACGCTGCATGATACCATGTTGACCTTTTCCCCGGCAACCTGATCTTTTATCCTTGCAGCGATGGTCTCTGCCTCTTCCCTGGAAGTGCGCGGAAGCAAAACCGTAAATTCATCTCCGCCGATCCGTGCGGCAACATCACTTTCCCGGCAGTTATTTTTTAAGACCTGAGCGACTTTAACAATGAATTCATCTCCGGCCGTATGCCCAAAGGTATCATTGATGAGCTTTAATCCGTTTAAATCGAGAAATATCAGGGAAACCGGATGGTTCTGCTGGGTATCCGCCTGCTTCATCTCCTTCTCAAAACACCTTCGGTTTACCAGTCCGGTCAGAGGATCATGATAGCTTAAAAAGCGTATCTTTTCCTCCCCCTTCTTTCGCTCGGTAATATCGGCAAAGGTTATGACATATCCAACATGCCTCCCCTCCCTTAATTGGGGCAGGGCGCGGTATTCCGCATAAAAGCAGGTGCCGTCAGCCCGTTTCAGCAAGCTGGTCTTTTCCACTCCGGCCTTATCCGGACTGAGAAAATCGGCAAAAAACTGCTTTCTATTCAAGCCCGCCCTTTGCAGCCCAAAGCAGACCACATATCGATTCCCAGCAATTCCTCAGAGTCTGTATATCCCAGAAGGTGAAGACAGCTTTTGTTGCCGAATGTGCATCTGCCGTTTAAATCCGTACCAAATATGGCTTCCGCAGCCGTATCCAGTATGAGATGAAGCTGGGACTGATTCTCCTGTAAAATTTCATTCGCCTTGTTTAGCTCCATGGTCCGCATTTCAACAATACTTTCCAGGTGCTTGACCATATCCAGCAGATTATCCGCCAGACGGTTAAATACATTGGATATCCTTCCGATTTCGTCATTCCTTACGATCTCCACCCTTTGCTCTAAATTTCCTGCAGAAATATTTTCCGCAATGGTCAGCAGGCCATTAATAGGCTTATAGAGCCTTTGGATAATAAGGGAAAAGATACCTATGGAAAGAAGGCCGGCAATAAAAGCCAGCTCCGCTGAAACCCGATATTCCGGTTCAGTTCCGCAGCCAGAAGACTTCCCGGAATCACGGAAATAATGACCCAGTCAAGACCTGTTTTCCGGTATTCCTCTACGTTCCCATACCAGTCCACAGCTCCCAGCTTCAATGAGAACTCTGCCTCATGGGATTTAAGATATTTCTCATAACTGCTCTTTGCGGCCGGAAGGGAAAGGTCATCGATGGTATTTCTTTTCAGTGACCCGTCACCAGTTATGGAATAATTATCTTCCCCCATGGAATTTGCAATTAAATACCGGGTACCTTCCTCTATAACAGATACATAGCCGCCGGAACCAGCGGCCTCGTTTTTCAGATAATCGCCCATATCGGAAAGAAGTATATGGGATCCTAAAACGCCCTTAAGCTTTCCTGCTTCATCATATACAGGGCTTGAAACAGATACTGCCAGGTCATTTACAATGAAGTCTTTGTATACAGGCGAAAAAACAGGTCCCTCCTCTTTTACAGCCTTTGATACCATTCCTGCAGCCTGGGATCAAAGGCGCCTGTGTTTTTTTTAAATGCCCCTGCCGTTAAATCTTTGTTTACAGCATAATACCAGATTTCTTCATCTGTTTCATCGTTGTTCTTTATTAATTCAAGTTCCCCCTTTTTATTTCTGAGGGCACCATAGTATTCTCCATCAGCTGATGCATAAGCAAAACTGTAAATCTCTTTCTCATAAGAATTTAAAATGCCAAGAAAAAAAGAGTTGCGGCTCTTTTCATCAGTAAAATTAATGGTGTTATTTTCAATCAGTTTTTTCCCTAGTTCATTTGCCGCAACTGGAACTCTGAAAAATAAATTTACCTTTTCTATGGTATCATGGTTCATCTTTTCAGACTTCCCGGCAGTCTCTCTGATTATAGAGGATCGCCAATTGTTCAGCACAAGTCTTTCAATGGTTACAAGGGACAAGAGGAACAGACAGATAAATGTAACAATAGTCACATTTTGAATCGACATGCATTTTCGTGGTCTTCGTAATCTCATCTTCCTGATCGCTTCGGTTAAACATACCCTTTCCTGCATGGCTCGTTCCTGTATTACATACTGGCTGGCCCCGCATAAATTAAGTATAACTATTTCTTTTGCAAAGTTCAACCTGAAAATCTTTGCGCAAAAAAATCCAAATCCCTTATCATTCATTGCAAGGGTTTTAGATTTTATCATTCAGTCAATTAATATGTAAATATCGTGTTCCTGTACCTTATCAAAACATGTCAAGCGGATATTCGCAATCCGCTTCGTTACTTGATTCGGTTAAATATTTAGATAGTAATTACCATAACACCGGTTACGTATATTGATACCCCTAACGTAAGTTTTGAAAAAACAGACTATTCAAAATCATCTGAACTTGTGGCTGGAATCACATTTTCTTCTTATGAATGGGCAAGGTATTACAGCTATCCAAGCTCAATTTTTCCGATCAATGTCTTAAGAGAATTATTAGATTACGGGGTCAGTATTATTCCACCCGAAAAAATTCTTCTAGGAGTCGCCACTCTGGGCTATGATTGAACACTTTCCTATGTTCCCGGTGCCACAGAAGCTACTGCGATAAACTTTAATAATGCGGTTGAAATTGCATCGGCAAATGGTATACCAATACAATTTAATGAAGCAGCACAGTCACCTTATTTCTACTATGTGGGCAGTGATGGGATGCTGCACCTATTCAATAGTAGCAACTACAGCTACAACTGATGCTTCTGTTACTATTACCAACGCAAGACTTTCCGCAATAGCTGTAGACAATAACTGCAGATGCTGTTAATACAATATTTAATGACTTTACTGCTGTAAAAGGCTCTAATAATTATCTGAGCCTATTCAAAAAAGCGGCCTCCATTTGACAACTTCCCAAAAAGGGTTGTCAAATGGAGGCCGCCGCCAATCTCTTTCATTAATAGAATCCTGATAAACCCTTATTTTATCTTGATTTACAAGGCATTCCTACTATTAATATGTAAATAACTGTACCCAGTACTGTGTTCCGGAACCGTTCTGAGTATTGCCTACACCGATATGTGTGTAGCTCTTATTCATGATGTTTGCACGATGGCCTGCACTGTTCATCCAGGCATTCACCACCTCCTGAGGATTTTTCTGTCCCCAGGCAATATTCTCGCCTGCACCGCGGTAATTCACACCCTGCTCCTTTAAAGCAGTTGAGAATGAGCTTCCGTTTGGACGTGTATGGTCAAAATTTGATTGGATTTCTTTGGCTCTAACAGTTGCAGCCTTCTCCACATTAGCATCAATGGTAAGAGGTGCAAGTCCTTCTTTTGCTCTTTCAGCATTTACAAGGTCAACTACCTGCTGGGTATAAGACTTATTTGATGTATTGTCTGTTGACTCATCTGGTGTAGTGCCTGTATTTGTGTCGTTGTTTGTATCGCCGTTGTTTCCGGTATTACCGGTGTTGCCGTTATTGCCGGTATTTCCAGTGTTGCCTGTATTACCGTTATTTCCTGTATTACCAGTGTTACCATTATTGCCATTATTGCCATTATTGCCATTATTACAATTCTTGCCTGTATTACCGTTATTGATGAGATTAGACCAGTCAATGTTATTTCCATCAACTCCTAATTGCTGCAATCTAGCCTTTAAATCATCTAAATTACAGTTCCTGCTCACTGTTATCACATTTCTTCCATTGTTGCATTGGCTGTAAGGTCTTGCCACCGCCGCATTCGCTGTCAATGGTATCATACTCGTTAAAGTAAGTGTAATCATTCCAAGTGCTGTTAGTTTTCTCAATTCGTTTGCCTCCTTTGAAATTATTACATTTGTGTTACATTTATGTTACAAATATATGATAACACTCTTGTTTCCATTTTTCCAGTGGAAATAATTGGGAATTTTCTGGCAGCCTCCTTAGGTTGATTTTATATCATGTAATCGTCTGAATAATCATCGCCGGAAACCAGATCAGCAATGGTGATTCCGTCAAAATAATCATTAATCAGCTTATTGAAACCCTCCCACATTGGAAGGGTCCGGCAATGGCAGGCCCTTGCGCAGTCATTTACCTCCCCTTCCAGGCAGGAAACCGGGGCAAGAGATCCTTCCGTAAGCCTTAGTATACTGCCTACGGTATAGTCCTCCGGTTTTTTCGCCAGCTTATAACCGCCGCCTTTTCCTCTCAGAGAAATGAGCAGATTGCTCTTACTCAGAACCGAAACAATGGATTCCAAGTATTTTTCCGATATCTCCTGTCTCTTTGCAATATCCATGAGAGGAATATATTCTCCATGATTATGTTCAGCCAGGTCTATCATGAGCCTGACCGCATAGCGGCCTTTTGTTGAAATCTTCATAAGACACCGCCTCCAGATTCATTATTTTGTGTCCAAATCATAACCGTCCAGGAAGTGATGAACGGTTCCATTTTCTTTGTAAGCAATTATGGTATTTAAATTTACATTTTCCACACTCTTAAAAATATTGCTTTCAATATAGGGGTTGACTTCCTTTAACTGCCTGATCAAGTTCTTTATCTCCATTCTCTTTGATCCGGTGCTGCCGTCGGTCCTGCAGGTCGTACAGGTATCTGTAAACCGGCATGCACATTGAATGAAGTGCAGATCATTGTAATCTCTCCAGCCCTTAATGTCCTCCTCCCGTATGAGATACATGGGGCGGATGAGTTCCATTCCTTCAAAATTCGTGCTGTGCAGCTTAGGCATCATGGTCTGGATCTGGGCTCCGTACATCATTCCCATGAGAATCGTTTCAATGACATCATCATAGTGATGCCCCAGGGCGATCTTATTACAGCCCAGTTCCTTTGCCTTGCTGTACAAATATCCCCGCCTCATTCTGGCGCACAAATAGCACGGGGATTTCTCCACGTCATAAACTGCGTCAAAAATCTGGGTTTCAAATACGGTGATGGGAATATTCAAAAGCTTTGCATTGCTTTCGATTACCTGCCGGTTGGTCTCATTATAGCCTGGGTCCATGACAAGAAAGACCAGTTCAAAAGGAAATTTATTGTGCCGTCTTAACTCCTGAAACAGCTTTGCCATGAGCATGGAATCCTTACCCCCTGAAATACAGACGGCGATCCTGTCGTTTTCCTTTACCAGCTCATACTCATTGACAGCCTTTGCAAATCTGCTGAACAGCTCCTTATGGAATTTCTTCCGGATGCTCTTTTCTATCTCTTCCAGGCGCTCTGCTCCCTTGTCCTCTTTTTCCATGGCACGAAGCAGCCATTCCCCATAGCCGCCCCGAAGATTATATGCTTCATATCCCTTTTCATTTAAATGCCCTGCAGCCTCTTCACTGATGATCCCTTTTAAGCAATATAATATGATCTTTTTGTCCCTGGGAAGGGAAGCCTCCCCGTTTAACAATACCTCTTTTTCTATATTTATGGCTCCCGGTATAAATCCATGGTTATACGCCGTCTGGTCTCTGACGTCTACAAGCACATATTCCTCCGGGTTCATTTGCTTCATTTGCTCCAATGACAGATCCTGCTCATGAGCCATATTGCCGTCAAACATGTGATTACCTCCCAATCCTTCCATTTAGAGACAGATCCTTGATCACTTCTCCGGCTATGATAAGCCCTGCCACAGAAGGAACAAAGGCTACGCTGCCGGGAATATCTCTCCGCTCCGTACACTTATGCTTAGCTCCCGGCGGGCAGATACAGTTTGTCCTGCAGCTGATGGACATATCTTCCAGGGGCCTTGTAGGCTTTTCTGTGGAATAAACGACCTTAAGCTTTTTTACGCCTCTTTTCTTAAGCTCTCTGCGCATGACCTTTGCAAGGGGGCACATGGTGGTTTTATAAATGTCCGCAACCTGGAATTTTGTAGGATCCAGCTTATTGCCTGCGCCCATACAGCTGATGACCGGCACGCCTGCCTCTTTTGCCCGCATGATCAGTTCAAGCTTTGCGGTTACGGTATCTACTGCATCCACTACATAATCATAATTTTTAAAATCAAAATCATCCGCGTTTTCCGGCAAGTAGAAGCACTGGTGCATTTCCACCTGGGCATCGGGATTGATTTCCAATATTCTGTCTTTCATTACTTCAACTTTATATTTGCCTACCGTTTTTCTGGTGGCAATGATCTGCCTGTTTAAATTGGTAAGACAAACCTTATCATCATCAACAAGCACAAAGGAATGGACTCCGCTTCTTACCAGGGCTTCTACCACATATCCGCCCACACCGCCGATGCCAAAAACAGCAACCTTTGCACTCATCAATTTTTCCATGGCATCTTCACCCAACAACAACTGGGTTCTTGAAAACTGGTTTAACAATTGATTCTACCTCTTTCTTTAATTTTCTATCAATTTAGTAGGAATAAAAAAACACTTCAAATTATTATACTTCTAAATGCTTATTTGGGCAATTCATTTTATAGTTCTTTTTCATTCCGGATTTACGGGCAGAGAAAAAATAGCAGACAATTACCGGGTCTCTGATTTCTCAGTGGCTTTTTATTGCCTGCTATTTCAGGGTTTTAACTAACTACTTCTAATCTTTATTGACTATATGAAGAAAAATATTAAAAGCTATCATCCCTTCTTGTCTGGTGGCGGATCAAACGATTCCGATATTCACGGCTTTCGCGAATGTTTGTCTGGCTATCAATGAATTTTCCAATCTCAGCTACTGCCGTCGGTATTAGGGAAAGACCCAATGCAAGCAGCCAGTGATAGCTTCCTATGGCAGTCAGTCCAAAAATTTTCCAACGGGCGGGAAAGCCACAAGAAGGCCGAATAATCCGATCATGGCAATGGTACTGTATATTACAGGCGGATTATCTATAATCGACCGTTTCTCTTCCGTGGCCGATTAGTCCTTAAGCTCCAGCCTGCGAACCTGCACACAGAAAAGCTTTATCACATGTGCAATTTCGTCAGCCATATCCAGCTCTGCGGACTTTTTCAGAGTCTGAATAAGAAACGGGATCACCTGAAAAAGTATAAGTAAAAATGATAACAATGTAAATCCATGATGTGGAATATTATCAAATCTGTATGCTTTCTTTATACGGAGGAATTTAAAAATAGCCTTCCCATTTTTACGGTTTTATAACAAAAAAAGAGACTGTTCCACGAAGTATTCGTGTACAGCCTCCAGCTTTTCTGTAACATTTCCAACTATCATCTTTAATTGCTGCATAAGCCAAAACTCCATTGCAATATCCAGCCATTATACTTCCTTATCTCACCAGGCGGTATAAACCGCTTTCCTCCTTTTGCATTCTCACTTCAATGCTTTTTATGATTTTTTCAGCTTCGCCGAAAAAGCTTTCCTTTTCTGAAAGGATTTTAATTTTCGTATTATATTTATCCTTGAATTCTGTAAACAGGGCAAGCAGGTTCCCCATTTCCCTTTGATATTCCTCAGCCTGATCCACCAGCCTCGAATCACCGGATCTTAAAAAAGCCGGATAGAGATACTGATCCTCTGAGGATAAATGTATTTTCAGCTTTCCTGCAAGACTGCTTATATGTAAGGCGGTTTCCGATGCCGTTTGTTCTAAGTCCCTGTTTTTGCACAGCGCTTTCAAGATCTCTAATTCTTCCCGTATCCGGTCGTGCTGCTCCATATAATTTTTTAATTCCATTCCTGTACGCCCCTTTCTTTTGTATCTTCCTTATAACAGACGGGACGGCCTGTTTCCCCTCCAGGCCGTCCCGTCACTGTTACCTTGTTTTTTCGCGGATCCAGGCTTCGTACTTATCCTGTACACCCTGATCCTTTGCCTGTTTTTCAAATGATTCTGTCTCATCATCCACAGCTTTTAACTTATCCTCTGCCAGTGCACGTACTGCAAATGAATAGGCAGCCTCATCCTCTTTTTCAATATGGCGTTTTAATAAGGCACCATAGCCAACCGCATTGGAGATGATATCCAGCTTCGGCCCTGTTCCCGGATTTTTCTCATATTCATCAATGGCCTTTTCCAGCTCAGAAAGGTACAATCTTCCCAGATCATGTTCCACAAGCATGCCATTCCTGATAAGCTTTTCCGCAACAGGCCCCATATTTTCCATCATGATCCGGAACAGGATCTTTTCTTCCTTTCCGTGATGATGCTTATCTGCGTAATTTCTTGCAAATTCAATGCACTCCCGCAGCAGGGGGGCATCCACCGGCTTCCCCTCCAGAATATCGGAGCTGATGCTTCTTAAAAAGCCGGTAAAAGCCAGAATGTTCTCATGCTCTTTCATTAAAATATCGATTCCGTACATTAGCGCCTCCTCAATTCATATACCTGATCCTCAATCTGATGAAATTCTATTTCAGAGTCCTCAAACATTCCTTTTATCAGAGCTTCTCTCAAGGTATAATAATGTGTTACATCTCCATGGATCATGGCCCAATAAGCGCCGTGGATATCCTGGGTCTGTCTCCATACCAGCTTGTCTTCCGTTTCCTGAACCAGGTCGTTTACTCTGTCACAGGGCATGCCGTTTAGCAGGGTGCTTTCAAGATAATCATAGCCTTTGCGGACCGTAATGTTTTTATCCGCAGAATTTCTTTTTCCAAAATTCCGGACTGCATCAGCGATATGGGGCAGTCTTTCCTGATCCGTTTCTGCCAGCTCAGTGACCACATAAGCCAGTCTGTTTTCCACCAGGCTCACTTTTTCCTGAAGCCAGCCATGGATATTGGCCGTATCGATCATATCCTCCAGGTTTCCCTTTTCAAGCACTCCGTATCTGCTGCCGGTCCTGGTTCTAAGGTCTTTGTTGCAGCCGTTTTCTTCTGCAAAGTCTAAAATTGCATCAGTCATTGCATCCTGAAATTTTATTTTGTTGTATAACCAAGTGTGGATTGGTCCTAAAAAGGCACTCATTTTGCACCTCTTTCCTTTACTGGTTCAGCTTGTCCAGCACTTCGTCTGTATCAAGCCCGTGAACCATACATGCATCCTCTAAGGATTCCATCTGGGATGACGGACATCCCAGACAGTGCATGCCGCAGCCCATTAAAATCTCCGCTGCCTTTGGATTGCTTCTTAAAATTTCTCCAATATACATTTCTTTCGTTATCATATAATTTTCCTCCTGATCTATTATTCATGATTTATATTATCCAAGAATTTTCTTTAAATCCTCTTCCGGTGTGCTGATGGGTGATATTCCATAGTTCTCAACAAGGAACGTTAATACATTTGGTGATAAGAATGCCGGTAAGGATGGCCCCAGGTAAATGTTCTTGATCCCAAGGTGCAGCAAGGTAAGAAGAATGCATACTGCCTTCTGCTCATACCAGGATAATACCATGGACAATGGGAGCTCATTGACCCCGCAGCCAAAGGCTTCTGCCAAAGCCACCGCCACCTTGATGGCACTGAATGCATCATTACACTGTCCCATATCCATGATTCTTGGAAGCCCTCCAATGGTTCCAAGGTCAAGGTCATTAAAACGGTATTTTCCGCAGGCCAGGGTTAAGATAATGGAATCCTTGGGAGACTGCTTTACAAATTCTGTATAATAATTTCTTCCTGTCTTAGCGCCGTCACAGCCGCCTACTAAGAAAAAGTGGCTGATCGCTCCCTGCTTTACTGCGTCAATGACCTGATCCGCAACTCCCAATACGGTTCCATGGGAAAATCCTGTCATGACTTCCCTGCCGCCGTTGATTCCGGTCATTTCATGATCTTCCTCATATCCGCCAAGCTCCAGCGCCTTTTTGATTACAGGTGCAAAGTCTTTGTCCTCTCCTATGTGGACCATTTCCGGATAGGAAACCACTTCCGTGGTGAATACACGGTCAGCATAGCTTTTCTTTACTGGCATCAGGCAGTTTGTGGTAAAGAGGATTGGTGCAGGAAGGTCGTCAAACTCTTTTTGCTGGTTCTGCCATGCAGTTCCGAAATTCCCCTTTAAATGAGAATACTTCTTTAATTCCGGATAGCCATGGGCCGGAAGCATCTCTCCGTGGGTATAGATATTGATTCCCTTATCCTTAGTCTGCTCAAGGAGCTGTTTTAAATCATATAAATCATGTCCGGTGATTACGATAAACGGACCTTTTTCAATGGTAAGAGGTACTTTAGTTGGCTTAGGAGTTCCATATGCAGTGGTATTTGCTTTATCCAGAAGTTCCATGCATTTTAAATTTACCTCTCCCACCTCAAGGACCACCGGAAGCAGCTGCTCCATGGTCAGATCATAGCTAATGATTGACAGCGCCTTATAGAAGAAATGATTGACCCCTTCATCTTCATATCCAAGGACCATGGCATGATAGGCATAGGCCGCAACGCCGCGAAGCCCGAATAAAATCAAAGACTTTAAGGAACGGATATCTTCCTGTGCATCCCAGATGTTCTTCATATCATAATCAGAAGTATTTCCGCAGACAGAGGTGCATTTGCTGCAATCCGGCACGATTCTTTCTTTTTCTTCCCGCACTCTTTTGATCATCCTTATTAAAACTTCATCATTAAAGTTTACATTTGTAATGGTGGTGAACAGCCCTTCCACAAGGATTCTTGTGGTTGTCTCCAAAGGGGAATGATTGCCGCAGGCCTTTGCCAGACCGATCAGTGCACCGGTCAGTTCATCCTGCAAATTCGCAGTGCTGGCTGATTTGCCGCACACTCCTGCGCTGCCCGTACAGCCGCTGCAGCCTGCCGTCTGTTCACACTGAAAACAAAACATCTTACTATCCATATATTTATTCAACCTTTCTATTTTGTCCTTTTTATTCCAACTGGTTAAAATACCACAACCAATGCCATCTTAAAGCGTTCTTGTGCATAAACTGCATGTGGTTTTCTGGCAGGCATAATAAGGGTCTCTCCTGCATTTAACAGATATTCCTTACCATCTACCGTAAATTTCCCGGTTCCTTCCAAAACAGTCACCATGGCATCTCCGTTGGATTCGTGGGCACTGATTTCTTCCCCTTTATCAAATGCAAATAACGTAATGCTGAGAGCTTCATTCTGTGCAAGGGTCTTGCTGACGATCTGGCCTTCATTTGCCTGAACCAGATCAGATAACATTACGATTTCTTCATGCTTTATATTTTTAATAAATTTCTCTGACATTTGGCTGCCTCCTTGTTTTTCTCTTGCTTTTATAAACAGATTATAATATAATAATTTCAACATTTCTGTTGTAATTACAACATTATGAAAATAATTTAAAAGGAGACGGCAAATGGAGGAATACTTATCCATATTAAAAAAATCAAACCTGTTTTCCGGGGTCCAGCCAGAGGAAATCAGCGCAATGTTAAATTGCCTGTCAGCCCGGATCAGGCATTTTAAAAAAGAGGAATTTATCATAAGAAGCGGAGACTACATCCGTTCCGTTGGAATGCTTCTTTCAGGGTCCGCTCTCATCATACAGGAGGATTTCTGGGGCAAACGGACCATTATTTCCGATGTTATGCCAGGCACTATTTTTGCGGAAACCTATGCCTGCATCCCCTCCATACCCATTGAAATGAGTGTTATCTCCGACTCGGAATGCGATGTGCTGTTTATGGATTTTAACAAGATCCTGCATGTGTGCACCTCCGCATGCACCTTTCATACACGCCTGTTACAAAATTTTTTATCTTCCATTGCCAGAAGGAATTTGACCCTCACAAAAAAAATGCAGCATATGTCCAAAAAGACCATCAGGGAAAAACTGCTCTCCTACCTTTCCGCCGAATCCTTAAAAAACAATTCCTCTACCTTTGATATTCCATTTAACAGGCAGCAGCTGGCAGATTACCTGTCCATTGACCGCAGCGCCCTGTCCAATGAAATGAGCAAATTACAGGACGAAGGGATTTTAACCTATAAGAAGAACCGGTTCACCTTAAAAGAAGATTTCCATGAAGGATAATTTCTTTCTGCCTGGTTAAACCTTTAAAGCCTGTATAAAAAGCGGAATCCGGCATCATTACCAGCCGGATTCCGCTTTTCATTTTATATAATATTTCCATCAACAGAGATGGTAACTACCTGGCAGGAAATTTCTTTTCCGCTGTCCTCAAGGGCTCTTAGGGCTGCATGTTCCAGACCGCCGCAGCATGGTACCTCCATCCGGACGACTGTAATGCTTTGAATGGCGTTGTTCCTTATGATCTCTGTCAGCTTTTCGCTGTAATCCACCTGGTCAAGCTTGGGACATCCTACAAGAACGGCCTTTCCCTTTAAGAATTTCTGATGGAAATCTCCATAGGCATAGGCGCTGCAATCCGCTGCGATCAATAAATCTGCCTCTTCAAAATAAGGTGCTTTCACAGGAACCAGCTTGATCTGCACCGGCCATTGCCTTAACTGGGACTGGACGGGAGCCTCTTCCCTTTTCTTTTCTTCAGCCGCACGCTCAATCTGCATGGCCCGGCTTCCAGGACATCCGCTAAAGGAAGCATTTCCTTTTACCCCGGCCTTTTTCTTATTCAATGCCACCGCCTCTTCATCATAGGCGGCTGCTTCTCTTTCTATAAATGTGATGGCCCCGGTAGGACATGCAGGAAGGCAATCCCCTAATCCATCGCAGTAATCATCCCGCATAAGCTCTGCTTTTCCATTTACCATCAAAATGGCCCCCTCATGACATGCCGCCGCACAAAGACCACATCCATTGCATTTTTCTTTATCAATCTGAATAATTCTACGAATCATCCCTTATACCCTCCTCCTATTGTTTGCTTTCTGGAGCTATCATACTATTCTCCTGGGATTCTGTCCGTTGTAATTACAACAGATTTTTGAAAAAATTTTGTACCTGTCTGCATCTGTTTATAAAACAGAGGATAGCCCAGAGTCTGTCTATCGGCATTGAGCATTGGTACAGCAATTGTTACAATTCTTAGAAAAATAATGTTATACTATTATTTTTTGTCATTTCATGTCGAATATATAGTGGTTATACAGATGGTACATACATGCCTTTAAACAGGAAAGGAGGTTCTTCAATTATTTCCCACTTTCTCCATCTGGGGCTTATTTTTACTGATCAATCAATCAAAGGGAGTATCATACAATTATGAAGAAAATGAAAAAACTGAAGTTCGGCAATTTAAAACTTGCCGTAAAAACTTCCATTACTACGGGAATCATTCTGGCAGTAAGCATGACATTGCTGATTACGGTCTCTGCGTTACAGGCGAGCAAAGCAGTTTCAAAGGCAATCAACGGAGAATTTTCCGTAATATCCGCCCAGAACGGCCTTATGGTACAGGCCATAATCAATGATGCCACCGGCGCTGCCAGGAATTTGCAGGATTACTTAAACCGTGCATATAACGACAGGGACGCTGTGGGCGATTGGAACAGCATGGACTTAAAGAGCAAGGTATACAATGCGCAGCTAAAGGGAGCTAATTATCTGGTCGAGGATTATATCTTAAATTCTGCCTGGGCAACCGTGGGCAACAATCCTGATATCTATGGAATCGGCGCATTTTTTGAACCTGGCAAATTTGATCCTGCGGTCAAGGATTATTCTCTCTATGTGGGCAAAAATGAGGCTCAAAACAAAACAGCTCAGTCCATTGGGGCATACAGTGACTATTCCACAAAGGATTATTACCGTGTTGCCAAGGAAACAAAAGCTTCCTATATTACTGATCCTTATGTTTTCGATGGAACCACAATGAGTACCATAGCGTTCCCCATCATGAAGGGAGATGATGTCATCGGAGTTATTCTGGCCGATATCAACGTATCAGACTTCTCCAAGATCAAAACTTCGGATTCAAAATATCCCACCATGTACGTTAATATTTACACGGAAGATAACTTGACCGTCTTTGACAGCCAGGCAAACAACCGCATCGGAAAAAATTTAAAGGAATTGATCCCGTCTTCCGAATATGCAAAAATCACAGCTTTACAGCAGGCTAAAACGGAATTCCATATTGATATAAAAAAATCCGGCGGAACCATGGAATCCAGACATTATTACCCGATCACCTGCGGCTCACAGACCTGGTGGGCTTCCAGTTGTCTGGAAAAGAGGGATTTAACAAAGGATGTAACACAGATCATTGCACTAATGATCCTTCTTGCAGTCATTGCACTGGTCTTTATTAATGTAGTCATTCCGGTTTTCTTAAAAAAGACTCTCCGCCCTATTGACGGCGTTGTGGCCGCTGCCGCCGGCATCGCATCAGGCAACCTGGATATCCGGATGGAGGTCAAGTCTAATGATGAAATCGGAGTACTGTCCAGGACATTCATGGACATGGCAGAAAACTTAAATTTCATTATTCAGGATATCAATGATGTTCTGGGTGAAATGAGCAAAGGCAACTTTAAGGTAACGACCAAAAACGAAGAAAAATACACCGGCGCATACCGGCATATCCTAGAAGCAATGCAGAACATCCGCCTCACATTAAGCGATACGCTTTTAGAGATCGACCAGGCTTCTGAACAGGTTTCCACCGGCGCGTCCCAGATTTCCGATGCTTCCCAGTCTCTCAGCCAGGGAGCCACGGAACAGGCATCTTCCATTGAGGAGTTATCCGCAGCCATTAACGAAATTTCAGAACGGGTAAAGGAAAATGCGTCCAACGCCTTAGAGGCAAATTCCCTGTCTCTGGAAGCGAGTGAGGGCATGCTGAACAGCAATCAGAAGATGGAGGATATGATTTCTGCAATGAATGAAATCGCAAGCACCTCCGGCGAAATAAGCAAGATCATCAAAACCATAGACGATATCGCGTTCCAGACCAATATCCTGGCGCTAAATGCAGCCGTAGAAGCCGCAAGGGCCGGTTCTGCCGGAAAGGGGTTTGCAGTGGTTGCCGATGAAGTCCGCAATCTGGCCAGCAAGTCCGCGGAAGCTGCTAAAAATACCACGGCTCTTATTGAAAGCTCTATTTCAGCCATTGGAAACGGAACAAAAATTGCAGATGAAACAGCAGACACCCTGCGGCTTGTGGTTGAAAAATCAAATATTTCTTCCGTCAGGGTAGCAGAAATTGCGGAAGCATCCGCCGCCCAGTCCGATGCTCTGGTGCAGATCACCGCCGGCATTGACCAGATATCCGCCGTTGTACAGACCACCTCCGCAACATCGGAAGAAAGTGCGGCCACTTCCGAAGAACTGACCGCCCAAGCCCTTAATTTAAAATGCCTGGTAGAAAAGTTCCAGCTGACGGATAAAGCACCTTCTGCGTCCGGCCAGCCAGCTGCCTCATTAGAGGCTCCTGCTCCGGAAGAAGATAATTATAAATATTAATCGTTACAGGATTTCTGTCTTATGGCAAATGTCCATAAAAAGGCTGCGGGTTTCAAATACCCGCAGCCTTATCCTGTATTGCCATACCAGTTTTTATAAAGCGGAACATCCGTAAAGCTCCCTGATAATATAAGTCCTCAGCATGTTCAAGGGCCTTATCCAGTTCCATGACCCCGTTGACCGTTGTCATGATAGAGCAGATCCCAAAGTCATATATCTTCTCCGCACCTTCTCCCATAGCTCCTACCAGAGCAACAGCCGGGATACCTTTTCTTTTACACCTCATTCCAATGCCCTGTATGACCTTTCCAAAACAGGACTGCCAGTCTGTCCGTCCCTCTCCGGTCACGACCATGGACACATTTTCTAAGCGGGAATCAAAATCAATCAAATCCAGAACCGTTTCAATTCCTGATTTTAGCTCCGCATGGAGGAATACCAAAAGCGCCGCCCCCAGGCCCCCTGCGGCTCCGGAACCGGGCATTTTGTCCGGATCGATCCCAAGTTCCCGTGTAATCACATCCCGGTAGTTCTGCATACCTTTTTCCAGCTCATCAAGGACCTGCGGCGTACCGCCCTTCTGCTCTCCAAAGGTATAGGTGGCTCCGTCTTTTCCGCATAACGGATTATTGACGTCACACATGGCAGTCAGTTTCACTTTAGGGACCCTGGGATGAAGGCCGGAAATATCAATATGTGCCACATTCCCCAGATCCTTTCCCGTTCCTTCCAGCTCTCTTCCCTCTGAATCCAGGAATTTTACACCCAGCGCCCTCATACAGCCCATTCCGCCGTCATTGGTTGCCGAACCGCCGATTGCAATGGAAATCTCGGTAAAGCCCCGGTCCAAAGCATCCTTTATCAGCTCCCCGGTTCCATAGGTGGTGGTGTTTCTTGGATCCCTTAAATCCATTGGAACCAAGGGAAGCCCGGAAGCCGCCGCCATCTCAAGGATGGCACGTTTCTCATCCAGTTTTCCGTAATAAGCATGAACAGGAGCAAGAAGAGGCCCGCAGACAGTTACCGGTATCCTTTCTCCCTGAATGGCTGCGATCACGGCATCCGTGGTTCCCTCTCCTCCATCGGCTACGGGGATTCCGGTACATTCCACTTGGTCAAATACTTCCGCCGCAGCCTTTTTAAGCAGTTCTATGGTCTGTTCACTGGAAAGAGTCCCCTTAAACGAGTCAGATGCAAACAGTAATTTCATATACAAAGTCCTCCTTTGACCAGTGAATTTTAATGCTCTTTTCTTCTTATCAATGCAGGATCAAAGTCAGAATAAAGATTTCCAGGATTCCTGCAATTCCCAAAATCAGCGTTGCCATGGTCTGTGTCTTATACCCCTTTTCCGGAGTCATGGCCCCAAAATTCGTTACCACCCAGAAATAGGAATCGTTTGCGTGGGAAACGGTCATGGCTCCCGCGCCGATTGCCATACAGGCAAGGGTTACCCGGACAGGACTTTCAAGGCCCAGCATTGGAAGCAGCGGAGCTACAATTCCTGCGGTGGTGGTTAAAGCCACGGTAGAGGAACCTTGGGCGCTCTTTAAAATAGCTGCCAAAAAGAATGGGAAGAAAATACCCATGGTGCTCAGTACCGAAGCATGATCTTTGATATAGTTCACCATATCAGTGGAAGAAATCACCTTACCCAGCACGCCGCCGGCAGCCGTTACAAACAAAATCGGTCCCACAGTCTTTAAGGTCTCATTGGTTAACTCATAAAACGCTTCCATCTTACCTGCTCCCTTCAGCTGAAGGATGCCGCATACAGTACCTGCTGCCAGAGCGATGATGGGTGTTCCTAAAAATTTAATAACATCAGCCCCAAAGCCCTGCATATTGGCCATGGCCGCAACAGAGGAAAAAGCCATAAGAAGGATTGGGACAATGATAGGAGCAAGGGCATTGAAACCGCCTGGAAGTCTGCCGTATTCGGCAACCAGCTCCTCATAGGTTTTTGTTATCTCGCCCATATCGGCTTCATCGTCAGCCCGTACCTTTCCTCCAATGTATTTTGCGTAAAAGAACCCGGCAATTAAAGGAAAGACAGAACACAATGCGCCCATTCCCATAACAAGAAGCAGATTTTCCCCAATGCCAAGGGTAGAAGCTGCGGCAATTGGGCCAGGTGTGGGAGGAATGAAAACGTGGGAAATGTAAAGCCCTGAGGAAAGTCCCACAGTCATGGCTACGGATGATGCTGCAGTCCTGTTTACCAGGGCTTTCCGGATAGGGTTTAAAATTACAAAACCGGAATCGCAGAACACGGGAATGGATACCACCCAGCCCATCATCTCCATTGCCAGGACCGGATTGTTTTTCCCAACAAGCCTGATCACCAAATCAGCAAGCTTAAGGGCTGCCCCTGTTTTCTCCAAAATGGTCCCGATGAGGGCTCCAAGAATGATAACAATACCGATGCTTGAGAATGTGCCGGAAAATCCGGCCCCGATTACGCTTGCAAGGCCGCTTACCTTGGTCCCATCCTCCAGTGTCTTATCGACCAGCGGAATCCCTGCAATAAGTCCCAAGAGCAGTGAGATGCTCATGATGGCAATAAACGGATGAATGTTAAATTTGGAGATTGCAACGATCATCAGGATAATTGCCAGTACAAAAATAAAAATCAATGGTAAACCTGTCATAAAATGACCCCCTTCTAAACAGTGACAATAGTATTTGCTGTTTTATGGTATCATAACACCATTGTCCCCGGAATTTCTACTGCCGTGAGTATCAATATGACCCTGATTTTTGTATCGCCGTCACAAAACTAGTGTTCTTTTCTTAAAAAACTATAAAAGGTTTCCAGAAAAAAACGGTCTGACGAAGATTCTATTGGATTAATATTCAAGATGCCCTTCACCTTATTATAACGGTACAAAAGTGTATTCTTGTGCACGAAAAGCTCTTTTGATGCTGTTACCAGATTATAATTTGTCTTTATAAGAGCTCCGGCAATCTCCATAAATGTCTTTTTAAACTCTTCCCCCAGCTCCCTTTCATAAATATTGAACATCCATTGCAGCTCATTCATGGGCACAATGGAACGTACATAATTTCCCGTATAGTCATAAAAAAAGGCGGCAGAACCGGAATCTGCATTTTCCTCCAGCCACTTGCAGTGCCGGTAGGCATTATAATACTGGGTAAAGCTTCCCTGAAAGGAGCCGATGTAAAATTTACAGCTCTTCTCCTGCTCCCGAAGCCATTTTAAAGCAGTGCTTAAATATTCCGCAATGATGTATTTATAATCTGCAAATACTTTCCGTGTCTGTTCCGGCATTGTTTTGAATATGAGGATATGATTACTGTCTAAGACAATGCTGATATCCTCTGACCCGTGCCTGGGGCTTTTCTTGATCATGTCCAGAAAGGGCTCCGGCCTGATGTCATCCAGTTTACACAATATGGGGATACGGATTATGTTCTCCGAATAATTAAGCTGCTTTGCAACGCTCCGAAGCTCCCCAGGGTCCGGATATTCCACGTGGATCAAAAGGTTTGTAAAATGCTCCTTCCGGTTCCTCCTCCGCCTCAGTTCTTCCTGCTGTTTCTCGTATTTCAGCATGGCTTCGATGGCCATTTTGGTGATTAAGGCGACGGGCTTTATCTCTCCCGGATCTCCGGTGATTCCCACCACTCCTTCACGCCTGCCGTCAATGATAATGACCATATTGATCCCAGGCTTTACGCCGGGATAATCCTCCTCCGTGGAAGTGACCACGATATCCTCATTTCCAGTTACAATATAGTAGGCAACCTCATGAAACGATCCCACCCGTTTCGGATCCCGGCTGGCAATGATGACTCCCTGCTCATTCATAATGTTGATATTGTATTCTGTATATTGTGTGACCTGTTCAATGAATTTCTTTGCCAATTCCGTTTCTATCATCTGCGGCCTCCCGGAGCTTATAGTTTGTTTTTTCTCTCATCATTTTAAGAAACAGCTTACCATATTTTGCTGTCTCCTTCAATAGCTGTGGATTTTATCCTTTTTCTTACCATCTTTCCTGGAAACAGGGAAGCCGAATCAATTTTCATTCTTCACCCCGTCTAAAGCTCTGCCAAATATATATTTTACTTTTTTTATGTTTTGTGGTAAATTATTTTTTATCAAAAACATTTTTATGGTTATCAATCATTACGTTTAAAAAAGGAGAATTTTATGCTGGAAGAAGATTTTATCATGCGCATGATCCATGAAATGGTAACAACATTGCTGAAGCTGATTTTTCATATTGAATTAGGGGAAAATGAAGAACTGAATTTTAAAGACCAGGAGACAGTATCTAAATATCAGGAGCTTTTAGCTCTCATCCAGGCGGGTAACATCAATGAAGCAGAAAACAAATTATTGGATGAACTGGATTCAAAAGATATGGAGCATTTTAAAATGGCACTCATGTTTTATTATCATTTAAATCAGGTGGATTACAGTTTTCTTGAAGACCATGATTTTTCCAAAAACGAAATCACCGACGGCTTAAGATACGTATCATCGATTTATGGCTATGACAGCATGGCAGAAGCCCTTCTGGGCAGAGGTTAACCGGTCATACACTAAAATAAAATCCAGCCAGAATGTCTAAAATGACAACCCAGCTGGATTTTTAATTAAAAAGGAGCATCGCTTCCTCTTCCTGCTTTCTATCTATTTATTAATACACGTTCTTCCATTCTTCAATATTAGATGGCTCAAATTTAAATGGTTCTCCCAGAATAATCTCGGTCCCGCCATCTGCAGCTTCCACAACTTCAAATTCTCCCATATCAGTCGTATTTACTTTGTCCCCGGTCTTTCCGGTAATGGAACCATCTACCAAAGCTATGGAAGTATAGGCGCCAAGCCTTCCAATATCAATCGGATTCCATAAGTACATATATGGACAGGAATGGTTCTCATCTGCGCCTATATAAGCTGCCATCTCAGAAGGAAGCCCAAGGCCTGTAAGCTTTACTTTGGAATTTTCATCCTGAAGAACCTTAGCAGCCGCATTGATTCCTACCGTAGTAGGTGCACAGATTACTTTCATATTCGGATATTTTGATAAAAGCGCCTGTGTCTGATCTGTTGATTTCTGCGGTTCATCATCTCCATATGCGACTTCGACAAGATTTAATCCGGAGTATTTATCCTCTTTCATTACTTCTTTCATGGATTCAATCCATGCATTCTGGTTGGCCGCCTGGGAAGTTGCAGACAGGATTGCCCAGTCCCCTTCTCCGCCAGATATATCAAGCACTGCATCCATAAGCGCTTTCCCTATTTCCTGAATACCTGCCTGATTCACAAATGTTGCCCTGCTGTCCTTATTTACTTTGGAATCCAGGCAGGAAACTTTAATTCCTGCGGCCATGGCTTCCTCTAAAGATGCCTGCAATGCGTTTTCATCATTGGCTGCAATACAGATAGAATCAACGCCCTGGGAAATCAGTGATTGAATCACAGAGACCTGTGCATCAGCAGTAGCAGATTCCGGATGTTTAATAATAGCCGTTCCGCCTTCCTTTTCAATCACTTCTTTAAAGCCTTCTGCTTCTTTTTCATTGTATGGATTTCCTGCCGCTTTTGTAACAAGGGCATAAGTCTTCTGCCCTTCTTCTCCCTCTGCTGTTTTTGCAGTAGTTTCAATTCCTCCTTCTACCTGTTTTGTTTGATTACCGCTGCATCCAGTCAGCAATGCCGCCAGAATTCCCACGCACAGGAATCCGTTCAAAAAACTTTTTTTCATTTTCCTTTCCTCCATTCATATTTATTTAATCGTGCAATGCCGGAAAACGCCCTGTTTTAAAAAAGAACAGGAACCTTTACTTAAGTATCACATGATTAATTTTCATTAAATCTGCCACTTTATCAAAAAGCCCTGCATTATGTCCTAAAGACATGGCAAAATGATGTGTGGGCGCTTCCATAAACCACTGCTTCATGTAGGAATCAGGGTCTTTACTGAATTTTACGGGAGTCTGGGTATTTCCGATTGCCATGATGGTTCCAGCCGTTGACATGGCTTCACTGGAAATGAACTTCAACTTTCCGTCTCCTGTCTGAGTGACATTTAATGTAGTAATTTCACCGGTTTTTACTTTCGCCTCCACAGATACGCCGGTTCCCTGTTTCCCATGGTACATTCCCATACCCCTTAAAATCGGCTTTCCTTTTGCAATATCCAAATGGAACGGACCGTCATGACCTAATAAAATCGTACCATCCTCATAATCAGTCACCACAATTTCGCAAAAACTGCCTCCTACCTTCAGCATGTCACAAATTTTCATAGCCAGCGCTGTCTTTATATCCCCCTCGCCGGCGCAAGGAATTCCTTTGGCCGTAAGAAGGGAATTCCCTACAATAAATCCACCCTGAATCTTCTCGTAATACCCTCCTTCCGAACCATGGTAATAGTACGCAAGACCATCCAGACCAAACTCTTTCACCAGCCGTTCCTGTGCTGCCGCCACTTTTGCAGACCACATAAGCTGTCCCTCATCAGGCTTTCTGGCGATTGGATCCGAGGCAGAATCTTCGCTGATTTCAAACATCTGATATATTTCTTTCTTTTTCTCCTCCTCCTCCTGCTCCGTAACAAGTCTCATCTGCCGTTCTAAGTCGCACATTTCCAGAACTTCCACATGAATCCCTGTCTGGGCCTGAAGCATGGTAAAATCACTGTAAAGATCCAGCATACCACTGTAAGTATTCCCCAGATAACCAAATCTTGCACCCATCAACCCTCTTTTTACGGAAGCGGCCAAAATCCATTCTTCAATTTCCCTCCATGCCCGTATTGCTTCCGGCCGATTCTTTGTCACTTCATCCGTAAGGGAAATATCCGGAGTTTCTGAAAGACCTAAAAGGCCACTCACCATCCGGAAAGGAATGCCACTGCGGTTAAATGCATTGGAAATTTCCGGAATGACACAGGCTCCGCAATGGGCAAGCCACTCGCCCGTAGTTGTCTTCTCATAATTAATTCTTGACGCAGGCTGTAAGTTCAACACTACCACAGGCGCATTGCATTCCTGATGCACCGGCAATACGCAGGCGCTGGTCACATAAGTTCCTGCATGGCAAAAAATCAAATCCACATGATGTTCATTGAAATATCCTCCAGCCAGTTTTCCCGCCTCTGCCGTATCCACAAGTCCAAAATTGAATACATCAGCAGTCCCAAAACCTGCCATCTTCCTCTCAATAAACTGCCCATAACCAGTGATTCTTTCCTTTAACCCGGAAAATTGATTCCAATAATGATGCAATCCTATGGTGTAAATTCCAATGGAAGGCTTTGACCCTTCTTTTATGTGCTTCATCCTTTATGCTCCTTTCCTGCTTTTCATAAAACCCGGAACCATAACTGCCAGAATAAGCAGGGTTCCTAAAATGATCAATATCACCTGAGGATTGATATTCCTTTGCCCAAGCCCGATCCTGAGACATATAATGATAAATGCGGAAATCAAAGCACCAATCATCTTTCCCCTGCCGCCTGCTGTAGAAATTCCTCCAAATACTGCCATTGCAATGGCATCCATTTCAAAACCATTGCCTGTAGTGGTATTCGCACCGTAAAGAACAGAAACCAGAAACATGGCGCTGATTCCTGCCATGCCCCCAACCAGCATATACACACATCTCCGGAGCTTTTGCACCGGAATACCGGAATAAAAAGACGTAAGTCGATTGCTTCCAATCGCATACAGTTTTCTTCCAGTAGTAGTTTTTGTTATAACAAAAAGGAATATCACAGCAAATATCAAAACGACAAGGAATATGTAAGGCACCGCTCCTGCTTTCCCCGATAAGATACGAAAGCCTCCGTTATCCTTAAGGGATATAGAACCACCGCTTCCCAGAACAATTTCCGCAATTCCCCTGAATATAATCATGGTTGCTAAAGTTACAATCATGGGAGGCAGCTCCTGAAAACTGGTCACCACCAGGCCATTAAGCATTCCGCACAACAGTCCAGTCAAAATTCCAAGAAAAAGCACCGCCAGGAATGGCACTCCTGAATTGTCTGCAATACAGGCAATCGTGGCGCAAAGACAGACGATGGCTCCTACCGACAAATCCATTTCTCCCAAAATCAAAATCCACGCCATAGGCAGCAGTAAAAAAACTTCCGTTAAATACTTTGGCATTTCCCGTAATACATTTTTTAAGTTATAATTAGGCGAAATACAGATACATAAGATATTTACAAAAATAAAAAGGACCATAAGCGCACCCTCCCAGGAGAGCAGTGTCTTTTTTAAACTTTTATCCTTTGCAATGGAAATAGTTCTTCCAGATTTCCCAGCCACTTTACAGCCCCCTTTCCTGCAGACGTTTCCGATTCATCATGCGGTTTGCTATTACATTAAAAATAATAACGGCTAAAATAATAATTCCTTTTGCAGTATTTTGCATAATGGAATCAATTCCAATGAGGGGAAGAGCCTTTGCAGTCACTGCCAAAATCAGAGATCCCAAAAGTACACCTGTTACGGACCCTTTGCCACCGGACATACTTACGCCTCCAATGACACAAGCTGCTATGACGTCCATTTCTTTTCCATAAAGCATATTGGGCTGAGCGGAAGAATAGACAGCAACAGCAAGGGCCCCACACAAACCTGACAACATTCCCATCATGATATAAACCAACATTTTGATTTGCTGTATCCGAATTCCAGATATCTCCGCTGCGTGGGGATTGCTTCCTACCGCATAGATTTTCCGACCTGTCTTTGTCCACTTCATCACCCAGAAAAAAAACAGGTAACACAGGATTACAATAACAATCACGTTATTTAACAGCCCAAGGCCCAACTGCTTTTCCAGAGCAAAATTTTTAAAATCTCCTAAATTATCAGCGCTTGCCCACTGACTCTTTGCAATCAAATATGCAAATCCCCTGTAGATGTACATAAAACCTAAGGTAGCGATAATTGGAAGTACATTTCCTCTGGTAATCACAAACCCTGCCACCCCTCCGCATAAAGCACCTAAGGCAATGGCAATCACAAACAAAAAGAGGGTATTATGCACAATGTTATATTTTAACAGCATTCCCACCGTCATTCCGGACAAAGCCAGGGTAGATGTAATGGAAATATCGATTCCCCCGATCAGCAGCACGCATAACATTCCAAGAGCCATAATCATAATAACTGCATTGTTTTTCAGCATATCTAAAATAGATTTTACAGTTAGAAAGGAAGGACTGAGAGACCAGATAACCCCACAAAGAATCATAAGAACCATTAGCAGGCTCACTTCTCTTGCCCCTGCCATTTTTTTAATCATGCTTTTCTTATCCGTCATCAGGCATCCCTCCCTGCTTCTTTTCCGGTTTTCTTCATGGCATATTTTAGAATATTTTCCTGGGAGACTTCCCCAGCAGCCAGTTCTCCGCTGATACGGCCTTCGCACATAACCAGGATTCTGTCACACATGCCGAGAATTTCAGGCATTTCAGAAGAAATCAACAGGATTGCATATCCTTTCTTCGCCAATTCTCCCATAATCTGATAAATTTCTGCTTTCGCCCCTACATCCACGCCCTTAGTAGGTTCATCCATTATTACTACTTTCATTTTTTGCCCCAAAGCCTTTGCAACCACGACTTTTTGCTGATTCCCACCCGACAGGGAACTTGCCGGATCATAGATGGTAACTGCTTTCGTATCTACTTCTTCCAAAAGCTGCTTTGCCGCTTCCTGCTCCATTTTTTCATTGGAAAGTCCATAGCTGGAAAACTTTTTTAGTGTGGGAAGAGTTACATTCCAGCCCAATCCCCATTCCATAATAAGTCCCTCTTTCTGACGGTCTTCAGGAAGTAAAATAATTCCATTTTTTATGGCGTCAGCCGGTTTTCTGATGGAAATCGTTTTCCCTTCCAGAGTAATCCCACCGTGATCAGGCCTTGTAATTCCGCAAATGCATTCGGCCACCTCTGTCCGCCCTGCGCCTACCAGTCCGGTAAGGCCAAGGATCTCTCCCTGGTGAATGGAAAAGCTGATATCTTTAAAATATCCGGTTCTTGACATATTCTTCACACACAAAACCTCGGTTCCAATAGAAACTGCAGGCTTCGGGAATAAATCATTAAGCTCACGCCCCACCATAGCCTTGATCAATTCACCATTGGTAATCCCCCTGGTTTCATAGGTTCCTATGTACCTGGAATCCCGGAAAACAGTAACTCTGTCCGCCAGCCTGTACATATCCTCAAATCGGTGTGAAATGAAAATAATGGAAACTCCGTCTGCTTTCAGCTTGTCCACAATCCGATATAATTCCTCAGATTCATTTTGAGTAAGGGCAGCTGTGGGCTCATCTAAAATGATGATTCTTGCATGAGCGGAAAGGGCTTTGGCTATTTCTACCATCTGCTGACGGGCAACGCTTAACGCCCCCATCTCATCAGTAGAGTTAAAATCCGCTCCCAGTTCCTTCAAAAGCTGACTGGCTGCAAGGTTCATCTGTTGCCACTGAATGATACCATTTTTTACAATTTCATGCCCCATAAAAATATTTTCTGTTACCGTAAGATCAGGATAAGAAGTTGGATGCTGGTACACCGCTGCTATACCACTTACGGCAGCTTCCAGTGGATTTTTCCACACTGTCTTTTTTCCATCAAGGAGCAGTTCCCCTTCGTCCGCTTTATGCACTCCGGTAATCACTTTAATAAAAGTAGATTTTCCTGCACCATTTTCTCCCATCAATGCATGAACTTCCCCTTTCCTTAAGGTGAAATGTACCTGATCTAATGCTTTCACACCTGGAAATATCTTTGTAATTCCTTTTAACTCCAAAACATATTCACACACCAAGTTTCCTCCTCTCCTGTTCCTTTTTACTTTAACACGGGAAAGAACGATTAGAAATGGTATTATTTTTTGATTTCGGGTATTTTTTTTGTGTGATACAATAAAATCAGACGGTCTCTCCTTGATTATTTTGTGATATTTGTTAAAATAAAAATAAATTTTGGAATGGGGTGATTGGAATGAATGTATTAATTGTTGATGATGAGGCGCTTACACGGGCAGGACTTATAACAGCTATCCCCTGGGACAGTCTGGGGCAGTTCCATTTATTTGAAGCAGAAGATGGGATCAGTGCGCTTTCTCTTGCCAGAAACATAAAGCCCGAAATTATTTTATGTGACGTCCGTATGCCAAGGATGAATGGAATAGAACTGGTAGAGCAGTTGGAAAAAGAGTTTCCCAATTCTGCTTTTATTTTTATGAGCGGCTATTCCGATAAAGAATATTTAAAGGCAGCGATCCGGTTGAATGCTGTCAGCTATGTGGAAAAACCATTAAATCCTGAAGAATTAACATCTGCCATAAAAGAAGCATACGGAAAAGTAATGCAGAATATCAAGAAAGAAAAAAATGAACGTTTTTATTCCAGGGGAACTTCCAGTCTCCTTGCCTCCGCTCTTACGCACCCATATCAGGAAAAAAAAGAAATGATATCCTCCATGGTCCATGAACTTGGGCTTAAATCTGTCCAAAAAACAAATTTTATTTCTTTTGTACTGAAACTGGAACAAAATTATGCTGATACCTGTTTTATAGAAGATCTGTTTACTAATATGAGTAAATTCATTTCCCGTTTTCATCTACAGGCCTTTTATATATCAAAATATACCCAGTACCATGTATTTCACCTGTATTCTTCCCGTATGCCACCGGAAAAAACGCTATTGTCTATCGGAATTTTCTTAAAAAAGCAGTTGGAGGGTCATGGGGCTTATTACATCAGCATTGGAAAACCTGCTTCAGGAATATCAAAAGCCTATGATTCCTATGAATCTGCCTTATTAACCTTACAAAGCAGTTTCTTCTTTGAACCGGGCACTTTATTTCTCCCTGGCAAAAAGGGAAAGAGTCCTGGATATCAGCCACGAATAGCAGACGGAAACAAAAACGATTTCTTCCTGCGTTTTTCTCAGACAATCTTATCAAAAAGTAAAACCGATGCCAATGATCTGTTAAAAAAGCTTCACAAAAATTTTTATATGAGGAAAGATCTCCTGCCATATGAAGCAAAAGAATTCTATTATCAACTTTTTATGCAATTGGAAAACTGCAGGCAACAGATGAAACTCCCCTGGCCGGATACCTCTCTTAAAATCACCATTCCGGAAAATTGTTTTTCCTATGACGAACTGCACAGTCATCTGGTTAAAAAAGCAGAAGCTCTTCTGAATGCAACTTCTGATTCTGCCAAAGAAGAATCTACCATATTTCTTATAAAAGAATACATACATGCCCATTACAGGGATGAAACTCTGTCCGTCTGTGACATTGCACGCCATGTATTACTTTCTGTTGCTTATGTATGCACTTTCTTTAAAAAAGAAACCGGAAAAACAATCAATCAATATATCACAGAATTGCGGATAAAAAAGGCAAAAGAACTTCTGGCTGATTCCAGAAATCAGATCGCTGATATTTCAGACAAAATCGGATACAGCAACAGCAATTATTTTAGCAAAATTTTCAAAAAAGCAACTGGAAACAGCCCATCTGAATACAGGGAGAATTTATGGAAATGAAAAAACTGATTGACTCCATGAAAAGTTTCTATCACAACAGAAAACTTCACACAAAATTTGCTGTCACCCACCTTTTCATCACCACTGTTCCTATGGCTTTCCTGTTCTTTTTTTTTCATGGAAAGCTTTATGACATGGTTCTGGCAGATACCCTCCGCCGGGAACAGTCCGCTTCTGCCATGATTATCCCACAGATTAATTCTCTGACTAACCAGATTATTGACATTCAAAAGCAGTTGGATGGACATCCATTTTACAGACAATTTTCCGGCTCTCATGAAAGGGGAACTTATGATTTGGACTTTTATTCGCCTCAGGCCGATTTTTTTCAGAACTTTGCTGAAGATATGGTTGACAGTAAGTTCATATCCAATATCCGCATCTACATTGACCTGCCTGAAACATTCCCTGCTTTATCAGATGAACCGGTCAATAAATTATTCCAGCCTTTAAAGGAGGCAAAAGGAACCTACTGGCATGGAATTTTTCAGGGCGACCGCTCTTTAAACTCCCTGTTCTGCCCGACTTTTTATTTAAGCCCCACAGAAGCCAGACAATTAGGTGACATGGCTTATATTTCCCGGAAAACTTTCTATTTTGACAATGTTTCTCATGACTGTTACACAGCCATTTATTTTTACAGATTTCCATTTGATGATATCCTGAAAAATAATCTTACTGCCGATACAAAAGTTGCCTATATCATCAACGCCAGAGACAGCACAGTTGCAGCTTCTGATGATAAGCTTTCTGGAATCTACCATTTCAGCTATGGACAGGTACATGATTTTTTTATGTCCTCCAACAGTTTGATTGTAAAGCAGAGTATCAGCCAGAATGTCTATGCAGCTTTTTATCCCATTGGGAAAGCAGACTGGTTTATGGTGGCAGTAATACCTGTAAAAGCAATCACACACACAAGTTTCCTGATTCTGCTGGGCTTTTTTTTCATCTACCTCTTATGTATACTGGTTGCTTTCTTAATTGCCAACAGATTATCCCGTTCTATTACCAACCGGATTTCTTCCGTCATCTCTCAGATGGCATCTGTGCGCACGGAACCTCCATCCGCTATAGAAACTTCCAGATACAACGATGAAATCGGAAATCTGATTGATACCTATAATTATATGGTACAAAGCATGAACCGCTTAATGGAACAGAAAGAACAGGCGGCTGAAGAATTAAGAATTCAGGAATTCCACTCGCTCCAGGCTCAGATCAATCCTCATTTTCTTTATAACACTATGGACATGATTAACTGGCTTGCCAGAGGAGGGCAGAATGAAAAAGTCTCTGATGCAATCGTTAATTTGTCCCGGTTTTATAAGCTGACATTAAGCCGGAAACAGTCTATCAGCACACTCTCTGATGAACTGGAACATATTAAAATTTATATTCGCCTCCAAAATATGAGGTATCATGATATCATTTATTTGATTTGCGACCTGCCTGATTTCATGATGGACTGTCCGATCCCCAAGCTGACGTTACAGCCAATTGTAGAAAACTCAATCCTTCATGGATTGTTGGAAAAAACTCCAAAAGGAGGCACCATCGTTATAACCGGCTGGATGGACAGAGATGACGCCGTGATATTAATCTCTGATGATGGAGTCGGAATGGACTCACAAACGCTGGATCAAATACTCACAGGCACTGGAACCAGTAAAAGCGGAACGAATATTGCTGTTTTCAATACTCACCGCCGCCTGCAGATTCTTTATGGAGAACTGTACGGACTTGTTTACAGAAGTTCTTCTGGAAAAGGAACTGAAGTAGAAATACATGTAAAGGGATAAATTTTATGAAAAACATGAAAACAGCCAGATCCTATCTGAAATTGCTGAAGCCGGCGAACTGATCTGAAGAAAGATCCAGTCCTTAAAACCGGTTCTTTCTTCTTTCTTAAAATAATTAAGCAGTACGAAACGAAGTAAAATTAAGGAGGCAGAGGAACATAATGCATCTGATATTTTTCAACATAATTCACCTTTTTTTACTTAAGTAACGGAATATAATACATATCATAAGGATCCTGTGGCACTCCATTTCTCACCGGGTCATTTAATCCATGCATAAGATTATTATACCAACCGCCGCGCGCATTTTGCTGAGTTTTTACATATGACCTTGTATGCATTGACTCATATTCTGTGATGCCAAACGTTACAGCAGCGGAAGGTGACCCATCTACAGTTACCAATGTAACTGTATTATTGGCACCTACCCAGATACTGTTTGTTAAAACTCCAGTATTGTCTTTGACATTCTTAAGTAAAATCATGGAATGCTGCAACTGATCATGCTTTGCAAAGAGAATCAGGTAAAAGTATGACAATAATCGTAGTGCGAATCAGACTGGGGAGGTGTTATCTGAGGGCTTTCATTGTAATCTTTCCGTCCTTTTCTTATAAAGTCGGCATTCATAGGCCCTCAAAGAAATCGAATCCATTTCTGTTTCTTTATAATTGCCTATCACCAGTTCAAAACCAGATAACGGATAGGGAAGCTCCAAATTACTGGTTTCTTCCGATAAATTGCAGACAATCAGACATACTTCACCCTCATATTCCCTGGTATATGCGTATATGCTTTCACTTTCCTTCATAAGCAGGGAATAAGTTCCAAAGATTAAGGCAGGAATCTCTTTTCTGATTTGAATGATCTTTTTGTAAAAGTTTAATATAGAATCTTCATCCTGTAGCTGAGCCTGCACATTGAGCCATGTATAATTGGGATTGATTTTCAGCCATGGCTCCGTTTCACTGAATCCGCCGTATAATGTATCATCCCACTGCATCGGCGTTCTGGAATTATCCCTGGTCTCATCTTTAAGAATTTGAAATGATTCTTCCCTGTTCATTCCTTCTTCTATTCTTGTCAGGTAACCTGTAAAAGCAAACCCATCCTGAAAATCCCATAAATGTTTAAAATCCCCGTCTACCATGCCAATTTCCTGTCCCTGATAAATAAAAGGAATTCCCTTCTGCATGAAATACATGAGTGCCAGACACTTCCCGCTTTCTGCAAAATACCGGTCAGGTGAACCAAATCTGCTGAGGCTCCTGGACAAATCATGATTTTCCATGACAAGGGCCACACTTCCTTTACCATCGGCAGCATACTGCCAACTGCTCAGTATACTCTTTAAATGAATCAATGGAATTTTCCCATCTTCCGCCTCCAGATTCCACAGATTCAGGTGGTCAAACTGAAACAGAGAATCAAAAACTCCTGTTTCCCTGGATATCCATTCTTCTACTTCTTCCATGCAAACCCCATTGGCCTCTGCTACCGTAAAAATATCATATTTTGAAAAAGTATTCTCTTTCAAATCCCTCAGCAATTCTAAGATTCCCGGCTGATTCATATGCTTATCAAAAGAAGAAACATATCTTTTTCCATCAGGGTTAGGCATATCCGTCAAATCCGGCTTATGAATATGGGTAACGGCATCAATACGAAAACCGTCAATTCCTTTATTAAGCCACCAGCAGATCATATCATACACAGCTTTTTTCACATCATCGTTCTCCCAGTTAATATCAGGCATGGTCTTACCAAACGTGTGAAGGAAATATTGTTTTGTTTTTTCATCATATTCCCAGGCGGAACCTCCAAAGATACTCTCCCAGTTATTCGGCTCCTTCCCATCCCTGGAATCACGCCAGATATACCAGTCTCTCTTGGGATTATCCTTTGAACTTCTTGCTTCAATGAACCAGGTATGCAGGAAGGAAGTATGATTTACCACCAGATCCATAATGACCCGTATACCCAGGCAATGGGCTTTTTCCAGAAGCTGATCAAAATCCTCCATTGAGCCATATTCCCTTTGAATGCCCTGATAATTACTGATATCGTAACCATTGTCATCGCCGGGCGACGGATATACAGGACAAATCCATATCAGATCAATACCTAACTCTGCAAGATAAGGCAATCTTTTTATTATCCCCTGTAAATCTCCCACCCCATCTCCATTGCTATCCTGAAAACTTTTGGGAAATATTTCATAAGCCACTGCCGTTTCCCACCAGGGATGTGTTTCTGTCATGTTTTTCATAAAAATCGCATCTCACTTTCTTTTTTCTCTAATACAGCAAACACACGAAGCAGCTCACCCACACTCCATGCCTGGGCAAAGCAGCCCCGTGAAGCAGTGGGATTATCCCCGTCGTAGATTTCCCCGAGTTGTCCGATACAGCCCTCCCGCATACCTGCCTCCAGGACGGCTAGCTGTTCCTTTACTTTCCTGCATGCTCTTTCACTGTAATCGTAAACCTTTAAATATGCCAGATAATACCCTCCCAGAGGGAATGGCCAGACCGTTCCCTGGTGATATGCCATATCTCTTTCAAAATGAGAGCCTCCATAAGCCGCTTTAAAAGCCCTGTCAAACTTACTTAAACTTCTCAAACCGTAAGGAGTATAAAGAGTTTCATACACTTTATGAACTACCTTAAGTTCCAATTCCCTGTCCAGAATGGAAAAAGGCTGTGATACCGCCCATATCTGATTGCATCGAATCTGATTATCCGCCTCTTCTCCTGAAATCAGGTCTTTTAAGCACTGCTCCTTTTCATTCCAGAACTTTTCCCGAAAACTTCTTCCTGCCAGTTCCGCCAGTTTTCGGTAAGATTCACCATCTCTTTTCAACAACTGTGCAAAATAATCCATGATTCTTAAATCATTATACCAGTAG
Organism: Hungatella sp.; assembly: GCA_031270005.1. GTDB lineage: Bacteria > Bacillota > Clostridia > Lachnospirales > Lachnospiraceae > Lacrimispora. The sequence continues at coordinate 6,421 of JAISYJ010000092.1, read as the reverse complement.
GCATTAATCTCCACCGGTTTTCCCTGTCTTTTTGTCGGCAGGATATCACCAAAACGCACATCCATCCATGTTACCTGCTCCATTCCACCGCCAGCCATAATTAGGCCATCTTCATCCATCCTGATGTGATAAGCGGTTCCATTCTGATACCACCGGACAATGCGTTCCATAACAGGCCAGGATTCTTTCACAAACTCCAGATCATGGCTTGACAGATAGTATTCATAAATCCCGCTGATAAACAGGAGGGAGGCATCCGCCGTATTATACAAAGGCTCATTCCCCCCTTCTGGAAACATATTAGGCATCAGTCCTTTATTCTCATATCGCATAAAAGTACGAAAAATGCTTCTCGCTTCTTCAAAACGCCTGGCAGAGATACAACAGCCACTTACTGAAATCATGGTATCCCTGCCCCAGTCTGCAAAAAACGGATATCCTGCAATCAAAGTCTTCTCTCCTGTGGAATCACGTTTCACCAGATACTGATCTCCGCTTTTTACAAGTTGCTTTGCAAGTTCTCCTTTTAACCCGGATTGTTCAATCAGAAGTTTCTGCCTTTTTTCTTCTCTGCTAAAATAACCGGAGGCATCAATTTCTTCCCTGACAGGCTGTGTGCTGTAAATAATGTTCAATTCTTCCGTTAAACCGGGGAAAACAGAAATTGAGAGTCTGTGGTTATGAGCTGTAATGCCTGTTGCTTCCCTACCATCCCGAGCGTCACAGACATAGTATAAATCCCTCTCATACTCTGTATCATATCCCGTCAGAATCCCATTGGTTTTATAATATAGCTTCATTCTATTGCTTTCGATCATGCCACTCTGAAGGCTGAACTTCTGATCAGTATGTAAAGTTTCTCCTTTTGGGATAAATTGCATATGAGGAGTAACCGTTAAAACTGCTTCCACGTCCATATGGTTTGTTACCTCATACTGCACTGCCACAGTATTCTCGCCATGGGCCAGAACCAGCCTTTTCTTAATCTCCACCCCTTTCACCTGATAAATCCAGGCGGGATAATCCTCTACGCTGAATTGATTCAAGTACCTGTAACCTGTCTGATTTCTTACATGACTGACAAACTCCTGGCTGGATAAAACGCTGTTCTGTCCACCGGCACAGAGAGATTCCTCCAGCCGCGTAATTATATGATATCTGTGATTAGGCGCAACCATACAGGCCATGAGCAGGGCATGATCCTTTCTGGTACTGGAACCAATTGCAGTCTGGGAGGAATATCCTCCCAGACCATTGGTAAGCAAATAACAGTTTTCCTGTCCTCTGTCCATTGTTTTCCAGTCATGCTTTCCGTAAATAAATTTCATCTTTCTTTACTCAACCTTTCACTGCGCCTGACATTTCATCCGCATAAAATTTCTGTGAAACCAGAAAGATAATGGAAATCGGTATGGAGATCAGTACACAGCCGGCAAAAAACTGAGTATAATAATATTCCACAAATTCTTTCTCCAGCATGGTCCATAAACCGATGGCAATGGTATAATACCTTCTGTCCTGTCCAAGAATTACCTTGGCAAAAATATAGTCCACCCATGGTCCCATAAAAGCATTTAACAGTGTTATGACAATGATTGGTCTGGATAACGGGACAGTGATTTTACAAAATACATCCCATTTTGTCGCTCCGTCAATAAAAGCTGCTTCATCGACAGTCTTTGGAATGGTATCAAAAAATCCCTTGGCAACCAGATACCCCAATCCGGCGCCTCCGGAATATACCATGACAAGAGCCACCAATTTCAAAGGCCCTGTCTCCAAAAGTCCAAATCCTTTCAATATATAGTACACTGCATACATTGACATAAACCCCGGGAACATCCCCAGTATCAATGCAATATTCATCATCCTTCTTCGCATTTTAAACCTTAATCTGGAAGTTACATAAGCAACGCATAATACAAAAAACGTTGTCAGCACGCAAGAACACAGAGCTACAATTAACGTATTGAAAAACCATCGTCCAAATGTTAAACTGCTTGCCGAATCAAACAGTTTCCTGTAATTATCCAAAGTATAGCCTCTTGGCATCACATAGCTTTTATAGGAACCTCCCTCTGCACGAAAAGACGTAAGTATAACAAAAAAAATCGGTAATATCCAGAAAAAACCCAGAATACCTAAAAATGCATGGACAATGGAATTCTCTGCCAATAAACGTTTACTTTTAATTTTTTTATTTTCCTTCACTACTGGAATGCCTCCTCATCTTTATAGGAACCTGTGTGATGATAGGTCAATAATGAGACTCCCGCAAGTATTACAAATGTAATAATTCCGATAACCGCACCTAAATTATAATCTTTATTGGTAATCGTTAATTTATACAACCATGTCACCAGCAAATCTGTTTTTCCGGCATAATAGTATTCCAGGGATTCCGGTCCTCCACCTGATAAAAGATAAATTACATTAAAATTATTGATATTTCCTACAAAGGTTGTAATTAGATACGGAGTTGTAATAAAAAGCATATATGGCAATGTTATCTTAAAAAACCGGACCATGGCATTGGCGCCATCCACTTTTGCGGCCTCATATAAATCTTTTGGTATGTTCTGCAGAATTCCTGTTGTCGTCAGCATGGTGAACGGAACTCCAATCCAGATATTAATGCAGATAATCATGACCTTGGCCAGGGTGGAATTGGAAAAAAACGGTATGGACTCTGTGGCTCTAAGAATGCCTATATCACGAAGTATGGCATTGACCGAGCCGCTGGCATTAAAAATAGTTCTCATCGTAAGCAAAGATACAAACTGCGGTACTGCAACAGACATTACAAAGAGAAATCTCCAGAAACTTTTAAATCTGGTACCTTCCCGATTAATGACAACCGCCAGAAGCATCCCCAGAATATAGCAGGAACATGTGGAAAACACCGCCCATGTGATAGTCCAGGACAGTACCGGCCAGAATGTGCGGGACAATGATCCGTTTCTGGAAAACATCTCCAGGAAATTCTGAAATCCAACCCAGTCAAAAAGGTTCCCGGGCGGCTGGTGGTTCTTATCATAGCTGGTGAATGCAATTAATATCATGAAAACAAGAGGAATAATCGTAAAACATAAAATACCTGTCACTGGTAAAAACAAAAGTGTTTTATGTAAATTCTGTTCCATCAAAGACTTTAAATCATCTTTCAGGCCGGGAATCGCTTTCCCCTGTTCCACTCTTTTCTGCGTATCATAAGCGCTCCTGACAGAATTCGCTGCAACACAGACAAAGGCAAGAGTCAGAAATATGGTGACAACGCCGTAAAGCAGGCACAGCATAGAATTGTCTCCCGGTGCATATTCATAAATCTGCTTTGCTTCATTAAAAGTCTCTCCCTGAGTCCTGGTTCCCAATGTGATAAAATCTGTCACAAAACCGCAGCCTGCTGTGACCATATAATAAATATAAACAATTTCCATAAAAAGCATAAGCAATCCGCGGGCGATTTGTTTATGCATTAGATTTCCCAGACCAAATATGAGGATCGATAACCTTGTTATTTTATTTCCTTTAATAAAAGCTGATAATCCTCCCCCATCTATGTTAATATCTGACTTTATCCTTTTTTCATTTATCATAATCTGACTCCTTTATATATAAATTGGCTTTAAGATTCCCCAATAAGATTGCTGCAATTTCTTTATTCCACTTTCATGGTGGCCGCAAATGTATCCATTTTTTCTTGCACATTATCCCTGTTTAATTCACCGGTTCTTATTTCAGTGGCAATACCTGCTGCATTGGTCCAATATCTGGAATTGAATTCTGCAGAATCAGGCTGCATCACAGACGCAGTATTGACTTCATTAACAATTACCTTCGCCACCTCATTGGACTGCACTGCCTCTGATTCTCCCGTTTTAAGATTAGTTGGCGCCTGACCGCTCTTTTCAAAACGCTCCAGCTGCATTTCCTCGCTTCCAAGATAAGCGGCAAATGCCACTGCAGCCGCCGGATTCTTTGCCAGGGAATTCACACCAATAACCTTAGAACCATAGAAACCTTTCAGCTGATAATCTTTTCCGTCAGGATTAAAGGCCGGAATAACTGCCAGACCCAGGTCATCACCTAAAGCCTCTTTATAAAGATTGTAATTCCATGAACCATCAAACCATGCACCTACTCTGTGATCCGCCGTTAACTCAGACAAAGAAACATCATCCGCAAATGCAGTTTTTGGATTGTTGATTAAATCAATGATATAATTGGTCACAGCAATTCCGGTAGGATTATTCCAGTCAGTACCCGCCGCAAAATCTGTCTGGCTGTCTCCGTATATCGTACAGCCCGCACCATAATACCATGCGCCCAGTTTCCAGCCTCCTGCAGAATCAAAGCAGAAATTATATACATTATCTTCTGTCTTTTTTGCCATAATGTTTTCCATGGATTTAACATCTTCCTCACTTAACAGGGACTTATCATAGTACATAAAAAATGTATTATGAGTAAAAGGAATACCATAAACTGCGCCGTCTTTGCTGGTTACCGTATCCACTACGGCGTCTGCCATGGTGGTTTTAATCATTTCTTCCGTGGTTCCTCCCAGTCTTGCAATTGCTCCTGCGTTAATCAGCTCATTTAACTGGTCGCTTGCAAAGAAAAAGACATCTCCGGCAGCCGATACATCTTTTAACAGTTCGTCCTTTAACTTATCTTCCCCCTGCGTTTCCAGAGCAAACGTGATCTTCCATTCCGGATGCAGAGCCTGGAAGGATTTTGTCATGGATTCCATCACTCCTGTCTGAATCTGATTTTCAGGCGCCCAGACCTTTAATGTTACTGCTTCCCCTTCTCCCTCTTTTGTATTACTTTTCTCATCTGTCACTGCATCGCCTCCTGTTTCAATCTTTTTTCCACATGCCGTTAAAGATGCTGCCATAATACCGGCCATGAGTAAAACTAATAATTTCTTTTTCATACACAATCTCCTTCATTAAAAATTCAGCTTTCGCCATTAACAGGTTCTATATATAAATCAACAGTTATTACTCCATTGATTTATTTCCATACACTACACAGCATTTGAGTTTTATTCATCTTTTATATACGGAAAACGGTTTCCGTAAAATCAAAAAAATTATGTCTGAATCACATCGGCATAATTAATTTTACATACTTCATACGGTACCAGAACATGCCTGCCCGTTTCCCCGTCAAGCAACCGTTTCAATTCATCAAATGCCTGTCTGGACTTCCTGCTGAAATCCTGTTTTACTGTATTCATGGCGATCTGGGTATACCCCATTAACCGAATGCCGTCAAAACCACATACCGGACGAAACAGGTCCATCTCTGTTAAAGCAAATACCGCACCAATTGCCATAATGTCCGATGCACATACCACCGCATTAATTTGAGAAGCATATTTTTGTGTGATTTTTCTGGCTTTATATTCACTAAAATCACCATATTGTACGGTCAGTTTAAAGCAGCGCTCATCCCGCAGTTTTTTCACAGCATCCAGTCTTTGGCCGGTTATATATCCACCCGGGCCACCGGCAATATAAAGCACATGATTAATGTAGTAATTCTCATCAAAAGTTTTCTTCGCCACATCATACTGCGCCTGAAAATGGTCGATAGATACCGAAGATGTTTTTTTATTGGTGACAGATGAATCAACCAATACACAAAAAAATTCCTGCTTTTCAATAATCTTATATATTTTTTTATTTTCTAAAGATAAATTATATATAATCAGACAATTAATGCTCTGTGATTTAAAAAAATCAGAAATTTCTCTATAACTCATTTCCTCAAACTGAGAACTGAAAAAAGTTATCACTTCATTATGATATTCTTTTGCCTTTTCAAAAGCTCCCATTAAATATTGCATATTTATTTCATCCACAAACTGGTTACTGCAGCTGATATCAATAAACAACCCGATACGGTTAAATTCCTTTTTTGACAAAGATTTGGCAGCTGAATTAGGTATATACCCTAGTTCTTCTACTGCTTTCTCTACCTTTAATCTGGTATCTTCACTTATCATGGAATAATTGTTCAGGACCTTGGATACCGTTGATTTGGCTACTCCTGCCTTTTTAGCTACATCATTAATTGATATCATAAAATCTCCTCCAGCCCATTGGAAAACGGTTTCTTTATTTTTAAAATACAATTAAATTTTAATTTTGTCAATAAAATTTTAATTGAAATGGAACTTTTTTCCATATTAATAACCACCCCCGCAAATGCTGTTATTGCAAACATTTGCGGGGGGTTCACATTTTACCCTTAAGAAAGGCTTTCAAACACAACCTCATAAGTCTTAATTTCAAAAGGCTTTATTACAAATTCAAACTCCTGAGACCTGTGCTCTGTCACTTCTCGTTCCCGTGTCTCAAGTAAATTGCATTCATAAACCCGTTTAATCCTCTTTCCCATTCCCAGGGTA
>JAISYJ010000058.1:0-42126 GCA_031270005.1 Hungatella sp. | reverse complement strand
TGCTGTCAGAAGGAGATATAAAGATACCATGTATGTATGAAAGAGTAAATATAAACTGTGCAGAGGTAAACTCTACCTGGGTAAGTGGTGGTGGAATTTACTTTTTCAATTTTCAATTAAGAGACAAATTTTATTTTTGGCTTGCCGAATCCAATATTTTGGTTTAGAATATAGTAGAACAGTTAAAGGACGTGAGAAACATGGGCGATATTCATAATACGCAATTTTTCAAGGCAGTGCAGGAAAATAAACTAAATGTAAGCCAGGTACTGGAGCAGGTTTATATAGCCCTTACTGAGAAGGGCTATAATCCTATCAACCAGATCGTAGGCTATATTATGTCAGGAGATCCTACTTATATTACCAGCCATAAGAACGCCAGAAGTCTTATCATGAAAGTGGAGCGGGATGAGATTTTGGAAGAGCTTATGAGGGTATATATTAATACGATGTTGAAATAAGGCTGTGAATAATCATAAGTCTAGCTGTCAGATGAAGTGAACGAAGGCGGAGTCTGACAGTTTGTTTTTATACGGTTGGCTTTAGACCAGCTTTCTTTTGTTGCATAAAGATTGGAAGAGGAGCAGCCTTGGAGGAAAATATGAGGATTATGGGGCTTGATTACGGTTCTAAAACTGTAGGAGTTGCAGTTTCCGACTTACTTGGTATAACAGCCCAGGGAGTGGAGACAATTACGAGAGAAGACGAGAATAAACTGAGAAAGACCTGTGCCCGGATTGAGGAACTGATCCGGGAATATGAGATTGAAGCCATTGTCCTCGGTTATCCTAAAAATATGAATAATTCGGTCGGTGACCGGGCCGAGAAAACAGAGCAGTTTAAAGAGATGCTCATGAGGCGTACCGGACTTACCGTCATCCTCTGGGATGAGAGGCTTACAACCGTGGCGTCGGAAAGAATATTACAGGAAAGCGGTGTAAGACGGGAACACCGCAAGGCAGTCATTGATAAGGTGGCGGCAGGACTGATCCTGCAGGGCTATCTGGACAGCTTAAGGCAGGAGACAGGAAATGAACAGTGAAGAAAAGAAAATTACCCTGACAACAGATTCAGGGGAAACCGTGGAGTTTTACGTTCTGGAAGAAACCAGAATTAATGGGATGAATTATCTGCTGGTAACTGATGCGGCAGATGAGGATGACGAAGGCGAATGTTACATCTTAAAGGATTTGTCAAAGCAGGAAGACATCCAGGCTTTGTATGAGTTTGTAGAGGATGATAACGAGATAGATTATTTATTTAAGATATTTTCCGAACTGCTTGACGGAGCAGATGTGGATATTGAAATCTAATGGTGAGTAATTGAGGGACTGTTGCATGAAACAGGAAATATTTAAAAATATGCTCCGAGAGAAAGGACTCAAGGTGACCAACCAGCGCATGCTGGTACTGGAGCTCATGGCAGAGCGCCCCGGGCAGCATCTGACTGCGGAAGAGATCTATGATCTGGCCAGGCAGAAGTGCCCGGAGATTGGGCTTGCCACGATTTACAGGACCGTGCAGGTACTGGTGGATTTATCAGTAATTGACAAGGTCAGTTTTGACGATGGATTCGCCCGCTACGAATTAGGGGGCTTGGATCGTGAGTCCAGACATCACCATCACCACGCGATTTGCAACCGATGCGGAAACGTATTTTCCTTTCAAGGCGATTTACTGGATACGCTGGAGCAGGCCCTTCTTGACAGGACAGGTTTTCTTGTTACCGATCATGAAGTGAAGCTGCACGGGTATTGCAGGGAATGCCGGGAGGCAATGGAAGAAGAACAGGACGGAAAATCATAAGATGGAGGTAAAATATTGAAAAAACAAGACAGCAACGCGAAAGTTAAAATCATTCCTTTAGGCGGAATGGAGCAGATCGGTATGAATATCACTGCTTTTGAATGTGAAGACAGCATCATCATAGTGGACTGCGGACTGGCATTCCCCACGGATGATATGCTTGGAATCGATCTGGTGATACCGGATGTCTCTTATCTGAAACAGAACATCGATAAGGTAAAGGGATTTTTAATCACCCATGGCCACGAGGACCATATAGGCGCCCTTCCTTATATCTTAAGGGATATTAATGTACCGGTATACGGAACAAAGCTTACCATTGCCCTGATCGAGAACAAACTGAAAGAACATAATTTACTGAAAAACACCAAGAGAAAGGTGATCAAGCACGGACAGTCCGTAAACTTAGGATGTTTCCGTATTGAATTTATTAAGACAAACCACAGCATCGCCGATGCCTCCGCCCTTGCCATTTTTTCTCCGGCCGGCGTGATTTTGCATACAGGCGATTTTAAGATTGATTATACTCCGGTATTCGGGGAACCGGCTGATTTGGAGCGGTTTGCCGAGCTGGGCAAGAAGGGCGTTCTGGCCCTGATGTGTGACAGCACCAATGCTACGAGAGCAGGGTTCACTCCCTCGGAAAAGACCGTGGGAAAAACCTTTGATAACATTTTTGCAGACCATAAGAATAACCGCATCATTGTTGCCACCTTTGCCTCAAACGTGGACCGGGTGCAGCAGGTCATCAATTCTGCTGCCAAGTATGGACGCAAGGTAGTGGTAGAGGGCCGCAGCATGGTCAATGTGATCGGCACGGCCAGTGAGCTTGGCTATATAAATATTCCTGATGGAACCCTGATTGAAATCGATCAGTTAAAAAATTATCCCGATGAGCAGACCGTTCTCATCACCACCGGAAGCCAGGGAGAATCCATGGCAGCCCTTTCCCGAATGGCAAGCAGCACTCATAAGAAGATTTCCATTAAGCCAAGTGATGTAATTATTTTAAGCTCTCATCCGATTCCTGGCAATGAAAAGGCTGTTTCCAAGGTCATTAACGAGCTTTCCATGAAGGGCGCAGAGGTAATCAGCGATGATACCCATGTATCCGGACATGCATGCCAGGAGGAAATTAAGCTGATGTATGCCCTGGTCCGTCCCAAATACGCCATTCCGGTTCACGGCGAATACCGTCATATCATGGCCCAGAAAAATCTGGTTCAGGCGATGGGAACCCCCAAGGAGAATGTGATCGTCATGTCCTCCGGTGACGTGGTTGAGCTGGGACAGGAATCCTGGAAGATCGTGGACCATGTCCAGGCAGGAGGAATCCTGGTAGACGGCCTTGGTGTCGGAGATGTGGGAAATATTGTTTTAAGAGACAGACAGAACCTGGCCCAGAACGGAATTATCGTGGTGGTTCTGACCCTGGAGAAATATTCCAATCAGCTTTTGGCTGGGCCGGATATTGTGTCCAGAGGATTTGTTTATGTGCGTGAGTCTGAGGATTTAATGGAGGAAGCCAGAAACATTGTCAATGAAGCTGTTTCTGACTGTCTCGACCGCCATGTCAATGACTGGGGGAAAATTAAGAATGTTATACGTGACAGCTTAAGCGACTTTTTATGGAAGCGGATGAAACGGAATCCTATGATTCTGCCGATCATTATGGAAGTATAGCACAGGGGAAGATAACCCTACCTTTAAGGCGAAACACCTTGCGGGCATACCTTTATGCCCTGAGAAGCGGGCGATAATAAGGAAAGGAAGCAGGATATGAGCCGTGCAACGAAAGAGATTAATAAAATTACAGGAGCAGTCATCGCGATTTCAAGCAGGCTTATTATCTTTGCCCTGGTGATCCTTCTGCTTTATGAGGGAGTCACCAGAGGATATGAGTTTGGCCATGATATTTTCTACGCCTCTGCGGTGGATACAGAGCCGGGACGGGATAAGGAAATAACAATCAGCAAAGGAACTTCTGTGGTCCAGACGGCGAAGCTTCTAAAGGACAATGGTTTAATATCCAATGAATATTCCTTTATCATACAGGCGGAGTTTTTTGATTATAAGGTAAATCCGGGAGGATATACCTTTAACACTTCCATGACCTCCAAGGAAATCCTTCAGATGATGAATGAGAATACAGGGGAAAAGGAAGAGAAAAAATGATTGTAAATGACAGGATAACGGATTATATCAAATCTCTGGAAACAGACAGAAGCCCGCTCCTTTCAAAAATCGGAAAAAAGGCAAGGCAGGAAGGCGTCCCGGTTATCAGGGAAGAGACCGCTGCCTTCCTTCAGACTATGATAGCTGCCATGAGGCCAAAGGCTATTTTAGAGGTGGGAACTGCGGTCGGTTATTCCACCCTTTTAATGGCAGAGGCCATGCCTCATGACTGCCATATTACCACCATAGAAAAATATGAAAAAAGGATCCCAGAGGCCAAAGAAAATTTTAAAGAGGCCGGGGAGATGGAGCGGATCACCCTCCTTGAGGGAGATGCGCAGGAGATATTAAAGGGGCTTACCGGCCCCTTTGACCTTGTTTTCATGGATGCGGCCAAGGGACAGTATCTTTTGTGGCTGCCGAGGATTTTAGAGCTTATGGCCCCCGGGGGGATGCTGATTTCCGACAATGTCCTTCAGGATGGGGATATCATAGAATCCCGCTATGCGGTGGAACGCCGGAACCGGACCATTCACGGACGGATGCGGGAATACTTATATGAGCTGAAGCACTCTGAGCGGCTTACAACGACCATTATACCCATTGGTGATGGCATAACCGTCAGCATTCTAATATAGCTTATCTTCACTTGCAATGTATGCGAAGATAAAAGGGCTGCTTTTTAGCCCGTTCATCCGATTATGAAAACATTTTTTGTTTTCATAATATAGACACAAGAAAGGATTTTTATGAGAAAGACCGAACTTTTAATTCCGGCAGGCAGCCTGAATGTACTTAAAACTGCGGTAGTTTACGGTGCAGACGCTGTCTACATCGGAGGAGAAGCTTTTGGCCTCCGTGCCAAGGCAAAGAATTTTTCAATAGAAGAGATCCGGGAAGGAATTGCCTTTGCCCACGAAAAAGGGGTAAAGGTCTATATCACGGCCAATATTCTGGCTCACAATGATGACCTGACCGGAGTAGAGGAATATTTTAAAGAATTAAAGGAAACAGGCCTTGACGCCTTGATCATTTCCGATCCGGGAGTATTTGCCATCGCAAAGCGCATCATGCCGGATCTGGAAATCCATATCAGCACCCAGGCAAACAACACCAATTACGGGACATATCTGTTCTGGCACCAGCTTGGGGCCAAGCGGGTCGTTTCCGCCAGGGAGCTTTCTCTGGCAGAAATCAAGGAAATACGCAGCCGGATTCCGGAGGATATGGAGATCGAAAGCTTTATCCACGGTGCCATGTGCATTTCCTATTCCGGGCGCTGCCTTTTAAGCAACTTCATGTCAGGAAGAGATGCCAATCAGGGAGCCTGCACCCATCCGTGCCGCTGGAAATATTCCATTGTTGAGGAAAAACGTCCCGGAGAATACATGCCGGTCTATGAAAATGAGCGGGGAACCTACATCTTCAATTCCAAGGATTTATGCATGATCCAATATATCCCGGAGATGATGGATGCGGGGATCGACAGCTTTAAGATAGAGGGCCGCATGAAAACAGCTCTTTACGTGGCCACTGTGGCCAGGACCTATAGGAAAGCCATTGATGATTATAACAAGGACCCTGAAATTTACCGGGCCAATATGGAGTGGTACCGCTCCGAAATCGGCAAATGTACTTACCGGGAATTTACCACCGGCTTTTACTTTGGAAAGCCTGATTCCACCACACAGATCTATAACAATAATACTTATGTGAAAAACTATACGTATCTGGGTACCATTGAGGCGGTGGATGAAAGAGGCTTTGCCCGTATCTCCCAAAAGAACAAGTTTACCGTAGGAGAGACCATTGAGGTAATGAAGCCCGATGGCAGGAACTTAGAAACCGTTGTAAAAGCCATATATGATGAGGACGGCGTCTCCCAGGAAAGCGCTCCTCATCCCCATCAGATCCTTTATGTGGATCTGGATCTGGATGTGGAAATGGAGCCATATGATATTCTTCGCAGAAGTGAGATGGAATAAAGCCATTGGGATTCCGCTGCCTTCTTAAATAAGGCATATGAAAAATGCCCGCTGATCATTATTATTAAAATTTATGTTATCTGTTTAAGCCGGTCTGTACCGCACAGATAATAGATTTTAATAATTTTTGATCGGCGGGTATTTTTTTGCGTGGTGAAATGAAAAAGTCTTAAATGAATGTGTATTATTTATAAAAAATTATTTATTTTTTATAAATAATGCATATAGTATCTCTACTTTCCATGTGATATATTATATCTTGAAACTGATATATCAGATGAAATTTCAGCAACAAAACCAAGAATCAAATCCGGAAACAGGTAAGAAGCTGCAAAAAATTACAATTAAAAAGGAGAGAGAAACGATGCTTGACATTATTACTGGCGTTTTGCTGCTGCTGGTCTTTGTGGGGCTGGTAGTGTACTGCATGAAAGGCGGGAATCTTTTGATCGGATTTATTGCCACAGCTGTTTTATGGTGTGTAATTGGACGTGTGCCGATCAATGAAGTGGTAAGCGATGTATTCCAGAAACCGCTTGATGATTATGGAAAGACAATAGCAATCATTATCTTTGGTGCATGGTTTGGACGCATCCTGGTGGATACGGGAATTGCCGGCTATATTATTAAAAAGACCGTGGAATTCGCGGGCGACAGGCCTTTGGTTACTACATTGCTGCTGTGCATTACCTGCAATCTGCTTTTCACCAGCGTTTTTGGTGTAGGCTCCGTTATGGCAATCGGTATGATCGTACTTCCTATTCTGTTTTCCATGGGAGTGGAAAAAAGAGCGGCCTTAGGCGCTTATATGCTGTCTGTTGCCGGAGGAATGTATTTAAATATTGCTTATGTGAGCCAGTTTGAAAAGGTCTTTGGTGAAGAGGTGGCTTCCTATAATGACAACTACATTCGTTTTGCCCTGATGGCAACTGCCATTCACATGGTTATTATGATCGTATTTGTTGTGTACCATCATTTCAAGAACAGTAAACGTGGAAGAAGACGGGCCTGGGAAGCCGGTGCTCAGGAAAGCTACGAGGAAAGACCTCTTGGCTGGTATTGTTTCATCGTACCCTTTGTACCCATTGCAATGGTGGGCATTTTTAAATGGCAGCCGGTTCCAGCCTTCCTGTTAGGCAGCTTTGTAGGACTTTTATTTACACGGAATTTAAGGACTTATAAAACGGCTGTGGATAAGACACAGAAAACGTTATATGATGGCGTTGCAGACAGCGGACTACTGATCGGTATGCTTTACAGCGTAAATATTTTTCAGGGAGCAGCTACCAAGGTTGTGCCCTATCTTCAGACCTTGCTTGGAGATGTTGTTCCAAGATCCGAAATTGTAGTTTTAGCTGCATTCTGTATCCTGGCACCTCTGGCATTGTTCCGCGGACCGCTGATGATCTGGGGTTCTGGTATTGCACTGTATTCGATTTTAAATGCAACGGGGGCATTTAATCCCCATTTCCTGTATGCTATTTTCTTAATCCCTCCGGTTGCCATCGTAGCAAGCGCTTGTCCTACCCAGTCCTGGACCATGTGGGGCTTAAGCTATGCAAAGGTAGAACCCAAACAGTACATAAAGACCAATCTGCCCTGGGCCTGGGCCAGCCTGATCGCTATTGAAATACTTATTTACTTTACGATAGGAAGAATGGTTTAGTGGAGGACAACAAATGAGCAACAGAGCAATAAGAATTGGCATTGATGTGGGCGGAACCCACACAAAGGCCGTAGCAATTGATAACAGCACAAACGAAATTGTGGGAAAAGGGTCGGTAATGACAACCCACCATGACGAAAACGGAGTAGCGGCAGGTGTTGTGGAAGCATTTAAAAAATGCCTTTCTGAGAATGATATTAAACCGGAAGAAGTGATTTTTATTGCTCACAGTACCACTCAGGCCACCAATGCCCTGCTGGAAGGAGATGTGGCCAGAGTCGGAGTGATCGGAATGAGCGGCGGCGGTCTGGAGGCATTCTTTACAAAGCGCCAGACAAAAATCAAGGACATTGATTTAGGTACTGGAAAGTGGATAAATATTGACCATAGTTTTATGAAAACAAAGGACATGACTCCGGATAAAGTATCTTCTGTGATCAAAAAGATGACAGACCAGGGAGATAAAGTGATTGTAGCCAGCAAGGCATTTGGCGTGGATAATATGAAAGAAGAACGCATGGTTGCAGAAATTGCGGAAGATCAGGGAATTCCCTGCACGGTGGCTTCTGATATTACAAAGCTCTATGGCCTGACGACCCGTACCCGCACTGCCTGCTTAAATGCATCGATCCTGCCCAAAATGCTGGATACAGCAAATTCCACGGAGCGAAGTGTACGCGCTGCAAAGGTAACGGTTCCCCTTATGATCATGCGTGGTGACGGCGGAGTCATGGAAATCAGCGAAATGAAAAAACGTCCTATTCTTACCATGCTCTCAGGACCTGCAGCCAGCGTGATCGGGGCTCTTATGTATCTGCGGGCCTCCAACGGTATATATTTTGAGGTTGGCGGAACCTCAACAAATATCGGAGTGATCAAAAACGGCCGTCCGGCCGTTGATTATTCCATTATTGGAGGACACAGAACCTATGTAAACAGCCTGGATGTCCGGGTGCTTGGCGTTGCCGGCGGAAGTATGATCCGTGCAAAAAAAGGCGCGATCATTGATGTCGGTCCCCGTTCCGCCCATATTGCCAATATGGGATATGCGTGCTTTACGTCGCCGGAGCTGTTTGAAGGGGCAGAATTATACTACATTAAGCCTCGTGAAAATGACCCAAGTGACTATGTGGCAATCCGCTTAAAGAACGGCGAAAGCGTAACCATTACAAATACCTGCGCTGCCAATGTACTGGGAATCCTGGAAGACGGGGATTATGCAATGGGCAATTACGAATCCAGCTGCAAAGCCATGCAGCTTCTGGCTGATGAAGTGGGCATGTCCATGAAAGATACGGCAAGGGCTGTCCTTCAAAAGGCCTGTGATAAAATCAAACCAGTTATCGAAGACCTGATCGATAAATATAAAATTGAAAGAGAACAGATCGTGCTGGTAGGCGCCGGAGGCGGTGCCGGAACGCTGCTGACCTTTACGGCCAATGAAATGAATTTTAAATACCAGATACCAGTCAACGCAGAGGTTATCTCTTCCATCGGCGTGGCGCTTGCAATGGTCAGGGAAATGGTGGAACGGACCATTCCCAATCCCACTGCAGAAGATATTGCTGCCCTTAAAAAAGAAGCAAAGGCTTTGGCAATGAACAGCGGTGCAGTGGAAGACAGCATTGAAGTTTATGTGGAAATTGATGAGCAGGCCCAGAAGGTCACGGCTATTGCCATGGGGTCCACAGAAGTTAAGACCACAGACCTAATGAAGAATTGTGATGAGGAAGAGGCATTTCAAATTGCAGCGGAATCCATTGGCCTGGACCGGTCAAAGATGAAGATGGCAGGAAGCAATGGTTCCATATTTGTGGTAACTGCAGAAAAAGATGGGAAGATTCCTGTAAGAATAATAGATAAAAAAGGCTTTGTGAAAGTGCAAAGGTCCAATGGCACGGTGCTTGTTACAACAAAATCCAGGCTCCGTGAGGATCTTAAACTGGCTTGGGATAAGGCCAGCAACTTTTCAAGCGAAGTCAGGATCAATCCGGATTGCTATATTGCCGCAGAATCCAGGGTTATCGATTATTCTGGAATTCCGGCTCTGGAACAGGTATCAGGATTAGCCGGAGTTGAGCTTATTGATGTAAAAGAGGATACGGAAATTATCCTGGTCCTGGCACGCAACGAACTATAAAAGGCGGTGTGTATGCGAACGCTGATAGAAAAAATTGCTGCTGTAGAAGATGTAAAATGGTATAGCCGGGTTTTGAAAAGCCACCCGGCTTCCTGTGAACTGTCAAAACAGGAAGAAAAGGAAATTCTGTTTTACTCCATGCAAACGGCAGAAACCTATGCCTTAGAATTAAAAAAGCGCTATGGGTCAGTTTCCGGCGTTTCTCTGGTCAAAGCAATGGGATTATCCATAAAAAGAAGGTCGGAAGAACTAAGAAGACCATTTTTATATATGGGAATATTTGAGCCTGAAGAAGGTACTATCATTTTAAATGATAGTACCTTAATCGCAATGAAAGGTTTTATAAAAGAATATGGTTTCGCAGATATAATCAAGGAGGATGCACTGGAAGAAGTAGTCCTGTTCCACGAAGTTTTCCACTGGATTGAAGAAAATACGCCGGGGATCTATACCCGCAGCAAAATGTTAAAGAGGCCGGTATGGAATCTGTTTCCAAGGTCCAGAGGCCTTGACGGAGCAGGAGAGGTGGGAGCCATTCATTTTTCCAAAATAATGAGTGGGATATCCTATTCTCCCTGCCTGTATGAAATGTGTTTATTAGTTAAGACGGATGTTTGTTCTATTGATTTTTTCTCCTCTATCCTATAAAATGAAATATGATTATTTTATTGCTGGAAAATGGCGATTATAGAAAAAATATGGTCAATAATAAAAGGAGGTTCAATGTTGGAATTATATAAAGGAACCATATCATCTTCCGCTGACGGCCAGGAGGAGGCTTCCCGTCAGGGAGAAGGCACAGATAGCAATGCGTATCAGCTTCTCCGTGAGAAAATCCTGGATCTTCATTTAAGACCGGGAATCAACCTAAGCATCAAGGATATTTGTGAATTATTAAACATTGGACGGACTCCAGTCAGAGATGCGCTCATCAGGCTTGAACAGGAAGACCTGGTGACCCTTCTCCCCCAAAGAGGAACAAGGGTATCCAAGATAGATTTAGATAGAGTGGAACAGGAGCGTTTTCTAAGGCTTGCTGTAGAAGAGGAGGTTATGAAGCTGTTTATGGCATGCCATACTCCTACAGATTTAGTGGAATTACAGAACAACCTGATGGAACAGAAAGCCTTTGCCGAGACAGGCAATGGTGACGTAAGGAAGTTTTTGCATATGGATGATGAGTTCCACAAAATGTTTTACCAGGTAACAGACCGGCTTTTCAGTTTTCAGACCATTAATAACGTTGGAGGCCATTTCAGGAGAATACGGCTGCTTAGCTGCCGGGAAATGCAGAACATAAAAGAGATTGTTGCCCAGCATGAGGAGATCATACTTGCTTTGCAGACAAGAGATACGAAAGCAATGCTGTACGTGCTGCAAAAGCACCTTTTTAAATTGGACAGGGATAAAAAAGATTTGATTAAAAAATACCCCAGTTTGTTTAAGAGAAACATCAATGAAGATTATGTGAATATTCCATGGACGGATGACTTTTTTGAAACATTTCAGACCTTTATATAGAGATAAAAGGAAAACTGGCATTATGTGCAGGAAGTTTTATATGAAAAGGCGTTTACAGCAGACGGCAAAACCGGGGGATTGCTGTAAGCGCTTTTTATATCTAATAAATTCTAAGATTCCGAAAGTATCATTTCAGCGACTGTTGTAGAAATCCCTATATTGTGGTATGCTATAAAAGAATTATGTCCAGAATTTACCTGGTTTTAAAACGTGTAGAATGGAGGCTGGCATATGGCGTTAATTTTCTGGCTGATGGCCGTTTCCTGCATCATTTATTATGTTGTGATCATTCTTTATTCAGGTCTGACCACGTCCCTTTCATTTATATGGCTTGTATTTGCTGCCATATGCATATTGCTGCCGTTAGGTTGGGAAACCTATGTAAAGCATAAGGATAAGGTTCCCTTATGGATTCCGGTGTCAGTGATTACCATGTGCTGTACCGGAATTCTGGTGTTTCTGGTGGTGGAGATCCTGGTATTTACGGGAGTTGCTGTCAGGGATACTTCCAATCTGGACTATGTTATTGTGCTGGGCGCCAGGGTAAAGGAAACAGGAGTCAGCAAATCCTTAAAAAAACGGCTGGATAAAGCTATGGAGTACTTAGATGACAATCCATCCACGATCCTGGTGCTGTCCGGCGGCCAGGGTGATGATGAACCTGTCAGCGAAGCCGCAGCCATGCGGGATTATCTGGTTTTTAACGGAGTAAAAGAGGAGCAGCTGATATTAGAGACACGCTCCACCAGTACCGTTGAGAATATTGCATACAGCCGTGTAGCCATTGAAGAAGATCAGGCGGAAAGAAAAGCCCGCCGTCAGGAAAATCAGCCGATTTTCATGGAGCCGGGAACCTTTGAGGAGGTGCCGGATAAGCCCATTAAGATTGGTGTCCTCACCAGTGATTTTCATGTGTTTCGGGCGCTGCAGATCGGGAAAAAATGGGGAATACCGGATATCTATGGCATATCCTGTGAATCCGACCCCATTCTTTTCGTACACTTTTGCGTTAGAGAGTGCGCCGCTATATTAAAAGACAAATTAGTGGGCAATATGTAATTACACGAATGCAATGAGCAGTGCGAAACAGGACAGGAGAAGATTTTCGTTGTGCCTGCACATAAGAAAGTCTTATCATGGCCTGTTTCATAGGGCGAATGCCCGTGAGCCAGCGAATCTTACAGATTCGCTGGCTGCACTGCGGACTCACGTATAATAAATATGAACATGCAGGAGGAAAAAACACAGAATGAATCAGTTTAAAAACCTTGCAGCCTATGAGGTTGTAGAAGAAAAGGCAATAAAAGAGATCAAAGCATCCGGATACGTCCTCCGCCATAAAAAAAGCGGAGCCAGGCTATTCCTCTTATCCTGTGATGATGAGAACAAAGTATTTTCCATCGGATTCCGTACCCCGCCGTCAGACAGCACCGGAGTTGCTCATATCCTGGAGCACAGTGTGCTCTGCGGATCAGATAAGTTTCCGGTGAAGGATCCGTTTGTGGAGCTGGTAAAGGGGTCTTTAAACACGTTCTTAAATGCAATGACCTACCCTGATAAAACGGTATACCCGGTAGCCAGCTGCAATGAAAAGGATTTCCAGAATTTGATGAACGTGTACCTGGATGCAGTGCTTCATCCCAATATTTACAGGGAGCCGAAGATTTTCATGCAGGAGGGATGGCATTATGAGCTGGAAAGTCCGGAATCTGATCTGATTTACAATGGTGTGGTATATAATGAGATGAAGGGAGCATTTTCTTCCCCGGAAGAAGTGCTGGACCGCTACACCAGGAAAACTCTTTTCCCGGATAACTGCTATGGACAGGAATCAGGCGGAGATCCTGCCTTTATTCCGGACCTTACCTATGAAGACTTTCTGGCCTTTCATAAGAGGTATTATCATCCTTCCAACAGCTATATTTACCTCTATGGTGATATGGATATGGAAGAAAAGCTTGCATGGCTTGATAAAGAATACTTAAGCCAATACGATGAAATAACCATTGATTCCAGGATTCCAAGACAGAAGCCATTTTCAGAGCCAGTGGAGGGGGAGACTTTCTATTCCATTACCGAAGGGGAATCCGAAGAAAATGCCACTTATCTTTCCATCAGCACAGCAGTGGGAAACGATTTAGATCCCAGGCTTTATATTGCATTCCAGACCCTGGAATACACCCTTCTTGATGCACCGGGCGCTCCCTTAAAGCAGGCCCTCATTGATGCCGGGATCGGCCAGGACATTTTAGGCGGGTATGACAGCGGCATTCTTCAGCCCTATTTTACCATTATTGCTAAAAATGCAAACAAAGAGCAGAGAGGGGAATTCCTTGCCGTTGTAAAAGGGACTTTAAGAAAGCTTGCAGACGAAGGAATCAACAGGAAGAGCCTGAAAGCCGGAATGAACTATTACGAATTCCGTTACCGGGAAGCGGATTACGGTTCAGCGCCAAAGGGCCTGATGTATGGGCTTCAATGCATGGACAGCTGGCTTTATGACGGGGATCCCATGATGCACTTAGAATATCAGGAGACCTTTGATTATTTAAAAAAGGTAGTGGATGACGGATATTTTGAACAGCTCATCAGGGAATACCTTCTGGATAATCCTTTTGAGGCCGTCTTGACCGTAAGCCCCAAAAAGAATTTAACGGCAATGGAAGATGAGAAGGAAGCGAAGAAGCTGGCTGCATATAAAGCCTCCCTTTCAGAAGAGGAGCTTCGTGAACTTGCTGAACAGACCCGTGCTTTAAAGGAATATCAGGAAACACCGTCTCCTCAGGAGACCCTGGAAAAGATTCCCATGCTTTCACGAGAAGATATCAGCAGGGAGGCAGAGGAGATCATATGGGAAGAGAAAACGGCCCATGGCGTCAAAGTGATCCATCATGAGATGTTTACCTCCGGAATCGGGTATTTAAAGGTTCTGTTTGATACTTCCGCAGTTCCTGTGGAGGATCTGCCTTATGTGGGATTTTTAAAATCCCTGCTTGGCTATGTGAATACGGAAAATTTCACCTATGGAGATCTGACCAGCGAGATCCATTTAAACAGCGGCGGTGTCAGCTTTAGTGTGACCTCTTATCCTGACTTAAAGAATAAGGGAAAGTTTACAGGCTTTTTTATGGCAAGTGCCAGAGTGCTTTATGAGAAACTGGATTTTGGTTTCTCCATTCTTGGCGAGATTCTGACCCGTTCTATTTTGGATGATGAAAAGCGGATAGGCGAAATCATCAGTGAAACCAGGTCAAGGGCCAGAATGAAGCTGGAAGGCTCCTGTCATTCGGCAGCAGTGGCCAGAGCCACTTCTTATTATTCCGCCACTTCTTCTTTTAACGATTTGACCGGCGGGATCGGGTATTATGAATTTTTGGAGAATTTAGAAAAGGAATATCCTTCCCATAAGAAGGAGATCATTGCCCGCTTAAAGGCGGTCATGGAAAAGCTGTTCACCACCCAGAATATGCTGGTCAGCTATACAGCAGATGATGAAGGCTATAAGCTGCTTCCTGAGGCACTTAAAAAGCTTACGGACCTGCTGCCGGAAGGAGAAGGAAAGCGTTATCCCTTTACCTTTTTGGCAGGAAACAGGAACGAGGGCTTTTGTACGGCTTCCCAGGTCAATTATGTAGCCAGATGCGGATCCTTTGCAGGAAGCGGCAGGGAATATACCGGGGCTCTTAAAATACTAAAGGTCATTTTAAGCTATGATTACCTGTGGATCAATTTAAGGGTCAAAGGAGGAGCCTATGGCTGCATGAGCGGCTTTGGACGCTCAGGAGAAGGGTATTTCACTTCCTACCGGGATCCAAACGTAAGAGAAACAAACCGGATTTATGACGGAATCGTGGATTATTTGGAGAGCTTCCAGGCCACAGACCGGGATATGACAAAGTACGTCATCGGCACCATCAGCGACATGGATGTTCCGTTCCCGCCGTCTACCAGAGGAAACAGGGGGCTTTCTGCCTATTTATCCGGCGTTACCCGGGAAATGATGGAAAAAGAGCGGGAAGAGGTATTAAACGCTACCCAGGAAGACATCCGCGGCCTGGCCTCTCTTGTAAAGGCCGTATTGGATAGTGGAAGTCTCTGCGTTATTGGAAATGAAGAAAAGATCATGGCGGAGAAGGATCTGTTTGGAGAAACAAAGAACCTGTTCCACTCATGACATTACGCCTTGCAGACATACCCTTATGTCCAAAGAACATGGACACGAAAGAGGAAAGGAAACCCTATATGGAAAACAACTATAAATCAGGCTTTGTAACCCTGATCGGGCGTCCCAACGTTGGGAAGTCCACCCTGATGAACCAGCTCATAGGCCAGAAGATCGCCATTACTTCTGATAAGCCCCAGACTACCAGAAACCGGATTCAGACCGTATATACGGATGAGAGAGGACAGATCATTTTTCTCGATACTCCCGGAATCCATAAGGCCAAAAACAAGCTGGGTGAATATATGGTAAGTGTTGCGGAGCGCACCTTAAAGGAAGTGGATGTGGTGCTATGGCTGGTGGAACCGACTACCTACATCGGGGCCGGGGAGCAGCATATTGCAGAGCAGTTAAGCCAGGTAAAAACTCCTGTAATCCTTGTTATCAATAAAATTGATACGTTGAAAAACCAGGAGGACATCCTGACCTTTATAAATGCTTACAAGGATGTGTGCCAGTTTGCTGAGATTGTGCCGGTTTCCGCCTTAAAGGCCAAAAATACGGATCTGATGCTGGAGCTTATCTATAAATATCTTCCAAAGGGACCTCAGTATTATGATGAGGATACGGTTACAGACCAGCCCATGCGCCAGATTTCAGCGGAGCTTATCAGGGAAAAGGCCCTTCGTCTTTTAAACGATGAGATTCCTCACGGGATCGCGGTGACGATTGAGAAGATGAAGGAGCGGGATAACGGCATCATGGATATAGAAGCCGAAATTATCTGCGAGCGGGAATCCCACAAGGGAATCATCATTGGAAAGGGCGGTTCCATGCTTAAAAAGATCGGAAGTGCTGCCCGCAGGGAAATAGAAGGCCTCATGGATACAAAGGTAAATTTACAGCTTTGGGTCAAGGTCCGGAAAGAATGGCGTGACAGCGAGCTGTATATGAAGAATTATGGCTATAATGATAAAGACATTTAAAAGTGGTGGCAGAAATTGAGGGAAGTTGAAACCATGACGGGGATGGTAATAAGAGTGGCCCCGGTTGGAGAAATGGATAAGCGCCTTGTGATACTCACCAGGGAAAGAGGAAAGATCACCGCATTTGCCAGAGGGGCCAGGCGGCCGGGGAATCCGCTTATGGCGGTAAGCCGCCCCTTTGCCTTCGGGCAGTTTTCCCTGTACGAGGGCAGGGATTCCTATACCCTTAGATCAGCGGAGATCACCAATTATTTTGAAGCATTGGCCCTGGATATGGAAGGAACCTGTTATGGCTCTTATTTTCTGGAGCTGGCTGATTATTACGCCCGGGAGAATATAGACGGAACAGGGCTGTTAAAGCTTCTTTACCAGTCCATCCGGGCGCTGTTAAAACCGGCTCTGAAAAATGAACTGGTTCAGAGAGTTTTTGAACTGAAAGCAATGGTACTAAACGGGGAATACACAGAAGCCCCTCCCTGCCCAGTCAGTGATTCGGCAGGCTATACATGGGAATATGTAATTGCCTCACCCCCAGAACACTTATATACGTTTACCCTGACAGACCCGGTACTGGAGGAATTTGGGCGCTGTGTGGAAATCAATAAAAAACGCTATGTGGACAGGGAATTTCATTCCCTGGAGATTTTGCGGTTTCTAGTCTTTAAAAAAGTTTGATACAACAATATCTAGTACGACTTTCTGCGAACTGAAAGATGAAGGATGACCTTTGCGGCATCCTTTTTTTTATTTTGATAAAGCTGAATATAGATAAAAATACTATAAAATGCCATAAGATAGTTTGGAATATTATAAATTGCATAAAAACTGGGAAGGGAGTATTGATATTTTATTCTCAAATTTATATAATAAATTATGAATATATGTTGGTTGCAAAGTGAATTTAAATCAGGCGGAATAGATTTTTAAGAAATTTAAAGGGGTTGAGTTTGGTATGATTAAAGTTGCTGTTTGTGATGATGATATTAAATTTACAGGTGATTTTGAGAGTATAATCTGCCAGATGTTGAGGGAACATCATATTATGGGCGGTATAGAAGTGTTTTTTAATGGAAAAGATCTGGTGAGAAATATATGTGATGAAATAGTGAAATATGATTTAATCTTTCTGGATATTGAGATGAAGGACATGGATGGCATAACAGCAGCCAGAAAGATTCGTGAAGCAGACGAAATCGTGTTGATTATTTTCGTTACCAGTCATACATCCTATGCGATTGAAGCATATGACGTCCAACCTTTTCAGTTTCTGGTGAAACCTGTAGAAAAAGAGGTTTTATATAAATACTTTGCCAGGGCATATGAGAAGATAATTTCATGGGACAGTTATTTTCGCTATAAATATGGGAAAGATTTCTTTCAGATTTCAGTAAAGGATATCTTGTATTTTCAAAGTAAGAGGCGTGTTATTTTCATATATAAAACGAATGGAAGCGTTGTTAAATATTATGAAAAACTTAATGAACTTGAAGTAAGGTTAAAGATGTCAAAAATAGACTTTTGGCGTATACATCAATCTTATTTGGTAAATATAAGGTATGTTGTGAGGAAATCTTATGACCAGATTGAGTTGATTGATGGAAAAGTGTTGTTCATCAGCGAAGATAGGAGAAGAGAAATTGATGAACTTTATTGGAATAAGATAGAAGGAGATTTTTTTCTTTGAGATCTTACGCAGGAGGATTTCGCTTTAAACGTTTTATTTCGTGTTGCGTTTGTTCCTGTTGCGTGGTTGCAGTTGTATTGATCATATCAAAAGATTTTGTTCCATCTCAATCGGTATCATTAGCTGTTACTATGGTATGTTTATGGACAATCCGTAAATTTGCGCCTGTGACAATGGAGAAACAGATAGTTGATGATGCTGAAACGGTCTTTTTTCCTGTCAGAGAAACCGGATTATATTGAGAATCATAGTTTTGGAAGTTGTCAAAAGGAACAGGTTGTGATTTCAATTTAGCATAAATGCATAAAACAATATGAATATTTGTTTAAGGGCAAGGACTTGTTACAGTGGTTCTTGCCTGTTTTATATTGTAAAAATTAATAATAGAATTTTTTCAAGAAAAAGTTCCATCATTTGCAGAAAAAATTACATGGTGCGGTTCAGGATATATCAATTTGTTAAAATGTAATCATAAAGCAAAAGGTAAAATCAATGTGTCAAAAATGTAAAATATTGCCGGTTTGTCTCGGAGGCTGTACCCGTCAGCGCCTGATAGCTGGCAAAGGGGTTTGTACATGGACACCTGAAATAATTACTGAATCCTTGATGAAATATAGCGAGAAGATATAAGGTAAAACACATTAAGTGAAAAAGAAAACAGGAGTGAAGAATATGAGTGAAACCAGCGTAAAATATAAACAGAGCCGATATAATTTTTGCGAGATGTATGAGGGGAAAATGATATTATATAGTACTAAAACAGGAGCTGTTGGCATTATCGAACCAGATAAAGTAATGGATTATCAGCAAATATTAAGTAATCCTGATAATAAAGAAAAAAATCCTGAAATTGCTTTGCAACTTTTACAACAGGGATTTCTCGTATCAGAAAATACGGATGAACTTGCACAAATTAAGACATGGCATGAACGAGCTATGAAATTTCCTAATTACATACAGGTAACTCTTTTACCAGATGAAAGCTGTAATTTTAATTGCCCATATTGTTTTATTTATACCCATCGCAACATAGCAATGAACCAACCAACCTATGATGCAGTTTATAAATATATTGAAAAATGCTGTAAAAATGCAGAAGAGACAATGTATCTGACTTTAGGATGGTTTGGTGGTGAACCATTATTGGCTATAGAAAAAATAATTGAATTTATGAATCGATTAAATACGTTGAAAGAAAGGTATCCTTTGGTTATTACAGCAAATATTATAACAAATGGTTATTTGCTTTCATATGAAAACTTTGTTAGATTAGTATCGGCTGGGGTGACTGGTTATCAGGTAACAATAGATGGATATCCTGAAGTTCATAATAAGCTGCGTCCATTAAGAAATGGAACACCCACCTATGAAACAATTTATCATAATTTATTAGAAATTGCACAAAAAACGAAAGGCTCAGATATATATTATAAATTCGCCATACGAGTTAATTTTTTAAAAGAAAATCAAGACTTATTAACTAAATTTGTTGATAAATTACTGGAAGATTTTGGAGATCATAAGCGCTTTAAACTTTATTTCAGACCAATTTATTACTTTGAGACTGATCGCGATGACATTAATGCGATTCTTGATAAGCTTTGTTCAAAAGAAGAAGGAATAGAACTTCAAAATTCTCTGGAATTTAGAGTAATGGAGAAAAGGGGAGAGATAGGAGATAGAAGATTAGCTGACCCATTGCCTATGCCGGCACTTTCATGGTGTGGAACAGAATGGTACCATTCGTTTATAGTAGGTGCAGATGGTTCTTTATTTTTTTGTGATACTATGTCAGATAAAAAGCAGGCGGCAGGGCATATCAGTGAAGATGGGGATTTGATAATTGAAAAGGGAATGGAGGTATGGAAGGGATCAGTATTTGAGGAAACTGATACATTGGCAAATTGCTTTCCATGCAGGCTGTTTCCCATATGTCTGGGAGGATGCCGTAGAAACCGTGTCGAAACCGGAAAACCAGAATGTTTTTGGACAGAGGAGCAAATAAGAAAGTCTATGAGGGATTATGTAACTGTCAAACATTCATGAAGATATCCGGACATTAGCTGATCTGAAAATAAAGGAATGTGATTAAATGATAAAAAAATTGCTTTTAGGGGAATTGAAAAAGAAGAAAACACAGACAATTGCAATGATTTTAATGCTTGGATTCACTTTATCATTTCTTCTTGTCAGCATCCTGTTGATTTATTCATCAACAGGATTGATTAAAGATTTTGTCAATATGAGCAACATGCATTCGGTGCTTATATGGAAAAATTATGAGAAAGAAGACAATGAGAAATTAAATAGATTAAAGAAAGGCATATCTTATGTGGATAATGTAAAAAACTACGATGTAGTTTCTGTTGAAAGTAATCATATTACCTTCAATAATGGAGAAAAAGTTCCGGATTCGATTTCCTGTTTTCTTATCCCTTTTGATGATGAATATAATAAGATTTATTCTATTTACAAAAATGAAGACATTATTTTATCTATGGGTGAAATTGCTGTTCCGGTTTATTTGGCAAAGGGCTTGGGACTTGGAATTAATGACAGGATGAGTATTGACATTAACAACAGATCATTTGACTTTACTGTGAAGTATATTTTTAAGGATGCACTGTTTGGCAGTGAGTACATATCTACGAAACGGCTGGTTATTGGGGAAAGTGATATGATGAATATTCTGACGGTGTGTCAGCCGGAAAATCATTGCTCATTTATAGGTGTCAATTTAAATGAAGGTTATAAAACATCAGCTTTAATTTCAGCCTTCACAGAATATGATATACCAATTATTTTTAGCCTTGACAGGAATTTAATTATGCAGATATATGGGGCATCTAATGGAATTATTGCTGTTTTATTTCTTGTTGTAGCGTTATTTATTGGCATAATTTTATTTCTCGTTCAACGTTATTCCATTCATACTACGGTTGAAGATGAGTATTTGTATATTGGAATGATGAAAGCAATTGGTTTTCGGAATAAACAGATTATTTCCATTTATTTTAATAAGTATATGTTTATTAATATTTGTGGATTGTGCCTGGGCGCTGGATTGGGAGCTGTCTGCTCCAGACTGTTTCTTGGTAATTATTTTCAGATGATCGTTGTGGAAAGCTGGTTAAAGACTGCTGCTGTTGCATGTGTGTGTATCGTATTTACAGGTACTGGATATATGGCTGTCTCCTGGTTATACTTACGGCGTATTCGTGGTTTATCTCCAATAGAAATAAAAAAAGGAGGAGAAACCAGGAACAATATGCCATGTCTTCATCTATCATTTCGAAATGCATCACAGTTCCGTGCCCTCCTTGTCCTTGCAATCAATGATTTGATTCAGAATTTCAGGCACTTTATAAAAATAACAGCAACACTTATGCTTTGTTTTGCTTTGCTGGTATCGGTTGGAAATCTTAAAAACACGATTGCCGGTGATGGGTTTTTAAAATATTTTGGATTGACAGTGGGAGATCTCTATTGTGATTTACAGATTGAGGATCATCAGACAGATAAAATAAAAGAGAAGGTTGCTCAGTTGAATGAGGAATTGAAGAACAATCATGAAAAGGCTGTTTTGGGAATTGATTTTTATGCAGATAGCCGAATTGTTGATAGCAGTGGCGTTTCTTCCACTATAACAGCATTAAAATCAGCCGCATCAACGGAAGATTTTCGTTATATCAGGGGGAGTGCGCCTAAAGCGGAATATGAGATAGGATTGACAAACGTGTTGGCACAAAGATATGGATTGGATATTGGTGACAGGATTACCATGGAAGTAGAAGGAAGGGCTGGAGAATATAAAATCACTGCGGTTAACCAGGCCTTATACAACATGGGAGAAATCATATTGTTATCTGATAATTATCAGATTAAAAGTGAACGAATTACCTGTCAGGTGATTGCGTTTATTGATGCCCGGGATAAAAATGCTGAGATTGCGCATTTGCAGAATAAATATGAGTATATGAGAGGTCTTACAGCAAGAGAAGTTATTGATAAATTCACCGGAAACATGATTGAACAGATTATATTGGCAATCGATGTTTTAATGTTGTTTGTTTTTCTCTTTGCTGCCATTGTACTTATTTTATTTAATAAAATGTTATGTTTTAAAGATAGTTTTGCATTGCGGCAGTTATATGACATTGGAGCAGATAATTATTTCCTGTTCTGCTATCAGTTGATAAAAGTTACTGTGCTTATCCTTATGTCTGTTTTATCAGGTACATTGTGTGCGGTATCATTGGGACGCCTGGCAGTTGTAAAACTGTTTTCAATCACCGGTCTGGCAAGATTTATTCTTGTGACTGAACCATTTCAGTCATTTGTAATTCTTCCGTTTAATTTTCTGATACTTACTATATTCATAACAGCAGTTACACAAGGGCGATTTATAAAAAAGCATTCTTTTAAAAAGGAGAACTGATATGGGGAAAAGTATTTTGAAAACGGTGAAACTGTCAAAGTCTTATGGGATTGCGCAGATATTGAATGATATTAATTTTAATATGAACCAGGGGGATTATGTGGCGGTTATGGGACCGTCGGGAGCTGGAAAATCCACATTTATGCATATGATAAGCGGTATGGACAGACCGACTTCCGGTCAGGTTTATATTGGGGAAAATGAACTTGCAGGAATGAATGATAAAGAGACTGCTGATTTAAGGCTAAAAAAGATTGGCATGGTATTTCAGCAGCCATCTTTGCTGCCTACTCTTAATCTAATTGATAATATCATGCTTCCCGCCTACCTGCTTCATGAGGAACCGGCAGTAATTATTTACGAAAGAGCTGTGAAACTCTTAACATTGTTTGGAATGGCAGATAAAGAGAAGGCGTCCGTAAATACGTTATCCGGCGGTCAGATGCAGAGGGGATGTATTGCAAGAGCATTGATTAATAATCCCTCTATGCTTTTTGCAGATGAACCCACGGGAGCTTTAAATTCATCTGCAACAAATCAGATATTACAGGTGTTAAAAACGGTAAATAATAATGGTACAGCAATTCTTATGGTGACCCATGATATAAAGGTTGCGGCAAAGGCAAAGAAGATTGTGTATTTTTTTGACGGAACTATAAAAGAGCAGTTTATATTTGAAAAAGACATAAAACAAAGTGACAGGGAAAAATATATTATGGACTTAATAGAACGGTTTTAATGGAGGTTTCATATGGACCGATACATAAAAAAACATTTTGCTGTTTATGCAGTTACTGTTGCGATGGGAATGATTTTTGCAGCTGTTAATATTTATATTGCTTTTTTGCTTAATCAGGTCATTGATGTAGTTATGGAAAGGGATTTTTCCGCTTTTTTTCATATAATAGGCAAGACAATATTGTATTTTATCTGCATAACGGTTTGCCATTACCTGTATCTGTTTTTCGTTAAGCTTACAATTAAAAAAGTGCTTAGAGATTTACGGTATGATGTTTTTAAAGGAGTATTAAGCAGGAGTTATCATGATTTCCATTCCGTGAATACGGCAGATTATATTTCGGCAATTACAAATGACATAAATATATTAGAGGAATCGTATTTCACGCCATTCTTGTATGGGATACAGCAGGTTTGCATATTTTCAGGAGCATTAATTGCTCTTTTAAGCCTGAGTCTGGCCATTACTTTTTGCCTGATTCTCTGTGTAGTGCTGGCAATGTTTTTTCCGGGCTTATACAGTAAGGTACTGCAGAAAAAGCAAAGAGATTATTCCTGTCAGCTAAGCAGTTTTACAAAGGTTTCTAAGGATTATTATAATGGATTTGAAGTGATAAAATCTTTTGGTCTCGTTCCTGTTTTTTTGCAGAAATTTTATATTGATAACAAATTGCTGGCAAGTGTGAAAATGAAAAAAGACAATGCTTTCAATTTCAACGAAAGCATATCTTTTTTCTTTTCATTTTTTTCTCAACTGCTGATATTACTTTTTGGTGCGTATCTTATTTTATCTG
This sequence comes from Hungatella sp., assembly GCA_031270005.1. Classification (GTDB taxonomy): domain Bacteria; phylum Bacillota; class Clostridia; order Lachnospirales; family Lachnospiraceae; genus Lacrimispora. The sequence continues at coordinate 18,031 of JAISYJ010000058.1, read as the reverse complement.
ACCACATTACTATGGGGATGCTCGTTGCGATCATTCAGTTAAGTGGTAATTTTGTAAATCCAATATCGAACATCATGCAGGCATTTAGTAAAGTAAAAAGCACTTGTCCTATACGAGATAAATTGACTGAGTATGCGGGCTGTTTCAGGGAGAATCAAGCAAGGCATGACAGATTTGTTTTCCGTGACAAAATTATTCTGCATAATGTAAGTTTTTGCTATGGGGATAACTGTAATTTTCATCTTCAATCCATTAATTTATCAATCAAAAAAGGCGGAAAATATGCAATTATCGGCGCAAGCGGAAGCGGTAAAAGTACGCTTGTCAATCTTATCACAGGCCGTGAAAATAATTATACGGGTGAAATACTGATTGATAATATACCTGCAAGCGAGATTGATGAGATAACACGGAATGAACTGATTGCAGTCAATCATCAGGATATTTTTCTTTTTGAAGGGACAGTTAAGGATAATATTACTCTTTTCAGGGATTACAGAAAAGAACAGTTGGATGCTGCTTTTATAAAAAGCGGTGTAATGAAATTTTTACCGGAATTAAATGAAGCGATAGATACTTATGTAGGTGAGAATGGCAATAAATTGTCGGGCGGCCAAAAACAAAGAATCGCATTAGTAAGATCATTTCTTCAGGAAAAGCAAATACTGATTCTTGATGAAGCAACTTCGGCAATTGATATGGAAACAGGATTTGAAATTGAAAATGAGCTTCTTCATGATTCTGGTTTGACGTTGATTACAATTACACATCGGTTGTCCTCTGAATTACTTTCGCAATATGACCAGATTTTTTTATTAGAGAAGGGAATTATTATAGGGACAGGAAGTTATGAAGACGTAATGAATCATAAGAGTATGTCAGGACTCTCTTGTTAAATTCCAATATTGGAAAGGATAGAGTTGTAAAGATAGTTTATGAAATTGTGTTATTTTGCAATCTCATTTGATTTTTTTGTATGGTTCTATCCGTTTTTAGCTAGTGTAATTGTCTGAAATGAATTACATGGAAAAGAAAGAAAATTTATTATAAGCTAAAATATTTATAGATATTTATAGGATAAAAGGAAAGTACCGTGATAATCCCATTTGTGGTTGCATGACAGCGGGTTTTCCACCCTATTGTGCACATGTTGGTTTTAAAGTAATTGATGGCACGCTCCACAATCGTTCTGATTTTATAGAAAGAATTCCATTTTTTTGAGTCTAGTTGAATGCCGGGAGACATGTGGAAACCGATAGTGGCTCATCAGAGTATACAATTATGGAGATACAAAATTAAAAATGCTTGATAGAAAAATTATTATATAATTGGTATACCTCCCCCTGCGATCATGAAAATATATTTTATTTTTATAATATCTCCATATTCAGCATATAATGGAGGCTGCCTTTATCACTACGTAATCCATTTTGCACCATGATTGGTGGCTTATGGGGCAGACCTCTCTTTTAATGTTTTCCATATATGGCGGCGGAGCGCTTTTAGGTCTCATTGGAAATTATTTACATGATAAAAGGAAAGTACCTTGATAATCCCATTTGTGTTTGTTATAATAGACCAATATTGCTGTAATGGTTTTATTGGTAGGAGGGAAATTCATGAAAAAAAAGAAAGCCGTTCTGGCCGTTTTTCTGGCTGCCGGAGTGCTGACAGGCTGCTTAGGCAGGAGTGGCGGCGGCACCTTGAATTCGGAGAGCAGCAGAATTTATGTAACGGAAGAAGGAACCCTTCAGACCGCGACGGTGGAAACCTATGCGGATCAGGATTACTATCGTGCAGATGAATTAAAAGCCTATCTGGAAGAAGCCGTTTCCAGATATAACGAGTCCCATGGTCAGGGAGCAGTGACCCTGGATACCTGTACTCTGGAAAAGGGGAATGCCAGAATGGTTTTCCGCTATGGGTCAGGAAGTGATCTGGTGGGCTTTTCCGCTGAGTATGAGGATGAAGAAAACCAGGTAGATTCCATTTCTGTGACCCCTTTGTCCGATGTATTAGGGCAGAGTGAGTCAGAAGGAGTGACTTTTGTGAAGGCCTCTGATGGGAAACAGGCAGAAAAAAAAGCTTTATCCAGTAAAGGGGAGTGCTTCGCCGTTGTTGTGGAGGCTAAACAGCCGGTGACAATACAAACCCAGGGAAAACTTTTATTTGTTTCCAATAATGTAGATATAAAGGATCACTATACCGTTCAGACAGCGCAAGGGAAAAATTACATCATTTTTAAATAAGAGAGGTTAAGATCATGGAAAAGACAATGGAAAAGATTGTGGGACTTGCAAAATCAAGAGGATTTGTATATCCTGGCTCCGAAATTTACGGCGGCCTTGCAAATACCTGGGACTACGGCAACTTAGGCGTGGAACTGAAGAACAATGTAAAAAAAGCATGGTGGCAGAAATTTATTCAGGAAAGCCCCTATAACGTGGGCGTGGACTGTGCCATTTTGATGAATTCCCAGACCTGGGTCGCTTCCGGACACTTAGGCGGCTTTTCCGACCCGCTGATGGACTGCAAGGCATGCAAGGAGCGTTTCCGTGCAGATAAACTGATTGAAGATTACATGTCTGAAAACAATATTACCATCGAAGGCTCTGTAGATGCCTGGTCCCAGGAAGAGATGAAGAGCTATATCGATGAGAAGAACATCTGCTGCCCAAGCTGCGGAAAGCATGATTTTACGGATATCCGTCAATTCAACCTGATGTTTAAAACATTCCAGGGAGTAACAGAGGATGCCAAAAACACCGTATACTTAAGGCCTGAGACAGCCCAGGGTATTTTTGTAAACTTTAAGAACGTACAGAGAACCTCCCGCAAGAAAATTCCTTTTGGAATCGGACAGGTAGGAAAATCCTTCCGTAACGAGATCACTCCAGGAAACTTCACCTTCCGTACCAGGGAATTTGAGCAGATGGAACTGGAATTTTTCTGTGAGCCGGATACGGATCTGGAATGGTTCGCATACTGGAAAGAGTTCTGTATCAACTGGCTGAAGACCCTGGGAATCAAAGAAGACGAGATGCGTGTCAGGGATCACGAAAAGGAAGAGCTTTCTTTCTACAGTAAGGCAACCTCTGACATTGAATTCCTGTTCCCATTCGGCTGGGGCGAGTTATGGGGAATTGCAGACAGAACAGATTATGACTTAACCCAGCACCAGAATACTTCCGGTCAGGATTTGACATATTTTGACGATGAAAAGAAGGAGCGGTACATTCCCTACGTGATAGAGCCTTCTCTGGGAGCTGACCGTGTGACCCTTGCATTCCTTTGCGCCGCTTACGATGAGGAGGAGATCGCAGAAGGAGATGTGCGTACTGTGCTTCACTTCCATCCTGCCATTGCTCCTGTTAAGATCGGTGTGCTGCCTCTTTCCAAAAAGCTTAATGAAGGCGCGGAAAAGGTGTATGAAGAGCTTTGCAAATACTATAACTGTGAATTTGATGACAGAGGCAATATCGGAAAGCGTTATAGAAGACAGGATGAGATCGGTACCCCGTTCTGCGTTACCTATGACTTTGATTCCGAGGAGGACTTTGCAGTAACTGTCCGTGACCGTGATACCATGGACCAGGTGAGAGTTCCCATTGCAGAGCTGAAAAGTTATTTTGAGGATAAGTTTCGTTTCTAAATATGATCATTTCCCTTTGACGGGCAGCAGCCCGTGGGATTTATAAAAAAGTGCAGGAAGAGGCAAACCCTCTTTCCTGCATCTTTTTTATTTCATTGTTATTCCCCTTATTGTGAATTGTCCAATTTCCAATGTACCGCTCCAAAGGGCTGTACGACGGGAGAATAAATGGTAAAAAGCTTTAAGGCATCTTCCCCTGTATTTATGAGATTGTACCAGGTATTCGCCGGTATGATAATGGCACATTTATCATTTTCTGTTTTTATCTCTGTCCCTTATCGTAAGGAATACCCTCTGCCTTTGGAGCCTGAGAGTTTCTGGAAGTGAAGATCAGCACGATCAGGGTGATGATATAAGGCACCATTTTATAGAAGTAGCTTGGAATGCCCATTGCGCTTAAGAACGGGATTCCGGAATAAGCGGATGCGATAGCCTTCATGAGCCCGAAGAAAAGGGAGGCAAGCATGATATTGACCGGCTTCCACTGGCCGAAGATCAAAACAGCCAGAGCCAGGAAGCCGTATCCGGCTACGTCTGCGTTAAAATTGGTGGAGGTAGGAACCACAAAAACCAGTCCTCCAAGCCCGCCAAGTGCGCCGGAGATCAGTACGCCTGCATACTGCATCCGGTATACGTTAATTCCGGCGGAGTCTGCCGCCTGGGGATGCTCGCCGCAGGCCCGAAGCCTTAAACCAAACCTGGTTTTATAAAGGACAATGGCTGAAAGTAAAAAGATTCCAATGCCAATATAAGTGGTGATATAAGCGTTCTGGAACAGGAGAGGACCGAAAAACGGGATTTTTCCCAATAACGGAACGGATATAATGCGGAAGGTGTTGGTAAACTGTACCTGCTGCACATTCTGAATAACACGGGCCACGAAAATGGCAAAGGCGGGAGCAAACATATTTAATGCTGTACCGCTGATTACCTGATTGGACTTCATGTTGATGGACGCGTAAGCGTGGAACAGGGAAAATACCATACCGGTTGCCATGGAAATCAGCACCGCAATGATGAGCTGGAGCTGCCCAGTCATGGAGCCGACTGTAAAATGAATGAACAGGATTCCGGTAAAGGCTCCCATGGTCATGATTCCTTCCAGAGCGATATTAATGATGCCGCTTCGTTCGGAGAACATGGCTCCCAGAGCCACGATCATGAGAGGAATCATGAAATACATGGTCTGCTGGAAAATAAAATAAACTACGTTCATGATTTCGTCCCTCCTTCCTTTGTGCTTTCAGCTTTTTCGTCTTTCTGCCTGTGGATTTTAGAAAGAATAGTCTTTACCATAAGGGCAAAGGCGCTGAAATAGATGATGACCGCTACAATGATGTCAATGATTTCCGTTGAAAATTCAAATAGCTGCAAGTAAAAGCCTCCGGCTGTTAAGTATGCAATAAAGATGCCGGAGAAGAGAACTCCGATGGGGTTGCTTAAGCCCAGCAATGCAACGGAAATACCGGTAAAGCCTTCCGATGCCAGCACGTCCTTGATTTCAATGTGCTTTCCGGTGCCGGCCAGATACAAAAGCCCTCCGGCAAGTCCTGCAATGGCTCCTGCGATCACCATGGACAGGATGATGCTCTTTTTTTCATTGATGCCGGCATATTTACTGGCATCCCGGTTAAAACCCACAGCCTTTAATTCATAGCCAAAGGTGGTTTTGTTAAGGAGAAGCCAGATCAGAATTACCGTAAGGATTGCAATGAGGATTCCCCCGTTTACGCTGGAGCCTGGGAATATCTTATCCAGCCCCATCTTCGGGATGTTAGCTGTTGCAGCCACATTCCTGGACTCATTGCGCAGGTTGTTAAATAAGGGCTTATAGCTTTTTACGATCCAGTTTACCAGATACATGCCGATATAATTCATCATAATAGAGGCGATTACCTCATTTACGTTAAAATAAGCCTTTAAAAGTCCTGGAACAAGGCCCCATACGGCGCCCAGGATGATGCTTGCAAGAAGGGCAACTACCCAGTGGGCCGGCCCTAAGGATGTCCAGAGGATTCCTACATAGACAGCACCAAATCCCCCCATGATGAACTGGCCGGGAGTTCCGATGTTAAAAAGCCCTGTCTTAAAGGCAAATCCCACGGAAAGACCGGTGAGGATGATGGGTGTCGCATAGTAAAATACCTGTCCTACGCCTTTGGCTCCATGGGTAAATGCACCTGATAAAATGGTTGCAAATCCGGGAAGAGCCTGCTTCGGATTGCAGAGGAACAAAATGATCAGGCCTACGATCAACCCAAGTATAATGGCAAAGATGGAAGAGAGAATTCCTGTATGGTCTTTTATCTGTTTCGGTTTCATGATTTGCCACCTTCTTTCTTTGCGCCTGCCATATAAAGACCCAGTTCCTGAACCGTGACGTTCTTGGGGTTTAAGTCGGCTACGATTCCGCCTTCAAACATGACCAGAATCCGGTCGCTTAAATTCATGACTTCATCTAATTCCAGGGATACTAAGAGAATAGCTGCTCCGGCATCTCTTTGTTTTACAAGCTGTCGGTGGATGTATTCAATAGCCCCCACGTCCAAGCCGCGGGTTGGCTGAACAGCCAGAAGGATATCGGGAGCCTTAGAGATCTCTCTTGCCACAATGGCCTTTTGCTGGTTTCCGCCGGACATGCTGCGGGCTGTGGTAAAGGGACCTTCGCTGCTTCTTATGTCGTAATCCTGGATCAGCTTTTCTGCGTATTCATAAATCTTGTCATTTTTTAAGAAGGTACTGCTTTGGAAGTCCTTTTCAAAATACTGCTGAAGGACCAGGTTATAAGCCAGGTTATAATCCAGGACAAGGCCGTGTTTGTGCCGGTCCTCCGGTATGTGGGATAATCCATGGGTATTTTTGTAACGGATGCTCTTTTTTGTCACGTCTTCCCCATTGATGGTAACGGTACCGGTGCTCATATCGGAAATGCCGGTGATCGCATGGATAAGCTCTGTCTGGCCGTTGCCGTCGATTCCGGCAATACATACGATTTCCCCTTTTTTTACCTTGAAGGAGACATCATGGACCAGTTTTTTTGTCTGGCCTTCTCTTTTGGCCTCTACGGAAAGATCCTTTACTTCCAGCACAACATCTCCGGGCTTGGAAGGATTCTTGTCAACGGTCAGGTTCACCTTGCGGCCAACCATCATCTCTGACATTTCTTCGGGCGTTGTTTCTGCTACCTCTACCGTTCCAATATATTTACCGCGGCGCAGGACAGAACAGCGGTCCGCAACCGCCTTGATTTCATTGAGCTTGTGGGTGATAAACAGGATGGACTTGCCTTCCTTTACCAGATCTTTCATGATCTGCATCAGTTCTTCAATTTCCTGAGGGGTAAGAACCGCAGTGGGTTCGTCAAAAATCATGATTTCGTTGTCGCGATAAAGCATTTTCAAGATCTCGACCCTTTGCTGCATGCCAACGGTAATATCCGATATGATTGCATCCGGGTCCACGAATAATTTGTATTTCTCGCTTAAATCCATAACCTTTTTGCGGGCATCATCCATCTTTAAAAACCCACGTTTTGTTGTTTCAATGCCCAGAACAATATTCTGGAGCACAGTAAAATTCTCTACCAGCTTAAAATGCTGATGAACCATACCAATACCCAGGGCATTGGCATCTAAAGGCCCGGTGATTTTTTCTTCCTTGCCTCTGACCTTAATGACGCCTTTTTCCGGCTGGTACAGGCCGAATAAGACACTCATGAGCGTGGATTTTCCTGCGCCGTTTTCACCAAGCAGAGCAAGTATCTCGCCTTTCTTTAATTGCAGAGTGATGTCATCATTTGCGATGATACCAGGAAATTCTTTCGTGATGTGAAGCATCTCAATAATGTAGTCCATAAAATCCCCCTTAATTCGGTACCTATCTATGGGACCTGGTTAATAAAATATACCTTGGTATTTTTCCGCTTTTATGAGAAATAAAAAAGAGATGCCGTAAGAGACCAGGTCTGTTATGACTGGTGAATCAAACGGCATCTCCTTTCCTTTTTCATTGCCCGCGCTTTTTGGGCAGTGCCACCCCGCTTCAGCGCACCCCGCATTATCGGGTGTACCGGGTGTATAAGTATGCCTGAAGACTATTCTACAAAGTTGATTTTGGTTTTTTCAAGCTTTAAGTCAACTGTAGGATTGTTGTTATCCTGAGAAGGCTGCACAAGTTCGATCTTACCCTCTTTTAACTGAGTGAAGATAGCGTCATAATCCTGCTGTGTGAACTTGGTGAATTTGGAAGTTTCCATTGGAAGTCCGATTCCATCGTTCTTGGCAGTGAAAATGCTTGTCTTTCCTCCTGGGAAAGCATTGTCATAGAATGCTTTAACTCCGTCATAAACAGAAACGGACAGCTCTTTCATAGCTGAAGTGATAACAGTATTGGATTCATAGCTCTGGTCAACGTCAACGCCGATAACCTTTGTGCCCTTTTCTTCAGCAGCAGCCATAACGGAGTTACCAACTGCTCCGCCGCATCCAAAGATCACTTCTGTTCCGTTCTGGTTCCAGGAAGCTGCCATGGACTGTGCTTCCGGTGTAGCGGCAAATGCACCCGTGTAGTTGTACATGATTTCTACGCCATCGATTCCCATTTCCTTAGCTGCAAAGTCAGCACCTTCTGCAAATCCGTAGCCGTAACGGATAACTGCCGGAACTGCCATACCGCCTAAGAATCCAAGCTTAGTATAGCCTTCTTTTACTGCTGCATAGCCGGCTAAGAATCCAGGCTCGTCTTCCTGGAACAGGATCGGCATTACATTAGACTCTGTTCTGAATTCAGAATAATCACCGTTGTGAGGTTCGCCATCCAGAAGGATGAAATGAACATCCTTGTACTGATCCTGGGCAAGGAATACAGGCTCTTCAAATAAGAATCCCGGGCAAACAACTAACTTGGCGCCGCCTTCGACAGCAAGGCCGATGGTCTCAAGATAGGAATCAGTAGTACCTTCCTGGGGCTGGTAGTACTTGTAGGGAATTTTATTTTCCTCCGCATACTTCTTCATGCCTTCCCATGCACCCTGGTTAAAGGACTTGTCATCAATGGTTCCTAAGTCTGTAACCAATGCAAGCTCATACCCGTTTTCAGGCTTGTCTGAAGCTGCTGCAGTTGTCTCTGCCGCTTTTTCAGCAGTTGTGGTCTCTGCAGGTGCAGCTGTGGTAGCGTCGCTGCCTGGATTGGAAGAACCGCATCCGCTTAAGGTTGCAGCCATCATAACTGCCATTACTAATGCTAGTGCTCTCTTTTTCATAATCTTGTTTTTCCTCCTGTTTTTTATTGATTTTAGAGATACCACTAATGTACCACATTTTTGTCCCAGAAACAATCTCATTTGGTATTATTTTACAGAAAATATCAAAAAAGAATCAAGCATTTTATGGAATATATTCCTTAACTCTGCATATAGGACGGTTTTCTCTGATTTTGCTTGTTATTTAAGAAAAAAATGCTAAACTGTTAAAAGACTTGAAAAAGGAGGCTGCTTATGAAAAAAGCAAATTTACTGGAAGAACCGGTGAAGAAATTATTTTTAAGGTATCTGATGCCATCCATCAGTGCCACTCTGGTCACCTCCATATATATCCTGGCGGATACCCTGATGATCGGGCGGGGAGTAGGTCCCATCGGAATTGCTGCTTTAAACTTACTTCTGCCCTTATACAGCCTGTTTTTCGGAACCGGCCTGCTGTTTGGCGTAGGCGGGGGAGTGCTCTTATCCATTTCCAAGGGAAAGGGAGATGAGCAGGGGGCAAGGGAGTATTTTACGGCTGCACTCTGCATGGCTGCTGCTGCCGGCGTGTTCTATGTGACGGCAGGGCATCTGCTGTTTGATCCTGTAACAAAGTTTTTGGGGAGAAATGAAACCATGGATCTCTATGTCAGGGAATATGGAAGGATACTGGTGTCAGGAGCGCCTGTATTCTTGCTTTCTTCTTTCCTGCAATCCTTTGTCAGAAATGACAGGGCTCCCAAAATAGCCATGGCAGCCGTAATTTCCGGCGGTATCACCAACGTGATCCTGGATTATGTTTTCATCTTTCCCATGAACATGGGAATGGTGGGAGCAGCAGCAGCCACTGTAATCGGCTCCTGCCTGACTCTTGGCATTCTGCTTACCCATTTGTTTTCCAAGGGAAATTCCTTAAAGATCGTCTTTCGCATCAAATGGAGAAGGGCAGGGGAAATCCTGGTGAACGGCCTTTCCAGCTTCTTATTGGAAACATGCAGCGGAATTGTCATGTTTTTATTCAACCGCCAGCTTTTGGCTTATGTTGGCGACCTTGGAGTGGTGGTGTATGGTATCATATCCAACAGCGCTCTGATCGTTGCTTCTATTAATAATGGTATCTCCCAGGCGTCCCAGCCTATTCTTGCCATGAATTACGGGGCAGGAAAAAAGGACAGGTTAAAGGAAACACGCCGCATGGGAGAACTGGCCGTATGCTTTTCGGGTTTGCTGTTTGTGGGAATCGGTATGCTTTTCCCGGCTCTGGTAACAAAGGCCTTTGTAGGGCCAACGGATGAGATTTTAGCTATGTCGGTCCCTGCTGTCAGGATTTATTTCCTGTCATTTCTGCCCATGGGATTTAATATATTGTTCAGCACCTGGTTCCAGTCTGTGTTAAAGCCGGGAAAGGCCTTGTTCATCTGTCTGATGAGGGGACTTGTTTTAAGCAGTGTCCTGGTATTTCTCCTTCCAATGGCATTTGGAGTAACCGGGATATGGTCCGTCATGCCGGCAGCAGAATTTTTGGCGCTGGGAACCTGCCTGATCCTGCTGAAGGAAAAGAAATCTGTTCTGCCCGAAAAATTCTGAAATTTTCTTGTTAAAATCAAGGGGAAAAGCAGAGGTTTCCAGATGGTAAATTCGTATATGCGAACTAAAATCGCATATCAGAAAATGACAGAATATGGAAGTACTTTCAAGATAATTGTATTGAAAAAAGAGCTGATTTTTGGCAATAATTAAAGAAACCCCCTTTACTAGCGTTTGAATTATGCTATAATATCTGCAGGGCTTTTCCGCATAAGAAATCGGCAGAAAGGCCGAATAACCAACACAATTTGAGGAGGAAATATACTTATGGCAAGAAAATGGGTTTATTTGTTTACCGAAGGTAATGCAAGCATGAAAAACCTGTTAGGTGGAAAAGGGGCTAATTTGGCAGAGATGACAAATTTAGGACTTCCAGTTCCCCAGGGATTTACCATAACAACAGAGGCTTGTACTCAGTATTATGAGGACGGCGAGAAGATTAATGATGAGATCATGAACCAGATCATGGAACACATCACAAAGATGGAAGAGATCACCGGAAAGAAGTTCGGCGATAAGGAAAATCCTCTTTTAGTTTCTGTTCGTTCCGGTGCAAGAGCATCCATGCCAGGTATGATGGATACCATCTTAAACCTTGGTTTGAATGAAGAAGTAGTGGAAGTTCTGGCTGTAAAATCCGGTAATCCCCGTTGGGCATGGGACTGTTACCGCAGATTTATCCAGATGTTCTCCGATGTAGTTATGGAAGTTGGCAAAAAGTACTTTGAAGAGCTCATCGATAAGATGAAGGAAGTAAAGGGAATCACAGAGGACGTAGATTTAACCGCTGAGGATTTAAAGGAGCTTGCAAAACAGTTCCAGGATGAATATAAAGAGAAGATCGGTGCTGAATTCCCGACAGATCCAAAGGTACAGCTGATGGAAGCCATTAAGGCTGTTTTCCGTTCCTGGAACAACCCAAGAGCAAATGTTTACCGCCGCGACAACGATATCCCATATTCCTGGGGTACTGCTGTTAACGTTCAGATGATGGCGTTCGGAAACATGGGCGAGACCTCCGGTACCGGCGTTGCATTTACACGTGATCCAGCAACCGGTGAAAAACACCTTATGGGCGAGTTCTTAATGAACGCACAGGGTGAGGACGTAGTTGCAGGTATCCGTACTCCTCAGAAGATCGACCAGTTAAAGGAAGTTATGCCGGAAGCCTATGAGCAGTTCGTAGGAATCTGCAATACACTGGAAGACCATTACAGAGATATGCAGGATATGGAATTTACCATTGAAGATAGAAAGCTTTACATGCTTCAGACCCGTAACGGCAAGAGAACAGCAAAGGCTGCTTTAAAGATTGCATGTGATCTGGTTGACGAAGGCATGATTACAGAGGAAAAGGCAGTTAAGATGATCGATCCAAGAAACCTCGATACCTTACTCCATCCTCAGTTTGATTTGGATGCATTAAAGAAGACAGAACCGATTGGAAGGGCTCTGGCAGCATCTCCAGGCGCTGCATGCGGTAAGATCGTATTTACAGCAGACGATGCAAAAGCATGGCATGAAAGAGGCGAGAAGGTTGTCCTGGTTCGTCTTGAGACCTCTCCGGAAGATATTGAAGGAATGAAGGCCGCTCAGGGTATCTTAACCGTACGCGGCGGTATGACTTCTCATGCAGCAGTTGTTGCACGTGGAATGGGTACATGCTGTGTATCCGGCTGTTCCGAAATCGTTATGGATGAAGAGAACAAAAAATTCACCCTGTCAGGCAAGGAATATCATGAAGGAGACTTCTTATCCCTTGACGGATCTACCGGAAAGATCTATGACGGAATCATTCCGACAGTAGACGCAGCCATTATCGGAGAATTCGGAAGAATCATGGCATGGGCAGATAAGTACAGAAGGCTGAAAGTAAGAACCAATGCTGATACACCTGCTGATGCAAGAAAAGCAAGAGAACTGGGCGCAGAAGGAATCGGCCTTTGCCGTACCGAGCATATGTTCTTTGAAGGAGACAGAATCGACGCATTCCGTGAGATGATCTGCTCTGATACTGTTGCAGAAAGAGAAGCAGCTCTTGAAAAGATCCTTCCTGTACAGCAGGATGACTTTGAAAAGCTTTATGAGGCATTGGAAGGCAATCCTGTTACCATCCGTTTCTTAGATCCGCCTCTTCATGAGTTCGTTCCGACAGAGGAAGATGACATTAAGAAGCTGGCAGATACACAGGGCAAGACTGTTGCTCAGATCAAGAGCATCATCGATTCCTTACACGAGTTCAACCCAATGATGGGACATCGTGGATGCCGTCTGACAGTTACCTATCCTGAAATCGCAAAAATGCAGACAAAGGCAGTGATCCGTGCAGCCATCAACGTTCAGAAGGCACATTCCGACTGGAACGTTTGCCCGGAAATCATGATTCCGCTGATCTGTGATGAGAAGGAATTAAGGTTTGTTAAGAAGATCGTTGTTGACACTGCTGATGCAGAGATCGCTGCAGCAGGAAGCAGCTTAAAATATGAGGTAGGTACCATGATCGAGATCCCAAGAGCATGCCTGACCGCTGATGACATTGCAAAAGATGCAGAATTCTTCTGCTTCGGAACCAATGACCTGACTCAGATGACTTATGGCTTCTCCCGTGATGATGCCGGCAAGTTCTTAGATGCTTACTACGACACCAAGATCTTTGAGAATGACCCATTTGCAAAACTGGATCAGACTGGTGTGGGCAAGCTTATGGAAACTGCAATCAAGTTAGGCAAGGGCGTTCGTCCGGAAATGCATGTTGGTATCTGCGGCGAGCACGGCGGAGATCCTTCTTCTGTAGAGTTCTGCCATAAGATCGGTCTGGATTATGTATCCTGTTCTCCATTCCGTGTGCCGATTGCAAAACTGGCAGCAGCACAGGCAGCATTGAACAATTAAGGAAAATAATAGATTCTAAAAGCTATTATAGGAAAATCCATATATGACACTCGAAAGGGGTTGTGGTACTGGCAGTATAGTACACGGCCCCTTTGGGCATCATAGACTGACATGGAAATATAAAAAGAATGCAATATATCAGAAAAGCTGCTTGATCTGACCATACGGTTTCGATCATGCAGCTTTTTTGCTTTTTTTAAATATAGTTACTGTTGATATGCCTATGATTCCAAATCAGATTTCAGAAGTTCATTATACTTCTCAATAATCCGGTAAAAGGCGTCCAGGTCTGACTCACCGCACTGTTCGATCAGATAGGAGGTGGTCTGTGTAATGTCTGCAACATCGTAAGCTTTGTGAACTGAGGAAAGTCTCTGCCCTTTTTCTGTTACGTATAAGCATACGGACTTTTCATTATTCTCCTTGTAGCGTTTTTCTATATATCCGGAGTCAACCAGCTTCTTAATAACCTGGGAAATGGCACTTTTGCTTTTGTGCCATATCTTTGACAGTTCAGTGGCAGTAATTCCGGGGGAGTCGTCAATGTAGGTAAGGGTGTGTATTTCCATCATGTTAAAGTTTTCATTCTCATATGTGTGATGGGCATAGATATAGTTGTGATATAAGATGATAAATTCATATAATTTATCTGCCCGTGCATTCAACTTTTGATACGCGCTGTTTATATCTGAAATATGACTCATATAGATGCTCCTGTTCAATTGATGATATCTGTACATGTAATAGTACCATATATAGAATAGGGCTTCAATATATTATTTCAAACAAAATGGAAATATTGTTAAGTTAATTAACTATAATAAAAAAAGATTAATACTTTATGTTTAAAATGCCCTAATTATAAAATATATATTAAAATAATATTGACAACATGCACTATACATTTTATAATATAGTTAAGTTAGTAAACAATATTTTGCAATATCTCGCTTATACTAGAAAAAGGATGGTATTTTTATGGACATTGAGAAGTTCTGTAGGGAAAATTGTGTGGAACGGCGGGGAACAGGCACATTAAAGTGGGACTCACTTCAGGAGATTTTTGGAGATGCAGACCTGCTTCCCCTCTGGGTTGCCGATATGGAGATCCAGTCACCGGCAGCAGTAAGGGAAGCGCTGGTAAAGCGTGTGGAGCACGGCGTGTTTGGCTATGGCACGGTGGAGGAAGCATGTTTTGAGTCTTTCTTTGCATGGCAGAAGAAGCATCATAATGTAGAACTTACCAGGGAAAATGTAAGGTTTGCTACCGGAGTGGTGGGATCCTTATATGCGGCTGTAAGAGCATATACCAAAGAGGAAGCGTCTGTTATTATCTGCCCTCCTGTATACTACCCGTTTTATGATGCCATACTGAATACTGGCAGAAAGCTGGTAACCTGTGAGCTTGATAATGACAACGGTTATTACACCCTGGATTTTGAAAAATTTGAGAAGGAAATCGTAGACAACAAGGTAGAGATGTTCATCCTGTGTTCCCCCCATAACCCTGTAAGCCGTGTATGGTCAGAGGAAGAGCTGGATACCATGTTCGCCATCTGCCGCAGACATGGGGTATTGGTGGTTTCCGATGAGATTCATCAGGATTTTACCTATGAGGGGAAGAAGTTCGTATCATCCGCAGTGGTCAGGAACGGTAAGTATAAGGATATTCTGATTACCTTAAATGCAGGTTCCAAGACATTTAACCTGGCCGGGCTGATTCATTCCCACGTAATCATATTTGACAAACAGTTGATGGAAACCTACGATGCATACATCAAAGGCATTGGTTCACCGGAAGTCAACCTCATGGGTGTTACAGGCGTGGAGGCTGCTTTCCGGGGAGGGGAAGAATGGCTGGAGAATGTGAAGGCACTGATTATTCACAATTACAATTATATGAAACAGGAGTTTGCAAGGGAGCTTCCAAAGATCGTGGTTACGCCTCTTGAAGGAACGTATCTGTCCTGGATTGACTTAAGGGGCTATCTTACAGGGGAAGAGACTGCCGGCTTTATCCAGAACAAGTGCCGTCTTGCCTGCGACGTAGGGGAATGGTTCAGCCTTATGGCACACGGATTTATCCGTATTAACCTGGCTACAGATACAAAGAATGTTGTTACTGCTGTTGAGAGCATTATCAAAAACATCAAAGAAAAGGTGGGGGAATAAATGGCTGTTTATATCAGTGTAATCTGTTTTTTAATCTATCTGGGTGTTCTGTTCGTATTGCAGAAAAAGGGAAAATCTTTTAATGTACGTGTAATAGCCGGTCTGTTCGGCGGTATTGTATTTGGTGCGGTTTTAAAGACAGTGGCAGATGATGCGGCGGTTTCTGAGAGCCTGCGCTGGATCAGCCTGGTGGGAACTGCTTATACCAAGCTTTTGAAGATGATGGTTATTCCGCTGATTTTTGTATCCATCGTGTGTGCTATCATTAACCAGAAGTCAGGCAAGAATCTTGGTAAGATCACCGCTCTTGTACTGGCAATCCTCCTGTCCACGGCAGCAATTGCAGCAGTGGTAGGCGGTGCTACAGCTGCAGCATTTGGGGTCAGCGCGGAAGGGCTGGAGATTGGCGAGGCGGAAAGCAAGAAGACTTCCCAGCTGGAGGAAAAGGCGAAAGAGGGTCTTTCCATTGAAGATACCATTATTGATATCATTCCATCCAACCCGATCTATGCCCTGACCGGACAGGGAAACAATGCAACCCTTTCCGTGGTGCTCTTTGCAGCATTCCTTGGAATCGGAGTAATCGGGGTACGGACATATGCTCCGGAACAGGCGGAGTTTTTCGGGAAGATAATGAATTCGCTGAATACCCTGGTTGTGGAAGTGGTCATGATGATTATTATGCTGACTCCATTCGGCATCTTCTCATTGATGACCAAGACCATTGCCGGAAGTGATTACACCAGTATCCTGCGGCTTGTAACCTTTGTTCTTGCTTCCTATACAGCGATATTTATCATGTTCCTCATTCACGGACTGATACTGGCTGCAGTGGGAGTCAGTCCGCTGATATATTTTAAGAAGGCCATGACAACCCTGGTATTTGCATTTACTTCCCGTACCAGTGCAGGAACCCTGCCGCTGACCATCAGAACCCTGACAGATGAGATGGGCGTGGATAACGGAGTTTCCAACCTGGCCGGTTCCCTCAGTACCTCCATAGGACAGAACGGATGCGCGGCTATTTATCCTGCCATGCTGGTAATCATGGTGGCTCCCGCTGTTGGCCAGCCCATTACCCCTTCCTTCTTTATCCTGATGGTAGTCATCATCACGTTTGCTTCCATCGGTATCGCCGGTGTGGGCGGGGGCGCAACCTTTGCAGGTATCACCGTGTTATCCGCACTTGGACTCCCGGTAGGTCTTGCAGGTCTGCTGGTAGGAATTGAGCCTGTTATCGACATGGCAAGAACTGCCCTGAATGTAAGCGATGGCATGGTAACCGGTCTGGTTGCAGCAAAACTGACCAATAATATTGATATGACAGTATATAATGACAAGTCACTGAACCTGGAAAAGAAGCCGGCTTCAGCAAAAGAAGATTAATAAGAAGATAATTTACAAAGGAGGTGTGATCATGGGTAAACGTGTTCTTATTGTAGGAGGTGTTGCCGGCGGTGCGTCCGCCGCAGCCAGGATCAGGCGTCTGGATGCAGATGCGTCCATAACCATATTTGAACGGGGAGAGCATGTATCCTTTTCCAACTGCTCACTTCCTTATTATTTAAGCAGGACCGTGGAGGATAAGGACCATCTGGTGCTCATGACGCCGGAGGGATTTGAACATTCCTATGATATCGAGGTGCGTGTAAACAGTGAGGTGTGCGGCATTGACCCTGCCCTCAGGAAAATACGTATTAAAGACAGTGTATCCGGCCGGGAATATGAAGAATCATATGATGAGCTGGTGCTTTCGCCGGGATCCTATCCTATCCGCCCCAGATCGATTGAGGGAGTGTCTCTCCCTCATGTATTCACAGTGCGCAACGTAAATGATATTGCAGCGCTGGATCAATATGTTGCCAGGGAAGAAGTCCGCAGTGTGGTTGTAATTGGAGGCGGCTTTATCGGCCTGGAGGTGGCGGAAAATCTGAAATCAGCAGGAAAGCAGGTAGCTGTGGCAGAGGCTGCCAGCCAGATCATGGCACCTTTTGATTATGATATGAGCCAGATCCTGCAAAAAGAGCTTTATGATCAGGGTGTGGAACTGGCTGTGGGTGACGGTGTTAAGGCCATTACTGAAGATAAGGTAATCTTAAACTCAGGCAGGGAGCTGGCCTGCGATGCAGTGGTACTCTCCATTGGCGTACTGCCGGAGACAGAGCTGGCAAAGCAGGCCGGTCTGGAAATCGGTGAGACCGGTGCAATCAAGGTGACACCGGATTACCGCACCAGCGACCCGCATATCTATGCAGTGGGCGATGCCATCGAGGTCTACCAGCGTCTGACCCACAAACCAACCAGGCTCCCCCTGGCTGGTCCGGCTCTGCGCCAGGCAAGGGCAGCGGCTGATGCCATGTATGGAATGTCTACCAGGGTGCGACTCGTTCCTAACTGAAAAGGTTAGGCACGCTAGAGTTGTGAATTTTCAACAAACTAGTGGAGAACTAGTAATCCAAAGTGTAGAATGAGAGGGTAACGCCTTGAAA
>JAISYJ010000007.1:0-17829 GCA_031270005.1 Hungatella sp. | reverse complement strand
TAGCTTAATTATAACAGAAATCTTAGAATAGTGCGCAAAAACCTCTACCATTTATGACAACTTTTAAAGGGCAGTGGAATTTAGTCCTGCACTGGAATTTACTTTTTCAATTCAGCATTATAAGATAATTGTTGGCAATTTTTTGTAAAATGTCTCTACTTATTATTTTGTCTGTTTATTGAAAAACTATAGATGGGAATAAAAAAAAGTCAAGGGAAAAAGAGTATTTTCCGTCGAAAAAGGAAATTTTATGACATATATACAAAAATGTCCCAGGTTAATAAGGGGATGGGAAATATGGGAATCTGTGGAGAAAAAATGTGGATAATGTGGATAACTCGGTGTATAACTGTTTTTCCCACTAATTATGGGATTTCATCGTGGGGATAAAGCTGGGGGAAAAATACACAATGGGATGTGGATAATGTGGAAAAGCGGAGAATCGAACAGGTTTTTTGTGCAATGTGTCAGATTGACCATAAATTTTTCCAGATTTGCCGTTGATTGCTGTGGAAAAAGGAAGGACCTGGTAATAATAGGCCCTGTTTATTACCAGAATGTTAATTTTTTATGAATTCGTTGAATTAAGAAGGAGTTAGTGCTACAATATACGAGATTGTATCGTGTATATCGTTAAGAAGAGTAGGAGAATGAAATATGAACTTCGTTCAAAAAATATTTGGAACTCATAGTGAAAGAGAATTGAAATTAATAGACCCTATTGTGGATAAGATAGAAGCTCTGCGTCCGATCATGGTTGCACTTACGGATGAGGAGCTGCGGAATAACACAAGGCTCTTTAAGGAAAGGCTTTCATCAGGCGAGACTCTTGATGATATTTTGCCGGAAGCTTATGCAACGGTGAGAGAGGCAGCACGAAGAGTTCTTAATATGGAACATTTCCGTGTACAGCTCATTGGCGGTATCGTTCTTCATCAGGGACGTATTTCCGAAATGAAGACAGGTGAAGGTAAGACCCTGGTATCTACCTGCCCAGCTTATTTAAATGCTTTGGCAGGCAATGGAGTCCAGATTGTAACGGTCAACGATTACCTGGCAAAACGAGATGCTGAGTGGATGGGAAGAGTTCATGAGTTCCTGGGACTGACTGTTGGGGTTGTGCTCAACTCCATGAATTCTGACGAAAGACGTGCCGCATACAACTGCGACATTACCTATGTAACCAACAACGAGCTTGGTTTTGATTATCTGAGAGATAACATGGCCATCTATAAGGAACAGATGGTTTTAAGAAATTTAGACTTTTGTATCATTGATGAGGTTGACTCCGTATTGATTGATGAGGCAAGAACACCTCTTATTATTTCCGGACAGAGCGGCAAGTCCACAAAGCTCTATGAGGTTTGTGATATTCTGGCCCGCCAGTTGGAAAAGGGCGAGGCTTCCGGGGAATTTTCCAAGATGGCAGCCATTATGGGAGAAGAAATCACGGAAACCGGCGACTTTATTGTGGATGAAAAGGACAAGGTTGTCAACTTGACCGAACAGGGTGTGGATAAAGTAGAGCAGTTCTTCCACATTGAGAACTTATCTGATCCCCAGAACTTAGAGATCCAGCATAACATCATTCTGGCCCTTCGCGCCAATTATCTCATGTTCCGGGATAAGGATTATGTAGTAAAGGATGACGAAGTACTGATCGTTGATGAGTTTACCGGACGTATCATGCCCGGCAGACGTTATTCCGACGGACTCCATCAGGCGATTGAAGCCAAGGAGCACGTAAATGTGCGCAGGGAGAGCAAGACTCTTGCCACCATCACCTTCCAGAACTTCTTTAATAAGTACAATAAAAAGGCCGGTATGACCGGTACCGCTCTTACAGAAGAAAAAGAATTCCGTAATACCTACGGCATGGATGCCATTTCCATCCCGACCAACCGCCCTATTGCCCGTATTGACCAGGAAGATGCCGTTTATAAAACAAAGAAAGAGAAATTTGAGGCGGTATGCAATGAGGTGGAGATCGCTTACGCCAAGGGACAGCCTGTCCTGGTAGGTACCATCACCATTGAAACCTCTGAAATGTTAAGCAATATGTTAAAGCGCCGGGGCATTCCCCATAAGGTGCTGAATGCAAAATATCATGAGCTGGAAGCTGAAATCGTAGCGGATGCAGGTGTGCATAAGGCTGTGACCATTGCAACCAACATGGCAGGCCGTGGTACGGATATCAAGCTTGACGACGAGGCAAAGGCAGCAGGCGGCTTAAAGATCATTGGTACAGAACGTCATGAATCCCGCCGTATTGATAACCAGCTGCGCGGTCGTTCCGGACGTCAGGGTGACCCGGGAGAATCCAGATTTTACATTTCCCTTGAAGATGACCTGATGCGTCTGTTTGGTTCCGAACGTCTGGTAGGCATGTTCAATGCCCTTGGCGTGCCGGAAGGAGAGCAGATCGAACATAAGATGCTCTCAAATGCCATTGAAAAGGCCCAGATGAAGATTGAGACAAACAACTACGGCATCCGTGAGAACCTTTTAAAATACGACGAGGTCATGAACGAACAGCGTGAAGTGATCTATGATGAGAGAAGAAAGGTTCTGGATGGAGACAATATGCGTGATTTCATCTTAAAGATGGTAACGGATATTGTGGAAAATGCGGTAGATCTTTCCGTCAGCGACGACCAGGCGCCGGAGGAATGGGATTTGAGCGAGCTTAACAGCCTTCTTCTCCCCATCATTCCGCTGCAGCCTGTTACTCTTCCGGAGGATAAGAAGATCAGGAAGAATGAACTGAAGCATATGCTGAAGGAAGAAGCAATTAAGCTGTATGAATCCAAGGAAGCAGAATTCCCTGAGGGAGAACAGATCCGTGAAATCGAGCGGGTTATTCTCTTAAAGGTAATCGATAATAAATGGATGTCCCATATTGACGACATGGATCAGCTGCGTCAGGGCATCGGCCTGCAGGCTTACGGACAGAGAGATCCGCTGGTGGAATATAAGATGAGCGGATATCAGATGTTTGATGAGATGGCTGCGGCCATCCGGGAGGATACCGTAAGAATCTTATTCCACATCCGCGTGGAGCAGAAGGTGGAAAGAGAGCCGGCTGCCAAGGTGACTGGAACCAATAAGGATGAAAGCTCACCAAAGGCACCGGTAAAGAAAGTGGAAGCCAAGGTATATCCCAATGATCCGTGTCCATGCGGTTCCGGTAAGAAATACAAGCAGTGCTGCGGACGTAAATTAGTATAGTATTTTTATAAAATTGGAGTTCGCACCCTTTTTAAGGACCGGACTCCAATTTTGTATAGATAAATAATTCAATTCAGAAAGTGGGTGACACAGTGGTAGAGTTAGATCAGTACAAATACGAATTATCAACATTCGAAAAACCATTAGTGGAAGTGAGGGATTCACTTTGACTTAGATAATAAGTTAAAGAGAATCGATGAGCTGGACAAGTCAATGGAAGAACCGGGCTTTTGGGAGGATCCTGAAAAGTCAACAAAGATTGTACAGCTTGCAAAGAATTTAAAAGATACGGTTCAGACCTATAAGGACTTAGAACAGCAGTATGAAGATATTGGCGTGATGATCGAGATGGGAAATGAGGAAAATGACCCCTCCCTGGTTCCGGAAGTTGAAGAGATGTTAAATCATTTCAAGGAAAAGCTGGAAGAAATGCGCATCAATACCCTGCTGGCTGGAGAATATGACGGCCACAACGCCATCTTAAAGCTTAACGCAGGCGCGGGAGGAACCGAATCCTGTGACTGGTGCGGCATGCTGTACCGTATGTTCTGCCGTTGGGCGGAGAAAAAAGGCTTTTCTTTGGAAGTCCTTGACTACCTTGACGGGGATGAAGCTGGCATTAAATCTGTTACGGTACAGATCAACGGCCCCAATGCCTATGGGTATTTAAAGTCAGAGAAGGGTGTTCACCGTCTGGTGCGCATCTCTCCGTTTAATGCCGCGGGCAAACGTCAGACCTCCTTTGTATCCTGTGATGTTATGCCGGATATTGAAGAGGACTTAGATGTGGAGATCAACGAAGAGGACCTTCGCATTGATACCTACCGATCCAGCGGTGCAGGCGGACAGCATATCAACAAAACCTCCTCGGCCATCCGCATTACCCACCTTCCTACCGGAATTGTGGTACAGTGCCAGAATGAGCGCTCCCAGTTCCAGAACAAGGATAAGGCCATGCAGATGTTAAAAGCAAAGCTTTATATGGTGAAGCAGCAGGAAAATGCGGAGAAATTGTCCGGTATCCGTGGCGATGTGACAGAGATCGGCTGGGGTAACCAGATCCGTTCCTATGTCCTTCAGCCTTATACCATGGTCAAGGATCACAGGACCAATGCGGAAACAGGCAATGTGGGAAGCGTTCTGGATGGTGCTTTGGATCAGTTCATGTACGCCTATTTACGCTGGCTGAGCACCGGGGCAAAATCCGGAGAAAGCAGCGCAGAATAGAGGATTTCCCCTGTATTTTTTTAAAAACCGAAGAAAATAAATAGAAAAATAGTTGCATACCCAGACTAAATATGATAATATCTTCCCTATGAGCACAGATGTATTTCCGATGCGGACACAGAAGGGAAGATATTTTTATTATGGAAGAAAAAAGTAAATATTTTGTGGTAAAGCAAAAGGCTGTACCTGAAGTATTGCTGAAAGTAGTTGAGGCAAAAAAACTGTTGGAATCGGAGCGCGTCATCACCGTTCAGGAGGCGACTGACCGGGTCGGTATCAGCCGCAGCTCTTTTTATAAGTATAAGGATGATATCTTTCCTTTTTATGATAATACGAAGGGAAAAACCATTACACTTGTGATGCAGATGGATGATGAACCAGGCTTACTGTCCGACCTGCTTCATGTAGTAGCTGTGTACCGCGCCAATATCCTCACCATACACCAGAGTATTCCGGTCAATGGGGTGGCCACCTTGACATTAAGCGTGGAAGTCCTTGAAACCACCGGTAATGTTTCTAAAATGGTAGAGGATATAGAAGAAAAAGATGGGGTCCACTACGTTAAAATTTTAGCCAGGGAGTAGAGAGATATGAAGAATATTGCAGTTATGGGCTATGGTACCATTGGATCAGGTGTGGTAGAGGTTTTGGAAAGAAACAAGGAGATCATTGCCAAAAGAGTGGGCGATGAGGTCCGTGTGAAGTATGTTCTGGATTTAAGAGAATTTCCAGGGGATCCTGTGGAAGATAAGATCGTTCATGATTTTTCCATCATTGAGAAGGACTCTGAAGTGTCCATGGTGGTTGAGACCATGGGAGGATTAAATCCCGCTTATCCCTTTGTGAAGGCGAGCCTGATGGCAGGCAAGCATGTGGCTACTTCCAATAAGGCTCTGGTGGCGGCACACGGCACCGAGCTTTTAGAGATTGCCAGAGAGCAGAATGTGAACTTCTTTTTTGAGGCAAGTGTAGGCGGCGGCATACCCGTTATACGTCCTCTTTATACTTCTCTTGCTGGCGAGGAGATTGAAGAGATCACAGGCATTTTAAATGGAACCACCAACTACATATTGACAAAGATGGACAAAGCAGGGGAGACCTTTGAAGCGGCCTTAAGAGAGGCTCAGGCGCTTGGTTACGCGGAGCGGAACCCGGAAGCCGATGTGGAGGGACACGATACCTGTCGAAAGATTGCCATTCTGACAGCCATGGCAACGGGACACGAGGTCAATTATGAGCATATTTATACAGAAGGGATTACAAAAATAACGGATGTGGATTTCCGTTATGCCGATGCAATGGGAACCTCTGTAAAACTGTTTGGCTCAAGCCGGATTCAGGACGGAGCGGTCCATGCATTTGTAGCCCCGGTCATGATCGGAAAGGATCACCCGTTATATTCCGTAAATGATGTTTATAACGGAATTCTGGTAAAAGGAAACATGCTAGGCACCTCCATGTTTTATGGAAGCGGGGCCGGAAAGCTTCCGACAGCCAGTGCTGTGGTGGCGGATATTATTGAAGCCCTTAAAAATCAAGGCCGCCATGTGGAAATGGGCTGGGATAGAGAATGCCTTACTATTTCAGCTATGAACAGCTTTTCCTTCCGTTACTTTGTAAGGCTTAAAGGGATTGCTGAAAAGCGTTTGAAAGAAGTAGAGGCGGTATTTGGCAAGGTGGAAGTGGTGGAACTGGACCATATGGACGAATTTGCAGTTCTTACGGAAACCATGACCGAAGAAGAATACGAAATAAAAGCGAAAAAGCTGCCGGGAATCAGGCAGCGCATCCGCGCAGAAATCGTAACGGTGTAACAGGTTTATGAGCATACAGCAAAGCGGATCAGAATATCCGCTTGACTTTTCGCCAGGAGGCATCAATGTTAGTAGTGAAAAAATTTGGCGGTAGCTCCGTCGCAGACAAGGAAAGAATTTTTAATGTGGCAAAGCGCTGCATTGAGGAATATGAAAAAGGCAATCAGGTGGTAGTGGTCCTGTCGGCTATGGGAAAGACAACGGATGGTCTTATTGAAAAAGCCCGTGAGATTAATCCTAATCCTCCCAAGAGAGAGATGGATATGCTGTTAGCTACCGGGGAACAGATCAGTGTTGCCCTCATGGCTATGGCAATGAATTCTTTGGGAGTTCCGGCCGTCTCTTTAAATGCGTCCCAGGTGGCCATGCACACCACCTCTGCCTACGGAATGGCCAAATTAAAGCGGATCGATACAGAACGGATACGGCATGAACTGGAGGCCAGGAAAATCGTGATCGTCACAGGCTTTCAGGGGGTTAATAAGTACGATGACTTAACAACCCTTGGCCGGGGAGGCTCCGATACAACGGCCGTGGCCCTTGCAGCAGCCCTTCATGCGGATGCATGTGAGATCTATACGGATGTGGATGGTGTATACACAGCAGACCCCCACATTGTTCCAAATGCCAGAAAGCTCCCTGAGGTTTCTTATGATGAAATGCTGGAATTCGCTTCCCTTGGAGCAAAAGTGCTCCATAACCGGTCTGTGGAGATGGCAAAGCGTTATGGAGTTCAGTTGGTTGTTCTGTCAAGCCTGACCAGGGCAGAAGGTACAGTTGTCAAGGAGGAAACAAAATTGGAAAGAATGCTGGTTAGCGGTGTGGCCGCGGATAAGAATGTAGCCCGTATTTCAGTGATCGGGGTCAGGAATACGCCTGGAATTGCTTTTAAAATCTTTAATCTCCTGGCAAAACACAATATTAATGTGGATATCATCATTCAGTCCATCGGACGGGAAGAGAGAAAGGACATCTCTTTTACGGTGGCAAAGACTGATTTAAAGGATACCATGGATCTGTTAAAGGAAAATATGAAATCCATTACAGCCCAGGATATCACGAGCGAGGAAGGCGTGGCCAAGATTTCCATTATCGGCGCAGGGATGACAGGCAATCCCGGAGTAGCGGCAAAGATGTTTGAGGCCCTTTCAAACGCCAATGTGAATATTAAGATGATCGCCACCTCTGAGATCCGGATAACGGTTCTCATCGATGAAGCAGATGTAAACCGTGCCATGAGAACGGTCCATGATGCTTTTGATCTGGCGGATTAAACAAAGGTGAAAAAATGAACTGGTTTAAAAAAATATTTGGCTTCGGGCTTCCCTGTCTGTTCCATTCCCTAACCGGGCTTTATTGCCCTGGCTGCGGGGGAACCCGGGCCGTCCGGTCATTGCTGCAGGGGGACCTGCGGATGAGTTTTCAGTATCATCCGCTGGTCCTTTATGCTGTCTTTGCGCTGTTTTTGGAATTGTTTTTATGGGCTTTTGCCAAAGGGCGGAGAAATCCCCTGGAATATAGAAAAAGAGCCAGGATACTCATCCTGGCAGGAGCCGCTATTACTGCGGTTAATTGGATTTTTAAGAATTATATGCTGGTCTTTAATAGCGTGGATCTGCTGCCTCCATTTAAGTAGCCCTTATTCTCCGGAAGGAGAGGTGGCTGAAAGGGCCTGGGCGGCAGTCTCAAAAACCTGTCTGAAATAATGGCCCAAAGGTGTGTTGGTATCCATGGTGTCATAAACAAAAATAATAAACAATGCCATCATAAGACCGCAGACCGCGGAAATAACAGACAGGATCAGTCCAAGCTGGGCCTGCTGGGTAAAGGGTTTTCCCTGTCTGGAAAGCACGGCGCATGCGATACCGATCAGGCCGAGAAACAGGCCGGCAGGCAGACTCCAGATGCTGAACACGGGAAGGCAGTCACTGGCAAGTCCAAAGCCGCCAAGAAGAACGGACCAGAAGGCCAGAAAAGAGCCGGTTGGGCGGATCTGGGGCAGCATTCCGTTATTGGTGTTATGGTTTTCTTCCATTCGTAATTTACCTCGTTTGCATATTATTGGAAGTAAAAAGCATTTCTGATAAGTCATATTATGAAAGCAAAAAGATGTTTTCATAATCGGATGGACGGCAGAAAAACACTGCCTTTTATCAGAAATCAAAAAACGATTTCTAATAAGATATATTGTGAAAACAAAAGGCTGTCTTCAAAATCGGATGGCTGGTGCTGAAAACCGCACTTTTTATGAGAAGTTCAAAGGATCTTTCTCATAAACCATACTTATTGTATGATTGTAGCACGAAAAGGCTTGCATGTCCAGACAGGTATTGCATAAGACAGGCTGATGAATTATAATAGTAAATTGAATAAAGCTTGATAGAAAAGTGCAATTATGAAAAAATAAGGGGATCACCATGGATATAATTAAGGCATTACAAGAAGAACTTTCCATTGCCCGCGGACAGGTGGAGGCAGCAGTTAAGCTCATTGACGAAGGAAACACCATTCCGTTTATTGCAAGATACCGGAAAGAGGCTACCGGTTCCTTAAACGATGAGGTCCTGCGAAACCTGGATGAAAGGCTCCGCTATCTGCGGAATTTAGAGGAACGGAAGGAACAGGTCCTTTCCTCCATCAGGGAGCAGGAGAAGCTGACGCCGGAGCTGGAAAAAAAGATTCTAGAAGCTCAGACTCTGGTAGCTGTGGAGGATTTATACCGTCCCTATAAGCCAAAGAGAAGGACAAGAGCCACCATTGCCAGGGAAAAGGGACTGGAACCCCTTGCTGACCTGATCATGCTTCAGATGATAAAGACTCCCTTAACAGAGGCGGCTGCAGAGTACGTTTCCGAAGAAAAGGGTGTTTCTTCCCCGGAGGAAGCCATAAACGGGGCAAAGGACATCCTGGCGGAGCGGATTTCTGATAATGCGGAATACCGTACCTATATAAGAAATGCCACCATGAACCAGGGAAGCCTTCAGGGAACGGCAAAGGATGAAAAGGCAGAATCCGTATATGAAATGTATTACAATTATGAGGAAACTATTAAAAAATCCGCAGGCCACAGGATTCTGGCTTTAAACCGGGGGGAAAAAGAAAAGATTCTTACGGTAAAAATACTTGCCCCTGCAGAGCAGATTTTACGGTTTCTGGAAAAGCAGGTGATTGTAAGGGACAACCCCTGCACCACGGCTATCTTAAGAGAGGTGATCTCGGACAGCTATGACCGTCTCATAGCCCCTGCCATTGAGCGTGAGGTAAGAGGTACTTTGACAGAGCAGGCAGAGACTGGGGCAATCCGGGTGTTTGGAAAGAACTTGGAACAGCTTTTAATGCAGCCTCCCATTGCAGGACGGGTGGTCCTGGGCTGGGACCCGGCATTCAGGACAGGCTGCAAGCTGGCAGTTGTGGATGAGACAGGAAAAGTCCTTGATACCGTGGTCATTTATCCCACAGCACCCCAGAACAAGGTAGAGGAAGCAAAAGCTGTTTTAAAGAGGCTGATCAAAAAATACCACGTTTCCCTGATTTCCGTTGGAAATGGAACTGCATCCAGGGAATCGGAAGCAGTGATCGTGGAATTGTTAAAAGAAATACCGGAGCAGGTTCAGTATATTATTGTAAATGAGGCAGGGGCCTCAGTTTATTCCGCCAGCAAGCTTGCCACGGAAGAATTCCCTGAATTTGACGTGGGCCAGAGAAGTGCTGCTTCCATTGCAAGAAGGCTGCAGGATCCTCTGGCAGAGCTGGTTAAGATCGACCCCAAATCCATTGGAGTGGGCCAGTACCAGCATGATATGAACCAGAAGCATTTAAGCGAGGCTCTTCAGGGCGTTGTGGAGGACTGCGTGAATAAGGTGGGAGTGGATTTAAATACGGCTTCTGCCTCCCTGCTGGAATACATTTCCGGCATATCAAAGCCCATTGCAAAGAATATCGTGGTTTACCGCGAGGAAAACGGGGCATTTACCAGCCGGAGCCAGCTTTTAAAGGTTCCAAAGCTTGGGCCAAAGGCATACGAACAGTGTGCAGGCTTTATGAGGATCCAGGGAGGGAAGAACCCCTTAGACGGAACCAGCGTTCACCCTGAAACCTACGAGGCGGCTAAAAAGCTTTTGAAAAAGCTTGGCTATGAGCTGACAGAGCTGGCTCATGGCGGCTTAAGCGGAATCGGTAAAAAGATCCTGGATTATAAAGCGCTGGCAGCTCAGTTGGAAATCGGAGAGATCACCTTGCGGGATATTGTGAAGGAACTGGAAAAGCCGGCAAGGGATCCAAGAGACCAGATGCCTGCCCCCATTCTCCGTACTGATGTAATGGAGATGAAGGATTTGCAGCCAGGCATGGTATTAAAGGGAACCGTGAGAAATGTCATTGATTTCGGCGCTTTTGTAGATATCGGCGTCCACCAGGACGGCCTTGTCCATATTTCCCAGATGTCGGATAAATTCATCAAGCATCCCTTAGAAGCGGTCAGCGTTGGGGATATTGTTGAAGTCAAGGTCATAAGCGTTGATGTGCAGAAGAAGAGAATCGCCCTGACCATGAAATTATAAAAGGAAGTTTAATTCGTCTGGCGGCTTGCCAAAAAGAAGAAAGCTATGCCAGAAGCTGTGCCAAGTGCACAGAAGGGAGGAAAAAGTGGAAGAGAAAGACCCGATTGAAATAGAAGTAAAATTGACGGCAAAGGATTTGTGGAAGTTTTCCATGTACCATTCCTATCAGGGGCTGCAGGGGCTTTTTAATATTATTTTCAGCGCTGCTGCTGTTTTTCTCCTGATTACCACATGGAGTTCCAATTCCACCCCTTACCGGGTGCTGCTGATTGTTTGCGCCCTGATGTTTACGGTCTGGCAGCCGGGCATTCTTTATTTAAAGGCTCTTAAGCAGGCAAAGACTTCTGGGATCCAGAACCCCATGACCCTTACCTTTGGTGAGAATGGGATTCTGGTTTCCCAGGGAGAGGAAAGCATGGAAATCGCCTGGGAAAACATTGGAAAAGTGGACCGCGTTAGGGATATGATGATCCTGTATATGGACCGGGTTCACGCCTATCTGCTGCCTGATTCCGTTACGGGAGAGAAAAAGGCGGCTATCCGCGGGCTTATCAAAGAAAAACTGCCTCCTGAAAGGCGAAAGAGGATATAAATTATGGTAATAGAAAGCTGGAAACCAGAAGAAACCTATGAATTTGGGAAAAAACTGGGAGAGGAAGCGAAGCCTTCTTCTGTATATTGCTTAAACGGGGATTTGGGAGTAGGAAAGACCGTATTTACTCAGGGGTTTGCGTCAGGCCTTGGAATCAGGGAGCCGGTAAACAGTCCCACCTTTACCATTGTCAACCAGTATGAGGATGGGCGCCTGCCTTTCTACCATTTCGATGTGTACCGGATCGGTGATATCAGCGAGATGGATGAGATCGGTTATGAAGACTGCTTTTACGGCGAGGGAGTAAGCCTGATTGAATGGTCCAATTTGATTCAAGAGCTTCTTCCTGACCATGTAATAACCATAACCATTGAAAAGGATTTGGAAAAAGGGTTTGATTACAGGAAAATAACCGTGGAGGGAATGTAAATGAGGATACTTGGAATTGAAAGCTCGTCTTTGGTAGCTTCCGTTGCTGTAGTGGAGGACGAGGTACTGACTGCGGAATATACGGTGAATTTTAAGAGGACCCATTCCCAGACCCTTCTTCCCATGCTGGATGAAATAGTAAAAATGATAGAGCTGGATTTAGAGACCATTGATGCCATTGCAATCTCCGGGGGCCCTGGTTCCTTTACCGGGCTTCGGATCGGCTCTGCTACAGGAAAGGGCCTTGGCCTGGCTTTAAAGAAACCTCTGGTTTCCGTGCCCACCGTGGATGCCATGGCTTATAACTTATATGGAAGCGCCTATCGGGTCTGCCCTATCATGGATGCCAGAAGGAACCAGGTATATACAGGCATCTATGACAACAGGGACGGATTCTCCGTGATTAAGGAACAATGCCCCATGGACATTGAAGAATTGGTGGAAGAATTAAATGCAGCGGGAGAAAAGGTGATTTTTTCAGGAGACGGAGTTCCTGTATACAAAAAGCAGATACAAGAAAAGATGAAGGTTCCCTTCCTGTTTGCCCCTGCTCATTTGAACCGGCAGCGGGCGGCAGCAGTTGCGGCTTTAGGCAGCCGGTATTATGAAGAGGGAAAGACCCTTACGGTAGCGGAGCATGCCCCTGATTATTTGAGGAAGCCCCAGGCGGAGCGGGAACTGGAGGCAAAAGGGGGAGAATCCCATGGTTCATGAAATGAGGCCAGAGGATGTATCTGGAGTCGCTGAAATAGAACGGCTGTGTTTTTCAGACCCATGGCCCTTGGAGTCTGTCAAAAAGGGCCTGGAAAGCAGCCTTGATACCTGGCTGGTACTGGAAGAAGAGGGGGACGTTTTAGGATACTGCGTTTTCCGGGTCATTGCCGGGGAAGGAGAACTGCTTCGGATCGCTGTTTTGCCTGCTTACAGGGGGAGGGGCCTTTCTAAGAAACTTATGGACCGGCTGGTGGAATATTCCAGAAAAAATGGGGTGACATCCCTGTCTTTAGAGGTCCGGGAAAGTAATAAAAAGGCCAGAAACCTTTATAGATCCTATGGTTTTGAAGAGGAGACGATCCGGAAAAATTATTACCTTAATCCCTGCGAAAATGCTGTTATCATGTGGAACCGCCGGATATGAAACATTTACCACTAAAAATAAGGGGAAACACCGTTTATAATGTAGGGGTATCCAGTATGGATGCCCTTTTTCCTGTTTTCGTATGACGCAAAACGGAAACAGGGCCTGACTGGTAAGTGCGAAAAAGGAAATACCCTGCGGGTATCCCTTTATGCCCAACAGCATGGGCAATTAAGTGGAAAGGTGAGAGGAAGATGAGAAAGTACAAAAACGGTGGTCAGCTTGAAACAGTTGTTTGCAACTGCTGTGGCAAAAAAATTATCGTGTCAGAAGGTATTGCCAGGGAGGGAGTAATAAGCGTCAATCATACCTGGGACTTTTTTTCCGAGAAGGATGGGGAGATCCATCATTTTGATCTGTGCGAGGAATGTTACGATGCCATGATTCAGGAATTTAAGATTCCTGTGGAAGTGGAAGAACAGCTGGAATATTTATAGTTGCTAATTGCCTCTGCTTTGTGATATGATTTTATGAGGCGGTTTTTTTCCGCCATTTATTGATAGAAACCAAAGCGAGGAAATTTTATGTTGGATATATGTTTGCTGGGAACCGGAGGAATGATGCCCCTGCCATACCGGTGGCTGACAGCCATGATGGCCAGATGCGGCGGCAGCGATCTTCTCATTGACTGCGGAGAAGGAACCCAGATTGCGTTAAAGGAAAAGGGCTGGAGCCCGAAACCCATTGACATCATTTGTTTCACCCATTATCACGCCGACCATATCAGCGGTCTTCCGGGACTTCTCCTGACCATGGGCAATGCGGAAAGGACAGAACCCCTGACTCTTATGGGGCCAAAGGGCCTGGAGCGTGTGGTGAGTGCTCTTCGGGTCATTGCGCCGGAGCTGCCCTTTGAACTGAAATTCATTGAGCTTGACCAGGTTCGGGAACAGGTAAAGATCGGGCCATATGTGATCGATGCTTACCGGGTGAACCACAATGTTGCTTGTTATGGTTATTCCATTTCCATTCCAAGGACAGGCCGGTTTGATGTAGACCGGGCCAATGCCGCCGGAATACCCCAGAAATTCTGGAGCCGTCTGCAAAAAGGAGAAACCATTGAAGAGGCAGGAAGAACCCTGACTCCTGATATGGTCTTAGGTCCGGTAAGACGAGGGCTTAAGGTTACCTATTGTACGGATACAAGGCCGGTTCCTGTAATTGCGGAATATGCAAGGGAGGCGGATCTTTTTATCTGCGAAGGCATGTACGGTGAGGAAGGAAAGGAAGCAAAAGCCAGAGAATATAAGCATATGACTTTTTATGAGGCAGCCAGGCTGGCAAAGGAAGCCCAGCCTAAACAGATGTGGCTGACCCATTACAGTCCCTCCCTTACCAGGCCAGAGGAATATATGGAGAAAGTCCGGGAAATCTTCCCCCGCGCAAAAGCGGCAAAGGATGCCTGGACATTGGAGCTGGAATTTGATGAGGAGTGAGGGAGCGGCAATGAAAAAGAATCATACAGAGGAAGATGTCTATATACTGGCGATTGAAAGTTCCTGTGATGAGACGGCGGCTGCCGTAGTTAAGAACGGAAGAGAGATCCTTTCCAATGTGATCTCCTCCCAGATCGCCCTGCATACCCTCTATGGGGGCGTTGTACCGGAAATCGCATCCAGAAAGCATATTGAAAAAATAAATCAGGTCATAGAAGCAGCCCTTCTGGAGGCAGGGCTGTGCCTGGAGGATATGGACGCCATAGGCGTTACTTATGGCCCGGGCCTTGTGGGAGCGCTCCTTGTAGGCGTTGCTGAGGCAAAGGCCATTGCTTATGCTACAGGCAAGCCGTTAGTGGGTGTCCATCATATTGAAGGACATGTATCGGCCAACTTCATTGAGCATCCGGATCTGGAGCCGCCGTTTTTATGCCTGATCGTATCCGGCGGCCATACCCATCTTGTCATTGTAAAGGATTACGGTGAATTTGAAATCCTGGGCCGTACCAGGGATGACGCGGCAGGAGAAGCATTTGACAAGGTGGCAAGAGCAGTGGGCCTTGGATATCCGGGAGGCCCGAAGATTGACCGGGCGGCTAAGGAAGGAAATCCCCATGCCATCAAATTCCCACGGGCAAAGGTGGAAGGGAACATTTACGATTTCAGCTTTAGCGGCCTAAAGTCTGCGGTATTAAACCACATCCACCATGCAGGCATGATGGGAGAGGAAATCAATGTCCCTGATTTAGCGGCCTCTTTCCAGAATGCGGTCGTGGACGTGCTGGTAAGTCATACGGTAGAGGCAGCAAAGGAATATGGATTTAAAAAGGTTGCCATAGCCGGTGGTGTGGCTTCCAATTCTGCCCTGCGGCAAGAGATGAGCCTTGCGTGTGAAAAAGCCGGTATTGCCTTTTACTATCCTTCACCCATTTACTGCACTGATAACGCAGCCATGATCGGCACAGCAGCTTATTATGAGTACATTAATGGATCAAGGGCCGGTTGGGACTTAAATGCAGTTCCCAATTTAAAGCTGGGTGAGAGGTGATAGACGGATGGAACGAAAAGGAAGAACGGCAGCGGTCATATTGGCAGCAGGAAAAGGGACACGCATGGGGACTCAGGTGCATAAGCAGTATCTGGAGCTCTTTGGGAAACCTCTGCTGTATTATGCGCTTCGTGCCTTTGAGAACAGTTCGGTAGATGAGATCATCCTGGTGACCGGTCCGGAAGAGTCGGGGTATTGCCAGGAGGAGATCATAGAGAAATACGGTTTTAAAAAGGTGGCTGCGGTTACAGAAGGTGGAAAGGAACGGTATCATTCCGTATACGAAGGGCTTAAAGCAGTTAACAACTGTGAATATGTCCTGATCCATGACGGAGCCAGGCCCTGTGTGACGGCCGAGGTCATAGAGGCAGCTTCCGATGCAGCCAGAATGTATAAGGCATGTGCGGTTGGGATGCCTGTAAAGGATACCATTAAAATTTCCGATCATGATGAATTTGCCGCCATGACACCGGACCGGAACAGTCTGTGGCTGATTCAGACTCCTCAGGCATTTGAATATGAACTGGTACTTCGGGCTTATGAAAAGCTTATGTCATCGGAGCAGTATCAGGGGGGAGTAACGGATGATGCCATGGTGGTAGAAACCATGACTCAGGAAAAGGTGAAATTAATTCGGGGCGATTATGCCAACATAAAGATTACAACACCGGAGGACATGGAAATTGCCGAAGTGCTGATAAAAAGAAAACAACGGGAAAAATAAAAGGAATGCTGTAAGTGCAGCTTCCTTTTTATTTTTTCCCTCCTGATTTTAAAAGATCCTTTACAATCAGATGAAGGTGGTCAAGCTGCTCCCGGTTTAAATGTTGTGCATCCTCTATTAGTTCTTTTACTTTTGACGGGCTGCTGATGCTGTGAGAGAAAAATTCGGCTGGTTCAATGTCCAGATACTCGCATATATAGAAAAAACCCATCATGGACGGAAGAGCCAGTCCATTTTCTATTTTATGGATATATGTGGGATTCTGCCCAAGAGACAGACTCATATCACGTGCAGACACGCCCTTTTGAGCTCTAAGCTCTGAAAGGCGTTTGGAAAAATTGAAATCTATATACATAGGTAGCTCCTCCTGATTCCATAGTATTGCATTATATGAAATATATGTAGTAAATAATGCAATCCATCACTTGACATGTTGCATTCATTACAATATTATTAGTTATATAAAGTATTTAATGTATGATTATACAGAAAAGTCCGCCATGCGGGTAAGCGGCTTCCAATGTTACCGGCGGCTGCATAAGAAGCAACACCCTGCGGGTATACCTTTATGCCCAGAACGCATGGGCAGGAAAGATGAAAGAAGGTACGGTAGATGAAAACTGATGATAACAGGATAGAGAAGGGCAAAAACGCCGGGCTTGGGCTTTTGGACCGAATAGCGGCGAATTCTGGCTGCATGTACCTGTCAGATTTAAGAAACTGTATTTCTATAAGATGCTGTCGTTTTGTTGTTGCCGAAATACCGGCAGAAGATTATCCAGTAAAAGTATGGGAAGATGCGCTTAGTTATATGACCGGCACAGTAGAAGATTTTAAGACAGCTGAAGAAGCAAAACAACGGCTTTTAGAGTATTTTTAAGACTTAGGGATATAATTTGAAAAAAATGTAAAAATGTGTTGACAGAACAAACAAACAATGATAAACTATCCAAGTTGCAGCTGATAAGTACAGCAAACAAGCAATATTGGTCTCCAAGAGATTTGGAAAAAATAGAAAAAGTGCTTGACAAAAGCATGGACTTCTATTAAAATATAAAAGCACATTTGGAGAGGTATCGAAGTGGTCATAACGAGGCGGTCTTGAAAACCGTTTGTCCGCAAGGGCGCGTGGGTTCGAATCCCACCCTCTCCGTTGGCAGGTTTTTAGCCGCTAATAACATAAAAGAATCAGCTAACTGCAGAAGTACCCAAGTGGCTGAAGGGGCTCCCCTGGAAAGGGAGTAGGCCGTTAGTAGCGGCGCGAGGGTTCAAATCCCTCCTTCTGCGTCAGCATCGAAGAAACGAATGTTTCTGGCAGATGCACAGCACTTTGAAAACAGAAGATTGAACAGTATGTAAAACCCTGAAAATTCTAATAAAACAAGTCATGTTTGATGGCTTTGAATGAGAAAATTTCAGAACGAATACAAGAAATTGTATACGAACCAAACAACAAGTAAAACGGGAAATAAATTAGCTAGTTAGTTGATTTTGACCCCGGATTGAACACTATTTAATTTGAGAGTTCGATCCTGGCTCAGGATGAACGCTGGCGGCGTGCTTAACACATGCAAGTCGAGCGAAGCAGTTTTAAGGAAGTTTTCGGATGGAATTAAAATTGACTGAGCGGCGGA
>JAISYJ010000122.1:0-13989 GCA_031270005.1 Hungatella sp. | reverse complement strand
GGCTTGTTTCGAATGCAAAAATGATGTATATTAAAGCCACAAGTCATTGCCTGATACGTTATCAGAGCATCGTGGGTAAACTCTGCACCATTAAATCCGAAGATAAATTTACGCAGTCGTAAATAAATTCATCCCTTTCTTATTCTACGGGAAAATGATATACTATTTCTATCTTTTATCAGAGGTGAAAAAAATGAAAAAAATGATTTCTTGGAATGTAAACGGCCTTCGCGCCTGCGTGGAAAAGGGCTTTTTGGATTATTTTAACGAAGTGGATGCGGATGTATTCTGTATCCAGGAAAGCAAGCTTCAAAAGGGACAGATCGACCTTGATCTTCCCGGATATCATCAGTACTGGAATTATGCGGAAAAGAAAGGCTATTCCGGGACTGCCATATTTACGAAGGAGGAGCCTTTGTCAGTGGGTTATGGAATCGGCGCAGAGGAGCATGACAGGGAAGGCCGGGTGATCACAGCCGAATTTCCGGAATACTATGTGGTTACCTGCTATACCCCCAATTCCCAGAATGAACTGGCCCGTCTGCCTTACCGGATGACCTGGGAGGAGGCATTCCTTGCCTATTTAAAAGGGCTGGAGGAGATAAAACCGGTAATTTTCTGCGGTGATTTAAATGTGGCCCATAAGGAAATCGATTTAAAGAATCCTAAGACCAACCGGAAAAATGCAGGCTTTACCGATGAAGAAAGGGAGAAATTTACCGTTCTTCTGGAAAACGGATTTATTGATACGTACCGTTATTTCTATCCGGAGCAGGAAGGCATATACTCCTGGTGGTCTTACCGGTTCAGTGCCAGACAGAAAAATGCAGGCTGGCGCATTGACTATTTCTGCGTTTCAGAAAGCTTAAAGGACAGGCTTTTAAGCGCGGACATCCATACCCAGGTCTTAGGCTCCGACCACTGCCCTGTGGAGCTTGTGATCCGATAGAGAGAACCAGACAGGAGAGAACGATAAGGAATGAATTTACTGACCATTGAACATTTAACTAAATCATATACGGAACGTCTGCTTTTTGACGATACCAGCTTCAGCATCAATGAAGGAGAAAAGATCGGGCTGATCGGCATTAACGGAACAGGAAAATCCACATTGCTTAGGATCGTGGCAGGTCTTGAGGAGCCGGATCAGGGGACCGTGGTAAAGGGGAGGAATTTAGATATCCGTTTTCTGTCCCAGAATCCAGTGTTTCATGAAGGTGATACCATTTTAGAGAGCATTGTCCGGGACAATGAAGGGCATGAGCACGTCTGGGACCTGGAAAGCCAGGCAAAGGCTATGCTGACCAGACTGGGATTTGCGGACTTTGATTCCAAGGTGGAGACCCTGTCAGGGGGACAGAGAAAACGGGTGGCATTAGTCAGTGTCCTCCTTGGGAATACCGACTTACTGGTCCTTGACGAGCCTACCAACCACCTGGACAGCAGTATGGCGGAATGGCTTGAAGATTATCTGAGGCGCTTTCGAGGGGCGCTTTTAATGGTGACCCATGACCGGTACTTTTTAGACAGCGTGACCAACCGGATTGTGGAGCTTGATAAGGGGAAGCTTTATAACTATCAGGAGAATTATGAAGGCTATCTAAAGCTGAAGGCAGAGCGTATGGACATGGAAGCGGCCACAGAGCGGAAGCGGCAGTCTCTTCTTAAGGTGGAGCTTGAATGGATGCAGCGGGGAGCCAGGGCCCGTTCTACCAAGCAGAAGGCCCATATCCAGCGTTATGAGGCCCTTCGTGACCAGAAGGGAATTGAGATCGATCAGACGGTGGAACTGGATTCCGTTTCAAGCCGCCTGGGGCGTACCACGGTGGAGCTTAATGATATCACCAAAGCCTTTGGGGAAAAGGTGCTGATGAAGGACTTTTCCTATATTTTCTTAAAAAATGACCGCATCGGCATCATTGGACCTAACGGAAGCGGTAAATCCACCTTGATGAAGATCATTGCAGGGTGGCTGGATCCTGACGCCGGAACGGTCACCATAGGGCAGACCGTAAAAATGGGATATTTTTCACAGGAAAGCGAAGACATGGATGGCAGCGTAAAGGTCATTGACTATATCCGGGACGTGGCGGAGTACGTAAAAACAAAGGATGGAAGCATCAGCGCTTCTCAGATGCTGGAACGTTTTCTGTTTCCTTCAAGCGTCCAGTACACCACTGTCAGCAAGCTGTCCGGCGGGGAGAAAAGAAGGCTTTATCTGCTCCGGATCCTGATGGAAGCGCCCAATGTGCTTTTGCTTGACGAGCCGACCAATGATCTGGATATTCAGACTTTGACTATTTTAGAGGATTATCTTGACAGCTTCCAGGGGATTGTGGTAACGGTTTCCCATGACCGCTATTTTCTGGACCGGGTGGTACGCCGGATCTTTGCCTTTGAGGGACAGGGTCAGGTGGCCCAGTATGAGGGTGGCTTTACCGATTATCAGGCGGCTTTTCAGGAGAAATATCCGGAAGGCCTTCCAGGCCAGGATGAGGAATTTTCAAAAAGTCCGGAGGCTTCTGAGAAAAAGGGCAAGGAAAAACCAAAGGGAGAGCGGAAGCTTAAATTCTCCTTTAAGGAACAGAGAGAATGGGAAACCATTGAAGAAGATCTGGCGGCTCTGGAAGAGAAGATCGAGGCCCTGGACAAGCAGATGGGAGAAGCTGCCAGCGATTACAGCAGGCTGAATGCGCTGATGGATGAAAAGACAGAGCAGGAAAGGCTGCTGGAGGAGAAGATGGAGCGGTGGATGTATTTAAACGACCTGGCAGAACAGATTGAGAATCAATAAGAATCACAGTAAAAGGAGCAGAAGCTAACCCGGAATCGGATCAAGAGACGGAGGAGACAAGCGATATGGAACAGTACAGGATTGCAAAGCATGAGATGGGAACATATCCTATGGGGCTATCAAAGGTATCCGGCGGAATCCGCCTGTGTGTGGCTGCAGAAGGGGAGAAATGCAGGGTCCTTATTTTTAAGGCAGGAGAGGAAACGCCGGTTCAGACCATTTCCTTTCCGGCAGAGTTAAGAAAAGGCGATGTATGGAGCATGACTGTTCTGGGAGAGGATTTTAACAATCTGGAATACTGCTATGAAATCGATGGAAAGCTGTTTTCTGATCCTTATGGAAAGCGTTTTACCGGACGGGAGGTATGGGGGGATTTTGAACACGCGTCAACTCTTTTAAGAACTCCCATTGAGTTTGTTGATTTTGACTGGGAAGAGGACAAGCTTCCTCAGATTCCATATGAGGACAGTATCATATACAGGCTCCATAACCGGGGATTTACAAAGCATGCCTCTTCCAAAGTAAAGCATAAAGGAACCTTTGACGCCGTACGGGAGAAGATCCCTTACTTAAAAGAATTGGGTATTACAGCGGTGGAGCTGATGCCGGTAAATGAGTTTTCCGAGGTCATTATGCCAGAACACGTGTATGGAAATCCTTTTGGTGTGGATAAACCTGTTGGGAAATTGAATTATTGGGGATATACCTCAGGCTATTATTTTGCTCCAAA
Organism: Hungatella sp.; assembly: GCA_031270005.1. Classification (GTDB taxonomy): domain Bacteria; phylum Bacillota; class Clostridia; order Lachnospirales; family Lachnospiraceae; genus Lacrimispora. The sequence continues at coordinate 10,465 of JAISYJ010000122.1, read as the reverse complement.
GGCTTCTTACGCTTCCAAGAAGAATCCGGCCCTGGAGTTTAAAAGCCTTGTAAAGGCACTTCATAAGGAGGGGCTGGAAGTGATCGTGGAGCTTTTCTTTACCGGAAAGGAACCGCCTTCTTTGGTTCTTGATGCGGTCCGGTTCTGGGCGGATGAATTCCATGTGGACGGGATTCATCTGGTGGGGATCCTGCCCTTAGACCTCCCCCGCCGGGATCCCTATTTAAGCCGCATCAAGCTATTTGCCATATCCTGGGATACAGCCTCTGAAGGTAAGATTAAGCACTTGGGCGAGTATAATGACGGCTTTCTGGTGGATATGCGCCGGGTATTAAAGGGGGACGAGGAACAGATGAATAATCTTGCCTTCCGTACCAGGAGAAATCCGGCCGGGTACGGCGTCATCAATTATATGGCCAATACCAACGGGTTTTCCATGATGGATATGGTGTCCTATGATACCAAACATAATGAGAAAAACGGAGAGAAGAACCATGATGGCAGTCCCTATAATTATTCCTGGAACTGCGGAGTTGAGGGTCCCACAAAGCGGAAAAAGGTGATGGAGCTTCGGAAAAAGCAGCTGCGCAACGCATTCCTTCTTTTGCTTCTGAGCCAGGGAACGCCCCTTATTATGGCTGGAGATGAGTTCGGCAATTCCCAGTCAGGCAATAATAATGCATACTGCCAGGATAATGAGGTGTCATGGTTAAACTGGAATCTGGTCAGGACAAACCGGGATCTCCTGGAGTTTGTAAAAGCAGTGATCGCCTTTCGAAAGGCCCATCCGGTGTTCCATATGCCGAAGGAGCCAAGGATCATGGATTATCTGGCGTGCGGGTTTCCGGATGTTTCCTATCATGGAGTAAAGGCATGGTGCCCGGAATTTGATAATTTCCGGCGCCAGCTTGGAATCTTTTACTGCGGGGAATATGGAAGAAAACCGGATGGAACCGCTGATGACAACTTTTATGTGGCTTATAACATGCACTGGGAACCTCATGAATTTGATCTTCCCAACCTGCCTAAGAAGGAACAATGGCATGTGGTCTTTCATACGGATAAAGGAGAAGCAAACGGCATGTACCCGGAAGGAAAGGAGCCTGCGGCAGAAGGGAAACGGTTTCTGGTTCCGCCAAGGTCCATTGTGGTGTTTATGGGTAAGAAATAAACAGTGGTATTTGAAAAGTTAATTTACGGTTACGATGTTTTTGAGGGCAGTCAATCAGATTGCCCTCATTTTTTGTTTTTTTACCTGGCATGAGCAATCCGTTCGTTAGATTTTTAAGTCTGATTTTTGGAGGACAGTTTATTCCCTGGTGTGTTTTCTTCTGCGTTTTTTCAGAGAAGGCTGCATGGCAGCGTATATTCTTGACAACTTCTTGACATGGTCCCTTTTCATTTTGACACCGTCTTGATTTTTTCTCTGATATGATTGTGAGCATAGGGATAAGAAAAATAAAAGGATCAGGAGATGAAATCATGGGAGCTGTTTTGATGCTGGTAAGCATTATCGGTGTTTTATTGTTAATTTATTTATTTTATATTTTATTTCGAGGTGACCGGTTATGAGCCATATTGTTATGCAGGATATATTTTATATTGCTGTTTTAGTTGGATTGTCCATTCCTCTTGGGATTTATATATACAAGGTTATGACAGGGCAAAAGGTTTTTCTGACTCCTGCCCTTGCCCCTGTGGAAAAAGGGATTTATAAGCTTATGGGCATTTCCTCCGGGGAAGAGATGAATGCAGGAAAGTATGTGCTTTCTGTTTTATTATTCAGCGGAACAGGATTTGTTTTTCTTTTTGGTTTATTGATGCTTCAGGGAGCTTTGCCATTTAATCCGGAAGGGCTGAAAGGAACCAGCTGGCATCTGGCTTTTAACACAGCCGCCAGCTTTATTTCAAACACCAACTGGCAATCCTATTCAGGTGAATCCACTCTGTCCTATTTCACCCAGTTTTCAGGTCTTGCCGTCCAGAACTTTGTGTCAGCGGCAACGGGAATTGCCGTTCTCTTTGCCCTGATCAGAGGATTTGTTTTGAAGCAGAAAAAGACCATTGGGAATTTTTGGGCAGATCTGGTAAGGTCCACGCTTTACATTCTGATCCCGCTTTCCTTTCTCGTGGCTTTGCTGCTTGTTTCCCAGGGTGTTGTTCAGACATTTGGCCCCTATAAAGAAGTTGCCATGCTGGAAAATGGGGCCTTGCAGACCATTCCCTTAGGCCCTGCCGCAAGCCAGATTGCCATCAAACAGCTTGGTACAAACGGGGGCGGCTTCTTTGGGATGAACTCTGCATTTCCTCTTGAGAATCCAACCGCCTTCTCCAACCTGATTCAGGCTTTGTCCATTCTGCTGATTCCTGCGGCCCTTTGCGTAAGCTTTGGAAGGGCAGTAAAAGATGGAAGGCAGGGGCGGTCGATCTACATGACTATGATGATTTTCTTTATAGCTGCCCTTGCTGCAACAACCATCAGCGAACAGTTTGGGGCGCCTGTGTTTGAACACGCGGTAGCCTCCGGCAGCATGGAGGGCAAGGAGGTGGTTCACGGCGTCGGCGCTTCCTCTTTATGGGCGGTGGTGACCACGGCGGCATCAAACGGTTCTGTGAACGCCATGCATGACAGCCTTACTCCCCTTGGGGGAATGGTTTCCATGTTTCTCATGCAGCTTGGGGAAATTGTATTTGGCGGCGTGGGAAGCGGACTTTACGGAATGCTTGCCTTTGTGCTCCTTACAGTATTTATTGCAGGCTTGATGGTTGGCCGGACCCCGGAGTATCTGGGGAAAAAGGTAGAGCCCTTTGATATGAAAATGGTTTGCTTAATTGTCCTTGTCCCCCCGCTATTAACGCTTCTGGGGACTTCCGCTGCCGTCTCCATGACAGGTGCCCGGTCATGGCTGACCAATTCAGGAGCTCATGGATTTTCGGAGATCTTGTATGCCTTTTCTTCCATGGCTAATAACAACGGCAGCTCCTTTGGAGGATTTTACGGAAACACCCCGTTTACAAATATTTTAGGCGGGATCATAATGCTGATGGTCCGGTTCATTCCCATGACAGCTGTCATTTTCCTTGCTGGTAATATGGGGAAGAAAAAGGCTGTTGCCGTCAGCGAGGGCACATTATCCACCAGCAATGGCATATTTGTGGGACTTTTGATCGGAGTTATCCTCATCATAGGCGCGCTGAGCTTTTTACCGGCGCTGGCTCTTGGCCCGATTGCTGATTTCTTTACAATGCAGTGACAGAAGGTGATTAAAATGGAAAAAAAGAGTGTTGACAAGAGCATCTTTTATGATGCGCTGAGACAGTCCTTTGTTAAGCTGTCTCCCAGGGTGCAGGTGAAAAATCCTGTTATGCTGGTAGTTTTTACAGGAGCGGTCCTGACCGGTGTTTTGTATATTTTTTCCTTTGCAGGTCTTAAGGAAGAAAATTCGGGTTATACCTTAACCATATCCCTGATTTTATGGTTTACTGTTCTGTTTGCCAACTTTGCGGAAGCCATTGCAGAGGGGCGTGGACGGGCACAGGCAGACAGTCTGCGCAGTGCCAAAAAAGACGTAAAGGCAAGAAAACTGAAAACGCCATCCAATATAGACGATTATACTGAGGTTCTTTCCAATACCCTGAAAAAGGGAGATATTGTATATGTCAGGGCAGGGGAGCAGATCCCAATGGATGGGGAAGTGATGGATGGGGCAGCCTCTGTGGACGAAAGCGCTATTACCGGGGAATCAGCGCCGGTCATCCGGGAATCCGGCGGCGATCGAAGTGCTGTAACAGGGGGAACTACCCTGGTGTCTGACTGGCTGATCATCGAAGTAACGGCGGAAGCAGGAGAAAGCTTCCTTGATAAGATGATATCCATGGTGGAAGGTGCATCCAGAAAGAAAACGCCTAATGAAGTGGCTTTGCAGATTTTGCTCATAACCCTTACCATCATCTTTCTTGTGGTTACGGCAGCCTTGCGGCCTTTTACCGGCTTTGCAAGCCTTCAGGCAGGATCTGGCTCCGCCATTTCCATCACCAATGTCATTGCCCTTTTGGTATGCCTTGCGCCTACTACCATTGGCGCGCTCCTATCCTCCATCGGCATTGCAGGCATGAGCCGCTTAAATCAGGCAAATGTTCTGGCAATGAGCGGGCGGGCCATTGAAGCTGCCGGGGATGTGGATGTACTGCTGCTTGATAAGACTGGGACCATTACCTTGGGAAACCGCCAGGCAAGCGAATTTCTGCCGGTGGCCGGCGTCACGGAGCAGGAGCTTGCCGATTCGGCCCAGCTTTCTTCTCTTGCAGACCAGACAGCGGAAGGAAGAAGCATTGTGGTTCTGGCAAAGGAACGGTTTGGGATACGGGGCAGGGAGCTTTCAGCCCTGGGTGCAAGCTTTGTGGAATTTACAGCAAAAACAAGGATGAGCGGCATCGACTATCAGGGAAACGAGATCCGGAAAGGCGCTGCTGATACCATCAAAGCCTATGTGCTGGAAAAGGGAGGAAATTACCCGGAGGAATGTGAGAAGCTTGTAAAGCGTGTTGCTGAGGCAGGAGGTACTCCTCTTGTGGTGGCAAAAAACAATCAGGTGATGGGCGTGGTCTATTTAAAGGACATCGTGAAAAACGGTGTAAAAGAACGTTTTGAAGATCTGCGCAAAATGGGCATCAAGACCATTATGATCACCGGTGACAATCCCATGACGGCAGCGGCTATCGCTGCAGAAGCGGGTGTTGATGACTTTCTTGCGGAGGCTACGCCGGAAGCAAAACTGGCCCTCATCCGTGATTACCAGGCCAAAGGCCATCTGGTTGCCATGACCGGAGACGGTACGAATGATGCTCCTGCCCTGGCGCAGGCTGATGTTGCGGTGGCCATGAATTCAGGGACCCAGGCTGCCAAGGAGGCAGGAAACATGGTGGATTTAGACTCCAGTCCTACCAAGCTCATCGATATTGTCCGGATCGGCAAGCAGCTTTTGATGACTAGGGGCTCTTTGACGACCTTTAGTGTGGCAAACGATGTGGCAAAGTATTTTGCCATTATTCCTGTATTGTTTTTCGGCATTTATCCACAGCTGGAAGCCCTGAATTTTATGGGCCTGACCAGCGCCAAAAGTGCCATGCTTTCAGCGATCATTTATAATGCGCTGATCATTATTGCACTGATTCCTCTGGCTCTTAAAGGGGTTAAATACCGGGAGCTGCCGGCTGAAAAGCTGCTGACAAGAAACCTGTTAGTCTATGGCCTGGGCGGGATCTGCGCGCCTTTTTTCGCAATCAAGCTGATCGATATGATTCTGGCCGCGTGCGGTCTTGTGTGAGGTAAATAGAAACTATGAAAATCATGAAATTATTCAGAACCGCTGTTGTATGCTTTGGCATAATGACCATATTGTGCGGTATCATTTATACGGCTGCAGTTACGGAGGCTGCCCAGCTGCTGTTTCCGGATCAGGCAAACGGCAGCATGATCCTTGCCGCCCAAAAGGATGGAACACAAAAGGAATATGGATCCCAGTTGCTGGCCCAGGAGTTTACAAAGCCCCAATATCTTATTGGAAGGCCCTCCGGCGTGTCAAACCTTTCTCCTGTCAGCAAAGAGCAGCAGACCCTTGTTTTGGAACGCATAAACTGGTGGCATTCCTTTGATCCCGGCAATCAGGAAGATATTCCCATGGATCTGGTTACGGCATCAGGAAGCGGCGTTGATCCTCACATTTCCCCTGAAGCGGCAGAATACCAGGTGGCAAGGATTGCAGCCGCCAGGAATTTGACAGAGGATGAAGTGAGAGGCATTATTAAGACCTGTACAAAGGGGCGCTTTCTTGGATTTATCGGCGAACCGGGCGTCAATGTTTTAAAGGTGAATTTAGCTCTTGATGGTTTGCTGCAGATAAAAAAGGTGGTATGATATCTAAAAAGTAAGGTGGTGGTACATGGATGGAAGTGTTTGATTACAGACCTGACCCTGATGCCATTTTAGAGGATATTCAGACGCACCGGGACCAAAGGCCGGGCAGGTTAAAAATATTTTTTGGATATGCTGCGGGTGTGGGAAAAACCTATGCAATGCTTGACGACGCCCAGGAACGCCTAAAAAGCGGGATCCACGTTTTAGTCGGCTATATCGAGCCTCATACCCGTCCTGAGACCATGCAGAAGCTGCATGGTCTGCCGCTGCTTCCGCCCAAAACCGTGTCATACCGCAATATAGAGCTAAAGGAATTCGACTTAGATAAGGCTCTGGAACTTAAACCGGAATTGATTCTTGTGGATGAGCTGGCCCATACCAATGCAGAGGGCGGGAGGAATAAAAAACGGTATCAGGACATTGAGGAACTTCTGGGAGCAGGGATCGATGTTTATACAACAGTCAATGTCCAGCACATGGAAAGCTTAAATGACGTGATCGAGAACATCACAAAGGTCAGGATCCGGGAAACTGTCCCGGATTATATCTTTGACCGGGCGGAAAAAATCGAACTGGTGGATATTGAACCGGATGAACTGCTGCTCCGCCTGGAAGGAGGAAAAATATATCGCTCTGACCGGGCGGAAACGGCCATGCGGAATTTTTTCACACAGGAGAACCTGCGGCTTTTGCGGGAAATCGCCCTGCGCTGCGCTGCGGATAAGATCAGCTCGGAGAATCAGAGCGAGCGGAGCTTATCTGATAAAATGGCTAATACCAAGCTGCTTGTCTGCATCGGCCCGTCACCCTCATCGGCAAAATGCATCCGGTGGACTGCGCGGGCGGCGGAGGCGTTTCACGCAAGCTGGGCCGCATTATACGTGGAAGATATAGAAAGTGAAGATTTTACTGCTGAACAACAGAAGACGATCCGGGCGAACCTGGATCTGGCAGAAAAGCTGGGGGCTGAGATCGTGAACCTGACCGGACATGATATTGCCGCCACCGTATCGGAATATGCCAAGCTTTCCGGTATCACCAATATAGTAGTGGGCAAAAGCAGAAATAAGAAAACCCTTAAAAATCTGTTTGATATGGATTTTGAAGACAAGCTCATCTTTCTTTTGCCTAACATAGAAATACACATCATACCAGGGAATGTCATCAAACGCAGCTATAAGAAGCCGGGGAAAAATATAAAGCATGAGAATTTCCGCTTTACCTGGGCGGATACCGGAAAGACCCTTTTTATATTGATGGCTACCACCCTGCTGTCCCTTGGGCTTCGAAGGTTTGACGTCATGAACCAGAATATTATTATGGTTTATATTTTCTCCGTTTTGCTGGTTTCCCGGATGACAGAAGGATATGGATACGGGATCCTTGCCTCCGCAGTCGGCGTATTGACCTTTAATTTTTTATTTACAGAGCCTTATTTTACCTTAAACGCAATTCAAGCCGGCTACCCCCTTACCTTTGCCATTATGCTTTTAGTAGCTTTGATCACCAGCGCTTTGACTGTGCGCATGAAAGCGGAAGCGAGGCTGGCAGTAAAGAGGGAACACCGTACGGAGATCCTGTATGAGATCAATAAAAAGCTCCTTGCCACAAGGGGCCTTGACCGGATCGTAGCTCTTACAAATGACTATGTTGTGAAGTTGTTTGGACGGTCTATAATCTTTTTCACCACTGATCCGGAACATGGAGAGGATGGGGAAGTAGGGCAGGCGGCTGATGACATCGGTTCTTCTGTTTTAAATTCCGCCGATGAAAAGGCGGTTGCCCACTGGGTATTCTTAAACCAGAAACGGGCGGGAGCAGGAACCGATACCTTAATGGGAGCGGCAGCATTCTATATGCCTGTGATCTCTCAGGGAAAGGTTCTTGCCGTCTGGGGAATTTCCTGCAGGAAAGAAAACCTTGACCACAATGCCCGCCTGTTTTTGCGCATGATCGCTTCCCAGGTGGCAATGGCCCTGGAGCGGCAGCATCTTTCCGATGAGCAGCGGAACATTATGGTGGAATCGGAAAAGGAAAAGATGAGGAGCACCCTTTTGCGGGCAATATCCCATGATCTACGCACGCCTCTTGCAGGCATTCTGGGGGCCAGCTCTGTAATCCGTGAAAATGGAGATCTGCTTGATGAAAATACCCGGAACAGCCTGGTCGCCAACATACAGGAAGAATCACAGTGGCTCATACGCATGGTGGAAAATCTGCTTTCCGTGACACGGATCAATGAGAATGCCTCCAATCTTAAGAAAAGCCCGGAGGCAGCGGAAGAGGTTGTGGGGGAGGCTGTCAGCCGTATCAAGCGGAGATTCCCTCAGAGTAAAATCCTTGTTCATGTTCCGGAGGAATTCTTAGAGGTTCCGATGGATGGAACCTTGATCGTACAGGTGCTGATCAACCTTCTTGAGAATGCCATAAAATATTCTCCAGAGGATTCCTCCATTGAAGTCCGTTTGGAGAGAGATGGAATATGGGCCAGGTTTGAAGTGTTTGACAGGGGAAGGGGGATTCCCAATGAGGATTTGCCCCATCTGTTTTCAGGCTATAAGCCCAGCGAAAACAGAAGCGCCGATTCCTCCAGAGGAATGGGGATCGGCCTGTCCATCTGCAAAACCATTGTCAATGCCCATCAGGGAAACTTAGAGGCTGAAAACAGAAAGGATGGAGGAACGGTATTCCGCTTCACTCTGCCCTTGAAAGGAAGTGAATAAATATGGATATAAAACCAATGGTGCTGATCATTGAAGATGAAGATGCGATCTGCAATTTTATATCTGCCATTCTGACCTCAAATGATTATCAGGTGGTTAAAGCCAAAACAGGAAAGGAAGGGCTTTCCCTGTTTACCTCCCGTGTTCCCGATATCATCCTTCTGGATCTTGGCCTGCCGGATATTGATGGTGTAGAGATCCTTAAAACGATACGTCAATGGTCAAAAACGCCTGTGATTGTGGTTTCCGCCCGTGGTCACGAACGTGAGAAGGTGGCTGCCCTTGACTTTGGCGCTGATGATTATATTGTAAAACCATTTGGAACCTCAGAACTCCTTGCCCGTATACGGACGGCAATGCGGCACAGCACTCAATCGGCTGCCGCAGAAGCTCTGGGAGATGAAAGGTTTACCACTGGGAAGCTGGAAATCGATTATAATAAACGGGTCGTATACAAAGATGGAGAAAAAGTCCATTTAACGCCTATTGAATATAAGCTGTTGGTTTTACTGTCCAGGAATGCAGGCAAGGTGCTTACCCATGATTTCATCATACGGGAAATATGGGGGGTTTATACCGATGAAAGCCATACCCTTCGCGTCAACATGGCGAATATAAGGCGTAAGATAGAGGAAAATCCAGGAGCGCCCCAGTATATTCTCACAGAAATGGGCGTTGGATACCGGATGGTGGAGGAATTGGATGAAGGGTAAATGGGTATGGTATCGCAACCAGAAACATGAATAGGCAAGTCAAACAAAATAGAATATGAGACTTTGGAGCAAAGAGAAGAGCGGGTATGATCATGGGATAAGGCCCCCTGTCTGACAATGAAATATTGTCAGACAGGGGGCCTTTGTCATAAAGAAACGCGGCCACCAGGTATAAACGTCCCTTAGTCCTCAGGATAAATAAGCTGGTCGTCATCGATTCCGTACAGCACGGAATCAAGGAATTTTCCAGCCAGGTATTTAGCCATTCCAAGATTCATGTCCAGGTAATTTCCGCAGTCTTTTGCGGCTGCGCCTGGTACCTCGCCTTCAAAATCCCGGATGAATTCATACATTTCCGTGATCAATGGAACAATGTCACTGGACTTGTAATCACCGGACAGCAGAAGGTAAAAGCCGGTGCGGCAGCCCATAGGGCCAAAGTACAGGATCCGGGAAGCAAAGAATTCATGGTTGCGCAGGAAGGTGGCTCCCAGATGTTCAATGGTGTGGATTTCTGCTGTATTCATAACAGGCTCAAAATTAGGGCGGGTCATGCGGATATCAAAGGTGGTAATGACAGAGTCCCCGGCCTGATCCCTGCGGGAGACATAGATGCCTGGAAGAAGTTTTAAATGGTTGATGGTAAAGCTTGTTATTTTTTCCATGGTTATCATGTCCTTTCTTAACATGGTTGCTTACGATTTGCGGGTTGCTTATCCCATGGTCAAATTATAATAAATAAAACGGTCCCATGCAATAGAAATCATGGATATTCTTAAGCTTGCAGTTGTTAAGTTCTATGGAAAAAATAGTTTTCATAAGGGCTTTACGGTGATATCTGCCATCTGCCCCTGCCCTCCGCTTAACTGGTCTGAATACCAGTCTGATGGAACACCTTCATGCGTTTGCCGCGGAAAAATCAGTAAAGCTGTTGACAATAACCATTTATAATAATATAATGAAAAAAGTTAGTCGCAACTAACTTAATACATTTATAGGTAATTGCGAAACAAGCTCACAATCTTGATTTCAAGCAAGGAAGAAATCCTGCGTTGCAGGATTTCATAGCAAAAAGAAATATGTGATTAAATTTGGCGCACTTTAATAGGCCC
>JAISYJ010000120.1:0-14246 GCA_031270005.1 Hungatella sp. | reverse complement strand
ATGAGGATCAGTTTATTTCCATCAACTTTGAAAATATGAGCAACTCGCGCCTTTGTTTTGCCGAGGCGTTGCATGAGCAGATCGCTCGGCGGGTAAATGGCATCTCTGAGAAAGCATATCTTTTTTTTGATGAGATTCAGGAAGTCGTTGGCTGGGAAAAGTGCATCAATTCCTTTCGGGTTGAATTTAATTGTGATATCTATATCACCGGCTCAAACGCCAAGCTGCTTTCGGGAGAACTGGCCACATACCTTGCCGGGAGATATGTGGAGTTTGTGGTCTATCCCTTTTCCTTTGAAGAGTTTTCAGAACTGTATCATACTGTTTTTCCTGATGCTGATTCGAGAGCCATGTTTACCCGATACCTTACCGATGGCGGGATGCCGTACTTGAGCAACCTCCGCTATGCCGAACAGCCGAGCCGTCAGTATCTGCAAGACCTCTATAATTCCGTTGTTCTGAAAGACATTGTAAAACGCAACAGCATCCGTGATGTTGATTTGCTGGAGCGTATCATCGCATACATTACGGCAAACGTCGGGACGACTTTCTCCGCTACGGCAATTTCAAAATATCTTAAAAGCGAGGGACGTACAGTCGCTCCGGAAACCATCTTAAACTACATCAAGGCTTGTGAGGATGCCTTTCTATTTTACCGTGTCCGCAGGCAGGACTTGCAGGGTAAGAAGATCCTCACCGTCAATGAAAAATACTACATTGCCGACCACGGAATCAGGGAGGCTGTTTTCGGCGGGAATATGAAAGATATCAACCTCATTTTTGAGAACATCGTGTATATGGAACTCCTGCGGCGAGGGTACAAGGTCACCGTTGGAAAGGCAGGAGAAAAAGAGATTGATTTTATTGCTGAAAAGCAAACGCAGAAACTCTACGTTCAAGTAGCTTATCTGCTGGCATCCGAGGAAACGATTCAGCGTGAATTCGGAGCATATGATACGGTCAGGGACAACTTCCCCAAGTATGTTGTGTCCTATGATGAATTCGATATGAGCAGGGATGGACTAAAGCATATGAATATCCGTGAGTTCCTATTGTCTGAGCAATGGAATTGAGTCTCTGCTCTTTCCTTTTAAATAAGAAAATGCCCATCATGGTTTGCTTGCCATGACGGGCATTTGTTTTTCTACTTTCAAGCCTGTGGCCATTCATCTTGAAATTTTCGTATCAGACTCATGTGCTTATTTGATTTCTGAGTGATGCGGTGGGCTTTGGTTGCCATGTATTCAATCAGGCAGTCTTTGGGTATCAGGTATTTGTTGTAGTACCACACCCCGAATAATTTCTTTTTGGCTATCCATTCTGACACAGTGGTTTTGCAGTAACCGGTCAGTTTCACAGCATCATCCACGGTAAGTGCATCAGGAGAGCTGCTCCACCTTTTCTTCAGCATCTTCATAAATTTATCTGAATCTATCGGCTCCACAATTTTGTGTTTGGGCCTATATTTTATTCCGCTTGAAAAAATTCCGGGAGGTGTCAGCAAGGACTCCGGAGAATCTTCTAAGCGGGTAAGGTATTCTACCACATCCGTTATCCGGATTTTGAACCTACGGGTCTTTTTCCCTGTATCCTCGCAGGGGATATACCCGTTCTCTAAAAGCCATGTGGCTTTCCGTTTGCTTATTCTGCAAATCCTGTAAAATTGGTCTTGACATATCTTTTCCGGATATTCAGCCAGAAGGTGAGAGTAGTCAGTTGCCATGTCCATCCCTCCAATACATTGATGGTGCAGACAGATACAAGCTCTGCCTGTTTTGCGTTATTCACTTTTAATCAATGTCAATGGTAGGGTACGCTGTGGTTTGTGTTTTTATAAATGCCAGGAAACTAAAGTATCTTAAGGTTATTTCGCTGGTCATTTTTCTACGCTTTTTCTACACTTTGCTCTGAAAACCGTTAAATTCGGGGGTCGAGCCTAAGCGTGGTAAATTCATGGTTTTCGCCCGAAAATCCTTGATTCATGCGGGTTTGCGGGATTTTAAAGTGTCTCAAAGTTACCTTGATAATCTCATCGAAACTTGCCCTCAAATAACTCGAAATCAGGTTGTCCGCAAGGGCACGTGAGTTCGAATCTCACCGTCTCCGCCATGAGCCTGTTTGCGGTCAATGTCCGCAGCAGGCTCTTACTTTTTTTCGGATTTCTACTCTCTCTTTTGAGGGCGTTTTTTCTTCTTTTGTAGAAAATGGATTTGCTTCATTGATATCCCATTTGCAAGCAGTAAGCTGGCGCACGAATGTCTTAAATCGTGAAATCCGACTTTTTGAGGTCGGCTTTTTCAAGTACCAAGCTAAAGTGATTCGTTACATAATTAGGGCGCATCCCACTTTAATCCCAGGACTTCACTTCGGTGTAATCCATAGTAAGCTGCCAGCTTTACACAAATCTCCAAAGGATCATCTGATATCGCATCAAACAGTGTCATCATTTATATAACTACCTCCTTTAAATAAAATAGCTATTTTCTTAAATTAAAAAGTTTCCGTTGATGATCACACTATTATTTATCACTTAATCTACTTTTCCCAATCAGATTCTATTTCTGATCGGTACGTTGTGGTTGTATTTCTCTCTTATTCCTTCTGTATTCATCTAAGTCTTTTTTTGATGGAGCAATAGGCCGTGGAAATACTTTTGTTATATCCGGATAAGTAATAAAATTAGGTGAATGTAAAAGAGAGCTTGTTGGCCTGTATTGAATAACTCGTTCAATCATAGTAAATGGGGCTATATTCCAAATCACCCTTATAAATTCCGTTTTCATTTCTTCTACATATACTTCCATAACCTTATTTCCAATAATATCAAAGAATTGTTCGACATAATTAAAATATCGTTCAACTTCTTCATCACTAATGCTTAATGCCTTACCTATCTCCACAGGATCATTGGTTTGAGAAATATAAGACGTATCTGCAATGGAATTATTATGAACAATAACATGCCTTTTCTTGAACATTATATTAACATTTTTTCTAGACTCTTCATCAATTAGTTCTTTAATATTAATATTTAATTGTTTGAAATTTTCAATAATTTTGCCGATGTTTATAAAATCATTCTGCGTCGACTTTCTAAAATCTTCTATTTTATTTATTGTTGGCTTGACCATAAATAAATTCATCCCTACTGAATACGCATCCTTAAGAAATACTTCCAAACTACTAGCAAGTATCACAACACATTGTTCTAATAATACCCTATGTATGTTATTCATATTTTCACTCAAGTTTTTTAACTTCAGCAAACTATGAGCTTTATCAAGTGCCGAGTATCCTTTTTCAAAAAAATTAACTTCTCCACAAAAACCACAATGTATTCCGTAATGATATCGCTCTTTGCTTGAAAGAAATGGTATTTTTAACTTCAGAGATGATTTTTTACAATAAGGGCAATATGTATATACATAATACATATTTATTTTATATATATTTTCAAGAAAATCGCTTCTTAGTATTTTTTTCTTCGACTTAGAAATATTAATATATACAAGATAATAATGATCTAAAAATTTTTCCCTTAAATCCTCTGGTAAATTATTTATAAACTTTTTATCGATAATTACAGATAAAGACCTTTCCATATCCATTCGTCTCTTAGATATTCCTTCCAACATCAACCCGCCCCATATTTGAATTTATTTGATATAAATGTCTAACTTAATATATTATAACAAGTTTGTATCAAAAAATATAGCCTCTTATTATGTTATTATTTTATTTAAGGTACAATTTCACATGGTCAATTAGCTCACATTCATAGATTATTGGTCCGTTTTTTGTATTGTTCTGTCACAAGTCTTAGGCAGCTGTTCATAAGAAAAAGCATTTCTTGCTTCTCATCTCGAAAATCTGGGTCCTTCACTAAAGCAGTATATATGCCAGGTAGGCGCCTTGTGATACTGACTGCCCTATTTAAAATCATCTATGACTCAGACCCAAATTTAATTACACCTTCTTATCTTCCTATCTCTCATTCACATCAATCCACACAACCCCATAAGGCATAAGTGTAAGCCTGCCATCTACGTTCTGTCCACTGATCAGATCAAATCCCTTAATATCTTCAACGATCTGAACTTCCCCAGATAAATTAGTGAAGGAAATGATTTCTTCTTTTTTATCACAGGAAACCCTTTTTAATGCAAAAATCTGATCGGATATCGTTAGAACCGTCTGAGCTGCAGCAGGGTGAAATGCTAAATGCTGCCGGCGGATTTTAATCAGCCCGGTAATTCCCGAATAAATTTTTCTCCTGTAATCGTCTTCTTTAAGTTCCTTAAACAATTTCTCTTTCTCTAACTTTTCTCTATTGATCCGTCGGTTGATGCCGGAATCCATGTAACCTTTTAAGTCATTCCGGGAGCCAAAAACCGAGTGGTAATAAATGGCCGGTACTCCGATGAAAGAGAGCAGGATATGATGAGCGGCAATCATCTTTTTTATGGCGGTTTCATCACTTTCTTCATCATTTCTCAACGCATCACTGTAGTTGATATTTAATTCATAAACGGACCGGCTGCCATCCGGATTTTCCTTAAATGAAATTCTTCCCCCATTATCCAATACTTTTTTCGCCAGATATTCCATATCTTCTGCCGCCAGGATCCCTTCAACCGGACGCATGCCGATTCCGTCATGGGACGCCAGAAAATTAAAATAGGTGGCATCCTTGGAGACAGGGGTAATACCGGAAGCCCATTTTGTCAAAAACCTTCCGTTCTGCTTACTAAACGCATGAAGGACCAGCGGGGGAAGGGGAAACTGATAGACCATATGGGCTTCATCAGAGCCATTTCCAAAATAGCTGATATTATCCTTGTGAGGAACATTGGTTTCCGTAATCAGCCGGGTGCCAGGCGCCAGTTCCTCAAGGAGGGTGTGCCACAGCTTTATGATCTCGTGGACCTGCGGCAAATGCATACAGCCCGCACCGCTTTCCTTCCACATAAAGCCGATTGCATCCAAGCGAATGGAGGATGCGCCCTTTAACGCGTATTGCAGCAACACATCAGTCAGGCGCAAGAGCATCTCCGGGTCCTTAAGGTTCGTATCTACCTGATCTTCACTGAATGTGGTCCAAACCATAAAGGATTCTCCAGCCTTATTATTAAATTCATGGAATAAAGGAGAAACCCGCGGCCTGATTACATTTTTTCTGTCAAAGTCCGGGGATTGCCTGATAAAAGCCTCCTGATAGCCCTCTTCTTCATTCAAAAATTTATTAAACCAAATACTCTCCTTAGACATATGATTCGCCACAAAGTCAAACATAAGGCGGTATCCCTGGGCAAGGCTGTTTATATCTTCCCAATTACCCAGATCGGGATTGACCGACAGATAATCCGTGACAGAAAAACCGTCATCAGAGGTATAAGGAAACATTGGCAGTAAATGTATGTCCGTAAAACTTTCCTTCAAAGTATTATCTGCCACCTCTTTTAAGGTCTGCAAAGGCGATTTTCCATTTTCCAGAAAACCATCTCCATAGGTGATCAAATATACGGTTTTTTCGGAAAACGGCTCACGCTTTTTAAACGTCTGATTTTGATAACCTTTCAGTAAATCTTTAAAGCCTTTTACTGCCTGCTCCAGTTTTTCTCCTGAATATATTTTTTCCAGATGGCAATATATTTTTTCAGTCAACAACATATGCTCCTCATTTCTGCGCTGTTCATCGGGGACCGGCATCAAGTTGTAATCTTTCGTTTCAAAAGATAAACGTTTGAAAATCCTTGCCGCCGATCACCGGGCTTTTCATAGTTTGTTGGGTTTCATCTAATAAAACAGTCTGATATTGCGGAAACGGCAGGGGAAGGGGCAGGGCCTCCTCTTCCGGATTGAAAATACGGATCACTGTCTGATCACCTTCTTCCGCCTTTTTTAAAGCGGATACCCTCAGTCTGCTATCTCCTATCTCCAACATGCAATACTCTTCTGCAAGTTCCTTTAGGGCCGATGGCTGGGGAAGATCAAATCGTTCCAGCCTCTGTTCAAAGGTATTTAAGGCCTGTAAATGGTAGGTCAGATGGGAAGCCTGTATCTCCTCCAGCAAATCATAGGCTTCTGAGATATGAAATTCATGATCCGGCCATGTTATAAAATATTCAAAGCTTAAGCTTCCCTGCATTTGAGCATCCGGTGTTTCCACCACCTTATTGTTAATGCCGGAAGCCCTGCCCGGCCTCCATGCCAGGTCGTCCTTTCCCAGGTATCCGACCGAGCGGAACAAGGTCAGAGCAAGGGAATCTTTTGTCACTTCATATTCTTTCAAGCCTTTGGTATAAAGTCCAAAGCATCCATTTTCTTCATTAACATATACAAAATTTTCTATTGGGTAAACAGGCTGGGGGCACTCTGCAAAATTTGACTCTTTCCAGTTTTTCAAATAAGGGTTCGTATTACTTCTTTTCAGTACGCTGTATCCCTGATCCCCATAATGAATTTTTTCATTGCTCTTAGAAGCAAAATGAACTCTTATGCGGTGATCCTTAACGGTATTAACGAGAAAATGCTCTATTTTAATCTTTTTACTATTCTTTGTGATCGTTAATCTTGTATCAATAAAGATGGTTTCGGTATTGCCGCGGGAACTGGCTTTTAAAAGATCCGGATAGGATTCCAGGCTATGCCGAACTTTCATCCATGATATGAGATCAGACTGGTAATTTTCAAGCATTTCGCATTCTTTGGAGAAAAACCGGTCCTCATTAAGAGGAGAGTAATCGTAAGAATCGCCTGCATCCGCAGTATTTTCAAAATAGAAAAGATTTCTTTTCTTCTGTTTATCTTTTCTTTCCACAGACAATGCACCATTATCCAAATAAATACGGTAAAATTCATTGGATATCTGTTGGTCCTGTTTTTGTTCTATCCGGGAAATCCCAGAATCACTGACGCATTTAAACGTTCTATACCCAAGTCCCTCAAAGCTTACAAACGCCAGGATTTCTGTTCTGTAATAGCCGGGAACCTCAATTTCCTGTTCCCCATCAGCCGTAACCCGTACTTGCTTTCCTCCTGATATATACTGCTGATTCAGAATCGTCTGTTCCGGCATCTTCCCGCTGCTCTCTTCCAAGCCGATATCAGGCTTCTTTGTAAATAAGGTGAATTTAAGCTCCCGCGTGCATTTTTTAGGGATCAGGCAGAATGCGGCTGCAATGGAATGCTCCTGCCGTCTGACCCCCCTTGTTATTTGCTTCTCTAAAATATTAATTTGACCGTCCACAATCCGTTCGATCCGTTCCAGTCTGGACAGGATCACCCGGTTGGTCTCGTCTGAATTGCAGCCGCAAATAGAATCATGAGCTTGTACATCAAAAAGCAGCTTCAGGCATTTTTCAATCCATTGCTGAGGATAACTGCCTCCCAGTTCCTTTGACAATACGGAAAGCGGTTCCAGCTGCCTGTAGATTTTTTCTTCTATCTGAGTATTTAAAAGCTTTATGTCAACCCGATGGGAACGGATCGTATTGTGTATTCTCGAATTCTCACAAGCTAACAGCTCCCCGGATATCTCCTCCATAGGACCTTGCCAGCCCTCAGCAAAGAACGCCTCATAATTTGACATTTTAAACTGGTAAGGCAGATCCATTTGATTCAGTTCATCAATGATATCCGGGATGTTATCATTTACCAAAACCTGATCTCCTCCGCTTGGGAGGAGAATATGATTCCCAGACGGCTGAAACGATGCCAGAGAATCCAGGATGGGAAGCAATGTTTGTTTTACATATTCCGGATCAGAGGACAAAAATTTTCCGGCTCCATAGCCAAAATAGATATTGTTTGCCCTTACGGAATCTCCATTGGGGGATTTCCAGATGAAGTTTAAGCCATTTTGTAACTGATCGTTATAAAGTCCTCTTTGGACAATACTGGTCTCTATATGAAATTTTTTAAAAATGCTGGGCAAATAGGAATTCTGCCCAAATATATCAGGAAGGTAACCGTTGTTTAAAAAACCCCCTTTTTTACCGGCGCCGTTAATTCCGGCCAATAAGTTGCGTATGATGGACTCTGTTGCTACAAGCAACGAATCAGTCTGAGTGTACCAGGGACCAATAAACAGCTTTCCGGATTGGATCAGTCTGCAAATCTGATTTTCTTTTTCGGGGCACAACCTTAAATACTCTTCGATAACAGAATATTGTGCATCAAAGGTAAATGATTTATATGCACCGTTATTTTCCAAGACATCAATCAAACGATTCATATCCTCCACCAGCATCATATTGGAGTCCTCGATAGAAAAATACCACTCACGATCCCAGTGTGTATGTGTTACCACATGAACTGTTTTTTTCAATTTATAATCCTCTTTTTATAAACCTTGTTTTTTTTCTTCTTTTCTGATAAGCCAGTACCGGATAAATATATTTGCTAAGGCAATAAATAAAGCACCCACTGCAAGTCCGATAAAATAAGCCGCAAAATTTTCCACCAGCGGCCAGCCCCAGATCGCGGGGAGGGGAAGCCACTGCACAGCTCCTAAAGCAACTGCAATACAGGAACCTGCGATAGCCCCGATCATGTTGATGGGAATCGTGATCAGCGGATTCCTGAGCATGAAGGGAAGGGCTCCTTCTGAAATTGCCAGAAATCCCAGCAAAAAGGATGTACCTCCCACCACTCTTAAATCAGCAGGGAAAACTCTCCTCTTTACAACAAACCGGTCAAGCATGGTGGCAAGTCCAAGACCAATGGGAGGGATCACGATTGCCAGTACCCGGGGAGTCAGCGGAAAGACCTGGTCGGAAGCCAGACCAATGGCAATAGCTCCGGCAGCCTTGTTGACAGGACCTCCTAAATCAAAAGCGGTTGCCGCTGCGATGACTGCTGACAGCGTAAGCTGCCCAGTGCCGCTCATGCTTTTAATTCCATTTGCCATCATCAGATTTAATTGTCCAAATACAGGGTCAATCAAATACATATTTAACAGGAAAATAGCAAAAACACTGATACCGGGCACCAAAAACATGGGTTTCATAGCTGCAAAGTTTTTAGGAAGCTTGATTTTCTCATTTAAGAAACGGGAGATATAACCGGCGGCAATACCCAAAACCAGGGCTCCCAGAAAACCGCTTGGAATTCCTCCATTGATCCCCCAGAAGGTATAATGCAGTCCGGCTGAAAACAGACCTCCTGCAAATCCTGAAACCAATCCTAACCGGTCGGATATGGAGTACGCGGCAAACATTGCAAATACAGGATAAACAAATTTAAACAGCAGACTGCCAAAACCGTCCAGGTAATGAATGAATTGCGTAATTCCGCCTGATGTTTTATATAGTTCATCACCGATCTGTCCAGGATCCATGCCCAGGGCATAAACCCAGACAAGCTTTGCAATTCCCAGCATCAATCCTCCCGCAACCAGCATAGGGATCATATAGGAAATACCTGTCATAACAGCAGTGGTCAGCTCTTCTTTTACCGTCTTACGCTTACCGGCTCCGGAATTTTTTGCAAAATCGTCTGACGTACTCCCTCCTTCAACAATTCCCTGGGGCCGGTCAAGAAGCGTCTGAATCAACTGCTTGCTGTTTTTAAGAGGCTCCGCAACCTTGACCTCCACATAAGGCTTTCCGGCAAACCTTTCTTTTTCCTTTACTTTTGTATCAACTGCGAATAATATTCCATCTGCCTTTTGGATCATTTCAGGCGTTATTCTGTCTTCTATGCCGTTTGCCCCCTGCTTTTCAACATGGATTCCGATTCCCATTTCCCCGGCTGCTTTATTTAACGCTTCAGCTGCCATATAGGTGTGGGCGATTCCAGTGGCGCATGAAGTTATGGCTAACACAAAAGTCTTTGCATCTGAAGTGGCTGCTGCGGATCTTTCAGCCGTAACGTTCTGATCCAGAAGGCTGTAAACTTTTTCAGGGCTTCCAGCTCCCTTTAACTGGTCCGTGAAATCCTTGTTCATTAACCGTTTGCTGAATTCACCTAAAAGCTTTAAATGAAGATCTCCGGCTTCCGTTTCAGGTACTGCTAGGAGAATGATCAGCTCCACCTGATTATCAGGATTTAAAGATGCCCAGCGGTCCCCGGACAAAGGGGTATCCAATGTCATTACCGCAAAACCTGCTTTTTTAACGGCATCACTTTTCCCATGAGGTATTGCAAGCCCCCGCTCTATTCCAGTAGCGGAATGCTCCTCTCTTTGTAAAACACTGTCTAAATATAATTGTTTGTCATTCAGGTATCCCTGCCCCCATAAGGCCTCAGCCAAATGATTTAAAATATCCGTTTTATTTGTGAAATGCAGTCCAGTAAAAATTAATTCTGGCTGCGTCATACATTGCAGATTCATATATCCTCCTCCACACTCGGTGTATTGTTTTGAATCTTATGAAATTTAAAATTGTTAACATACTGATCAGTAATTGTTATCGATGGATAAATTATAACACTTTATACTATACTTTTTGATTCAAAAACTGTATAATTGTACAAATTGATAAAGGAGAGATTTTATGGGAATCTTGCAGACACATTTTACCTCCATGATCGAAAGCTTATCTCATTCAGAAAAACATGTATTTTATTATTTGGATGACCATCCGGAATTAATAGCCAGCAATACCTTGACAGAACTGGCGCAAATATTAAATACCTCCAATACCACCATCATCAGGATGACAAAGCGGCTGGGCCTGTCCGGCTTCGCGGAATTTAAATTTCTATTAGAGGGATTGTTGAAACAGACTCATGTGATCCAGGAAAAAAATCTTTTGAACCAATACAATCTCTTCTTCCAGAACCTGGTAAATATGATCGATATTTCAGACCTGGAATTTATGGCGGACAGGATCAATCATTCCAATATTCTTTATATCATCGGAGTAGGTTTAACCAAACCCATTGCCGAGTATACGGCAAAGCGTCTGATGCAGCTGAATAAATCGGTTATATACATTTATGAATCCCATATGATTGACTTACTCCCCAACCTTATCACATCAAAGGATACGGTTCTTTTTCTTTCCATGAGCGGCGAAACCAAAACCCTTGTTTCAGCAGCAGGCAAATTAAAATATACGGGAGCTGCCCTGTTGGCGATAACAAATAATGGGAACAGCAGCCTGGTAAAGAAAATGCATCGAAGCTTGTGCAGCGGTGTTCCCGTTAATATGTATAAAAATTATGATATTACTTCCCGGACATTTCTTATGATTCAGGCAGATTTGCTGATAGAATTGTATTTAAGAACCGTTGTATAGCCCGCTAAGAGATACGTCAGCAGACAAATCGATGCCAGGACGATAGTCCCCGCACCGATTTTCTTTGTTTATAAACTATTTTACTCACACCATTTTCAACACAAGTAAACCCGCCACTTCCACCGCACGTTCGATATCCGTTTGGTTCCCATCTGGAATCCGTGCGATAATCTGACGTGTTACCGGGCTCTCCACCTCGATATAGGTTCCGCTTGCCCCATCAACCCATTCTCCGGGGGCTATCCTTCTTTTGATATGTTTCAGGAGCTCACACAGAAGAAGCAGCTTTTTGTCATGAGGCTGAAAAACAGCATAAATAATTATTATGACTTATTTTTATCATGTCTATGAGGTATGTAATCATATTCGACGGCTTTTAAGTAGTTGTTTCCTATCTGTCCCCATTCCCGGTTTGTCATGGTGGTTCTCCTCAGTCTTATCAAAATGTCTTATCAAAATGCCTTCTAAAATTCTCCTGTCAATTTATTTATATTAATACTTTTTTTAATTGTAATAAAGTTTCATTGCTAATGGCATGCTCCATTCTACATGCGTCACATGAGGCTGTTGCTGCTGGTACACCCAGTGATAAAAGCAAATTGTAAAATAGAACATAGCGCTCCTTAATAGCACAGGCAAGCTTAAATCCTTGTGGAGTAAAAGAAATATTGTGCGTATCATCCACATAAATATATTTTTCTTGCTTTAATAGTTGTATGGCGTGCGATACGCTGGGACGGCTTAACTCCATTTTCTTAGCTATATCTATGGCACGCACGTATCCTTGCTCTTCTTCAATGCTTAATATTGTTTTTAGATAATTCTCCTTTGAAATGCTGAGCTTCTCCGCTGGCATCAAGGTCACTTCCTTTCTGCTTTTCATGGTGGCCGGCATTCCAATAAATAGTTGCTTCTAGATTAAGTGTTTGTTTTAGATCGCCAGTCAACTTTTGTATAGCTATTTGCACATTTTCTAAATGAGGGCTTGCTTTCAAACATACTTGTATGAAAGCAAGCCGCTTTTCAGGGCCAAAATCGTATGTGGCTATTGATTCCACTCCGCTAAAAACATTGTCTTGTTTTAACACAAGCTCCGCTATTTGTTCAATCAGCTCTTTATCTGTTCCTTTTCCAAGAAGCAGGGAAAGGTGCTCTTGAAAAGATGTAATTCCAGACCACATAATTACCGCTGCAATGAGTAATCCAGCCACGCCATCTAAAGGTAATGTGGTAAATGGTGCTAAGAGTAAAGATATAAGAGTCATCGCTGTTAATATAGCATCTGAAATATTGTCTTTAAACATTGTACGAAGCGTTGCTGATTGGATTACCCGATTTGCCATATATGTATACAGCCCTAATGCCAGCTTTATTATAATGGAAGCTGCTGGTATCCAAAGAAACCAAGATGGCATTATTGTGATTTGCGGTGTTAATATTCTTGCAATAGAGTGCTTGCCAAAAGACAAGGAAGCTGCCATTATTAAAAAAGATACAATGAATCCACTGATATACTCCATTCGTCCATAACCATTAGGGTATTTATCATCCGCTTCTTTGCCGCATAACTTAAAGCCAATAATGGCAACAACCGAAGCGGCACAATCAGTGAGATTGTTGAAAGCATCTGCAAGAATTGAAACGCTGTTTCCAATAAGACCTATTGTACATTTTGCAGAAAAAAGGACAATATTTGCTGCAATTCCAATATATCCTGCACGCTGTCCAATTTGCTGCCGAGAGCTATATTTATTGTTTGGAAACACACTAAAAATCCTTTCTATAATGATGACTGTGGTGTCCATGCTGGCCATAAGGGCTGTGACTTCCACCGTGGTGCATATCATCATGTCCAGTATGATCGTTATGATCGCCTTCATGATGTTCATGCCCGTGCTGATTTTTTGCAGCACTGCCATGATGCTGTTCATGCCAGGAGTTAATTAATTTTTCTAAGACCTCAATTAAATGCTTTTGTTCTTCAAGTGACAGCATAGAAAATAACTCTTGAGCTGTTTCATATTGTGCATTCGCATTTTCATCAATGACCATCTTCCCAAGTTCCGTAAGTTCAACATTAACATTACGCTTATTTCCTGCTTCTTTTTCACGGGTAATAAGCCCTCTTGATTCGAGTTTGCTTAAAAGCTCACTTAATGAAGCGGCTCGTATCTGTAATACTTCAAGCAAATCCCGCTGCGCCATTTCACCTGTTTGCGAAATTATTGAAAGAATACGCCACTGGCCCGGATGTATTCCGTTTTCCTGATGATGTCCCCTGCTTAAAGCGTGGGAACAACGCAAGAATAAAGAATAAAGCTTTTCAGATACAATGTTTTTTTCAACAATTTGTTCATTTTCAAAATTATTGTTATTCATAATGTTCTCCTTTAAATTTTAATATTAGGTACCTTACAATTAAGATAGCATAACAGAAAAGAAATGTCAATATATTTTTAGGTACCTAATAGTGTGTGGTTTTTTTTCTGTAAAAAAAGGCGTCTGTGGTTTTCAGTCACGAAAAATGCCCTGCGTTCTTCCGGCCTGTTTAAGAAGCTATACGGGGTATCACCAAAAGAATACAGGCTGATGCATGGTATAAAGTAATTGATTGACTTCACCCCCAAATATGGTGGGCTTATTTTTCTCATCTTTGAACCAGTTTGGTTCCGGTGTTAAATTCCTGTTCATTTATTAAAAAAATATTGTAATATTCCCCGTCCTTGTTTATTCTATGAGAAGAAATAAATTTTACTCAAAATCAGCAAAAAGGAAGGATTACGGTAATTTACATGCAAGAATGGATCATAAACACAAACCCAAGATCAGCCGGCCTGCAATCGCAGAAACCGGCTGACAACAATCTGCCGTATGAAGTTTATATAGGTAATTGCGAAACAAGCTCACAATCTTGATTTCAAGCAAGGAAGAAATCCTGCGTTGCAGGATTTCATAGCAAAAAGAAATATGTGATTAAATTTGGCGCACTTTAATAGGCCC
>JAISYJ010000046.1:0-35424 GCA_031270005.1 Hungatella sp. | reverse complement strand
TTTAGGCTGGTTGAAAAATAATATCTAAATATTATGTATAGTAATCTTGTGGAAGAATCCTGTATAGTCAGGTTTCTTCCCAGATGCTTTACATAATAATTAGCTTTTCATAAGACGAGACCAGAATCCAGTGCAATAAAGAAGATGGAAGAAAAGCCAGTACAGATTCTTTCATGTGGGTCATGCGCAGTGCTGCATGTGAAGAAGTGCAGGCAGCATACTTCTACTATTCCCAATCCAGAAGCACTGGGGTTGCAAAAAGCCTTTTGGGAGAATATCCCGGATACCTGATCACAGATGCATACGCCGGATATAATAAGGCTGGAAATTATAGAAGATGCCTGTGCTGGACCCACTGCCGAAGATATTTCATAGAAAGTATTCCTTTGGATCATAAGGAGAAAGAAATCCCTGGTTCGAAAGGAGCCCAAGGCCGTGAATACATCAATCTTCTGTTTCAGGTGGAAGAAGAAATAAAAAACCTTTCTTTCGAAGAAAAGAAAAAGAAGCGTCAGGAGGTGTCAAAACCGATTCTTGATGCCTTTTGGTCGTGGGTTGAAAAGACTGCAGCCATGTATACAACCAATGAGAACCTGACCAAAGCTCTGACCTATGCAACCAATCAAAAGAAAGATCTGGAAACCTTCCTTGAAGATGGAAGAATTCCATTATCTAACAATCTT
This sequence comes from Hungatella sp., assembly GCA_031270005.1. GTDB lineage: Bacteria > Bacillota > Clostridia > Lachnospirales > Lachnospiraceae > Lacrimispora. The sequence goes on along the minus strand of JAISYJ010000046.1, from coordinate 34,741 downwards.
TGTGAAGCAAACATAAAACCATTTGCAACGGCAAGACGAGCCTGGCTGTTTGCAGATACTCCAAAGGGAGCCAGGGCTAATGCCGTCTTGTATACCCTGGTGGAAAGTGCCAGAGCCAACAATCTGGATGTATACGAATATTTGAGATATCTACTTGAAGAGATGCCAAACAACGATCATCTCCAACAGCCGGAACTCCTGGATCAGTATCTTCCATGGTCAAAAAAACTTCCGGACAGATGCCGGCTTACATTAAAACATAAAATGTGCCTCAAAAAATGATACATTCAGTTTAGCATGAATCATGTAAGCTGAATAGGACGCCATCTTTTGAAGCACTTACTACAAAAATATATGTACCGTCTATTTCCTTCCAGATTGGTGATATCTGCCACTTCACAGAATGCAGAAATGCAGGCGCTATATGATACAAGAAACCGTACAGAAAGAATCCATTTTGCACATAAAAAGCGTCAGGAAGGATATATGACGGATGATATTGCTTTGCTTTTGCACTCATTATCCTCTACAATAAGAAAATATCTTGCTATTCCAAAAGATAAAATCCCTGAAGCGAAGGAAAATGCCCGGGAACGTCAGCATATCAGGCAAATGCAAAATAAACAGCAAGCAATTGAAGAAGTCAGAACTTTATATGCACAGGGGAATGCAATTAACAAAATCACATATTTAACTGGTCATACTACCTTAACGGTAAAAAACTATCTGAAAAAAGACTGCCCACTGAGTAATGGACACTACGATTGCAGGAGGCCAGGCAAATTGGCACCTTACGAGCAAACAGTCATTGAAATGCGTTCAAATGGAATAACTTATGACAAAATTCATGAGCATATTTGTAAAAATGGGTACACAGGCACGGTTGCTTCTTTAAGAATGTTTATGCAGAAAGAAAGAACACATTTAAAGAACGTATCAAAAAATGAAAACGAGCCTGTTGAATATATTCCACGCAAGTTCTTTTGTCAGCTTATTTATAGGGAATTAGAACGTGTAAAAGGGTTAACACTTAAACAATATGAAGCTGCAATTAAAAGATATCCTGTCTTAGGAAAAATCTATTCGCTGCTTAGGGAATTTCATCGTATTATATTTTCCCGTCAAAGTAAGGAATTGGATTCATGGATTACAAAAGCAAAACAATTAGAAATTGATAAGGTGGATACATATATTAATGGTTTGAAACATGATATTACAGCAGTAAAAAATGGTATAGATTTTGAATATAATAATGGGTTGGCTGAAGGAAGTGTGAATAAAATCAAGCTGATCAAACGAATTATGTATGGGAGAAACAGCTTTTTGCTATTAAAAGCAAAGCTGCTTCTCAATGAATATTATTATCAAATCAACTAACTCTGGAAAGAACCTATTTGACACTTACCATTTTTCTGGTTGTCAATAAAAGAATAGTCTACTTATCCTGAAATGGAATATCCTGAATTTCACGTTCATATGCGGAATGTACTCTTGCTGATGGGCATCCCCAATATGGACAACTAAGTTTTTCTTTCGCAGATTGAATTGCTAAGATTATTTGGTTGTCCTTTATTTTACAATTGGTACATTCTAAACTGTTGTCTAATAATTTTATAAGTTGCTGTTCTATACAATCACCATCCTATAATCTGATTATAGGGCTATGCCGTTATAAAATCAACTAAGATTGGAAAGAACCTGTTATGCGCTTACGACACTCAAAAAGATTGAATTTTATCCAAATAAAAATTAAAAAACCTCTTGCAATTTACCTCTACATAGAGTAATATATAACTACATAGAGATAATATAGATGAATACAGGAGAAGCAATGGCAAAAACAGAGTTAAAAATCCTAATCGGCCTCCATCGGGCCGTAAACTACATTGACCGCCAATCAACCAAGATTTTTTCAGAGTATAACCTGACCATGGGCCAATTTGCCGTATTAGAGGCATTGTACCACAAAGGGGACATGACCGTTGGCCAGGTTCAGGAAAAAATACTAAGTTCCAGTGGCACCATACCTCTTATTATAAATAACCTTGAAAAAAGAGGGTATCTTATAAGGAAAGCAGATAGCAAGGATAAGAGGCGGTGCATTCTCCATATCACAGCTCAGGGACAGGAATTGATTGGCCAGGTTTACCCAAGAAATGAAGCCAGAATTATTGAGTTAATGGCTCATTGGACTGATGAAGAAAAAGAACAGTTAGCAGTTTTATTAAAAAAGTTTGGAGATGAGATTAATGGAGAGAAAGATTAAAAGACAGGTGAGAGGTTTTAGAACCCAGGACGGTGCCGGCGTAAACCTGGTCAGGGTATTAGGACATGAAACAATGGAGGAATACGATCCCATTTTGATGCTGGATTCCTTTGACAGCACAAATCCCGATGATTACACGGCCGGATTCCCCATGCATCCTCATAGGGGCATTGAGACCATCAGTTATGTATACCGCGGACAGATGGTCCACAGGGACAGCTTAGGAAATGAAGATTCTATTTCCGATGGAGAAGTCCAGTGGATGACGGCAGGTTCCGGCATTTTGCATGAAGAGAAATTACCCGCATCAGAACGAATGCTTGGAGTGCAGCTGTGGCTGAATTTACCATCAAGGCATAAAATGACCGCTCCTTCCTACCACAGCATCAAAAATGCTGAAATTGAAGAGATAGATCTTGAAAATGGAAAGCTCAGGCTCCTTGCCGGGCAATACAAGGACAGAAAGGGATACATGGGCAGATATCTACCTCTTGATTACTACGATATCCACCTTGATCCCAACGCGTCCATTGCCATAGATACAGAACCAGACCGCTCGGTCATGCTTTTCACCCTGTCAGGAGAGGTTTCTGTCGGAGGTGAACTGGTAAAGGAGAAGACCGCGGTAAAGCTTACCTCTGGAGACAAGGTAGAGATAAAAAGCACTGAGAAGAATGCCCAGGTATTATTTATAAGTTCAACGTCTCTTGGAGAGCCTATAGCCTGGGGCGGACCTGTTGTAATGAATACGAAAGCTGAATTGCAAAAAGCTTTTGCGGACCTGGATCATGGTACTTTCTTACAAAAGAAAATGTCATATGATAACGAATAAAATATTCTAATTAAATCAGGAGGAATTAAAATGAGCATTATTGAATCATTAGAAAAGAGAAGAAGCTATTACAACATTAATAAAGAACTTCCCGTTGATACCGCTGAAGTCATTGAACGGATTGAAAAATTAACAGAACTGGTACCTGATGCTTTTAATATGAAAAGCTCCCGCATTGTTGTGGCTTTAGGAGAAAGGCAGGATTTATTATGGGACTCTATTTACGACGTTTTTGAGGGTAAGGTTCCAAGAGAAAAGATTGACAGCTTTAAAGCCGGTGCAGGAACGATTCTTTATTTCTACGATCAGGAGGTCGTAAAAGGCCTGCAGGGACAGTTCCCACTGTATGCGGACAATTTTCCGGCCTGGGCTATGCAGTCCAGTGCAATGCTTCAAATCAGCATCTGGAGCGGGCTGCGGGAATTAGGGGTCGGTGCTTCCTTACAGCATTATAACCCGGTTATAGACCAGAAGATCCATGAAATGTTTGGTGTACCGGAAAGCTATCTGCTGATTGCCCAAATGCCTTTCGGAGGGATTATAAAAGAGCCTGACTCAAAAGAAAAGGAGGACATTTCCAAGCGGGTCCGGATTGAAAGATAAACCGAAAAGGCCCATTTGTAATTTGGAGAAAAGCAAGCGTATTGTTTAATCATGCGCTTGCTTTTAATTTTAGATAAGTAATTAATTGACTAATTATATCATGTAAGATTTTATTCTCAAATTAAACTGTAGTTTCCATACCTCCGCGCATAGCGTTTAAAAGCAGCTGGAGCCTTAGATTCGTGGGTTAACCTGGTATCTTCCAGCAACTGTCCCATAAAAAGGCTTGAAACGGCTCTGGGAGCGTTTTCAATGGTGGGAGCGATATGGGTAGTAAGAGCAGCTTTTCACTTCCCGTCTGCGTGGGATATGAGGATACTCATTCCTTTTCCAGATATCGGCGATTCCAGCCTTTACCTTCTTTCGTTCTATTGCAGGGCAATGAGACGGAATTCAGTTCTTTGATTAATTATGGCTATAGGCAGCAATTCTATTGCCTTAAAGTTAACATCTTATAGTCCACTGTAAATGTTCCATTGTTTTTTATCATCTCTTCGCGAACCTCACTGTTAAGGTACAGTTAAAATTTCCTTCCAATACATTACAGCCGTCAGAAACCCAACAAAGAATCAATTTTTCTTCATCCCATAAGCCTCCATAAAAGCCAATCATCTTGAATATCAGAAAAATAGAATGAAATGTTACATTTAGTCGTTAAAATCTCATCAAAAGTGATCAATTTTTCACGAATTTTATCGACAATCCCATACAGCACATATAGTACCTTGTTTTATTAAAATAAATAGATGTAGTATTTTCATTTCTTTTTGTAAAGAAATATGGCCAAATTATTAAGGAATGACAAATAAATGTCGAATATTGCGATTAGTTTCGCTTTTCAAACAAATGAAAACGGCTTATAGTGATTACAAGAAAAGCGAAAAAAGGAGGGTTTTCTATATGACAGATGCTGAGAAGCTAAGGATTATAGAGATTGAGAATGAGAGGCTTATGGAAGAGAATGAAAAACTCCATAAAGTAATTAAAAGGTTAAATCAGACGCTTAATAGATTGATAGGTCGTTACATAAGCGCAAACGAAGTTGCCTGATCAGGGATAGCCGGGGAGTGCGGGGGCACTCCCGGGAATATCCCAGTCAAGGATCGATTCCGGTTTTGAAATTTTCTTCACTATCTGGATCAAACCCTTTGGTCTTGCGCATCAGTTCCCAGATAGTCTGGTGCATCCATTCAATAGTTTTATTCAGCTTTTCATTTTCTATTTCTAATTCGGTAATGCGTTCCCCCATACGGGCGATAATCTCCCTGTTGTTATTGACCTTGTGTGGCGCCAACAGGCGCCGGACATAGGGAGAAGATACTGTAACAATATGGGCGGAAAGCAATTCGTCCCTTGCTTCGCAGGAGAGATCCATAAAATCCTGATAACTGATGGATAATGTTACCATATCCTCCCTGCACTTGGGGCAAACTGCGTTCCGCTGAAGCTGATAATATCCATAGTAACCGCATTTAGGACAATAGTACACGGACAGTTCTCTCATCGGTCTCCTCCTTTTTTTTACCATAAAGACAATCTACCTCTATAATATATAACGTAAAATAATTCAAATTATAACGCAGAAAAGTGCAAATTATATAAAAAAATGTAAATTTATAGAAGCTACACAAAAACATCCGGATTATTGGTGCAAAATGCATAAAAGAGATCCACACGCTGAAAACGTGGGGACCTCTTTATAATTGAACGGATGAATCTTTTGTAATTTGTTTTTACTTTACTGGATAATGCCGTTTACATCGACAACCCATACTTTGTCATTGGAATCCTTATAATCCTTATATCCTGCTCCAAGCTCTGGCTTTGTAGCTGACTTGGAAGAGGAAGCTGCTTTCTGGAGGGAACCGCTGGCATTTACAAGATACTGTTTGCCTTCAAAGGAAATAGGAGCAACCTTTAAGTCGGCATCAGCTTCTTTTCTTAAACCATATTCATACAGGACGTTATCACGGACACCGTGAACTCCCTGTCCTTTGTTAGTACCTTCTGTCTGGAAGAACCATACCTGATCCTCATCAAGATCCTCATTGTAGATTGTCTGCTTTCCGGTAGCCATAGCACCGTCTGTTCCGAAGTAGAAATTGGCAATTCCGCCGTCTTCTAAGTTCACAACTTTCAGTCCGGTCTGCATTTCTCCCTTTGTATTAAACGCATATTTTTTGGAATCAATGGTGAATAACTCAAGACCATTTGCTGCGCAGTAAGGAGCGCCATTCTTGAAGTAGAATGTATAGGTCTCTCCCTCTTCGCTGAGTCCTGCAATACCTTCGATATCCTTCCAACCGTTAACCCGTGCACCGTTATCTGGATCATAGTACTGGTATCCAGCTGCTGTAGCTGCATCGGCAGTTGCTTCGGATTCGGTTGCAGTGACAGGAAGCTTGTACCAACCGGTCTGCATGATTCCGTTTACAAAGGTATAATAGTTTCCATCGATCTTTCTGTCGACCTGGTTTTCTACCATACGGCCGCTCTTATCAAAATAGTACCAGGAGTGGGTTTCGTCAAGATCATCAGAGTCATTCTCAAGCTTAATCCAGCCTGTCTTCATAACGCCGTCGTTCTCTTCTCCTAAATAATAAATACTTCCTTCAATTTCGATTTTACCGGTCTGCATTTCACCCTGGTCGTTGAAGTAGTATAAATTCTCATTGATTTTCTGCCACTTGGAAACAACTTCCTTACCGTTTTTTCCATAGTAGTGCCATAAAAACTCAGGAGCATCAGCTGCGTCCCAGAAGTTTTCATTGGTCATGGAAATCCATTTGTCAGAAACCCTTATCCCATTTTCGTCTACGTAATATTCATCGATTTGTGCATTAGTGGCTACATTGCCGTCTTCGTTTAAGTAGTACCAGTCTTCGCCGCGCTTTTTCCAGGCATCGGTTACGTAACTGTCATTATCTTCATAAAATTTCCAGCTTCCGTTTTCCTCAACCCAGCCGACTACCTTTGCATAGGCGGTGGCTGCTGTGTTGATTAAGCCCAGTTCTGGAGCTGCTACGGTTAAAACACCGGCAGCGGATAATACAGCCATCAATTTTAAGTGCTTTTTCATAAATATGTTCTCTCCTTTTTTGCAATAAGTTTTATCGTGGCCGAAAATCCATAGTTGCATTACTCTGCGATTATAACGTACCTGGAAGGCACTTTGATAGTGTGGTTTGCTGGCAGATATGGAAGGAGATAACATAACAAGAAAAAAGAAGAGAAAACCCAGGGGTTCCCCCATAAACACAAAGGGGAATCTCCATAATAAGGTATTTAAGGATAAAAAAGGAAGCTTTTAGAAAGTAAGAAAACTTTAATAGGAAAATGAGGGGGAGGTGTGGTATAATCTTCACGAAAGCAATGAGCAGTGCGAATTAGAACACGGAAAAATTTTCGTCGTGTTCGCACGTAAGAAAACTTTTCCGTGTTCTAATTCATAGGGCGAATGCCCGTGAGCCTGCGAAGCCGCAGGATTCGCAGGCTGCACTGCGGACCAGCGGGGTGCACCCCGGACTAGCAGGCTGCACTGCGGACTAGAGGTCCACACTGCGAACAAGCAAGCTACGCTACGGACTAAAACAAAAAATAAACATTCCTCCAAAATACCCAACAGGTATACCTATAAGCCCAAGAGCACGGGCGGGGAAGAGGAAAGGAGAGAAAATCCATGAGAATGAAAGTATCCAACTACATCTCCCAAAAGCTGGTAGATTCCGGGATTACACAGGTATTTACGGTTACCGGCGGAGGAGCCATGCATTTAAACGATGCTTTAGGACATCAGGAGGGAATGCACTGCTTATATAACCATCACGAGCAGGCATGTGCCATTGCTGCAGAATCCTATGCCAGAATAGAAGGCCGCATAGCAGCGGTCTGCGTGACCACAGGCCCTGGAGGGACCAATGCCATTACCGGAGTGCTTGGAGGTTATCTGGATTCTATTCCCATGTTAATTTTATCAGGCCAGGTGCGTTATGACACAACGGCCAGATGGTCGGAAGTTGGGATCAGAGCCATGGGAGACCAGGAGTTTGATATAACAAAGGCTATTGACTGTATGACAAAATACAGCGAGATGGTGATTGATCCCATGAGGATCCGTTATACTCTGGAAAAAGCCATTTACCTTGCCTTATCCGGCCGCCCCGGCCCCACCTGGCTGGACATCCCGTTAAACGTCCAGGGCGCCTATATTGAAACAGATGACTTAATCGGCTTTTCAGCGAAAAACTATGAGCAGGGCGGAGACGGCTGGGCTTGCGAAAACGAAGCGAAAATAAAAGAAGATGAAGCAGGCTCCGGTGAAAAACGCCAGGTCCTTCCCCCAAAGGTAACGTCAGATGTTGCCCGCACCATTTTAGATAAAATAAAATCTTCTTCCAGACCAGTAATCAATGCAGGCAACGGAATCCGCATCGGACAGGCCCATGAGGTATTCATGCGGGTAGCGGAAAAGCTGGGAATCCCCGTTGTGACAGGCTGGAACAGCCAGGACTGCATAGAGGATGACCATCCTTTATATACAGGACGGGGAGGCGGAATGGGAGACCGTGCAGGAAACTTTGCCATTCAAAACAGCGATCTGGTTCTTTCCCTTGGAAGCCGCTTAAGCATCCGTCAGGTAGGGTACAATTATACTACATGGGCCAGGGAGGCCTATGTGATCGTCAATGATATCGATCCTGAGGAACTAAGGAAGCCTTCCATTCATGCCGACATGAGAGTCCACGCCGATGTCAAAGATTTGCTGACAGCTTTGGAGATACTTCTGGATTCAGAATACCAATCTTCCTCTAAACACCCTCTGTTTTCCGGCGGAAAAGGTCTTGATAACATGACCTGGAATGAGACCTGCCGGATGTGGAAGGAAACGTATCCGGTTGTGCTTCCAAAGCATTACAGCAATGGAGACAATGAGGAAGCCAATGTTTATGCATTAATTAAGGAACTGAGCAGCCGGGTTCCTGAAAACAGGGTCACTGTGGTAGGAAACGGTTCAGCCTGTGTTGTTGGAGGACATGCCTATATCATTAAGAAGGGGCAGCGGTTCATATCCAACTCAGCAGTTGCCTCCATGGGCTATGATCTTCCAGCCGCTATCGGAGCTTGTATGGCGGAACATGGAAAAGACATCATTCTGGTTACAGGTGACGGAAGCATTCAGATGAACTTACAGGAGCTTCAGACCATCATTCATCACCGTATGCCGATTAAGATATTTCTTATTAATAATGGAGGATACCATTCCATCCGCCAGACTCAGAAGAATTTCTTTGGGGAGCCGTTAGTGGGAATCGGGGTGGACAGCCAGGACTTAAGCTTTCCTGACATGGAAAAGCTTTCAGCAGCCTATGGCTATCCTTATGTTCGTGCATGCCATAACAGCCAGCTGGAACATGCTGTTGAAACGGCATTGTCCACGGCGGGACCGGTGATCTGTGAGGTGTTTGTAAGCAAGGATCAGAATTTTGAACCAAAGTCCTCTGCTAAGCGTCTGCCGGACGGAACCCTTACTTCCCCGCCACTGGAGGACCTGTCCCCATTTCTTTCCGATGAAGAGATGGACCGGAATATGATCATCTCTAGAATCAGGTAATCCTGCAGCATTGGCCGGATGCAGGAATGGAGTCATTCCTGCACCTGGCTCTTTGCCGGCAGAAATAATAACCAACAAGTGGAGGAAAAACGTTGAACGTTGTTGTAACAGGGGCCACCAGTTTTCTTGGAAGAGCATTGGTTGACCGGCTTTTATTAGAAAAAAACCAGGTATTTGCGGTTGTCCGCCCCGGTTCAAAGAATATGGGAAACCTTGCAATCCAGCGGGAGGGCCTTATTCGGATCGAGCGGAACTTAGAAGAGCTTCATGAGCTTTCCCAGGTAATCCATGAGCCATGCCAGGCATTTTACCATTTTGGCTGGGATGGCTCCGGAAGTGAAAACCGGATGAAAAGGGAGGTTCAGCAAAAGAACGTGGAGGATTCCTTAAAGGCTTTGGAAGGAGCCAGACGTCTTGGCTGCAAGCGCTTCCTCTTCAGCGGTTCACAGGCAGAATACGGAATTCGCAGAGAGGCAATGACAGAAGAGACAGAATGCAAGCCTGTTTCCGAATATGGCAGGGCAAAGCTGGAATTTTCAGAAAAGGCCAAGTCACTGACCGAAAATTGGCGAAAAACAGGCGTATCAGAGATGGAATACATCCATACCAGAATATTCAGCGTGTACGGTCCAGGCGATCATCCCTGGTCCCTGGTGGAAAGCTGCCTTAGGGCATTTGGCAGGGGAGAGTACATTTCCCTGGGGGAATGTACACAAATATGGAACTTTTTATATCTTGACGATTGCATCCGGGCGCTGATACTTTTGATGGAACAGGAGAAAGAATCAGTTTCCGGAATTTATAATGTGGCAGGACCGGAAGGGGAAAACCGTCCTTTAAGGGAATACATCCGGACCATGTATGAAGTCCTTGGTTTTCACGGAAGCTACAGCTGCGGCAGAAGGGCACCCAATGCAGAGGGACCGGCAAATCTGATTCCTGATATAAAAAAACTGGAAAAAGCAACCGGATGGCAGCCGCTTGTGAGTTTTCAGGAAGGAATCCGGCGGACTTATCAGGCGGCCGCCATATCCGATTGATTCGTTAGTATACAAAAATATTGACATGGAGGAATTTTTGTGGTATGAGAGATAGGATTTGTATTGTATGCGGCAGGCCGCTTGGGGAAAAGCCACTGATGACCCTTACGGATATGCCTGCTTCGGCTCAGGACATCCCGGCAAGGGAAGAACTGGAAGAGGAACAGGGAATCACCCTTTCTCTCCATCAGTGCCAGGCATGTGGTCTGGTGCAGTTTGATTGTGAACCTGTGGCATACTACAAGGACGTGATCCGTTCCGGCGGCTTTACCACCACCATGGTAAACTTAAGAAAGAGCCAGTACCGGCATTTTATTGATAAGTATGATCTGAAAGGAAAGAAGCTGATTGAGGCCGGATGCGGCCAGGGAGAATTTCTTTCTGTGCTGTCGGAGTTCCCGGTAAAGGCTTATGGAATCGAAAACAGGGAAAGTCTTGTCAGCCTTGCAAGGGAAAAGGGACTTACCGTCTGGAAGCAGTTTGCGGCAGAAGGGGAAGTCCTTGCAGCCGATGACGGCAGCGCTGCCGGTCCCTATGACGGGTTTCTGTCCTTTAATTTTCTGGAGCACCAGCCGGATCCGGTGGGAATGCTCTGCTGCATCGCGGACAACTTATCAGAAGAGGGAGTAGGCTTAATTACGGTTCCAAGCCTGGAATATATCCTGCAGTATGACGGGTATTATGAACTGATCCGGGACCATCTTGCCTATTATACCTTTGATACCCTGCGCTATGCGGTAGAAATGGCGGGGTTTCAGGTATTGGAGGAGGAAATGGTAAACCGGGATACTCTTTCTGTCATTGTGAGGAAAAGAAAGCAGTCAGAAGGAAAGCCGGATGACGGCAGAAAAGAGACTCCGGTGGACATATCAGGTCTTGTGGAAAGTCTGGATACCATTGGCAGGGAACTGGAAGAGCTGGCCGGCAGGCTTAAGGATCAGGGAAAGAGCCTGGCAATATGGGGAGCCAGCCACCAGGGCTTTACTCTGGCTTCTACAACGGTCATTGGCCGGTTTGCAAGATACATCATAGATTCCGCGCCCTTTAAGCAGGGAAAGTACGCCCCTGCCTCCCATCTTCCCATTGTACCGCCGGATCATTACCATAAGGACCCGGTAGATGCCATTTTGATTGTGGCTCCTGGTTATACGGATGAGATTGCGGGAATCATACAGGGAAAATTTAGCCGGAATGTAGAGATTCTGGCGTTAAAATCCAATCATTTGGAAAGGATATAAGAAAAACCTATGAAAGCTTTTGTTTTGATCGAACCTGGCAAGGTCGGCTGGTATGATGCGCCGGAACCTGCCATAGCTCCTTATGGAGCCATTCTCCGCCCCATCGCGGTGACCCCCTGCTCCTCCGATGTCCATACGGTATACGGCGGAGGCTCGCGGAAGGCTCCCAACTTGATTTTGGGACATGAATGCGTGGCAGAGGTCCTGGAGACCGGAGAACTGGTCTGCGACTTTAAGGCCGGAGATCTGGTGGCGGTTCCTGCCATCACGCCGGACTGGAGAGCCTGCGGAATCCAGGAAGGGAATTTTAAGCATGCGTCTGCCCCTTTTTCCGGCCATCAGCTTGGAAGGACGGCGCCGGGAGTGTTTGCGGAGAAATTTTTAATTCCTGATGCAGATACCACTTTAGCGAAAATCCCTGAGGGAATCAGTCTGGAACAGGCCCTTATGTGCGTGGATGTAGTTACTACAGGCTTTACGGGAGCGGAATTTGCGGATATTAAAATCGGCGATACCGTAGTGGTCCTGGGGATCGGCCCTATTGGGCTTATGGCGGTTGAAGGCGCACGCCATCTGGGGGCTGCAAGGATCCTGGCAGTTGGCAGCAGGCCCATTTGCGTGGAGCTTGCCAGGGAATTCGGAGCCACAGAGGTCTTAAGCTATAAGGCTGGAAACCTGACGGAACAGGTCATGGAACGGACGGGAGGTCTTGGAGCTGACAGTGTCATCATCTGCGGAGGCGGGGATGAGGTCTTTGCCCAGGCGGTAGATATGGCCAGGTACGGAATCGGAACCATATCCAATGTAAATTACTATGGCGGAACCGGAAGCCTGCCTTTTCCCAAGTTTTCAGGGGGACGGGGCATGGCGGGAAAGACGATCCACACAGAGCTTGCAAAGGGCGGCAGAGTGAGAATGGAACGCCTATTAAAAATGGTCCAGTATGGAAGGATCAATCCAGAAAAGCTGGTGACTCACCACCTTTATGGCCTGGAGCAGGTTGAGACAGCTCTGCAGCTTATGAAAGAAAAGCCGGAAGATCTGATTAAAGTGATGGTTCGGATAGATTGGAAGTGAACATATGAAAACAATAAGCATCGTGATTCCCTGTTACAATGAGGAAGAAAATGTAAATGCCATGTACCAGGCGATTGACAATATATTTAAAACTGATTTGCCAGATTACACCTATGAGCTGATTTTTATTGATAATGATTCTAAGGACCGTACCAGGGAAATTATCCGGGACTTATGCTCTCAGGAGAAAAGGGTAAAGGGAATTTTTAACGCCAAGAATTTCGGTCAGTTCAATTCCCCTTATTACGCCATGCTCCAGACGGGCGGAGACTGCACCATTCTTATGGCTGCGGATTTCCAGGACCCGGTAGAGATGATCCCAAAGTATGTAAAGGAATGGGAAAAGGGCTATAAGATCGTCATTGGGATCAAGAAATCCAGCAAAGAGAATAAGATCATGTACTGGCTGAGAAGCTGTTACTATAAGACCATTAAGAGGCTTTCCGATGTGGAGCAGATCGAGCATTTCACTGGTTTTGGCTTATATGACCAGAGATTTATAAAGGTTCTCAGGGAGCTGGATGACCCTACGCCTTTCCTTCGCGGTATTGTGGCGGAGCTTGGCTTCCGGCGCAAGGAGATCCCATATGAGCAGCCCAAAAGGCGGGCAGGAAAGACGAGCAATAACTTTTACCGTCTGTATGATGCGGCCATGTTAAGCGTTACTTCTTACACCAAGGTAGGGCTTCGCCTTGCGACCATATTCGGGAGCATATGCTCCTTTGCCAGCATGATGGTGGCCCTTATTTATCTGGTCATGAAGCTGGTGTACTGGGACCGTTTTCCCGCCGGCATGGCTCCTCTTTTGATTGGCATGTGTTTTCTTGGCTCTGTGCAGATCTTTTTTATAGGACTTGTGGGAGAATATGTTCTGTCCATCAATGCCCGTGTTATGAAGCGGCCTCTTGTGATTGAGGAGGAGAGAATCAATTTTACAGAAAAAGCGGAAGGCAGTTTGGATGAAGGGATACTTTTAATGACGGCATCCATGGAGAATAGCGATGAAATATAAGATAGATGTAGCAAGAATCCGTGAGAATTCAATCGTATTAAACGGCTGGGTCATTGGAAAGAGCCTTGACTCAGAGGCGGCGTTTGAAGTTTTGGACGGGCAGGAAAAAAGCGTGGAATTTAAGTATGTGGCCGTACGCAGAGATGATGTGTGCCAGATCTATTTTAAGAAGGCGGCCGAAAAGGATTTAGGATTTGACATCCGCATTCCTTATATCCGGGAGAAAAACGAGGACAGGACCCTGGTGATCCGGTGTGACGGGAAAACTGCCAGAGTGAAGTTAAACGCCGATATCATTGAAAGACAGAACAGCTCTGCCCATAAAAAAAGCACAAAGCTGAAAAGCATGATGAATGTGCAGACCTTCCGGTCTGCCGTGGATTTCTGGAAGGAAAACGGCTTTAAGGCATTTGTGTTAAAATCCAGGCACAAGCTTCAGGGAATTGACAGTGATTATGATTATCCGGAATGGTACGCACTTACGAAAACCACGGATGAGGAGCTGGAAGCCCAGAGAAAGGCGGATTTTGACTATAGACCTAAGATGTCTGTGGTAATACCTGCTTATAAGACGCCGGAGCGTTATTTGTCAGCCATGCTGGATTCCCTCCTTGCCCAGACCTATGGGAAATGGGAAGTGTGCATTGCAGACGGAAGCCCAAAGGGAGAGGGCGTGGAACGGGTATTAAAGCGCTATGCCATAAAGGATGAACGGATTCGCTATGTGATCCTTGGAGAAAATAAAGGCATTGCAGGAAATACCAATGCTGCAATGGAAATGGCAACGGGAGATTTTATTGTCCTGGCAGACCATGATGATACCCTTGCACCGGATGCGTTGTTTGAGTGCGTAAAGGCCATTAATTCTGATCCGGAAATTGATGTGGTTTATACTGATGAAGATAAGCTTGACATTGACGGAGGAGAATTATTTGAACCTCACTTTAAACCTGATTTTAACCCGGATCTTTTGACAAGCGTCAATTATATCTGCCATTTGTTTGTGGTGAACCATGAGCTGCTCCTGGAGGTGGGAGGCTTTCGTGAAGAATTTGACGGAGCCCAGGATTATGATTTTATTTTCCGGTGCACGGAAAAAGCCAGAAAAATACACCATATTCCAAAGGCCCTGTATCACTGGCGCTGCCATCAGAACTCCACCTCAAGCAACCCGGAGAGCAAATTATACGCCTTTGAGGCGGGAGCTAGGGCCATCAAGGCCCACTATGACCGGGTCGGCATAGAGGTGCAGTCCGTGGAAAAAGGCATTGATTACGGAATCTATCATACTACGTTTAAAATAACAGGAACTCCCCTGGTTTCTGTCATCATTCCCAACAAGGATCACAGCGCTGACCTGGATTTATGCATTCGCTCCATCATGGAGAAATCCACCTATCAAAACCTGGAATTCATTGTTGTGGAAAATAACAGCACTGCCCCGGAAACCTTTGAATATTATGACAGGATCCAGAAGAAATTCGATTTTGTCCATGTGGTTACATGGGAGAGGGAATTTAACTACTCTGCCATCAATAACTTCGGTGTAGCCCATGCAAAAGGCGAATATCTCCTGTTTTTAAATAATGATACGGAAATGATAGGCCGCGAAAGCATCCATGAGATGTTAGGCTTCTGCCAGAGAGAGGATGTGGGTGCTGTCGGAGTCAGGCTTCTTTATTCCGATGATACCATTCAGCATGCCGGTGTGGTGGTTGGCTTCGGCGGCATTGCAGGGCATACCTTTATCGGACTTCACAAGGCGGAAAGCAGCTATTTCAATCAGGCCATGTGTGCCAGAGATTACAGCGCAGTAACAGCTGCCTGTATGATGAGCAAAAAACCCCTGTTTGAGGAAGCGGGCGGTTTTTCAGAGGATCTTGCTGTTGCCTTTAACGATATCGATTTCTGCATGAAGATCCGGTCCTTAAATAAGCTGGTGGTTTATGCTCCATATGCCCTGTTCTATCATTATGAGTCAAAATCAAGAGGGCTTGAGGATACGCCGGAGAAAGTGGCCCGTTTTAATCAGGAGATCAAAAAGTTTTCCCGGAAGTGGCCTGATATCTTAAGAGACGGGGATCCTTATTACAACCCCAATTTAACCCTGCGTAAATCCAATTTTGCCCTGCGGGATCTTCGAAAAGAAAAAATCGGGGAACCCTATAAGCTTGAGGTATGAGATGGAAAAGAAAGTAACGGTTATTATTCCTAATTATAACGGATTAAAATTTATGGAACCTTGTTTTAAGGCCCTTGAAGCTCAGAGTGATAAGAACTTTGAGCTTCTTGTGGTGGATAACGGTTCCACAGACGGAAGCGTAAAATGGCTGAAGGACAGAAACATTCCATCTGTTTTCCTGGAGGAGAACACGGGCTTTTCCGGGGCTGTAAATGTAGGAATCCGCCATGCAAAAACGCCTTATGTCATTTTGTTAAACAATGACACGGAGCCGGAACCTGATTATGTAAAGGAACTGGTCCGTGCCATAGACCGGTCGCCTAAGATATTTTCCGTCAGCAGCAAGATGATCCAGCTATACCATAGGGAGCTTATGGATGATGCAGGAGATATGTACAGCCTTTTAGGCTGGGCTTATCAAAGAGGCGTGGGACAAAGCAGCAAGGGCTATCAAAAGGCCCGCAGCGTTTTTGCAGCCTGCGCAGGAGCCGCCATTTACAGACGGGAAGTGTTTCAGGAGATCGGTGGCTTTGACGAGGCTCATTTTGCCTATCTGGAAGATATTGATGTGGGTTACCGGGCAAAGATCTACGGATATGAAAACCTATACTGCCCCACAGCTGTGGTTTACCATGTGGGCAGCGGGACCAGCGGATCCAAGTATAATTCCTTTAAGGTCCGGCTGGCTGCCAGAAATAATGTTTATTTAAATTATAAGAATATGCCGGTTTTGCAGCTTCTGGTGAATCTGCCTCCCATTTTAGCCGGAACCTTTGTGAAGTACCTGTTTTTTAAGAAGATCGGCTTTGCTTCTGACTATGGGGAGGGGCTTAAAGAGGGATTAAGGACGGCAAAAAATACCAGAAAGGTACCGTTCCGGATGTCTCATCTTGGCAATTATTTTCGGATTGAGGGAGAGCTGATTCTTGGAACGTTCCTCTATATATGGGAATTTTTACGAAGAAAGTTAAAAATTTTCAGGTCATTTTAAGAATATTTTAATGGCATCATATTGACATATCATGTATAATATACGGGAATTATGGTGGAGAAGTATGGTGCAATGCACGAATGGAAGGTCTTGCTGCTATGATTAAGGATAATCAGAAAAAATTAAATGGGTTTCATGTAGTACTGGATGGACTGGTCATTGTTATATCCTATGTATTTGCCTGGCTGCTGCTTTTGCTGGGAAACTGGCTGTTCAGCCCTTATAAACAGGTTTTAGGTCCACAGTACTATTTTGCGGCGCTTCTTATTATACTGCCGACCTATCTGCTGCTTTACGGCATCTTTCATTTGTATGCGCCGAAGAGAGTTCAGGAGAGACGGTATGAGTTCGCCAATATCTGCAAGGCTAATCTTTTGGGAGTTCTGCTTTTTACCCTGATTTTGTTCCTGGTTAAGAAGAACCCATATTTTCGTGAGTTTTCTACCAGAATGGTATTTTACTTTTGCGTCATTAACATTGTTCTGGAGTCGATTGTCCGGAATTTACTCCGTACTGTGCTCCGTTCCATGCGCTCCAAGGGCTACAACCAGAAGCACATCCTTTTGATCGGTTACAGCCGCGCGGCGGAAGGCTTCATAGACAGAGTCCGGGTGAATCCCGAATGGGGCTATCAGGTCAAGGGAATCCTTGACGACACAAAAGAATGGGGAACCGGATACAAGGGCATTCATGTCATTGGCAAGATTCGTGACCTAAATGAGATTCTTGGGTTAAACTCCCTTGATGAAATTGCCATTACCTTAAGCATCAGCGAATATGCAAATTTAGAAGATATTGTAGCATCCTGTGAAAAATCAGGCGTCCATACCAAGTTTATACCGGACTACAATAATATGATACCTACAAGGCCTTTTATTGAGGATTTGCAGGGTCTTCCGGTAATCAACATCCGCAGGGTGCCCCTTACCGATACGGTAAATGCCCTGGTTAAACGGCTGGTGGACATTTTCGGAGCTTCTGTTGCTCTGATTTTATTTTCTCCTGTTATGCTCCTGACAGCGGCTCTCATCAAGCTGACCGCACCGGGACCGCTGATTTATAAGCAGGAGAGGGTTGGCCTTCATAACAGGCCATTTGATATGTATAAATTCCGTTCCATGGTGGTGCAGGCTCCATCTGAGGAAAAAATGAAGTGGACGACCCCCCATGATTCCCGCGTGACACCTGTGGGACGTTTTATCAGGAAGACAAGCATTGATGAAATGCCCCAGTTTATCAATGTCCTTCGCGGAGACATGAGCTTAGTGGGGCCAAGGCCGGAGAGGCCTCTCTTTGTTGAGAAGTTTAAAGAGGAGATTCCCCGTTATATGATCAAGCACCAGGTCCGTCCCGGTATCACCGGCTGGGCCCAGGTGAACGGATACCGGGGTGATACTTCCATTACGAAGAGAATTGAACACGATTTGTATTATATCGAAAACTGGACCCTGGGATTTGATTTTAAGATTTTATTCCTTACCATATTCAAAGGGTTTATTAATAAAAATGCGTACTGATACTGGATACGACACGATTAGGATGAGGTTAAATAAATGAGAAATGAATTTGATGATGATGAAGCAGGCCGTGAGAATATCAGAAATAGAAAGCGCGGTTTCGATTCAAAACCAGATCCGTCTGATGATGATTATTACCTGGATGATGATTATGAAAATTATCAGGAACAGAAATACGGCAGATCAAATCAAGCGGCAGCCGGTCACGATTTAACGAAAAAGGCTGATGATGCATCTGTAAGGAGAAGCGGAGCTGGAGAAAGAACCAGGAGTACTGATAGGTCCCAGCCTTCATCTGGAAGCGTCCAGGCAGCATTTAGAGGGCAATCCTCATCGGTCGCCGGTACAAGTAAAAATCAGGGCACAGCGGGAAGCCGCACTGCTTCAGGAAACAGCCAGGGAGCGTCGGGAAGCCGGACTGCTTCAGGGAATAGCCAAGGTACAGCAGGAAGCCGTGCTGTCTCAGGAAATAGCCAAGGTACAGCGGGAAGCCGCACAGCCTCAGGAAGCAGCCAGGGAACAGCGGGAAGCCGCGCTGTCTCAGGAAATAGTCAGGGAATAGCGGGAAGTCGAACTGCTTCAGGAAATGGCCAGGGAACAGCAGGAAACCGCGCTGTCTCAGGAAATAGTCAGGGAACAGCAGGAAGCCGCACAGCCTCAGGAAACAGCCAGGGAACAGCGGGAAGCCGCACTGCTTCAGGAAACAGCCAGGGAGCAGTAAGAGGCCAGATCGTTATTGGTGACGGAGGCACAAGGCAGCAGCAGAGAGTGCAGGGACAGGACAGAGGTGTAGCTGCCAGCCGGTCAGCGGCGCAGGCTGAAAAAAAGAGAAAAGTAAGGCGTATCATTATTTTAGCGGTTCTGGAAATCTTTACACTGGCAGGCATTTTCGCTTATGCCTATGTGGCCAGATTGATGGGAGCCATTCAAAGGCCGGATGATTTTAATGAAAACCAGGTACGAAATGAAATCATGTCTCCGGAACAGAAAAAGCATATGACAGGTTACCGCACCATTGCCGTATTCGGCGTTGACAGCCGTGATGGCAATGTAAATAAGGGAACCAATGCTGACGTTATCATGATCTGTAATATAAACAGGGATACTGGAGAGATCAGACTGGTATCCGTGTTCCGTGATACATACTTGAACACCGGGAACGGAAATGTTTATAACAAGATAAACTCCGCCTATGCAACCGGAGGAGCCGCTCAGGCATTAGCTGCCCTTAATAAGAATCTGGACCTGGATATCAGCGAATACGTTACCTTTAACTGGAAATCAGTTGCCGACGGAATCAATATGCTGAACGGTGTGGATATTGATATCAGCAAAGCGGAATTCCGTTACATCAATTCCTTTATCACAGAAACCGTGGAGAAAACAGGTGTGCCGTCTGTTCATTTAAAATCAGCGGGCATGAATCACCTGGATGGAGTGCAGGCAGTTGCTTATGCCAGACTGAGAAAGATGGATACCGACTTCCAAAGAACAGAGCGTCAGCGTCTGGTCATTCAAAAAACCTTTGAAAAGGCAAAGAAGGCTGATCTTGGACTGCTTAACAGAATCTTATTGATGGAAGTGGATCAGATCGGATCAAATCTTACCTTTAGTGATTTTACAGAGCTGCTTTTGGATATAAGCAAGTATCATATCGGCGAAACTGGAGGTTTTCCTTTTACCCGCGGCGATATGACAATAGGAAAAAAAGGGGACTGTGTAGTACCACAGACTCTGGAATCCAATGTTTCCGAACTTCATAAGCTCCTTTTTGATAAAGAAGGCTATGAACCATCAGACGTGGTTAAGAAAATAAGCGCCAAAATTGCTGCTGATTCCGGCATGTATAAACAGGGAAGCAAGCCTGGGAATACTTCCAAGGACGATGAAGACAATTCAAAGAAAACCACGGAAGCGACTAAGCCGGAGAAAACCACGGAAGCAGAAGAATCTTCCGTTCAGGGAGATTCAACAGGAGCTACTGATGAAAACGGAAAGCCAGGAAAGCCTTCAGAGTCCTCGGAAGGCAGTACGGGTGAGACTAAGGAAACCAAGCCTGGAGAGACAAAGCCTTCAGAAACAACAACAGGGCCAACAAAACCAGGGCCAACAAAACCAGGGGAAACAAAGCCTTTGCCATCGACCAGTACGCCGGAGACGACCACAGCTCCACATGGACCGGGACCCGGTCAGACAACGGAAGCTAACGAGACAACAGCTCCCCAGACCACCTCAGCAGGACCGGGGGGATCAGGTGAAACAACGGCCGGCGGGAATTCTGAAGTTCCGGTGGTATCCGCGCCGCCAACCAATAATTGATCAGGTGAATGAATGATAAATACCCCGCACACAGGGCCTTGATATTTGAAAAGGCCGCTGATGCGGGGATTTTTTTCTTTTCACATAATCAATATAATTTTATCACAAAATGGTCACAATTCATTGATAGACTCTGATTATCAAAAGAAGTAAGAAGTATACGTGAAAGGAGATAGATCTTATGTATGACGAAAATGAAAACAAAGATACAGGCCGTATAAATCCTGAAGAGCATAAAGAAGAAACAGTTACCACTAATTTTATTATGAGGGAACCGGATTTGGAAACATCCAGTCCCCAGGATTCTGAAAGCAGCAGCCAGAACCAGGCTGACAGCTCTTATGAACCGCAGCAGAATATTCCTCATTACCAGGAATACCAGTATCACAGGGCAGCAGAACAAAATGTGTTCCAGGAGGAAGCAAAGCCTGGAAAGAAAGGCGGCTTTGCAAAGAAGGCAGCAGCCCTTGTAGGAGCAGCCCTTGTTTTCGGAGTGGTTGCAGGAAGCACCATGGTTGGGATCAACTGGGCAGCAGGAGCTTATGGAAACAGAGGCTCAGTGGAAATCAGCCAGACAGAAACCATTCCTTCTTCTACGAATGAATCAGGAGCCCAGGCCACAAACACTTCAAACATTACCGCTGCCAACGATGTTTCAGCCATCGTAGACAAAGCCATGCCGTCTGTTGTTGCCATTACCAGCAAAATGGTTTATGAAAGCCAGACCTGGTTTGGCCCCATGCAGAGAGAAGGGGTGGGCAGCGGCTCCGGTATTGTGGTTGGAAAGAACGATGATGAACTTTTAATCGTAACCAATAACCATGTAGTACAGGGAGCAGAGGAACTAAAAGTTGCCTTTATCGATGGGGAAGCCGTAGATGCTTCCATTAAGGGAACGGATGCGGACAGCGACTTGGCAGTGATCGCAGTACCGATAAAAAATATTTCTTCTGACACATTGACAAAGATTGCCATTGCCTCCCTTGGAAATTCCGATAACCTGAAGGTAGGCCAGGGAGTTGTTGCTATCGGGAATGCTCTTGGCTATGGACAGTCCGTTACGGTTGGTTATGTCAGCGCACTTGACCGTTCCGTACAGACCGAAGATGGCACAAGCCGGGATCTTCTTCAGACTGATGCAGCCATTAATCCAGGCAACAGCGGCGGTGCTCTCTTAAATATGCGGGGTGAGGTAGTTGGAATCAATTCTGCCAAATATTCTTCTACAGAAGTAGAGGGAATGGGTTATGCAATCCCTATTTCCAAGGCTCAGAATATCATTGATACCCTGATGACCAGAAAGACCAGAACTCAGGTTACCGATGCAAACCAGGGATATCTGGGAATCCAGTGCAAGAACATTGACGCAATCACAAGCCAGCAGCTTGGTATGCCTCAGGGCGTATTTATCTATAAGATCGTGGAAGGCGGAGCAGCCTCCAAGTCTGATCTGCGGGAAAAGGATATTATCACCAAATTTGACGGCCAGGGTATTAAGACCTATGATGACCTGACCAACATGCTTAAGTATTACGAAGGCGGAACCACTGTGACCCTTACGGTCCAGTCACTAGAAAACGGGCAGTATGTTGAAAGAAATGTAGATATTACCCTTGGCAAGAGGCCGGCAGAGGCTGCACAGCAGGGTTAATAGTAAAAAAGTCTCTCCAGGCTCATAGATTGGGCCGGGGAGATTTTTTTGTACATAAAAATGGTCTGGCTGTTCATGTAACCGCGACCGTGCCTAACGGAAATTCAATTTCCGAAAGTAAATTTACACCTTTTGATTTGTATACGGGCTGATCTATGAATTATTTCAGCAATACAGGGAGCTGGGCTGTGAATTCACGCTTTTTGTTACGAATAAAGCAAAACAGGAAAAAATGGGCTTTCAGCAGCGATGTAAAAAGAAAAATTTAAGCGGTGTGGTGGTGAGCGGATTACGGACGGATGATTCCTATTATCATGAAATTTTTTCCAGCAATATCCCCTGTGCCCTGGTTGATATGAGAGTGGCGGCATAGGCTTTGAAGACAACAGCCAAAGCCAGGGACGGGGGAGTTTGGAAATATTACGCTGTCTATTAAAAAATGCTTGACAAATACAGGCGTTTCCAGTATTGTAATATATAGTTAGTTTGTGCTAACTATATGATTAACCAGCTGTCCTTCTTCTTACCGGATATATAAAGTGAGGAAGGCTGTTTGCCCTTTTAATAAGAGGGATATGGTGTATGTTTTCTTTCTACTAATTCACAGCGCCTTAAGGCGCATATATTTTAATACATAGTTAGCTTAGACTAACTCAAGAATTGGAGGTAATTGCATGAGCGTAGTGATCGTTGGAGGAAATGAGTGCATGGTACGCCAGTATAAAGAGCTATGTCAGGAGTACAGCTGCTGTGCAAAGGTCTTTACAGAACTAAAGGGCGGGCTGAAAAATAAAATCGGCAGGCCTGATCTGATGGTTCTTTTTACCAGTACCATGTCGCATAAGATGGTGCGCTGTGCCTTAAGTGAGACAAAGGGGATGAATACCATAATCGCCCGTTCCCATTCCAGCTCCATGTCAGCTCTTAAAAACATTTTAAAAGAACACGTTGGATAGGAGGGAACAACATGTCAGAAGAAATGCTGATCCGGCATTGCGCCCCAACTCTGGCCGGGATAAAAACCGGAAGTATGTTTTCCTGTCCCTGCCGGTCCCGGGAAGAAATTCAAAATGAGGTGAGAAAGTTAAATCGTGTGCTTGCGCCAAAAGGGCTCCGGGTTTTGCCGCTGCGCTATTTTAAACAAAGGGCTTTGATCTATATTTACCGTCCAAGTCATTTAAAACGGGATCTGGAAGACGGATATGCTGCCGCTTTGCTGAAGCAATACGGATATTCCTTTGAAAACTCCCAGCGCTGTGTGGTCCAGCTTGTGAACAGGCTGCGCACCTGTTCCGGGTTTCCTCACGAAATCGGTTTGTTTCTTGGTTATCCGCCCGAGGATGTTCAGGGTTTCATCGACAACAAGGCCTGTCACTGTAAATGTATCGGATGCTGGAAGGTCTACGGTAATGAGGAAAAGGCAAGGCAAACCTTTAACCGCTATAAAAAATGCACCGAAACCTATTATGCGCAATGGTCAAAAGGCACCGCTGTTGAACGGCTCGCAGTAGCCGTTTAATATAAAAAGAACGATTGAGAAAGGTTGGTTATATTTTATGAGTAAAATCGCAGTAGTTTATTGGAGTGGAACTGGAAATACTGAGGCAATGGCAGCAGCCGTCCTGGAGGGAGTGAAGGAAAAGGGAGCAGAAGGAGTCGTGCTCACCCCTTCTGAATTTGACGCTTCCATGATTGATTCCTTTGATGCCATTGCATTTGGCTGTCCGGCCATGGGGGCAGAGGTTCTGGAGGAAAGTGAATTTGATCCCATGTTTACCGCCTGCTTATCTAAGCTTGGAGGTAAAAAGGTGGCGCTGTTTGGTTCCTACGGCTGGGGAGACGGTGAATGGATGCGTTCCTGGGAGTCGACTTGCGAAGATGCAGGCGTGAAGCTTGTTTGCGACAGTGTGATCTGCAATGAGGCGCCTGACGGAGAGGCAACAGCAGCCTGCAAAGCACTCGGTGCAGCCCTGGCAGAATAGGGAGGCAGATCCGGAGAGGAAGCAGTTACATAAAAAACAGAAAAACCAAAATTCAATTAAATGCGCTGAATATTTATCCTTTCAATATTCAGCGCTATATTTTTGCATATTGGTATGCTGTCATACCGCTAAAAACTAACTCATTAAAAAAGTCTAAATTCCTGGCCCGTACTTGTAAGAGACTTTTAAATGCTTTATAATAATCTGGTATGCGGTGCATAATTACAGATAGAAGGAGAGTACAATTTGGACGAGAAGGATTTTCCTGAAGAGAAAATAGAAGATACAGTTGCCGCCGGCTCTGACAGCGGCAAAAAGAAAAAAGACGAAGATGAGTATGAAAAAGTCTGCTATGTCTGCCGCAGGCCGGAGAATGTGACAGGACCCATGGTTTCCATGCCCGGAGGCATGAATCTGTGCCATGATTGTATGCAGAAGGCATTTGATTCCGTAACTCAGGGTGGATTTGATATAACAAAGATTCAGAATATGCCTTATATGAATTTGAACTTCAGCGATTTAGGCAGCCTGAACGGAAAAGACCTTGAGATACCCAATAAGCAGAGGGTCAAAAAAAGGACTGAAAAGGAGCCGGAGCAGAAACTTAATTTAAAGGATATTCCGGCGCCTCATGTGATCAGACGGAAGCTGGATGAATATGTCATCGGCCAGGAGCAGGCGAAAAAGGTGATTTCCGTAGCAGTTTATAATCATTACAAAAGGGTTTATCTGGCAAATTCCAAAAAGGTGGATGAGGAAGGGAATGTACAGATTGAAAAATCCAACATTTTAATGATCGGCCCAACGGGAAGCGGGAAAACCTACCTGGTTAAGACCCTGGCAAAGCTTCTTGATGTTCCCCTGGCGATTGCCGATGCCACTTCTCTTACAGAAGCCGGATACATTGGTGATGACATAGAGAGTGTGGTTTCCAAGCTGCTTACAGCAGCTGACAATGATGTGGAAAAGGCGGAACGGGGTATTATATTTATTGACGAGATCGATAAAATTGCAAAAAAGAAGAATACCAGCAGCAGGGATGTAAGCGGGGAGTCTGTCCAGCAGGAGCTTTTAAAGCTCTTAGAGGGGAGTACCGTGGAGGTTCCGGTGGGCTCCAACCAGAAAAATGCCCTCACCCCAATGACTGCGGTGAGCACTGAGAACATCCTTTTCATCTGCGGAGGAGCGTTCCCGGACTTAGAGGATATCATAAAGGAGCGCCTGAAGGAAAAATCATCCATTGGTTTTTCAGCCGAATTAAAAGACCAGTACGAGAAGGACCCCAATATCCTGTCTCACGTGACTAATGAGGATTTGCGCAAGTTCGGTATGATTCCGGAGTTTTTAGGCCGTCTGCCCATTTCCGTGACCCTGGAATCTTTGGATAAGGAGCTGTTGGTCCGGGTTTTAAAGGAACCGAAAAACGCTATCTTAAAACAGTATAAAAAGCTTTTGGAGCTTGATGAGGTGAAGCTGGTATTTGAGGATGAGGCATTGGAATGGATCGCGGAAGAAGCTCTTAAGAAAAAAACAGGAGCAAGAGCCTTAAGAGCCATTATAGAAAATTTCATGCTTGATATCATGTATGAGGTTCCCAAGGATCCTAACATCGGATCAGTTGTTATAACAAGAGCGTACTTAGACAAGAACGGCGGACCTCTCATCCAGATGAGGTGTTAATAAAGCGGGAATTTATGGGTTAGGGATAAAAAATACAAAAGAGTGGAGATAATAAGGACGGAAGGAGTGTTGGTCATGGTATTTATTGGTATCATTGCATTGCTGGCTGCACTGGATCTTTTAATAAAAAGCGCCATTGAGGATCAGGAAGAAGCATGCTTTCCCAAGGAGCTGGAGGGAAGCGGCGGAAAAATAATGCTGCATAAGAATCATAATGCCGGTTTTTCCTTCGGCTATTTTAAGGAACACCGGTCCATGGTGCAGATGGTTCCCCTGGCAGTTGCTTCCTTTATCGGAGGAATGTTAGCAAGCCTTCTTCAAAGAAAAGGGAACATTTTGGAAAAACTGGCCCTGTCCGTTGCCCTGGGAGGCGCGGTCAGCAATCTGTACGACAGGCTGGTCCGTCATTATGTAGTGGATTATTTCAGCATTCAGTATGGAAAGCTTAAAAAGGTAGTGTTCAATCTGGGTGACTTATTCATTTTTCTGGGAGCCGGAATTGTAATTGTGGTGGAAATCATAAAGGCTTTTAAAGAACGGTAAGAGGTAACACCCTGCGGGTATCCCTTTGCGCCCGGTAAAACGGGGTGGCACTGCCCGGAAACCGTGGCAGAAAATACGTAAAAAGCGGCTGTCTTCTTGACATGGCCGCTTTTCTATTGTAAAATCAATGATAAAATATTACAAAACAGGAGTTGATTTTTTTGGATTCGAGTGACTATATACAGTTGCTTACGTTATTTTTATTAGTTGGATTATCAGCATTCTTCTCATCGGCTGAGACTGCGCTTACTACGGTGAATAAAATCAGAGTACGGAATTTAGCGGAGGCAGGCAATAAGAACGCCATTACGCTGACTAAGATTTTAGAAAACCAGGGTAAGATGCTCAGTGCAATTCTGGTCGGTAACAATGTGGTAAACTTAACAGCCTCTTCCATGTCCACCACACTGGTTATGGGCATTTGGGGCAATAAGGCCATAGGCATTGGGACCGGTGTTCTTACGCTAGTCATTCTGGTATTCGGCGAGATATCCCCGAAAACCATTTCTACCTTGTATTCCGAAATAATATCTTTAAAATATGCAAAAGTGATCTATGCTTTTATGATTGTCATGACACCGGTCATTTATGTGATTCATATCCTTTCATCAGGTTTTTTGCGCTTTATCCATGTGAACCCTAACCGAAAGCAGGAGCCTATCACAGAGGATGAGCTGCGTACCATCGTGGATGTGAGCCATGAGGAAGGCGTCATAGAATCAGAAGAAAGAAAGATCATTAATAATGTGTTTGATTTTGGTGATTCTGTGGCACGTGATATTATGATTCCCCGTATTGACATGACTCTGGTGGAGGTAAATGCAGCCTATGATGAGCTGATCGATATTTTCCGTCAGGAAATGTACACCAGGATTCCTGTATATGAGGAAACCAGTGACAATGTGATCGGAATCATCAATATGAAGGATCTGCTTCTCGTGGACAGGACCGATGATTTTAATATCAGGAATTTTTTAAGAGAGCCGCTCTATACATACGAGTATAAAAAAACTGCGGAACTTATGTTGGAGATGCGCCAGACCTGCAATAACGTTGTCATCGTTTTAGATGAATACGGAGCAACGGCAGGTATGATTACTCTGGAAGATTTACTGGAAGAAATCGTGGGAGAGATCCGGGATGAGTATGACGAGGATGAAGAAAATGAACTGGTTGAGGTGGAACCCTTTGAATATCTGGTAGAAGGATCTATGAAGCTTGATGATTTAAATGACAGGCTGAATCTTGAATTGGAGTCTGAGGACTATGATTCCATCGGCGGCCTGATCATCGGACAGCTTGACAGACTCCCGGAACAGGGAGAAGAGGTTGTCTGCGGCGGAATCCGCCTTGTTGTGGACGAGCTTGATAAAAACAGGATCGATAAGGTTCGGATGTATTTGCCTCACTAAGTGTTCCCCTCGCCAGTGTTTTTGCGGACATTTGCCGGAGGGACGGAAAAGGAGGGAGAGGGAAGCTGATTGCTTCTGCTCTCCCTTCTGCGTTTTCCGGGAACCCTCCCGTCAGCTTAGCATTCCCCCCGCGGTTCCGCTGACTGCGCAGATGGCCATGGTGGTGAGGAGCTGGTTCATGGAGCCGTTTAAGCCTTTGTTTAATAAAAAGGATACGGCTAAGAGCACCAGGAAATATAGAAGCCCCAGCAAAAGGCCCCAGAAGAATCTACGGTGCCGTATGCTCTTTCCCATTAAGACCCCGCCAAAGAGACAGGCGATGATATAAACCGCATTGACACCCAGGCGTATCTGTCCTTCCTTCAGCCGGAATCTATAGAGTGCTAAGGCCAGGACCACCAGCAGGATTCCGGTCAGTATGTAGGTGATAAGAAGGTTTCTTAGCGTGACCTGAAGCTTTGATTTTTCCATTTAACTACTCCTTATATCTTGTCTTCTGGTTCAGTATATTCTATGGGTATGGAGGATATTCTTGGATGTCCTAATAATAAAATTCATACCGCCTGTTTTCTCTGGATATAGATGATAGCCCGAAGAAGCTGGCCAATTCCCCTGTTCCCTGGGGCAATTCATCTTGCACTCGCCTAAAACATGTGGTATAATCTCAAAGAATTAGGCAAATACAGGAGGTGTAAGTATATGAAACACGTGAAGACTTTAAATTCCAGTACATTAAAAGAGTCCATGAAAAAAGGCGGCTGCGGCGAATGTCAGACTTCCTGCCAGTCAGCATGCAAGACATCCTGTACAGTAGGAAACCAGAGCTGCGAGAACAGCAACCGTTAATAATTTTAAACTGTATAGAATAGCCATAAGGCAGATGAGCAGATGCCCCTACGGTCGTGATGACGGTAGGGGTTCCTTCGCTTGTCTGCCAAAAACCAATAACAGGTTAATCTTTTCAATTAAGGAGAATACAAGTGATTCATCAATATATCAGCAATGGCTTCCATATTATTATGGATGTCAACAGCGGTTCTGTTCATTCTGTGGATCCGGTCATGTATGATGCCGTAGAGATCGCTGCAGGAATGGTTCCGGAGATGGAAGAGGCTGAACCCCTTCCTAAAGAGGTTGGAGAAGAAGTGCGGACCAGCCTTTCTGAAAAATACGGAGAGACAGAAGTAGAGGAAGCCCTGGAGGAGATTCAGTATCTGATCGATAAGGGAGAGCTTTTTACAAAGGATATGTATCACGATTATGTGATAGATTTTAAAAAGCGGCAGACAGTGGTAAAGGCTCTTTGCTTACATATTGCCCATGACTGCAACCTTGCCTGTAAGTATTGCTTTGCGGAAGAAGGAGAGTACCATGGCAGACGGGCGCTTATGTCCTTTGAAGTTGGGAAAAAGGCCCTGGACTTTCTCATTGCCAATTCCGGGAACCGAAGAAACCTGGAAGTAGACTTTTTTGGCGGAGAACCGCTGATGAATTGGGACGTAGTAAAGCAGCTTGTTGAATACGGACGGAAAAAAGAGAAAGAATATAATAAGAACTTCCGTTTTACCATGACCACCAATGGTGTTCTGTTAAACGATGAGATCATGGAGTTCTGCAACCGGGAAATGAGCAATGTGGTCTTAAGCCTTGACGGCCGTAAAGAAGTCAATGACAATATGCGTTCCTTCCGCAATGGAAAAGGCAGCTACGAGCTGATTGTTCCCAAATTCCAGAAGTTTGCCCAGCTTCGGGGAACCAAAGATTATTACATCAGAGGAACCTTTACCCGTCATAATATGGATTTTGCAAAGGATGTCCTGGAATTTGCGGATCTTGGCTTTACAAGTATGTCCATAGAGCCTGTGGTAGCACAGCCGGAAGAGGAGTATGCCATCAGGGAGGAAGACCTTCCCCAGATCTTAAAAGAGTATGATGATCTTGCTGTGGAATACATTAACAGGCAGAAGGAAGGAAAAGGGTTTAATTTCTTCCACTTTAATATTGACTTAAACCAGGGCCCATGTGTGGCAAAGCGCCTGTCCGGCTGCGGTTCCGGAACCGAGTATCTGGCGGTGACTCCATGGGGAGATTTCTATCCGTGCCACCAGTTTGTGGGTGAGGAAAAATTCCTTCTTGGCAACGTGGACACAGGCGTGACTAATTCAGAGATCCGTGATGAGTTCAAGCTTTGCAATGTTTATGCAAAGGACAAGTGCAGGGACTGCTTTGCAAGGTTTTACTGCAGCGGAGGCTGTGCGGCTAACTCCCACAACTTCCACGGAAGCATCACGGATGCTTACGATATCGGCTGCGAAATGCAGAAGAAGCGGATCGAATGCGCCATCATGATCAAGGCGGCTTTGGCGGAAGAATGAGAATACAAAAGTAACTGATAATCGTTAATATCCTACGGATATTACCTTTGTACCCCAAAAGCGTGGGCAGAAAAAGGGAAAAAAACAGATGAATTATAAGATCGTTGCAAAGGATGGACGCGCAAAGCGGGCCGAGGTAACCACTGTTCACGGCACCATCCAGACCCCGGTATTCATGAACGTGGGTACGGTAGGAGCCATTAAAGGGGCTGTTTCCACAGATGATCTCCGTGAGATCAGAACCCAGGTAGAACTGTCCAATACCTATCATCTTCATGTGCGCACCGGCGATAAATTAATCAAAGAGTTTGGCGGCCTTCACCGGTTTATGAACTGGGACCGCCCCATTCTTACGGATTCCGGCGGCTTTCAGGTATTTTCCCTGACCGGATTGAGGAAAATAAAGGAGGAAGGCGTTTACTTCCAGTCCCATATAGACGGCCACAAGATTTTCATGGGCCCGGAAGAGAGCATGCAGATTCAGTCGAACCTGGCATCTACCATTGCCATGGCCTTTGACGAATGCCCGCCTCATCCGGCCACAAGGGAATACATGCAAAACAGCGTAGACCGTACCACCAGATGGCTGGAACGGTGCCGTGCTGAAATGAAAAGGCTTAATACCCTGCCTGATACTTTAAACAGGGACCAGCTGTTATTCGGCATTAACCAGGGCGGAACCTTTGAAGATATCCGTATCGCCCATGCAAAAACCATATCTGCCATGGACTTGGACGGTTATGCCTTAGGCGGACTGGCTGTGGGAGAAAGCCATGATGAGATGTACAGGATATTAGATGAGACGGTACCATATCTGCCGGAGAATAAGCCGACCTATCTGATGGGAGTGGGAACTCCCGCCAATATTTTAGAGGCCGTAGACAGGGGCGTGGACTTTTTTGACTGCGTATACCCGTCAAGAAACGGCCGCCATGGTCATGTATACACCAATCATGGAAAAATGAATTTATTCAACACCAAACATGAGCTGGACCACAGGCCGATTGAAGAGGGCTGTGGGTGTCCGGCCTGCCGGTCCTACAGCAGGGCCTATATCAGGCACCTTTTAAAGGCAAAAGAAATGCTTGGCATGAGATTATGTGTATTGCATAATTTATATTTTTATAATACAATGATGGAAGAGATCCGCGACGCAATTGAGAACCACAGTTATGGGGAATACAAGGAGCAGAAGCTTGGCCGTATGATGGCAGGTCAGACCTCCTAAAATAGGGGACAAGCAGTAGGCGGATCGTTATATAAGGAGGAAATGGTTATGTTATCAGCAACAGGCGGTACCATGGGCGTGGGCTTTTGGGTCATTTATATCGCAGTGATCTTTGGCTTCATGTATTTTATCGCAATCAGACCCCAGAAAAAGGAGAAAAAGAAACAGCAGGAGATGTTTGCAAACATTGCAATCGGAGACAGCGTTTTGACCTCCAGTGGTTTTTATGGTGTCATCATTGATATGACAGATGATACGGTTATTGTAGAGTTCGGCAACAATAAGAACTGCAGGATTCCTATGCAGAAGACTGCTATCGTTCAGATAGAAAAAGCGCAGTCTTAAGAAATCAGGGCACCCGGAAAGAGGTTTACTTTTTCCGGGTGCCTTTTTATAGGGAAAACCCAGAGCTCCGGTGAGGGAGCCTGTTTTCATGGCGCCAGTATACACCAGGGGTTTTCCAACATATGATTTAGTAAGGGGTATTAATTTAAAGCCAGCCTCCGTCAAGGCCGATGATCTGCCCGGTCAGATAGGAATTTTTATAGCCCAGGTGGTATACTAAATCAGCTACCTCCTCTGCTTTTCCCAGTCGTCCGGCCGGGATCCCATCGATGAGAGCGATTAATTCATCCTCCTCCAGAAACTGGTTCATTTCCGTATCAATGGCACCGCAGGCAACGGCGTTGACCTGGATATTGCTTGGAGCCAGTTCCTTGGCAAGAGCCTTTGTAAAAGCGTTGATGCCGCCTTTTGTAGCGGAATAAGCGACTTCGCAGGAGGCACCGGATATTCCCCATACAGAAGATATGTTAATGATCTTTCCTTGCTTTTTTTCTACCATTCCGGGAATGGCCAGCTTGCAGCAGTTGAATACTGACGTTAAGTTGGTGCGGATAATCCGGTCCCAGGCATCCGTGCTCATATCCTGCAACAGGCCGATGTAGGATATGCCGGCATTATTAACAAGGACATCCAGTGTACCAAACTGCTTGCGCACCTGTTCAAAGAGCGCCTGGCACTGGTTCATGTCCCCCATGTCCCCCATGCAGGAAAGACAAGATACCTGATATGCTTCCAGCTCTTTTTTTACTTGTACAAGTCGGTCCTCACTGTGAAGGCAGTTGATGACCACGTTGTATCCCTTTTTAGCAAATTTAACGGCAACAGCTTTTCCGATTCCCCGGGAAGCTCCTGTTATAAGTACTGTTTTTCTAGGCATAACATCACCCCTCCTGTCGATTTATGATATATTTATTCTATCAAATCGTCAGGAATAATGCAACGTGGTCGGATAAAGGACTATTTGCATTTTTGGTGATTTTGTTACAGACCAGGCATTGCATACTTAAGGGCTGGTGAGATATAATGAAGATAGAAAACTTAATATCAGATAGAATAGAGAAAGCAGGTAGATAAATATGAATGAGATTTATGATGTGGTGATCATCGGCTCCGGGCCCGCGGGGCTTTCGGCAGCGGTTTATGGTAAAAGGGCTGAGCTTAAGATGGTAGTAATTGAAAAAGAGGTGGCAAGCGGCGGGCAGGTCCTTAATACTTATGAAGTGGATAATTACCCGGGGCTGCCTGGAATTAACGGCTATGATCTTGGAATGAAGTTCCGGGAGCATGCAGAGAAGCTGGGAGCAGAGTTTTCCACAGACGAGGTTCTTCGGATCGAAGCGTCTGACGGGGAATTTACCGTAGTAGGAGAAGAGAGGGCCTATGAGACAAAGTCGGTCATCATCGCTACCGGAGCCCAGCACCGGAAGCTGAGCGTAATCGGTGAAGAGGAGCTTACGGGCATGGGGGTTTCCTACTGCGCTACCTGTGACGGTGCATTTTTCCGCAATAAGGTGGCGGCAGTGGTGGGCGGCGGCGACGTTGCCATTGAAGATGCCATTTTCCTGGCCAGAATGTGTAAAAAGGTATACTTAATTCATAGGAGAAATAAGCTGAGAGGGGCAAAGACTTTGCAGACCCAGCTGTTTAACCAGAAAAACGTGGAAATCATCTGGGATACCGTGGTAGAGGAGATCGAAGGCGGAGACCAGGTGGAATCCCTGACCATAAAGAACGCCAAAACCGAGGAATCGAAAAAGCTTGCGGTAGACGGAGTGTTCATAGCGGTAGGAATCAACCCGCAAAGCGAAGCATTTAACAACTTAGTGGAGATGGATCATGGCTATATAAAGGCAGGTGAGGACTGTGAAACCAATATTCCCGGAATCTTTGCAGCCGGCGATGTGCGCACCAAGCAGCTTCGCCAGGTTTCCACAGCTGTTTCTGACGGCGCAAATGCCATTACCAGCGTAGAGCGGTATCTGACACGGATTTAACCGAATCAGGCAGGGCCGAGGAGGGTCTGACCTGTTGGTCATTGCGGATATCCGCTTGACATAAACCATAAAAAAAGCAGCCGGACAATTGTCCTGGCTGCTTTTTGCATATTCTAGAATTCCGGTTCAATAAGGCCGAAGGAGCCGCCTTTTCTTTTGTAAACCACATTGACTTCATCTGTATCCGCATTTAAGAATACGTAGAAGCTGTGACCAAGAAGCTCCATCTGAACACAGGCTTCTTCCGGATCCATGGGCTTTATGGCAAATTTCTTTGTCTTAACGATCTCTATATAATCGTCTGTCTGGGTTTCATCTTCCAGAAAAGCTTTGGAAAAGGAGGGAACATTCAGCTTTTTATCGATTAATTTGTTCTTATATTTTTTCAACTGGCGTTCCAGGATCTCTTCTACAAGATCAATGGAAACGTACATATCAGTACTGGATTCTTCTGCTCTGATTATATGTCCTTTCACTGGAATAGTCACTTCAATTTTTTGTATTTCTTTCTGCACGCTGAGTCTTACTGTTGCTTCTGTGGCAGGAGCGAAGAAACGGTCCAACTTTCCAAGCTTGTCCTCGACTGCCTCGCGTAATCCTGGTGTTACCTCAATATTTCTCCCTGTAATTGTAAAACGCATAAGTCATCAGCTCCTTTTTCTTGAGATGGTTATAGTATAGCATATTTTTGAGAACAATTCAATTACATTGTAAAATTATAAGATAATTGAAAATTGAAAAAGTAAATTCCACCACCACTTACCCAGGTAGAGTTTACCTCTGCACAGTTTATATTTACTCTTTCATACATACATGGTATCTTTATATCTCCTTCTGACAGCA